>JBMORI010000024.1:0-23477 GCA_049322415.1 Thermodesulfobacteriota bacterium | reverse complement strand
CATGGCCCGCAGCGGGCCATGGACTGGCGCGGGGCAAGCACCATGCACACCTGCTTGGAGACGGTGGAAAGCACCCTGGAGGCGTGTCGCAGGATGTCGTCGATCTCAAGCCCTGCCTTCCCGAGCGAAGCGGCCATCATCTCCTTGAGCGGCGCGGGCAGCGGCCTAAGCTGCATGACCTGGTCCAGGTAGAGCCTGAAGGCCTTGGCCGTGGGGATGCGCCCGGCGGACGTGTGGGGCTGCTCCAGGTAGCCCTTGTCGGTCAGGTCCGCCATGGTGTTGCGGATGGAGGCCGGGGACAGGCGCATGCGCCCGCCCTTGGACACCGTGCGGGAGCCGACGGGCTGGGCCTTGGCGATGTAGTCCTCCACGATGGAGGTGAGGACTTCGAGTTCCCTTTGTATGAGAGGTGCTTCACGCATGGCTTTGGCACTCTGTCGCCGAGAGTGCCAAACAGCTAACAACGCCCGGGAGGGCTGTCAAGGCTGGCCGGGAGGGGCGGATGCGGAAGGCTTCAGGAAGGATGCCCGGCGGGGTGGCGTCCTGCCTGTGGCCTGGGGGCGTGGGAGTATTCCAGGTCGAGCACTTCCTGGCCCCTGACGTAAGGCATGAGAACCGGCCTGTTCACCTGGGTGAGCAGGTTCTCGATGGCCGCCTTGAGCCTGCGGATGGCGTCGTCCACGCCTTTGAGGCAGGCGACCTTGCGGCCCAGGTCCATGTCGATGAGGAGCTTGCGCAGGGTCTCGATCTCGCGGGCCAGGCCTTCCACGTCCCTGTCCGGCAGGGTGCGGGCCAGGGAACGCTCCACTTCCGAGGAAATGTGCTGCAGCTCCTCCATGACCAGGGAGTTGTAGTTCATCATGATGCCCAGCACGTTGTTGCCCACGTGGGCCATGCCGCCCGCGGCCTTGGCCAGGGCGTCCTTGCCCAGTTCCAGCTGGCGCCCCACGGTGAGGGAGACGATCTTGGAGGCGTCGGCCAGAAACTGCGAGTCGAAGCGGTCGAAGAAGCCGGTCTGGCGCGAGTAGAGGTTGATGAGCCCGAAGGCCTCGCAGTCCGAGCGCAGCAGGAAGCACAGGCGGGAGCGGTAGCCCTCCTGGTAGGCCATGCAGTCCCAGGATTCGCCGCCGCGCTCCATGCCGCGCAGATCGTTTGAGAGCACGTGGAAGATGCCGCGCTCGTGTACGGCCCGCATCACCGGATGGTTGGGCATGGAGTCTTCCATGGACCACACGAAGATGGGGGTCTGCAAGCCCTGGGCGTCGCTGGAGGCGACGTTGATCCAGTTGTCCTGGTCGTCGCGCAGGCGGCAGACGTAGAGGTCGCCGCCGAGCTCCCGCAGGAGGGTCTCGCCGGACTGTTCCAGCACCTCCTCGGCCGTGGTGAATTCCTGCCCGGCCGCGATGAGGGCGTAGACGATCTCGAGCATCAGGGTGGAGCGCTCGTAGGCGCGCTTGAGCAGCTCGAAGCGATGCTCGAGCTGGACGAAGTGCGGATGGCAATGCCTGAGCCGCTCGATGCGAGAGGACTTGATCCTGTCCAGGTCGAGCCTGAGCTCCGTAAGCCCGGTGAGCAGTTCGCCCCAGTCGCGCACGGGGCGGTTCAGGTTCTGGAAGTCCGGGCGCTTGACCAGGATGTCCAGGCTTGTCTTCAGGGACACGAGAAGGTGCATGATGGCCGTGCGCGCGGGCTGCGGGGCCTCCTCAAGGAGGCTGGTCAGCACGCAGCGCATGTCCAGTCGGTTCTCGAAACGGCAGGCGAGGTTGATGTCTTGTGAGAAGGGCGGCATTTATTAGGAAATGATAATTCAGAGCCCAGGAAAGGCAAGGGCAAAAATATAGGGCCGCGAGGATCGTCATCCTCGCGGCCCTGCCCTGAGGGAAGAGGTCCGGCATGCGGCCGGTATCTCTCGACTCGCGGGGGGATATAGCCGCGAGCGCTCTAATTCTCGCGGCATCCCCCACCACAACCAACCCGCACTCTTAATAGCAAGCGGTGTGCCAGGCTGGTGTGTTTTTCTTAAGGTACTGGAAATGAAGGATTTGCCGTGCCGGAGGGATCTCGTGCGTCCCTGGGGTCGCTAACACGGGTTTGCAGGGTGCGTTCCCGGCGACGCACCCTGGAGGACTCAGTGGCCGAAAAGGCAGTGCATGATTCGCTCCCAGAGGTCGTGGCGCGGGGGGGCGATGCCGAGCCGCTCCAGGTAGGCCTTCACGAAGCGGCGCTGCTCGGGTGAGGCGGGAGACGCCCTCCAGCCGGGGCCTGGGTTGAGGCAGATGCCCCGGCGCGCAAGCCAGCAGGCCAGAACCGTGCCCGTGCGGCCCATGCCGAAGCGGCAGTGCATGAACACCTTGACCCCGCGCGCCAGTTGGGCGTCGAGCCAGTCCAGGGCCTTGTCCGTCTCGACCGGGTCGGGGACGCCCATGTCGTCGATGGGCAGGTACCGCACGGCCAGGCCGTGGTCGCGCTCGATGTCCGGGAGGTCGCAGAACTCCGCGCACAGGTTGAGGACCGCGCCCAGACCTTCCTCTTTGAGGAGGTCCAGATGTTCGGGTTTGCAGGGCATGGCGCCCACGGCGACTTCGGGGGTCGCCCAGAAGATTTCGTAGCCGTCGGAAAGGCAGTGGCTGCCGTCGGGTTGGTTGGAGCCGCTCATGCGGGTAAAATCGCCCGAGGCGCTTGGCGAGTCAACCCCTTGCCCGGACTTGGCTTCAGGCTTTCTCGGCGGGGTCGCCGGAGGCGCGGTTGCCCTCCGGAGGAAGGGGCATTACACTGTACGCCGCATGAGCATCTTCAAGCCAAGAAACCTTCAGACCAAGTTCATACTGGGCCTCTCGGCCATCATGGTGGTGATCGGGGTCTTCTTCGTCTACCTTCTCCAGCATTACCTGCGCGAGACCCTGGAACAGGAGGCAAGGGGCAAGGCCCAGGTCATCCTGCGCGGGGTGGAGTCGCTGCACGCCTACGTGCAGGACAACCTGCGCCCCGTCATCACCGGGAGCCTCCTTGAGGAGGAGAGCCTCTTGGAGGCCATGTCCTGCACCAACCTGGCCCGCGCCGCCATGGGCCCCATGGGCCAGGACGGCAAGGAGGACTTCCTTTTCAGGCGCGTGGCCATCGGGGCCAGGAGCCCCGGTCTCGAGGCCAGGGGGCTGGAGAGGGATTTCATCGCCCGCTTCAACGCCGAACCAGACAGGGAGTGGGCGGAGGCCATCATCAAGGAGGGCGGCCAGGAGTACCTGGTGATGGCCCAGCCCGTGCGCTACCAGGGATTCTGCCTGCGCTGCCACGGCGATCCTGAGGCCGCGCCGAAAGACCTGGTCGCGGCCTACGGCCGGGAGCTGGGCTTCAACCGCAAGGAGGGCGAGCTGGCCGGGGCGCACGTGGTCCGCCTGCCCATGCAGGGAACCGTGGCCCGCATCCAGGGGGCCACGCTCGGCTTCGTGCTCATGTTCTCCTTCGGGGCCTTCTTCCTGTTCGGGACCATCTACTTCTTCTTCAACCGGCTCGTGGTGCACAACCTGCGCCGGGCGCTCTCGGTGATGAGCCGCCACTTCCCCGAGGCGGCCCCCGAGACGAAGGTCATGACCCGCTACCACCCGCTTGACCAGTCCCGCGACGAGATCGAGCAGATGATGGCCTCCATGGAGCAGTTCGCCGCGAGCCTGCGCGAGGCCCGCGCCCAGTTGGAGTCCTACGCCTCCAACCTGGAGGCCATGGTGGACGGGCGCACGCTGGAGCTCACCCGCGAGGCCGAGGCGCGCCGCGCCGACGTGGGGCTGTTCGTGAGCCTGCTGGACGGCCTCAACCGCACGCGCGAGCGCAAGGAGATCCTGGACGGTTGCCTCGGCCTCATCGGCAAGCGCTTCGGCGCCAGCCGCGTCACCTACTGCTGCACCATGGCCATGGGAGCGACGTACTCCTGGCCGGACCAGGAGTCGGACATCGCCATGCCGCTGGCCTGGGAACGCATGGCCGCCCGGGGGGAGGCCGATTTCAAGGGCGGGTGCGCCTACATCCCGGTGCAGACATCGGGCGCGGCCCACGGCATGCTCACCCTCTGCTGGCAGCCCCAGGAAGAGCCCGACCCCATGCCGGTGGAGGTGCTCATGGCCGTGGGGCAGCAGCTGGGCGTGGTCATGGAGAACATGGACGCGCTGGAGAACCTCATCCGCCAGAACGACTTGCTCCACGCGGTCTTCGAGGGGATAAGCGACCCGGTGGCCCTCCTGGACGGGCAGGGCATGGTGGTGCTGGCCAACGAGTCCGCCAGGCGTCTGGCCGGACCGGGTCCAGGCGGCATGGACGCCGTGGCCGGGCGTCTGCGCGACAGCCTTGGCATCGAGCAGGGCAAGCCCCTGCCCGAGGAAGTCCTGGCAGGTCCGTCCGTGCGCGAGGTCAGGCTGCCGGGCGAGCGCACATTCTTCATCTCCCTCTATCCGTTGCCGGAGTACCGGGGCCGGGGCGGCAGGCTGGTGGCCTACGCCCGCGAGGTGACGGGGGAGCGGCGCATGCGGGAGCTGGCCCAGCAGAACGAGAAGCTCCTGGCCGTGGGGCGCCTGGCCGCCGGCCTGGCCCACGAGATCAACAACCCCCTGGGCGTTATCCTCTTCTACGGAGAGCTCCTCAAGGCATCGGCCGGGATGGAGGAGAGCCGGGAGGACGTGGAGGTCATCCTGCGCCACACCCGGCAGGCACAGAAGGTGCTGCGAGACCTTCTGGACTACGTCCGGCCCAAGAAAGGGGCCACCGGCCCCTGCGACCTGGCCGCCGCCGCCCGCCAGACGGCCAGCGTCTTCCAGGCACAGGCGGCAGCGGAGGGAGTGCGCCTCGTGGTGGACGCCCCCGGCGGCCTGCCCCTGGTGGACGCCGACGCCACGGCGCTCGAGCAGATCGTCTCAAACCTGCTCATCAACGCCCTGGACGCTGTCGGCCCGGGCGGGACCATCTCGGTGCGGGCCTTCGTGGAGGACGGCGCGGCGGTTCTCAGGGTTGCGGACGACGGGCCGGGGATCGCCCCGGAGAACCTGGGACGCATCTTCGACCCCTTCTTCACCACCAAGGAGGTGGGCAAGGGCACGGGACTCGGACTGGCCGTGGTGTTCGGCCTGGTAAACGACATGGGGGGAAGCGTGGAAGCCGTGAACGATTCGGGGGCCGTGTTCATCGTGCGCCTGCCCCTGGCCAGCGCCCCGGAGGCCGGTCATGAAGCCGCGTGACGTCATCCTGGTGGTGGACGACCAGCCGGACTTCGCCAAGGGGCTGGCCCGGCTCATAAGCGCCCGCCGCCCCGACGCGGAGGTGCTCCTGGCCCACGACGGCGAGGATGCCCTGGCCCGCATCGAGGAGAAAGCCCCGGGACTCATGTTCACGGACCTGCGCATGCCCGGCATGGGCGGCCAGGAGCTTCTGGTCAGGGCGCTGGCGCAAAACCCCATGCTCACCGTGGTGATGCTTACCGCCCACGGCGACGTGGGGTCGGCCGTGGCCGCTCTCAAGGCCGGGGCCTACGATTTCCTCACCAAGCCCCTGGAGCCCGAGAACCTGTTCCTGGCCCTGGAGAAGGCCCTGGAGCGCTCGCGCCTGCTCTCGGAGAACCGGAGGCTGCGGGAATCCGTGGCCGAAGCCGAGACCTGGCGCGAACTCATCGGCGAATCGCCCAGCGTGGTCAGGCTCAAGCAGACCATCGCCGCCGTGGCCGGGTCTGACTACACCGTGCTCATCCAGGGCGAGTCCGGCACGGGCAAGGAGGTGGTGGCCCGGGCCATCCACCGCATGAGCGGGCGCAGCGAAGGCCCCATGATATCCGTGAACTGCCCGGCCATCCCCGAGCAGCTTCTGGAGTCCGAACTCTTCGGCCACGTGAAGGGGGCCTTCACCGGCGCGGAGAAGGCCAGCAAAGGGCTGTTCCTGGCGGCCGGGGGCGGGACCATCCTGCTCGACGAGATCGGCGACATCCCCATGAACGTGCAGACCAAGCTCCTGCGGGTCCTCCAGGAGCGCGAGGTGCGCCCCGTTGGCGGCAGCGAGACCGTGAACGTGGACGTTCGCATCATCGCCTCCACCAACCAGCACCTGGAGGAGAAGATCAGGGACCGCACCTTCCGCGAGGACCTCTTCTACCGCCTGAACGTGCTCACCATCCAGACCCCTCCTCTGCGCGACAGGCGCGAGGACGTGCCGCTGCTGGCCTCCCATTTCCTGCGGCGTACCTGCAAGGAGATGAACCTGCCCGAGAAGGAGATCACTCCGGACGCGCTGGGCTATCTGGCCGGGCGCGAGTGGCCGGGCAACGTGCGCGAGCTGCTCAACTTCATACGGCGCCTGGTCGTTTTCTCGCCCGGCGAGGTCATCGACGCCCAGGCCGCCAGGATGGTGGACGGCGGCGGAGGGCTTGTCCCGGCGCAGTCCTGCGCGCTCGGAAGCTACCAGGAGGCCAAGAACCATGCGCTGGAAGCCTTCACCAGGGCCTACGTGGATCAATTGCTGGGACGCACGAAGGGCAACATCTCCGAGGCCGCGCGCGTGAGCGGGCTCGAGCGCGCCAGTTTACAGAAAATCCTCAAAAGGCTAGGCATAGAGGCTCAGGACTTCAAGGCGTAATCAAGCCTGACAGGAGCCTTCCATGAGCTTGTGTTCACTCTTGCGCGGGGCGGTCTTCGTCTGCGCGCTGACGGCGTTTTGCGTCCCTGCCTGGGCGGCGAGCCCGGCCGGGGACGCGTCCAATCAGGCCCGGCAGCCTGCCCAGCAGCCGCCCGCGACAGCCCCGCCTCCCCCCGGTCCGGTCGAAGTGCGCGCCCCGGAGGTGGTCATCCCCGCGTCCATGATGCTCCCCGCTCCCGAAGGGATGGGGCGGTATTTCCCCAACGGATTCGCGCCCGGCCTGGGCTTCGGCCTCAACTGCGCCCAGGGGCAGCCGGACGGCAGCATGGTGCTGCACACCCTCACCGGCAGGGGGCCTACCGCGCCCGGCCCCACCGTGACCCGGGACGGAAAGGCCCTGGCTTCCACCATCTTCGTGCTGCCGGGCTTCCATCCCTCCATCGTCACCATGAAGCTCTCAGGGGACAAGGCCACCGTGATCGGCATCCTCCCCCTGAGAAAGGAGGACGGAGGGCAGATGACCGGGCTGCCCCCCGCGCCGGCCGTGGAGGGCTCACCTGTCAGCGCGCCGCTCGACGCCGCGCTGAAGCGGCTCTCCTACGACAAGAACGGCCTCGACCCGCAGGGCGTGGCCTACGACTACAAGCGCGGCAGGTTCTGGATCGCCGACGGCTACCGGCCCGCCATGGTGGGCGTGTCGCCCCGGGACGGGGCGGTGCTGTCGGTGTTTGACGCTTCAGACGGGCTCCAGGAGTACCTTGCCACTCGCCGCCCGGGATGGGGGTTCGCCGGGGTGAGCATGAGCCCATCCGGCAAGGTCTTCACCATGATGCGCGGCGTGCTTTTCTCCGGCGGCAAGCCGGGCCTCTTCAGCCGCATCGTGGAGTTCGACCCGGACACCGAGCGCGTCCGCCAGCTGTGCTACCCCATCGACCTCGAGACCTTCGAGGACCCGGCCCGCGTGGTCACGGGCGACCCGGTAGCCTTCGCGGACAAGCGGCTCCTGGTGCTGGAGCAGGGCGTGGACAAGGAGGGCAGGGCCAGGAGCCTGGTCTTCGCGGTGGACCTCACCACGGCCCACAACATCAACAAGGTCACCAACGACGCGGGCCAGACTCCCGAGAGCCTCGCCGATCCGGCCCTGCTGAAGAGAAGTTTCAACCTGGCGCGCAAGACCCTGGTCATGGATCTGCACGCGGCCGGGTTCAAGGAAGCCTGGGCCGAGAGCATGACGCTTCTGGCCGACGGCCGCACCCTGGCCTTCATGGGCGGGCACGGATTCGGCCTGCAGCAGCAGATAGCGGGGTACGCCACAGGCGCGGACGGCAAACCGGTGCTCGATCCCGCCGCCTACGTGCTGGGGGAGGACGGAAAGCTCTCCGCGGACGGCAAGCCCACCCAGGCGTCCTTCATCTTCCGGCCCAGCGCCGTGGCCCCGAGGCTGTGGGTGGCCACGCTGCCGAAGAAGGTTTCCGAGTACTGATCACACCGCCAGGAGGTTCCAATGCGATCATATGTCAGGCTTCTCTGCGTCCTTCTCGTCCTCTCCGCCGCAACGGCCTGCGCTCCCAAAAAGGCCCCGGACCCCGCGCCGAAACAGCTCTTCGTGGCCATGCTCATCCCCGGCAGCGTCACGGACGGCGGGTTCATGCAGTCCGGCCACGAGGGGCTCATGCGCATTCAGGCCGAGACCGGCGCGAAGGTGGAGTTCATCGACAAGGTCAAGCCTCAGACGGAGCTCCTGGCCGGCGCCTTGCGCGATCTGGCCCGGCGCGGGCCGGACATGGTGATCGCCCACGGCGGGCAGTGCGGCGAGGCCGCCAAGATCGTGGCCGGGGAATTCCCGGACGTGCGATTCACCGTGATCCAGGGCAACGCCGCCGGGCCCAACCTGTCCAGCTACGAGGTGCTCCAGGAGCAGTCCGCGTGGTTGGCCGGGGCCGCAGCCGGGCTCATGACCAAAACCGGCAAGGTGGGCCACATATCCGGAATCCGGGTGACCCCGGGCCTCAAGGGGCGCGCGGCATTCGCCGCCGGACTGGCGCACGCGAACCCCAAGGCGAAACTGCTCACCACCTTCTGCGGCAACCAGGACGACAACGCCCTGTCGCGCAAGGTGGCCCTTGCCCAGATAAAGGCCGGAGCGGACATCATCTTCACCATGCTCAACGCCGGACGCCAGGGGGCCATCGACGCCTGCAGGGAGAAGAATGTCCGCCAGATCGGCAACGTGAAGGACTGGACCGCCTCCGATCCCCAGGTGTTCGCGGCCTCGGCCGTGGCCGGCGTGAGCAGGGCGGTGTCCGGCGCGGGCGCGGACCTTGCCGCCGGGAACTGGAAGGCCGGAGCCGTGAAGAAGATTGGCCTGGAAGACGCCCATGCGGTGCGGCTGGCCCTGGCCCCGGACGTTCCGGAGAAGGTGCGCGCCAGGGTGGAGGAGCTGGCCGGGAAGATCAGGTCCGGCGAGATCGAGGTTTCCGTGGAGTACGACGGCCCCGAGTTCACGGTGAAGTAGCCGGGGTGGATGGGTTTTGGTCAGAGCAAGGGCCGCGTGGTTTCGACCACGCGGCCTTCAATTTGATTTGATATCTGAATGATCATGTGGAATGGGCAATTAAAATCTATGTAGGATTTCTAGGGAATTCCATCTTTCGGAGGGCATAATGGATTATATTAAATCATTGCGTGAAAGTCATTTTGCAAAAAGATGGGCACGGTGGGTTGTTGATAATGATATAGAGATGAGTTTCTTTGGGTTGGGTTTTTTCGTATGTAATATTGTCGCCGCACTGTACTGGATGAAATATGGTGATGGAGAGGCTGTTGCTTATGTGTTAAGTGTTTTGTCTGCGTCATTTTTTGGTGCTATACAACTTTCAAAATTTATAATTAATGACAAGAGAATAAGAGACATGTCTGACGAAGAGATATTTTCACATATAATATGTTCAGATGTAAAAAATGATTGGACTTACATTAACACTGCTCGTGGGTCAGAGGTGTATTGTAAAAAAGATATTAGATTGAGATTTGTTTCTCTTTATAGCGATGATGGGATTCATAATGGCCGATTTGTTGAGAAGTGGGCTACATGTTTTCCTGATAAAAATGCAATTAGCTACTGGTGTGATCTGTGTTATGATGGTAGTATTATAAGGCGATTTGTGTTGGTTGCTGTGGATGGAGCGCGTGCCTTTCTGCCATTGCCAAAGATTGGGACGCATTGTGTCGGTGAATTAGAGTTAAAGGTTGCACAAATTCATGATGAGTTAAATACACTCAATGACTACTTCACCATGTCTGGTCTCACATGCTCTTTAAATGGCCAGTCCAAATAACAACAGAAACAGCAGCCACGACGAAAAAGGCCGCGCGGGCAATGCCCGCGCGGCCTTCATGTTTCGTGTTGGGAAGCCCGCTAGCCCGCGTCCTTCGCCTCCGCCTCGAGCTCCGCGTAGACGTACTCCCGCAGGGCCTGGAGCCAGGGGCGCGGCGAGATGCCGGTCAAGGCGGTGAATTTCGAGGTGTCCAGCACCGAATAGGCCGGGCGCTGCGCCTTGACCGGATATTCCGCGCTGGTGATGGGCAGCACGTGGCACTCGTACCCGGCGGCCGCGACCGCCTCGCTGGCCAGCTCGCACCAGCTCGCCCGCCCGGCGCCGGCAAGGTGGTAGACCCCCGAAGCCTGGGCCATCACCAGAGCCACCGAGTAGCCGGCCAAGTCCAGGGTGCAGGAGGGCGAGCCGATCTGGTCGTGCACCACCTTGAGCTCCGGGCGCTCCTTGGCCAGGTTCAGGATGGTGCGCACGAAGTTCTTCTTGCCCGGGCCGAAGAGCCAGGCCACGCGCGCTATGATGAGGCGCTCCATGTTCAGGGAGAGGAGCTCCCTCTCGCCGTCGAGCTTGGTCTGCCCGTAGACGCAAAGCGGCCCCACCGGGTCTTCCTCGGTGTAGGGGGTGTTCTTCCTGCCGTCGAACACGAAGTCGGTGCTGTAGTGGAAAAGGCCGATGCCCCTGTCCGCGCACAGCCTGCCCAGCATGGCCGGGAGGGCCTTGTTGAGGCGCGCGGCCTCCTGGGGCTCGTCCTCGGCCTTGTCCACCGCCGTGTAGGCCACGGCGTTCACCACCCAGTCCGGCTGCTGCTCGTCCAGGTAGCTGCCCATGGCCTGGGGATCGCAGATGTCGAAGTCGGCGCGGCCCAGGGGGTCCGCCTCGAATCCGGCGGCCTCGAAGGCCCTGGTCAGGGGCGCTCCCAGAAGGCCCGTCCGCCCGCCAAGCACCGCGACGCGTCTGTTCATTGGCGCTCCTCGTACCACTTGTCCATGAAGGTGCGGTAGGCTCCGCTCTGCACCTGCTCGAGCCAGTCCTGGTTGGACTTGTACCATTCCAGGGTCTCGGCGATGCCGCGCTCGAAGGTGTACTCGGGCTCGAAGCCGAGTTCGCTCTTGGCCAGGGAGTAGTCCATGGCGTAGCGGCGGTCGTGCCCGGGGCGGTCCTTCACGTAGCTGATGAGGCTCTCGGGCTGGCCCAGGGCGGAGAGGATGGTCTTGACCACCTCGATGTTGGGCTTCTCCGCGTTGCCGCCGAAGTTGTAGGCCTGGCCTGGCCTGCCCTTGAAGAGGGTCAGCTCCACGCCGCGGCAGTGGTCGGTGACGAAGATCCAGTCGCGCACGTTCATGCCGTCGCCGTAGACCGGCAGGGACTCGCCGCGCGAGGCCTTCATGATCATGAGCGGGATGAGCTTCTCCGGGAACTGGTAAGGACCGTAGTTGTTGGAGCAGCGCGTGATGGTCACCGGGAAGCCGTAGGTCTCGAAGAAGGCGCGGCAGAGCATGTCGGCCGACGCCTTGGAGGCCGAGTAGGGGCTGTTGGGCGCAAGCGGCGTCTCTTCGGTGAACTTGCCGGTGGGGCCGAGCGTTCCGTACACCTCGTCGGTGGAGACGTGCACGAACCTGGGGATGCCAAGGCGGCGGGCGGTGTCCAGGAGCACCTGGGTTCCCAGCACGTTGGTCAGTATGAAGGGGTTGCAGTCGGCTATGGAGCGGTCCACGTGGGATTCGGCGGCGAAGTTGACCACGGCGTCGATCTTGTGGTCGGTGATGATGTGGGCCACCAACTCCGCGTTGGCGATGTCGCCGTGGACGAAGTGGTAGCGCTTGCCGCCGTGTTTCTTTTCAAGGGGAAGCAGGCTGAAGCGGTTCCCGGCGTAGGTCAGCTTGTCCAGGTTGACGATGACCATGTCCGGATGCTTTTCGAGCATCATGTAGACGAAGTTCGCGCCGATGAAACCGCAACCGCCGGTGACGAGAAGTCGCATGGATAGACCTTCTTTAGCGTGATGTGGCGGGGGGCGTCCCCCGGGGGTCTTCCTGCCTCAATCCGTCAAGGGAATCAACGTGTAAAAAAAACGCTTGCCAAGGGGGGCGGTTTTCTTTAAATACCCGCTTCTCGGGCGGTTAACTCAGCGGTTAGAGTGCCATCTTCACACGGTGGAAGTCCTGGGTTCAAATCCCAGACCGCCCACCACCGGAAACCCAAAGCCCCGCGAAAGCGGGGCTTTTTGCATACCAATGATCTCACTCGTCCTCGTCGCCCCGGAAATTCCCCAGAACACCGGCTCCATCGCAAGGCTCTGCGCGGCCACGAACACGCCGCTGCATTTGGTCGAGCCGCTGGGCTTCAAGCTCACCGACCGCTATCTCAAGCGCGCCGGGCTGGACTACTGGCCCCACGTGAAGCTCTCGGTCTGGCAGGACTGGCAGGCGTTCCTTCACGGCGCGTCCCCCGCGCGGCTGGTGTTCACCTCCTCGGGCAACCGGGGGATCGTCGGAACCGACTATCACCGCTTCGCATTCGCCTCCGGCGACGCCATCGTGTTCGGCTCCGAGAGCACGGGGCTTCCCGAGTCCATCCTCATCGGCCGGAAAGACCTGGTGCGCATCCCAATCTGGGGCTGCGTTCGCTCGCTCAACATCGCCAACGCGGCCTCGATCCTTCTCTACGAGGCCCTCCGGACCACAGGTGGACTGCCGGTGGACGCCGTTCAGCCCGCATAATCCTCCGTTCACGGTTCCTGATGGGAGCGGTTCAGTTTTTTCTTCCCAAATATCACCGGCATTGATTAGAAAAAAGGACAGGGCCAGCCTGCCTGAATTCATTCAAGAGGACTGCCATGATGTCATCAGTCACCATCGTCTCCCGGTCCATCATCGTCTCGGCCATGTCCCTCCTGGCCGCTCTGTCCCTCCACGCCATGGCCGTGAACGCCCTGGGCATTGGAGGGTTCGCAGCCTATGCGGCCGGCGCGGCCGGAGGCCTGCTCGTTGGAGGGGCCGCGGCCTTCCTGCTCGTGGGCTCCTGCGCGCGCAACATCCTGGAGTTCGCGGACGCGCTGGGCAGGATCGCCAAGGGTGATTTCAAGACAGCCCTGCCCAGCGCCGATTGCGCCGAGGCCAAGGCGCTGGCGGACCCCGCCGCGGCCCTCGTGGGGCAGCTCAAGCTGACGCTGGGCAACTGGAAGGGGCTCACCGAGGCGGTGCTCATCCCTTACGCCCTGGTCGATACCAACGGATACGTCACCTATTGCAGCAAGGAAGCCCTCCAGATGCTGGAGCGCGGCGGCAGGCCCGAGGACTGCGTGGGCATGTTCTTCTCCGAGTTCTTCTACGGCGACAAGAGCCGCAAGGCGCTCATCGTGGACGTGATGGAGAAGAACGAGGGCGTCGTGCGCGACGTTGAATTCAAGAACATCAAGGGCAACACCCGCTTCATAAAGGCGGCCCTCTCGCCCCTGCACGACCTGGACGGCAAGGTCAGCGGCGGCATGTGCATGTACCTGGACTACACTGACCTGCGCCGCAAGGAGGAGCAGATAACCTGCCAGGGCGAGAGCATCCTGAACGCCGTGCGCATGGTGGAGGAGATAGCCTCAAGCCTCGGCCAGACCAGCCGGATGCTGGCCTCCCAGGTTGAGAGCGCCAACCGGGGCGCGGAGGTGCAGAGCCGCCGCACCGAGGAGACCGCCACGGCCATGGAGGAGATGAACGCAACCGTTCTCGAGGTGGCGCGCAACGCAGGCAGCGCCGCGGAGAAGGCGGGCCAGGCCCAGGCCAAGGCCCAGGAGGGCGCGCGGGTGGTGGCGCAGTCCGTTGAGGCCATCCACGAGGTGGACTCCCTCACCGGCAACCTCAAGGAGAGCATGGCGGGACTCTCCGAGCGCGCCGGGGCCATCGGGCGCATCATGGGCGTCATCTCGGACATCGCCGACCAGACCAACCTCCTGGCCCTCAACGCCGCCATCGAGGCCGCGCGCGCCGGAGATGCCGGACGCGGCTTCGCAGTGGTGGCCGACGAGGTGCGCAAGCTCGCGGAAAAGACCATGACCGCCACCAAGGAAGTGGGCGACGTCATCGGGGCCATCCAGAAGGGCGTGTCGGACAGCGTGTCCGGGGCCGACAGGGCCGCCGTCGCGGTGGCAAGGTCCACGGAGCTGGCGGGCAAGTCCGGCGAGGCGCTGGCAGGGATCGTCGAGCTGGTGGTCCAGACGTCCGACCAGGTGCGCTCCATCGCTGCAGCCGCCGAGGAGCAGTCCGCCGCCAGCGACGAGATCGCCCGCGCCGTGGAGGACGTGCGGCGCGTCTCCCAGGAGACCGCCCAGGAGATGAACGGCGCGTCCGGCGGCGTGGAGTCCCTCGGCCGCCTTGCCGACGAGCTGCAGAACGCCATACGTGCGCTGGGCTCCTGAGGTTACGTTTCTGTAAGGGGAACGGCCGGGCTTACGAATTTTATTCATTCATGGCAGCATGTTAAGCTTTGCGGCTGTCTCCTGGTGGAGGCAGCCGCTCGTTTTTATTCGTTCTTTTTTTCACTCCTGTTGCCGCGGCCCCGCAAGAGGGCTACATCCTCCACTCCTGCCAACCAAGCCTGGCGGCCTCTCCCCGGCCGCCCCAACGGAGGGACGATGACCGCATATTGCCTCCACATGGAACAACTTCCGCCGCTATTGGCGCACTGGCGGAAGGATCACGACGTCTACGTGCCAGTCGCCGCCGAAGGAGGGCACTACGACTTCGCCCCCTGGCGCGAAGGCACGGAGATCGCCTTCGACTACGACCTGGCCTACAACACCCTCAAACGCTACTTCCTGCCGCCCACCGAAGACCTCATCACCTTCGACCTGGAAACCTACGAGGCCCGCGCCGTCTTCGAGGACCCCAGGCAGATACTCTTCGGCGTCCACCCCTACGACGTGCGCGCCGTCAAACAGCTCGACCAGCTCATGGAGGCCGGAGCCCCGGACCGCAACTACATCGCCCGGCGCGAAGCCACGGTCGTCATGGCCATGGAGCCCCAGCGGGTGGCCGGCGCCGCCTTCTGGTCGTCCATCGGGGCGGAATCCGTGAGCCACGGGTACGACCTCTATTTCACCCGCATAAGCCCGGCCAACTTCCTTGTGGAGGTGGGCTCGGTGAAGGGCGAGGAGCTCCTCATGGCGCGAGGCCCCCTCCCGGCGGCCACCGCCGGGGACCGCGAGGCCGCCCGCAAGGCGCATCAGCGCGTCATGGACACCGCCCGCGCAAACCGCCTGAGCTACGACTGGAGGCTCACGCCGAAGCTTCTGGAGAAGGGCTGGAACGCCGGGGTCTGGCGGGAGAAGGCCGAGCTGTGCCTGGCCTGCGGCTCCTGCAACGTGGTCTGCCCCACCTGCTATTGCTTCAACGTCTCCGAGGAGGCCGACGAGAAGCTCAAGAAGGGCAGGCGCTTCCGCGAATGGGACGGCTGCATGCTGGTCAACTTCGCCACCGTGGCGGGCAACCACAACTTCCGCGCCAAGGCCCTGGAGCGCTACCGCCACCGCTACATGCGCAAGGGCAAATACATAAGCGACAAGATAGGGGAGCTGGGCTGCGTCGGCTGCGGCCGCTGCGTGCGCGCCTGCACGGCCCGCATCGCCAATCCCAAAGAGGTGTTCAACGCGCTGTGGGAGGCCCATTCGCATGCTGACTAAACCCAAATCCTTCTCCCCCTACGTCCCCAAGCCCGCCACACTCGTGGCCAAGTCCAGGCTCTCCGACTACGTCACCCTGTTCACCTTCGCCTTCGACGACGGCCGAATCCTGGCCCACCGGCCCGGGCAGTTCATCATGCTCTCCATCTACGGCGTGGGCGAGGCACCGTTCTCCGTGAGTTCCCCGCCCAACCGCCAGTCCGGCACCTTCGAGATCGCCGTGCGCAAGACAGGAACCGTCACCGAGGCCCTGCACCGCCTGGAGGTGGGGCAGAAGGTCGGCGTGCGAGGTCCCCACGGCTCCTTCTTCCCCATCCAGAAGTTCGTGGGCCAGGACACCCTCTTCGTGGCGGGCGGCCTGGGGTACATCCCTCTCAGGAGCCTTCTGCACTACCAGCTGCGCCACCGCGACGAGTTCGGCCGCATCATCGTGCTGGTGGGCACCAGAAACCCCGGCGAGCGCATCTTTGTGGACCAGCTGGCCGAGATCGCCGCGCGCGGCGACGTGGAGGTGCTCGAAACCGTTGACCAGCCAGACGACAGCTGGACCGGCAACGTGGGCGTCATCACCACGCTGCTCTCCAAGGTGGAGATCGACCCGGCCCAGACCTACGTGGCCATGGTGGGGCCGCCCGTCATGTACCGCTTCGTCATCTCCGGGTGCCGCGACATGGGCATCAGGGGCGAGCGCATCTACGTGTCGCTGGAGCGGCGCATGAAGTGCGGCCTGGGCAAGTGCGGCCACTGCCAGATCAACGGCCTGAACGCCTGCGTGGACGGACCCGTGTTCGCCTACACGGACATAGAAACCCTCGAAGAGGCCATCTAGGAGGTCCGCCGTGGCAAAGCCCAAAATTGCCTTCTTCGATTTCGCCGGGTGCGAGGGCGACCAGCTTCAGGTGGCCAACCTGGAGGAGAAGCTCCTGGACATCCTGGAGCATGTGGAGGTGGTCAGCTTCCGCGAGGTCCACACCGGCCACTCCGACGACTACGACATCGCCTTCGTGGAGGGCTCCATCACCCGCCCCCAGGACGAGCAGCGCCTGAAACAGATCCGCGCCAACGCCAAGGTGCTCGTGGCGCTGGGCGCATGCGCCACCATCGGCGGCGTCAACTGCATCAAGAACTTCCTCGGCCGCGACGTCTACTCCGAGAACGTCTACGGCTCGCGCGCCCGATGGTATCCCACCTACGAGGCCAGACCGCTCAAGGCCGTGGTCAAGGTGGACGTGGAGATACACGGCTGCCCCATCGACCGGGGCGAGTTCGCCCGCATCGTCAAGGAGATGCTGCTGGGCCGCAACCCCTGGCTGCCGGACTACCCGGTCTGCGTGGAGTGCAAGAAGGCCGGCAACATCTGCCGCTACCATCTGGGCCGCATGTGCCTGGGCATCATAAGCCGCGCCGGGTGCGGCGCCTGCTGCGTCACGGAAGGGGCCATGTGCTGGGGATGCCGGGGGCTCGCGCCGTCGGCCAACCTGGACGCCGCCCGCGAGGTCATGGACAGCCACGGCTTCGACCGCAGGCAGGTGCAGGACCTGATGCGCTTCTTCCTGGGAGACACGAGCGCGCCGTTGTAAGACCCCCATGGATAAACAACACAACTGCGTTGTTTATCCATCCCTCACTTCGTGGGTGGTTGCGGGCAGACTGAAGAAGGCAAAAGGCGAAGACTGGGGGAAACCTTTTGTGAAGAAAAGGTTCTCCCCCAGACCCCCTTCGAGGAAACTTCAGTGGGGGGGTAACGGTCATTCACCGGTCATGGGCCGGAGAGAGGATAGTTTCATGGCGAAGGCGCAAAAAGCCAGGCAAGAGGAAGCCAAGGACCAGACCGCTGCGGCCGCGGCGTCCGGCCCCAAGCGGGTCAACGTCCACCACCTCACCCGCGTGGAGGGGCACGGCAACATCGTGGCAGAGATCGACGCCAACGGGAAGGTCACGGCCTGCCGCTGGGAGGTCCCGGAGGCCCCGCGCTTCTTCGAGGCCATGGTCCTGGGCAAGAGCTTCGAGGACATCCACCATATCACCTCGCGCATCTGCGGCATCTGCTCCATCGGCCACCAGCTGGCCAGCCTCCAGGCCACCGAGGACGCCCTCGGCGTCCAGGTGTCCGAGCAGACCCTCATCCTGCGCAAGCTGGCCCTGCACGCGGAGAACCTGCAAAGCCATCTGCTGCACATCGGCTACCTGGCCCTGCCGGACTTCATGGGCGCGCCCTCGGTAATCCCACTGGCCGCCACCCACCGTCAGGAGCTTCTGACGCTCATCGCCGCCCGGCGCATGGCCAACGACTTCTCGGCCGCCATCTGCGGGCGCACAACCCACCCGCAGCGCTTCCTGCCCGGCGGCATGGCCAAGGTCCCCACGGCGCCGGAACTGGCCAGGCTGCGCCAGTCTCTGGAGGAGACCCGGCCCAGGCTGGACGCCGTGGTGGACCTCCTCGCCGGGGTGCTCGGCAAGGTGCCGGACTTCGCGCGCCCCACCGAGTACGTGGCCCTGGTCTCGCCCACGGAATATGCGCTCTACTGGGGGCAGGTGGGGTCGAGCAAGGCCCAGACCCGCCCGGCCCAGCTCTACATGGACGTCACCAAGGAGTACCTCATCCCCACCTCAACGGCCAAATGGTGCAAGGGCGCGGAGGACACCTACATGGTGGGCGCGCTGGCACGCTACAACATGAACCACCAGCTGCTCTCCACGCGCGCCAAGGCTGCGGCCAGGAAACTCGGTCTCGCCGCGCCCTGCGACAACCCCTTCATGATCACCATCGCCCAGATGGTGGAGTGCGTGCACTCCGTTGACGACTCCATCACGCTTATCGACAAGCTGCTCTCGCGCGGCCTGCGCGACGAGGGGCGGCCCTGCATCAAGCCGGTGGCGGGCAAGGGAGTGGGGGCGGTGGAGGTTCCGCGCGGCATCCTGTTTCACGCCTACGAGTACGACGACAAGGGGCGCGTGCTGCACGCGGACTGCGTCATCCCCACCAACCAGAACCACGCCAACATCCAGCGCGACATGGAGGCGCTGACGCCCAGACTGGCCGGGCTAAGCGAGCCGGAGATCGAGCTCAAACTCTCCATGCTGGTGCGGGCCTACGACCCGTGCATTTCGTGCTCGACGCACCTGATCGACGTGACGGGCGCTGGAGAGGGGCCGGCGGTGAGGTTCGTGCGGGCGGACTGAAAAAGGGGGACGCTTAAGGAAGCAGGGCGGTCTGCTTCCTAGCTCCTCGCGTTCCAGGGCGTCCGGGACCGGCGGTCGTCGCCCTGAAGTCTTGACTGACCCGGCGGGGGAGGGGCATCCTCCCCCGCCAAATGGATACAAGCCATCTTCTCATCCCCGCCGCCTTCGCCCTGGACCTCGTCCTGGGCGACCCGCACCGCTGGCCGCATCCCGTCCGGCTGATCGGCGTGGCCCTGACAAAGCTCGAGCCCGCAGGGCAGGCCCTGCCGCGCCCCTTCAGGCGCGCCTACGGGCTGGCCGTGGCCGCGCTTCTCGGCCTCGCTGCCTACACCTTGGTCTCGCTCCTCACGGGCATTCACGGCGTCGGTTTGCTCCTGGGCGTCTATTTCGCCTACTCAGGCCTGGCGCTCGGACAGCTGCTGCGCGAGGCGCGCAACGTCTCCCGCCTCATACGCTCAGGCGACCTGGACGCAGCACGCGTCGCCCTCTCCTTCCTGGTCAGCCGCGACACCTCCGCCCTGGACGAACCGGACCTCTGGCGCACCCTGGCCGAGACCGTCTCCGAGAACTTCTGCGACGCGTTCGTGGCGCCGATGTTCTATCTTGCATTGGGCGGCCCGGCACTGTTGTGGTTCTACAAGACCGTATCCACCATGGACTCCATGTGGGGATACAAGACGCGGCGGTTTGTTGATCTCGGCTGGGCCGGAGCGCGCGCCGATGACCTGTTGGCCTGGATGCCGGCCAGACTCTCCGCTCTTCTGCTGATCGCGGCGGGTTTTTTGATGGGGCTTCACGCGCGCGACGCCTGCCGGCACGTGGCCGCCGACGCAGCGAAGATGTCCAGTCCCAACGCCGGCTGGCCCATGGCCGCTGCCGCCTGGCTCTGCGGGCGCAGGATGGGCGGCCCGGCTACATACTTCGGGGAAGCCGTCATGAAACCGGTCCTCGGAGGAGATACTGCAAACTGGGCATGTCAGGATGTGGAATCGCTTCTCAGGCTTATTCTTTTATCCGGATTTGGTATGCTTTTCCTGTCAGTAATACTCCATTACACATCGGTAGCCTTCTTTTCGTGAAACCCTACCGGATGGGTTGTTGACCTTTTCTTGCTAATCCATGAAAGAATAAAGGTGACGTCCCAGTAAGGAGGAAAGGTTTATGACACTCGAAGGCACCGTCAAATGGTTCAGCGATAAGAAAGGCTACGGGTTCATCACCCGCGAAGGCGAGGACGACATCTTCGTCCATTATTCCTCGATTCAGGGCGAAGGCTTCCGCACTCTGCGCGAGGGCGAGAAGGTGGTCTTCGACGTGGTGAACGGCGAGCGCGGCATGAAGGCCACCAACGTGGTCAAGAACGCCTAATCCACTCAATCCCCGAAATTCGAAAGCCCCGCGGCACGTCCGGCGGGGCTTTCAATTTGGATATGAAAAAGGGCCGGTCCTCGCGGACCGGCCCTTTGCTTCATGCAATCGCTCAGAGGCTCTAGCGCCCCAGTTCCTCGCTGCGCCGCTTGGCCGCGAGCACTGCGTCGATGATGGACGCCCGCACGGCCTTGCGGTCCATGTGGGTGAGGGCCTCTATGGTGGTCCCGGCTGGCGAGGTGACCATTTCCCGCAGGATGCTCGGATGAGTGGCGCTTTCGCGGGCCAGCTTGAGCGAGCCCTGGAAGAGGTCGCTGACGATCCCGGAGGCCTGGGGCCGGGGGATGCCCGCGTGCACCGCCGCCTCGATTACGGCCTCCATGAAGTAGAACACGTAGGCCGGGCCGCTTCCGGCCACGGCGGTGAAGGCGTCGAACCCCTTCTCCTCCATGACGTGCACGGTCCCCACGGTCTGGAATATGGCCTTGACCATGTCCTTCTGCTCCGGGGTGAGCCCGGGGTCATCCAGGCAAACCGCCGCCACGCCGCCGCCCACCAGGGCCGGGGTGTTGGGCATCACGCGGGCAACCGGGCAGACGCCGCCGGTCCAGTCGCGCAACTGGGCGCAGGTCACGCCAGCCGCGATGGACACGAGGCATTTTCCCGGCGCGAGCGCGGGACTGATCTCCGCCAGGGCCGTCTTCATCTGCTGGGGCTTCACGCACATCACCACGTAGTCAGCCCTTGCGGCCGCGTCCTGGAGTTCGTCCACCGCGTCCAGGGTGCACTCCGCGCACAGGGCGTTCAGCTTTTCCCTGTCCAGGTCGTAGCCGAGCAGCTTGATGGATTCGATGCCGGAGAGCCCCTTGATCAGGGCCGCTCCCATGTTGCCCGTGCCGATGAAGGAGACGGTGGCGGTCATGCGGCGTTATCCCACGAGTTCCGTTGCGTTGAAGAAGTACGATATCTCGAAGGCGGCGGTCTCGGGCGCGTCGGAGCCGTGCACGGAGTTCTCCTGCTTGGAGAGGGCGTACACCTTGCGGATGGTGCCGTCGGCGGCCTGGGCCGGGTCGGTGGCGCCCATGAGCTCCCGGTAGCGCTTGATGGCGTCGTCGCCGGCCAGCACCGCGGCCACGATGGGGCCGGAGGCCATGTACTCGGTCAACTCGCCGAAGAAGGGGCGTTCCTTGTGAACGTGGTAGAAGCCTTCGGCGAGGCGCTTGTCCAGCTTGACCATCTTCATGGCCACCACCTTCAGCCCGGCCTGCTCGATCATGAACAGCACGCCGCCGACAAGGTTGCGGCGCACGGCGTCGGGCTTGATGAGGCAGAGGGTCATTTCCATCGGGGACCTTCCTTCGTTAAGAGGTTGGCAGTCCATAAGCTCCCGGATGCAAGGCATCTATCCCACCATTGGTGATGCCTCCGCGCGGTTCCCCACCGGAACCGCTTCATGTCCGCGCCAAGGGCACACCCCTGCACCCGGCGCGGCGGACGGTCAGACCAGGAGCATTTTATCCGAGGAAAACGCTTCACCCTTGAGGGTGTAGAAGCGCTCCAGCAAATCCTCCACGCGGAAACGGCTCTTCTCCTCGCCCTCGATGTCCAGGAACACGCGGCCCTGGTGCATCATCACAAGCCTGTTGCCGAGCTTGAGGGCGTGGTTCATGTTGTGCGTCACCATGAGGGTGGTGAGCTTCTGGGACTCGACGATTCTGCCGGTCAGTTCCAGCACGCTGCTGGCCGTCTTGGGGTCCAGGGCGGCGGTGTGCTCGTCGAGCAAGAGGATCTCAGGGCGCACCATGGTGGCCATGATCATGGTGAGCGACTGGCGCTGGCCGCCGGAGAGAAGGCCAACCTTGTCCTTGAGGCGGTTCTCAAGGCCCAGGCCGATGCGCGAGAGGAGCTCTCGGTAGCGCTCGCGGTCGCGGGGCTTGACCCCGGCTGACAGGCCGCGCGGCTTGCCCCTGCGGTCCGCCAGGGCCATGTTCTCCTCGATGGAGAGAGAGGCAGCCGAGCCCATGAGCGGGTCCTGGAAGACACGGCCTATGAACTTCGCGCGCCTGTGCTCCGGCCAGTTGGTGATGTCGTCCCCGCCGAGCGTGATGCGGCCGCTGTCGGGGAAGAACGAGCCCGCCACGGCGTTCAGCGTGGTGGACTTGCCCGCCCCGTTGGAGCCGATCACCGTGATGAAATCGCCCTGGCGTATCTCCAGGTTCACGCCGTCCAGGGCGAGCACCTCGTTGATGCTTCCCTTATGGAAACGCTTGGTGACGTCTTTGAGCGTGAGGTTCATCCCGCCACCTTCCTCTTGAGCCTGGGGGCGGTGAGGGCGGCGACCACCACCAGCGCGGTGATCAGGTTGAGGTCGCTCGGGGAGAAGGAGAAGGAACCGATCTTGAGCGACAGGGCAAGCGCGATGGCCAGCCGGTAGGCGATGGAGCCCACCACGGCCGCGATGATCATCCTTCCGATGCGGCCCTGGCCGAAGAGCGTCTCGCCGATGATGACCGACGCAAGGCCCGCCACGATGGTCCCTACGCCCATGTTCACGTCCGCAGCGCCCTGGTTCTGGGCCACCAGCGCGCCGCACAGGGCCACCAGCGCGTTGGAGAGTCCCACGCCCAGGACGATCATGCTGCCGGTGTTGACGCCGAGGGCCGTGATCATGCGCGGGTTGTCGCCGGTGGCCAGCATGGCCTGCCCAAGCTCGGTGCGGGTGAACCAGATGAGGGCCATGGCCGCCAGGATGGTCACCACGGCGAAGAGCGAAGGGGCGGCCATCCAGGCGGGAAGGCCGAGCGCCGTGATGGGGTCGAGAACCGTGGACTTGCCCAGCAGCGTGAAATTGGGTCTGCCCATGATGCGGATGTTTATGGAGTAGAGCGCGATCATGGTCAGGATGGAGGAGAGCAGATGCAGTATCTTGAGCCGTGTGTTGAGAAGCCCCGTGACCGCGCCCGCGCAGAAGCCCGCCAGGGTGGCCGGGATGAGCGAGAGGTAGGGGTTCATGCCCGCGCCGATGCATACGGACGAGACGGCCGCGCCAAGGGGAAGGGACCCGTCCACCGTGAGGTCGGGGAAGTCAAGGATGCGGAAGGTGAGGTACACCCCCAGCACCATCAGGCCGAAGACGAACCCCTGTTCGAGCGCGCCGATGAAAGCGTAGAAGGACATGTCGGTGTTGGCTCCAGGATTTTGCCGCGAAGGGCCGGAAAACCCCGAAGCCTTGCCCGGAAAAAACGGGTTTGTAAAGGGCGGGGGGGAGCCGCGGTTGGTAGCACGGCCCAAGGGCCTGGAATTGATCTGTGGACCAT
>JBMORI010000023.1:0-23584 GCA_049322415.1 Thermodesulfobacteriota bacterium | reverse complement strand
TAACAGAGTATATGACAGAGTGAAAAGTAGGGAACCCCTACCTGTGTGGTAGAAAGCCCCTGCCAGGAAAAACCCCGGGTCTCCCCGGGGTTTTGACTTACATATCCGCTTTGACTCTTGCCCTATTCTTCCTTGGCCTTCTTGTGCTCGGCGATGACCTTCTCGGCCACCGGGGGCGGGGCCTCCTCGTAGTGGTCGAAGGTCATGGTGAACGCGCCCTGGCCGCCGGTCATGGAGGAGAGCGCCTTGGCGTACTCCTGAACCTCGCTCATGGGCACGTGGGCCTGCACTTCCGTCACGCCGCCCACGGAGTCCGACCCCAGCACCTTGCCCCGGCGGCTTGAGAGGTCGCCGATCACGTCGCCCATGAAGTCGTCGGGGATGGACACGCTTATGAGCGCGATGGGCTCAAGCAGCACCATCTTGAGCTTCTCGCAGGCCGCCTTGAAGGCCAGCGACCCGGCGATCTTGAAGGCCATTTCCGACGAGTCCACGGTGTGGAAGCTTCCGTCGTAGAGTTCCACCTTGAAGTCCACCATGGGGTATCCGGCCAGCACGCCGCGCGCTGCGGCCTCCTGCACGCCCTTGTCCACGGCGGGGATGTACTGGCGGGGGATGGAGCCGCCCACGATGGCGTCCACGAACTCGTAGCCCTCGCCGCGCGCCTTGCCTTCCACCCTGATCCAGCAGTCGCCGAACTGGCCGCGCCCGCCGGTCTGCTTCTTGTGGCGGCCCTGCACCTCGGCCTTGCCCTTCACCGTCTCGCGGTAGGGGATGGTGGGGGCTTTCAGCACCACGCCCACCTTGTAGCGGCGCTTGGCCTTCTCCACCGCGTTCTCCACGTGGGACTGGCCCATGCCGGAGATGAGCATGTCGCCGGTCTCCTCGTTGCGGGAGAGCTTGAGGGAGACGTCCTCGTCCATGAGCTTGATCATGGCCTGGTAGGCCTTGTCCTCGTCGCCCTTCTCGGCCGGGGCCATGGCGTAGGAGATCATGGGTTCGGGCAGCTTGGGCTTGTGCATGGTGAAGGCGCGCTTCTCGTCGCTCAGGGTGTCTCCGGTGCGGGTCTCCTTGAGCTGGGCCACGGCGATGATGGCGCCGGGGCCAACCGGCTCCTTCACGGGCTGGGTCTCCTTGCCGTTGATGAAGAGCAGGCCGCCGAAGCGCTCCTTGGCCTCGGAGCGGGTGTTGAGGAGCGTGGCGTCCGGGGTGATCGTTCCCGAGAGCACCCGCATGACCGAGAGCTGGCCCGCGAACTGGTCGAAGAGGGTCTTGAAGACGAAGCAGGCCGCCGGGCCGTCCGGGGAGACCTTGAGGGTGGAGCCGTCCTCGCCTTCGACCTCCTTGTCGCCCACGGGAGTGTCCAGCGGCGAGGGGAAGAAGAGCTGGGCCGCCTCCAGGATGCGCTGTCCGCCCATGCACTTGAGGCCGGAGGCCACCATCACGGGGTAGAGCTCGGCGCATACCACGGCCTTGCGGGTGGCGGCCACCAGGTCGGCCTGGGTGACGCTGGCCGGGTCTTCCAGGTAGCGCTCCATGAGGTTCTCGTCGCAGACGGCGATCTCCTCCATCATGGATTCACGCAGCGTCTCGACCTCGTCCTTCATGTCGTCCGGCACGGCTATCTCGGAGACCTTGCCAGAGGCGTCGAAGGCGTAGGCCTTGTTCTCCACGATGTTGACCACGCCCTTGAAGGAGTCGGCCTTGCCGATGGGGATGTTCTGCAGGAAGGGCTTCACGCCGAGCTGGTTCCTGATTCCGTTCAGGGCCATGTCGTAGTCGGCGCGGTCGCGGTCCATCTTGGTGATGAGGAATATGGCGGGCAGATTGAACTTGGTGACTTCCTGCCACAGCTTGCGGGTGAGCGGCTTCACGCCGTCCACGGCGTCCACCACGAAGATGACGGCGTCCACGCTGGCCAGGATGTAGCCCAGGTCGCCGCCGAAGGAGAGATCGCCGGGAGTGTCGATCAGGAAGTGACGGTTCTTGTTCCACTGGAAGGTGGCGAAGCCGGGCTGCACGGAACCCCGGCGCTTGATCTCTTCGGGCTCGTAGTCGAGGGCGGTGGTGCCTTCCTCGATCTTCCCCAGCCTGGGGACCGCCCCGGCAACGTACAGAAGCATTTCGGCCACGGAGGTTTTGCCGCAACCTCCGTGGCCGATGAGAGCGTAAGTCCGCTGATTTTTCAGAACGTCAAGCATGCCAGTCTCCCGTGGTATCCTTTAGGGGTTGAGCCTCGGAGCCTTACTCTGCCTTTCGACGCCGCCCGCTGGGCGGATGATTCCACCTACATGGCCCCAATGTAACGTGAACGCCACCTTGGCGCAACCATCCGGTCGGCTTGCGAGGGAAAAGCCGGAGAATTTTTGATGAAATCGCGCGCGGGAGCCGCGAGGGGCAGGGCCGGGCCGCCGGTTCGAGGATGGAGCGCAACTGGACTTCGAGCGAGCCAATCTGGCTGGTGTCCATGCCATGCGGCCTTACGCTCCTTCCCCCAGCGGTTTGCTTCCAGTCACGAATGCTGTATTGAACTTGGCGGAGACATGACGCCGCGAACCGCTCACCGCAGGGAGGGATCGTCCATGCTCACCGATTACGGCCAGAACCTGGAGCGGCTGGAGAAGGCCCTGGGAGAGAACCACCGGCAGTCGCCCCACATCCTGAACACGCCGGGGACTTCCCTGGCCTGCAAGGTGGACCCCTTCCACTACCTGGCCATCGAGCCCGGCTTCATCAAGTACCTGGCCCGCTGGGCGGCCATGCTCCCGGAGCGGGTGGAGGAGACCCTGGTCAAGACGGGCAACCTGCTCTGCGACCGCACGCGCCGCGTCCACGCCGTCCCCCTCCACGTCTTCGAGGAGGGCAGGACAGAACTGATCCGGGTGAACGCGAGCTTCGTGCTGGCGGAGTTCATCGACCGGGCGCTAACCATGCACGGCGGGGCCTCGGGGCCGCTGCCGGTGTCACGCCTGAAGATCCTGGACTCCGACCGACCCGGCACGGATTTCCTTTTCGAAGGCAAGACCCCCCTGGCGGCGCTGGCCTTCGGCAAACCCTGACGAGAGGTGTCCATGCGCAAGTTACTGGTGTTGTTTCTGGCCCTGATTGCATCGGCCTGCTCCATGGTGGGCCTGGGAGAGACCCCTTCCCAGCTGGAGATCACGGAATACGGCATCTTCGACAAGGGCGTTCTGGTGCGGCAGACCGAGGGCGTCGCCCGCGAATTGGGCTTGTCATTCGGTTTCCGCGTCAAGGTGAAGGACCCCAAGTCCGGCCCGGTGAAGGTGGTCATCACCACGGCCACGCCCGGACTTCTCGACCCGTCCAAGCCCAAGGTCCAGATGGACTTCGTCACTCAGGCCACGTTCCAGCCCGGCGAGACCTACGACGTGTTCTTCACATTCTCCGAACCCTGGGAGATGGTGGCCGGGAAGTGGGTTCTCACGGTTGAAACGGACAAGGGCGAGGTGGTCTCGCGCACGTTCGACGTCTACAACCCGAAACTCTAGGCGCATATGAGCAAGAAGCCATCCATCGTCGTCCTGGACGGGGCGACCCTCAACCCTGGCGACAACCCGTGGGACGAAATGGCCGCCCTCGGCGAGTTCACGCTTTACGACCGCACCCCCCCGGAGCTGACGGTCCAAAGGGCCGCCGGGGCCGGGGTGGTGGTCACCAACAAGACCCGGCTGGACGCCTCCGTCATCGAGGCGCTGCCGGATTGCAGATTCATCGCCGTGCTGGCCACGGGCCACGACGTGGTGGACTCGGCCGCCGCCGGGAGGCGCGGCATCCCGGTCTCCAACGTGCCCGGCTACGGGGTGGAGTCCGTGGCCCAGTTCGTCATGGCCCAGCTTCTGGCCATGTGCCGCCGGGTGGAGCTGCACGACACGCAGGTGCGCGGGGGCGAGTGGAACCGTTGCGGCGAGTTCACCTTCTGGAGCACGCCGCAGGTTGAGCTGGCCGGACTGACGCTTGGCGTGGTGGGCTTCGGGGCAATCGGACGCCGGGTGGCCGAACTCGCCCTGGCCTTCGGGATGAAAGTGGTGGCGCACGCGCCCAGGCCCAAGGAGCCCGTCAACTCCCCCGATTTCGCCTTCGCCGGGCTGGAGGAGCTGTTCGGGAAGGCGGACGCCGTGACCCTGCACTGCCCGCTGACCAAGGACAACGACGGCTTCGTTAACGCCGGGCTGCTTGGCCGCATGAAGCCCGGCGGATACATGGTCAACACCGCTCGCGGCAGGCTGGTCAACGAGGCGGACCTGGCCGCCGCCCTGAACTCCGGCCATCTGGCCGGGGCGGCGCTGGACGTCCTCTCGGTGGAGCCGCCCGAGGCCTCGAACCCTCTGCTCCAGGCCAGGAACTGCCTGATAACCCCACACATGGCCTGGGCCTCGCTCACGGCGCGCAAGCGGCTCATGGCCATCGCGGCGGCCAACATCAGGGGGTTCCTCTCCGGGAAGCTCCAGAATCTGGTCAACGCGGACTACCTGACCGAGACTGCCTGACAGGCCGTCGCCCCAAGAAGCAAAGGCCCGGGGTATGTTCTCCGGGCCTTTTTCAGTCCGCGCCGCGCACTTGAAGGCAGATACGGACCTTCAGCAAAACGGCAGCCGCGGACATTCGCGCCTCCCGCCCGCCATCAATCCTTCGCGCCGTGCCCTGGCAGGCGAAGCGTCACCGAGCGCAGGATGACGTTGCTCGAATAGATGACGCCGGTGTTGCCGTCGCGGAGGACCACCTCCACTTCCCCCTCGCCCGGAGGAAGCGGCTTCTCAAGACGCGCGCGCACGACGCCCTCCCCTGATTCCCCGAGAGTACCCGGCAACGGCGTCAGGCCCATCCCGCCGAGCGCGGCCCCGATGAGCACCTCGCCAGAGGCGTCGCGGACGAGGACCTCGATCCGGCTGCCCAATCCGGCGGCAACGCCTTCCAGGCCCAGCGTGAGCCAGCCCGGCCCGGCCCCTTCGTGGCGGATGCGGTAAACGGCGGAACCGGGCCGCTTCTTGTAGAGCTGCACCAGCCCCCCGGCGTTGTTGCCCGCGAAGGCGGCGTCCCTGCCCCGGATCGCCCGGTCGCGCAGGGCCGCGCCCCTGAGATCGACGGAGCCGTCAGGCCCGGGCATGACCGTCAAGTCCTCACCCCCGTCCGAAGCGCGCGCGAAAAGAGCGATCTCCCCGAACCTGCCCTCGATGGCCCGGGCGTCCGCGAGGCCGAGGTTGGCGGCCGTGTCCGCATGCCAGAAGCGTCCGTCAAGGAAGACGTTGGCGGCGGCCAGCCTCGGCGACCCCGGGCCGAATTCCACGGAAGCCCGCCCCTGCCTGTCCATGTACCAGGACAGGGCGCGGACCAGGTTCTGCGACTCGCCTGCCAGGAAAAATCCTCCCATCCCGGCCAGGCGGGCGGCCGCCGCCGGGTAGTCCTCGATGTTGGCGCGAGTGGCGGGGAATGCCGTCGCCGTGTAGGCCCGGTAGCCCAGCAGGGCCGCCCCCAGGACGGCCGGAGCGAGAAGTCCCGCCATGGCGGCCCGGCCAGGGGGCACGCGGAGAAGCCGGGAAAGGACCGCGCCAAGCCCGTCGCACGCGCCGCACAGGGCCGCTGCAACCAGGAGGAGCACTGCCGGGAGGGTTGCGATCAGGTAACGCACCAGGTTCATGGAGGGGTTCTGCACGGCCATGGCCATGGCCATGGGGAAAGCTGCCCAGCCCATCAGGAGAAGCGCCTGCCTGGGATGGGCGGCCAGGGCGAGATATAGCCCGGAAAGGGCCAGGAAAAGGCCCAGTCCGGCCATGGCCGGGTCGAGCACGGCCTGGGGGCCGGAGAATTCCGCCAGCATCCGGGCGAACTCAGGGAATCCGTAGCTTCCGGGTATTCTGGAGCCCGGACCGCCGATCACCTTGACCACCCCCGACGGCAGCATCCACAGGCACAGGAGCGCGCCGGGCACGGCGAAGGCCGCGGCCATGCCCGCCCCGAAACGGACATCGCGCCTCGCGGCGGGAGCCCAAGGCCGCCCGGCAAGCATGGCCATGGCCAGGATGGCGGCAAGGATCACCGCCCACAACGCGCCCGAGTCCGCCAGGAGCGGCGGGGCGAACCAGGGGCAGAGCGCCGCCAGGGCGAACCCGGCCAGGACCGTGGCCGCCAGTCCGGCCTTGCGCCGCGGGGAGGCGGAGGCCTCCGGAATCCAGGACGCCATCACTGCCGCCAGCGTGGCCGCCCCCATGCCCACCCAAAGCCAGGCGGCCACGTAGTGCGTGTAGAGAAACAGCGTGCCTGTCACGCCGAGCGCAATGAGGTCCCTGCCCCTGCCCGACTCCAGGGCCCGTACGGCGCACAGGGCGACGGCCAGGGCCAGAAGGCCAAGCAGTGAGTAGCAGCGCGCCTGCTGGGCGTAGAAGATGGCCGGAGGCGAGAAGGCGAGCAGCAGCGCCGCGGCGAGTCCGGCGCGCCAGGAGAAGAGTCTTCGCCCGAGCAGGGCGATAAGCGGAATCTGGGCCGAGGAGAAGAGCGCGGTGAGGACCCTGACCTGGGCCTCGCCCGCGCCGAAAGCGCCCACCCATGCGTGCAGCAGCAGGTAGAACAGCGGCGGCGTGAAATCACTGGCCGGAGCGGCCGGTGTGAAGAGGGAGCGGAAGATGGCCGCCACGTCCGCCTGCGCCATCCAGACGGCCAGCAATTCGTCCCACCAGTACGGCAGGACGTCCCTGCCGTGGAGCCGCAAGGCCAGGCCAAGCAGCGTGGCTGCCGCCAGCGCGGTCCAGGCCGCCGCGGTGCCGCTCCGGCCCTCGGGCGGGGCATCACTATGTTCCTCTCCTGCAAGGGCGGCGCGGATGGCAAGCCATATTGCCAGGAGAATCCCGGCGCAGACAGCCGCGTCCCAGACGGAGGACCACCTCCAAGCAGCCCTGGTTGCCTCGGCCCAGACGGTCAGGAACGCGTTCACCAGAACACCGCCCCCGGCGTCCACACGCCGTAGGCCCAGCACTCGCCGAACAGGGAATCCGGAATGTCCGTGTCCTGCCGCAGCATGGGGTCCTTGAGGGGCGCAACCCTCTGCTCGCCTGGATTGACGGCCTCCCAGCCGCCGGGAATCATCCGGCGCGAATAGGCGGTCCTGACCGGGTCCACGAGGGCCGGCTCGCGGGCGTGCATGGCCGTGCAGTCCTGGGGGGCGTGGCGCACCAGCTTGAAGTCCCTGCCGTCGGAACGGTAGATCAGCGCGCTCCGGGGCACGCCGTCCCATGCGGGCGCGGTGGCGAGGCGCTCCGCCAGCCCCTTCGGATCGTGGGCCGAGGCGGAAAGCGCTTCACCGGCAACGAGCACCCATCTTCCCCCCGTGGAGGGATACGATCCGGACGCGTCGCGCATTGCGTCCAGCATCCGGCCCGCCTGGACCAGCGCCAGCGCGCCCTGGCCAGCGGGCTTTTCAGGCTGGGCCGTCCTGAAAGCCGCTCCGGCGGCCAGCAGAAGAAGCCAGGCCGCGAAAGCGATGCCGACCATCCGGCGCTGTGAAATAGTGAAGAACAGGTCCATGTAGGCGGATACGGTACGGGCTGGATTGTTTCCCAAGGCCCGTTCATCCTGCCAGATACGGCCTGGCCGGGCAAGGTCCGCGCCCATGCCTGTCCAACGCGGGGCAAACGAAAACGCGCCGCACCGGGCCATCCCCGGGGCGGCGCGCTTTCATTACGGCGCGGCCGCTTCCTATACTTTTCCCTTGACCATCATCCCCTTGGCCATGAGGCCGCCTTCGAGGACCTTGGTCTGAAAGTCGTAGTCGGCGTTCTTTCCCGACGCCCCGAAAGGGTCGGAGTTCATGTAGTCGAGAGTGGTCTTGACCACTCCGGCCCCGAACAGCTGCTTGTCGATCTTGGTCTTCATGCCGGTGTCCATGCCGGACGCCCCGGACATTCCCATGCTGGTGTCCATCGCCATGGTTGCCTCCCCGGAAGACGGTTAGCGCCGTGTCGCGGCTCTTATCGGCCGTCCGGACGGCAATCTTTAGGCCATCGCGAAAAAAACCTGACCCGGCGTCCATTCCCGGGGAACAGCGATCCCGAGGCCTTGCGTCCTCATCCCTGGAGGATGCCCGGCCAACCTATTTCACAGCATCCACGGGATACTTGGCCCCCTGCCAGGCGTAGATGCCGCCGGGGAAGCGGACGATGTTCGAGTAGCCGAGCTTCCTGGCCCACAGCGCGCCGTTGTGGCTGCGCGTGCATTTGACGAAGCCGCAATAGAACACCAGCAGGCGGTTCTTGTCCGGGCCAAGGAGCTTCTCGAAGTCCTTCTCCGCCTTGCCGCCGGTCTTGGCCTCGTCCCAGGCCTCCATGGGCTCGATGGGGAACTCGAAGCTCACCGCGCCGGGCACGTGAGCCTTCTTGAAGCTGCCCTCGAAGGGCATGGTGTCGATGACGAGCATGGGTTTCTTCTCGTCCATCATCTTCTTGAGCTCGGCGGCCGTCACCAGCTCGTAGCCGCCTTGAACCGTCTCGCGCGCCAGCTTCACAGACAGCGCGTCCTTGTCCACCTCCTCCTCGAACATGTCCTTCGCGAACGCCCCGGCCGCCCCGGCCGCGAGAATTGACATCGCGGCCAGCAGGGCCGTGAAGAAACGAAACGCCATGAAATCCCTCCCGCTTGTTGTCAGGTTTCACCTTGCCCCGGTGGGAGCGCCTCTTTCTGGCCGCTCCCCCCTGCCCTTTCGCCAATAAAGGAAAGCCACGCCGCACAGCATGGCCAGATCCCTCCAGAGAGCCTGCCGGATGGAGCCGAATGCCTCGCGCTCCGGCTCCGACGGCCCGTAGCAGCCGCAGTCGATGTCCAGCCCCATGCGCAGTGCGTAGGCCAGGACGCCGATGAACACCGCGAGCAGCCCGGCGGAGAGCGCCAATCCGCCGCGCATCTCGAACAGAAGCAGCACCGCCGCCACGATCTCGGCCGCGGGGAGGATCACGGACAAAGGCGCCACCAAGCCGTCCGGCAGGATGCCGAAGGCGTCGATGGTCACGGCGAAGACTTCAGGCCTGGCGAGCTTCACCGCCCCTGCCCAGAGGAAGGCAACGGCCAGCGCGGTTCTCGCCACGATTTGGATCAGTCGGCCCAAGGGGTCCCTCCGGATGGATTTCTCGAAGGGATACATCGGATTGCGCGGAGATTGCCAATCGCTTGTGGCGATTGGGGCAGGAACACGACATCGAAAATTTCGATACTATCTAGAGGCGGTATGAATGGATCGTGGGCGTGCCGCCAATCTCGCGGCCTCTCGTCAGCGAGACGCGGCGGCAGACTGCCTGAGGCGTTTCGCCAGCAGTTCGCCCACTTCCTTGTGGACGGCCTCGTTGGGGTGGGCGTCGAGCCCGTTCACCACGAGGTCGCGCGGATTGCGACCGGCGAAGACCGGGGTCAGGTCGATCACCTCGGCCCCGAGCGCGGCCAGTTCGGCGGCCACCTTGCCCGTGAGGGGAGCGCTCTCCCCCGGGGCCTGGAGCATGGGGAAGATGACGGCCACGAGCCTGATGCCGGCATCCTTGCAATAAGAGGCCAGTTCCCCGAGCTCGGCTGCGTGGATGGACCACGCGGCCGGGTCCGCATAGGCTCCCTTGAGGGTGTCCCAGAATGTCCCCCCGCCCCCGGAGAGGTTCCCGCCCCTGGCCAGCCGCCAGTAGACGAAATCGGCCAAAGCGGAATTGTCCACCACGAATTTCATGAACCCCTTGGGCAGGTTCACGGCGAAGTGCAGGGGGTACCTGGCCTCGCCGGCGGCGTGGAAGATGTCGTTGAGGTAGTAGGACAGCACCACCACTTTGGGCTTCACGGGGAAACTCTTGAGGCCCTTTGTCTCGTCCACCGTGTCCCAGCCGACCTTGGAGACGTTGAACACCTTGAATTCCGGCCCCAGCGCGCGGGCGGCCACCTCCGGGAAACGGTCCGCCGCCTCGCGCACTCCGTGCCCGGCAGCGAAGGAGTCGCCGAGCACGACAACGGCCGTCTGCCCCTCGCCGGGGGGGGACGGCTCGGCGTCCCGGTAGCCCAGGGAGTTGACCGGCCTCCAGTGACGCTCGAACCAGGCGCGCCCGGCGTGGGTCAGGTTGAACCCGTCGGACTGGTCGTGGATCCTGGCGAAGTAGAACTCCAGCATCAGAAGCCCGGCCAGGACGGAATCCAGGCAGAGGATGACCGCCAACATGGACGACCTGAGCCCCGGATGCCTCCGTTTCAAGGCAGAAACGAACGGGAGCGCGTGGAGCAGCGCGAAAAAGCATACAGAAGCGATGAAAAGGGACATCGGCAATCCTCGGCCGGTGTTGGAACGCCTCCCGGTAGCGGCACTACCCATACATTCATCGCACCCGGCGTTCAAGCCGTGACGAATGCGGCTGCGCGCGGTTTTGCCCCAAGCGGAGCCAAGCCCACGACGCCCTTGCCTCGCGCCATTCCATCTGGCATTGTGCCTACGATTTTCGAGGGGATCATATGAAAAACGCCTCCAACAAGCCGTCATTCTGGCTTTCGGCGAGCAGGGCACAGGCCCGCGACACCGGCATGGCCCTGGTGCTCATCTGCCTGCTGGTGGCCTGGTTCGCCGGCCGCCGCGACTTCACGGGCTACGCGATCCTGCTCCTGCTTCTGGACATGATCTGGCCCTCGGCCTACAAGCCCGCCGCAAAGCTCTGGTTCGGCCTCTCCCACGTGCTTGGCGCGGTCATGTCCAAGGTCATACTCTCGGTGGTGTTCTTTGTCGTTCTCACCCCCGTGGGACTCATCCGCAGAATGCTCGGGAAGGACCCCATGCGCGTGCGCGATTTCAAGAAGGATTCGTCCAGCGTTTTCCGCGCGCGCGACCACCTTTTCTCGAGCAAAGACATCGAAACCCCCTATTAGGTGACACAATCATGAGCTTTTTCGGAGATCTCTGGGGCTTTCTCAAAGTCCGCAAGAAATTCTGGCTGCTTCCCATCATCCTGGTGCTGCTTCTCTTCGGCGTGCTGATCCTGGCCAGCGGCACGGCCATCGCGCCCTTCATCTACACCCTGTTCTAGCAGCGCCCCAGCCAACCCACGAGCGCGCCGTCCGCCACCAGCGGACGGCGCGGACAGGACTAAGCCATGCCTGAAGCAATTCTCGGCATTTCAGCCTATTACCACGACTCGGCCGCAGCCCTCATCATGGACGGCGAGATCGTGGCCGCCGCCCACGAGGAACGCTTCACCCGCAGGAAGCACGACCCGTCCTTCCCCACCAACGCCTGCTCCTACTGCCTGGCCGAGGCAGGGCTCTCCCTCAGGGACCTGGCCGCCGTCGCCTTCTACGACAAGCCGTTCCTCAAGTTCGAGCGGCTGCTCGAGACCTATCACGGCTTCGCCCCGTCTGGCCTCGTGAGCTTCCTCTCGGCCATGCCGGTCTGGATCAAGGAGAAGCTCTTCATGGGCAAGATGCTGGCGGACGAGTTCGCCAAGCTCGGTCCGGGCAAGCCGCAGGTCCTTTTTCCGGAGCACCACCTCTCCCATGCGGCCAGCGCCTTCTACCCCTCGCCCTTCGGCGAGGCCGCCATCCTGACCATCGACGGCGTGGGCGAATGGGCCACCACCGCCATCGGCCACGGCAAGGGCAAGGACATCACCTTCCTGCGCGAGTTGGACTTCCCCCACTCCGTGGGCCTTCTCTATTCCGCCTTCACCTATTACTGCGGCTTCAAGGTGAACTCGGGCGAGTACAAGCTCATGGGCCTGGCCCCCTACGGCAACCCCGGTTCTGAGCGCGTGGAGACCTTCAAGCGCAAGATCCTGGGCGAGCTGGTGGACCTGCGCCCGGACGGTTCGCTTCTTCTGAACATGGACTACTTCGGCTATGCCACCGGCCTTCGCATGTGCAACGACTCCGCCTGGGAGAAGCTCTTCGGCATCCCGAAGCGCCCGGCCGAGTCCGACCTCGGCCAGGAGCACATGGACATGGCCCTGGCCATACAGCAGGTCACCGAGGACGTGGTCATGCGCCTGGCCAGGACGGCCAGGGAGCTCACCGGGGCGGAGTACCTCACCATGGCCGGGGGCGTGTCGCTCAACTGCGTGGCCAACGGCAAGCTCCTTAGGGAGGGCGTCTTCAAGGACATCTGGATCCAGCCCGCGGCGGGCGACGCCGGCGGCGCCCTGGGCGCGGCCCTGTCGGCCTGGCACATCTGGAAGGGCAAGGAGCGCAAGGCCGGCCCCGGGGACGCCATGCGCGGAGCCTACCTGGGTCCGGAATTCTCCTTCCAGGACATCAAGCGCGTGGCAGCCAGGCATCATGCGCCCTACAGGCACTTCGACGATTTCGACAAGCTGTGCGAGGAGGTCTGCGGCCTGCTCGCCGGGGGCAACGTGGTGGGCTGGTTCCAGGGCCGCATGGAGTACGGCCCCAGGGCGCTGGGCAACCGCACCATCCTGGGCGACCCGCGCAACCCCGAGATGCAGAAGAAGCTCAACCTCAAGATCAAGTACCGCGAGGGGTTCCGTCCCTTCGCCCCCTCCGTCATGGAGGAGGCCATCGGCGACTACTTCGAGATCGACCGCCCATCCCCCTACATGCTGCTCGTGGCGCCGGTGCGCGAGGAACGCCGCATGCCCCTGCCGGACGGCTATGACGCCATGGGCATGTGGGACAGGCTCTACGTGCACCGTTCGGACATCCCCTCCATCACCCACGTGGACTTCTCCGCCCGCATCCAGAGCGTGGGCAAGGACGTCAACCCGCGCTACTGGCGGCTCATCGACACGTTCCGGCGCACCCAGGGCTACGGCGTGGTGGTGAACACCAGCTTCAACGTGCGCGGCGAGCCCATAGTCTGCTCTCCGGCCGACGCCTACCGCTGCTTCATGCGCACGGGAATGGACTACCTGGTGATGGGCGACTGCCTTTTCTCCAAGGCGGACCAGCCCGAAATGCCCGACGACCAGGACTGGATGACCGAGTACGAGCTGGACTAGAAGGCATGAAACGTGCATCAAAGGGCGGTATGATGAAAAAAGTCATGACCGCCCTTTTCCTTGCGCTGCTTCTCGTCCCCCAGCCCGCGCGGGCCATGGACGAGGAAGCTGTCATGCGCTGTTTGATGCGGGAAATTCTTGCCTCCCTCACCTGCAAGAGCGTGGACGACTTCCGCTTCGTGGGCAGGCGCGACGAGGTGTACGTCTTCAACACCCACTACGCCGCCAAATTCACTGAATTCTACTGCCAGGTGTTCGACAAGGACGTGGTGGTGACAAGCAGGGCGTGGCAGGGGAAAATGGCTTCGGCCCGCATCAAGTACGAATCCCAGCCCGGATGCATCTCGGCAACGGTGAACTCGCCCTGGAGCGAATGCCGCTCGCCCCGCGTCGTGCAGTGCTGCGGCTCGGACTAGCGGCCGGATCAATCCTTCCAGGTGATTCCCCGAAGCAAGGCGTAGCCGCCAGCCAGGGCGGCCAGCGGATAGAGCGCCCAGGCGTGCCCCCAGGCGAGCAGCCCGTAGGACGCGGCCCACACCAGCGCGGCCACGGCCCAGGCCTCCGCGTGGCGCTTCAGACGACGCCGGGCGGCCGGTCCCGGCTCGCCTAGCCTGGGAAGCGGCTCCCCGCCAGGGGCCTCCCCCTCCCCCCGCCCCTTCCAGCCCGACTGCAGCTTGTGGCCGCAGGCCGCGCACGACATGGCGTCGTCAGGATTCTCCTGGCCGCACCTGTTGCAGATCATAAATAGGAATCAGTTGACATTTCCGCTCCGGAAGCTATTTTTCAGCCAGAGGAGCAATCCTACCGCCCGGATACGCGGCGGGCAACCGCAAAGCGAGGCCCCATGAGCCACACCACGGTCATCATTCCCGTCTACCTGGACCTTGTCCCCTGCCACGGGTGCGGGGCCTGCGCGGAAATCGCCCCCGAGCTCTTCGGCATGGACACGGACGTGGAGCGCCCTTTTCTCAAGGTCCCTGAAGGCCCGGAGGACATGGTCCGACAGGCCATGGCCTACTGCCCCAACGACTGCATCTCCACCGGCGGGGAGTGACGCATCACCCTTTCGGATACCCCACGCACTGTGCCAACATCACCCTCCGGCCGCCCGCCAGGCCCATGGCTCCGGCCAGTGAGGCCGTGTCGATCATGGCCCGGACCACCGTGGCCAGCCCGTTGACAGCGCAGTACAGATAGACGTTCTGGCTGATGAAGCCCGTGTCGGCCGCCGCCAGGAGGAGCTTCTCCTCCGCGCCGGACCCGGCCGCCTTATCCATGTCCGCCACGTAGACCAGGTTCACCGGGGCCGTGGTCACGTAACCCTGCTGCCCGGTAAGGGCCCTGATGTCCCGCTCGCCCAGTTTCACGAGACCGTGCGACCCGGCGTCGTAGAGATAATGACCGTCGCGCCGGGTCACGTGGACCTCGATCTCCTGCCGGTTGCGGGCGGATGGGGCGGTCCGGCCGCCCGTGCCGGACCGGTTCACGCCGAACGCCGCCCATAGAAGCCCCGAAAGAACCTCGTCAGAAAGTTCCTTGTCCGCGTAGGCGCGCTGACTTTGCCGGGCACGGAGGGCATCCTCCAGGCTCTTGCCGGTCCCGGACGGAGGGGGAGGCAGCGCGGCGCTCTCCCTGGCGGCCAGTGCCGAGCTTCCCAAACCAAGCCCCACGGCCATCGCTCCCGCCGCGCCCATGAACGATCTCCGATTCATCAGTGCCTCCCCGCCTCCCGGGCGATGCTCAATAGTGTAAAATGGCTGCGTCCAACAGGGCCCCGCGCTGGATGCACGATACTCCCTTCCCCGCGCGCCCGCCACGAAAATGCGGAGGCCTGGCCGGTCCCGTCGCGGACGGCTTCGGCATAGATGCGCGCCTTCCCTTCCGGTCCCGGAAGAGCGGCTGACCGGCAGACCTGACCTGCCCGCCCCGCGCCCGCGCCCGCGCCCGCCTGAAGCGCTGACGGTTTTGAAACATAATCTCCATTTTTGAAAACTTTCGCCACCCTACCATATTGCTCGCCCAATACATTTTTGTTAAGAACGCGCCAACGCGAACAGGCGTGTACAGATTTGTAATCCTGTATCACGCCGTATCCATTAAAAACATTGGCCATAATCCGGATTTGCGGGTCTATTTCCCGGCCCGGAGCAAAAGAAAGGCGGAGAAACGCGCAAGGGGCGCGTTTTTTCCACAGCACTCGCTGCCTTTCCCTTGAAGGCCAGCGCATCCGGCCATCCGGCAGGAGGAAGACCCATGATCCAGGCGGGCGACACCGCGTTCATTCTCGTCAGCGCAGCCATGGTGCTGCTCATGACCCCAGGCCTCGCGCTGTTCTACGGAGGCATGGTCCGCCGCAAGAACGTGCTCGGCACGCTGATGCAGAGCTTCATCATGATCTCGCTCATCAGCATCGAGTGGGTCTACCTGGGATACTCCATGAGCTTCGGCCCGGACGTGGCCGGAATCGTGGGCGACCTCTCCTGGGCCGGACTCGGCGGGGTGGGGGCGGCTCCCAACGCGGATTACGCGCCCGCCATCCCGCACGTGGTCTTCATGATCTTCCAGTGCATGTTCGCGGTCATCACCCCGGCCCTCATCACCGGCGCCTTCGCGGAGCGCGTCAAGTTTACCAGTTTCGTCGTTTTCAGCGTGGCCTGGGCCGTGCTGGTCTACAACCCGGTGTGCCACTGGGTGTGGGGCAACGGCGGCTTCCTCAAGGCCATGGGCGTGCTGGACTTCGCGGGCGGCCTGGTGGTCCACCTCACCTGCGGCGCGGCGGCGCTGGCGGCCGTCCTGGTCATCGGCCCCCGCAAGGACCACGGCAGGCGGCAGTTCTTCCCGCACAACCTGCCCATGACCCTTCTTGGCACCGGCCTTCTCTGGTTCGGATGGTTCGGCTTCAACGCGGGCAGCGCCCTGGCCGCCGACGCCGTGGCCGGATCGGCCTTCGTGGCCACACACCTGGGCGGCATGGCCGGCATGGCCATGTGGACCGTTACGGAATGGCTCTACCAGGGCAAGCCCACCACCCTGGGCGCGGCCTCCGGCGCGATCGCGGGACTGGCCACCATCACCCCGGCCGCCGGTTTCGTCACGCCAAACAGCGCGGTGCTCATCGGCCTGACCGCCGGTCTGTGCTGCTATTTCGCGGTGGTGCTCAAGTCCAGGCTGCGCTTCGACGACAGCCTGGACGTGGTGGGCATCCACGGCCTGGGCGGACTGATCGGGACGATCATGGCGGGCCTTTTGGCCACCAAGACGGTCAACCCCAACGGCGCGGACGGCCTGTTCTACGGCAACCCCGGGCAGCTTGGCGTGCAACTTGTTGGCATCGCCGTCGTGGGCGCGTATGCCCTGGTGGTGAGCTTCGTGCTGCTCAAGGCCGTCAACGGCCTCACGGGCCTGCGCCTTGACCCCGAGAGCGAGGGCGTCGGCCTGGACGTGGCCGAGCACAACGAAGCCGCCTACAACGAATAAGACAAGGACGCCACCCATGAAAATGATCGAAGTCATCACCCGTCCCCACAAGCTGGAGGACGTGAAGGAGGCCCTCACCGCCATGGGCGTCAAGGGCATGACCGTCACCGATGTGAAGGGATTCGGACGCCAGCGCGGCCACACCGAAATCTACCGGGGGGCCGAATACAAGGTGGATTTCGTGCCCAAGATCAAGATCGAGATCGTGGTGGACGACGCCCGCGCCGCCTCCGTGATCGAGACAGTCCGCAAGTCCGCCCTCACCGGGCAGGTTGGCGACGGCAAGATATTCGTGCTGCCGGTGGAAGAGGTCGTGCGCATCCGCACCGGCGAGACCGGCGACGACGCCGTCTGATACGCCATTGACGCCGGATTTGCCGGGCCCCGCGAAAGCGGGGCTTTTTTTGCCTCAAGCCGCCTTGCCATGATACCGTGGCCTCCAAAAACGAGTTGGATTGACGGAGGGACACCCCATGGCAGGCATCGTGTGGTTTCTGCTGATCGGCCTCGTGGCGGGATGGCTGGCCGGGACCCTGGTGAGGGGGGGCGGTTACGGAGTGACGGGGGACATCGTGGTGGGCGTCATCGGCGCGGCCATAGGCGGCTATGTCTTCGGCCCCGCCGCGAGCCTGCTCGGAGCTGTCCTCGTGGCCACGGCCGGAGCCATTATCCTCATCGTGGCGCTCAGGGTCATCGGGAAGGTCATGCGCTGACCGGGCCTGAAGGGCCGGCCGCCCGCGCCACTGGCGGACGGCCGGCCCGGCGGCCCCTAACCGCAACAGGCCTTTCGCGTCGAAGGCCCCTGCCCGCGCAGCGCGTCCGCGATCTTCCGTGCCACGATCATGGCGTTGGCCTTGATCTCATCCTCGGGCATCTCGTCGATTCCGAAAAGGCTCCGGTCGAAGTCGAACATGGCGTCAGTCACGAACACCTCGGCCTCCCGTCCCTCCAGCACGCCGTGCATCATGCGCGCCGCGCAGCGGATGGGGCAGCCCTCCAGGGCCACGAGCCGCCTGGCATGGCGCGCCATGTTGCGCTGCCCTGTGTTCTTGGTGAAGGCCCCGCCCAGGCAAAGGCGCGCAGTGTCCTCACGGGCCAGCTCGAAGCACAGGTAGTTGGCGGCGCGGCGGGCGATCTCCCCTCGCAGGCAGGCCCCTTCGCAGCTCATGACCACAACCGGCTTGGCCGACTGGCTCTCGGCGTAGTCCTCGCAAAGGTCGCAGGCGTTCCGGGTCTTGGGGATGTACACGGTCTCGTGGCCCAGGCCGTTCAACTCTTTCGATCCGGCCTTGCCGCCGCTGCATGAAATGCGATCCATCAGACAATCCTCCCGATTGGTTTTCCCCTTTAGACGGGGAAGCCGCCGAAAAGATACATCACTCGTCCGGCTGGACGCGGTCGCAGGAGAGGACGTTGTTCTCGTCGCGGTAGAAGCGGCAGTGGGCGTTCATCAGGTCCTTCAGCGCCGCGCGTGCCCGGTGCAGCCGTATCTTGGCCGCTCCCGGCGTGACTCCGAGCACCTGGGCGATCTCATCGGCGGTGAACCCCTCCACGTCCGCCAGATAAAGGGCCGTGCGGGAGGCAGGAGGCAGGGAGTCCACCAGCTCGCGGATGCAGGCGGCCATCTCGTCCCGGATGGCCTGGCGTTCGGCGGAAGGGAACGGCTCGATGCCGAAGGCGCAAGATGATTCCTCCTGCACCGGCGCGGAAGGACGGTTTTTTCGCTGCCGGAGCGCGTCGAGCGCAGTGTTAGCCGCTATACGGAACAACCAGGTGGACACGCTGGAGCGGCCCTCGAAGCCCGCCAGGGCGGCCCCGGCCTTGAGGAACACGGACTGGGAGAGGTCTTCGGCTTCGGAGTCTCCCACCATGCTCCGCATATAAGCCAGGACGCGGCCATGGTAGGAGTCGTGGATGGCAGCCAGGTCCGTCGGCACGGCTTCGGCCTCGACGGCCTTTTTCGCGGGGGGCATCAGCTGCCGGCTCCGCTTCTGGGCTTGGGCCTGCACGCGCCCTGGCAGCAGCCGCCGGAGAGCATCTCGGAATAGGCGTAGAGAATGCGGCCCTCCCGCTCGGCCCGGTCGGGCGAAAGTACCGGGGCCGGGTGCGAGGCGGCAAGCGCGGGGAGGTCCGGGTAATGAGGAATGGCCCGCAAGCCCGAGCCGAGCGCGTCGCCGGATGCGGCTGCCGCCAGGACGGCGGACTTGGTGTCCGTGGTGAGCGCGAGCGGCACAGGCGGAGTGTGAAGGCGCGCGGCGGCCACGGCCTCCCTCACGTAGGTGCCCGGCTCGCCGGAGCAGAAAATGACGAGCATCAGCGGCGCTCCGTCCGGGCCGAGGGCGGTCAGGTCGACCATGCGGGTGTAGTCCCGCCCATCGACGGGGAAGCACACCCCGGTCTTGGGGACCAGGGACCCCTTGGGATAGCCTTTCTCCTCCACGAGCAGGCGGGCGAGGGCCTGGCGGAACTCCTCGTAGGAGGTCTCCTCAAGCTCCTCACCCGTCAGATAGTCGCGTATGACCGTTCCCAGCGATTCCTCGTGCATGACGCCCCCTTTGGGACCTGCGCTTTCACGGCCCCGGAGCGCTTGCATTACCTCCCGGCCGACCCCGCTGGCAAGGGAGCGCGGACGCCGTTGACGGTCACGCCGCCATCCAGTACCTCCATCCCCTCACAAGAACCGAGGACGGACCAATGCCGAACCCGCTTTGCCAGAACATCTCCTCCTTTCTCGTCATGGACATCCTGGAACGCGCCTGCGCCCTGGAGCGCCAGGGGAAAAGCGTCGTCCATCTCCAGATCGGCGAGCCCGACTTCGACACACCGGAGCCGGTGAAGGAAGCCGCCATCAAGGCCATCAAGGACGGCCAGACCCACTACACCCATTCGCTGGGCCTGCCCGCGCTGCGCGAGGCCATCAGCGCCTACTACGCCCGCACCTACGGAGTGGACGTGGACCCCGGACGCATCGTGGTCACCTCGGGCACGTCCCCGGCCATGCTGCTCGCCTTCTCGGCGCTCATCCACCCCGGCGACGAGGTGGTGCTCACCGACCCGCACTACGCCTGCTACCCCAACTTCATCACCTACGCCGGAGGCCGGGTCCGCCGGGCCAGGACCAGGCCCGGGGACGGCTTCCAGTTCACCCGGGAGACCCTTGCCCCGCATCTGGCCGCCAAGCCCCGCGCCGTGGTGGTGAACTCCCCTGCCAACCCCGCCGGCACCATCATCCCGGAACACGATTTCCAGGCGGTGTGCCAGTCCGGGGTCACCGTGGTTTCCGACGAGATATACCACGGCCTGGAGTACGGCGGCGCGCGCTCCCGCTGCGCCCTGGAGTTCACGGACGACTGCTTCGTCCTCAACGGCTTCTCCAAGCTCTGGGCCATGACCGGCTGGCGGCTGGGATGGGTGATCGCTCCGGAGAAGTACGTGCCGGCCATGCAGCGCCTGCAGCAGAACCTGTTCATAAGCGCCGGAAGCGTTGCCCAGTGGGCGGGCATCGCCGCGCTGAACGAGTGCGGCGCCGACGTGGCCCGGATGGTGGCGGAGTACGGCAGGCGGCGGCTGGCCCTGATCGAGGGGCTCGCAAAGCTCGGCCTGAAAGCGCCGGTGGAGCCCATGGGCGCGTTCTACGTGCTGGCGGACGCGCGCCACCTGAGCGGCGACAGCCTGGGGCTGGCGAGGGACATACTGGAAAAGGCCCTGGTGGGCGTGACCCCGGGCATCGACTTCGGACCCGGCGCGGAAGGATACCTGCGGTTCAGCTACGCCAACTCGGTGGAGAACATCGAGGAGGGGCTGGCGCGGCTCGGGAAGTATCTTGGGCGCTGAAGGCTGACCGGCAGGCCGGTCCTCGGTTTTTTTCTTTGCCTGCGCCGCGCCGGGCATGCTATCGCCCATGCAAATCCGGCGGCGGCGGAGGCTTCACATGCCTATCGATATCAGTAGGTTGTATGCAGTCGTCAAAGCGCTCAATCCGCAAGGGTTCTCCTTCGGCAAGATGCCCAAGGTGATCCCGGGCTCCTTCTCCGGACGCGTCCATCTGCGTTGGGCGGGTCCCAACCGCTTCGATTTCTTTCAGCAACCCGGCGAGGAGCCCTTCAGCTTCACCCGGCACACCGGTGAGGTCATCACTCCCGAGGAGATGATCACCGACGGCGGCAGCATCCCGCAGCTCTTCCAGGGCATACCGGGCTTCTCCTCCTGGGAGTTCGGACCGGCCTTCATCATCCACGACTGGGAGTTCCTGCAGCACGACGCGGGCGCGGCAAAATCCTTCGAGGAAGTCAACCTGACTCTGGCCGAGGGCATCCTGACGCTCATGGAACAGGGCGCGGCCCGCAAGGACAAGCTGGTGCTGGCGGCCATCTGGGCGGCGGTGTCCTCGCCCGTGGGGCGTCACATCTGGGATTCCTGATCGGGCGGACTAGCGCCAGGGCTCACGGGTCCTGAAGGCTCTCAGCCGCGCCGGGCGAGCATCCCCGCAGCGTACGCCGCCGCGCCCCACAGCCCCACGGACTGGTCTGTCACCAGGCGGGCCGGGACGGCCGCGAGCAGTTCCGGGTGTGTGGCGCTCGACAGGAACTCCTCGCGGAAGGCCGGATGCTCCACGAGCTGCGGGTTCTTGGCCGCCACCCCGCCGGAGATGTAGAGACCGCCCCGGGCCAGCACCTCGAGCACGTAGTCCCGGAGCGCCCGGCCCAAAAAGCGCGCGAACCAGCGCGTGGTGGCGGCGTCAGGGGTCAGCCGCGCCGCCGCCCCGGCCGGGTCCAGGTCCTCGCCCGTCAGGTAGCGGTGCGTCAGCGCCAGCCCCGAGCCGGACACCACGCTCTCCCAGCGCACGTACGGCTCCCGTAGCGCGTCCAGGGCGAATCGCTGGAAATCCGCCTCCCCGGCTCCGTTGAACGGAAAGGCGGCATGCCCCCCCTCCGAGCCGCAGACCGCGAAGCCGCCGCGCCCGTCCGGCACGAGCGCCGCCTTGCCGAGCCCGGTACCGGCTCCCACCACGGCCTGCGTCAGGCTCTCGTCCATTACGCCAGGCAGCACGGGCAGCGAGCGGGCCTCCCCGAACAGCCGGCAGCCGTGGGCCTGGGCAGTGAAGTCGTTCACGAGCACCGCCCCGGCCGGGACCAGCCCAGGGGGCAGGGCGTCAAGGTCGAAATCGTATCCGATGTTGGGCGGACTGCAGAACCTGCCGCCCTGCACCGGACCGGCCACCGCCAGCACGGCGGACTCGATGCGCGCGGGCCCGAGCGCGTCCAGGGCGTCCCTTACGAGCTCCTCGAAGCTTGCGTGTCCGGCCGTGGGGATGACTGCCTGCTTTTCGAGGGCGAGTCCGGGTCCGGACCCGAACAGGGCGAACCGGCCGCTGGTGCCGCCGATGTCGGCGGCCAGGATGACTGGTGTGGCGATCATGTGTCTTTCCTAGATGGTTCCGGAGGATGGGGCAAGGATGCGGTTGTCAAATCAGCCGGATTCTGGAACAAACGTGCCACGAATCACACTGGGAGGGACCATGCGCAAGCGCGCCTTTCTGACCGCCTTCTTCTCGCTGATCGTCCTGGCCGGCACCGTCCGCGCCGAGCCCGTCAACTTCAAGGAGCTCATCCCGCTCATCAGCATCAAGGTTCCGGGCTGGACCGCCGGGGAACCCACGGGGCAGACCGTGAAATCGCCCGTGGAGGCCAGCGAGGCCACCATCGAGTTCACCAAGGACGACATGACCCTGGAAGTGGCCATCTTCGACGGCGGCCCGGCCATGGCGGCCGCCATGGCGGCAACCGCCCAGGTGGAGATGGAGAGCACCGAGGAGGTGGTGAAGCCCGTCACCGTCAAGGGATACAAGGGCTCGCTCTACCTGCACCTCAAGGACAAGGAGGCCGACTTGGTGATCATGGTGCCGTCGCGCTTCGCGGTCTCCCTGCAGCTTCGCGGCTCCATGGACGGGGAACTCCTCAAGAGCGTTGCAGGCCAGATCGACCTGGACAAGCTCGCCACGCTGGGCAAGTAACGCACCGCATTTTGCCATACTGCCGCCCGCGTCCGGAGTCCCCGGACGCGAGCTGTTTTCGCGCCGGAGCGGACAGGCATGGAAAGCCTCGAATCGATCCTCAATTTCATCGCCATCGACGCAAGGCTGGCCTGCTGTGGCCAGCCCGCGCCGGAGCAGTACGCCCTGATAGCGCGCCACGGCTTCGAGACGATGGTCAATCTGGCCACGGAGAAATCCACCGGGCATCTGCCGGACGAGGCCGATATCTGCCGCGCAAACGGGCTGGACTTCACATGGCTGCCCGTGGACTGGGAGGCCCCACGCCTTGACGACTACCTCGCCTTCCAGAAGTGGATGGACGCCAGCCGGAAGCGCAAGGCCCTGGTGCACTGCGCGCTGAACTGGCGGGCCTCCATGTTCTGCGCGCTGTACCGGGTCATTCGCGAGGGCCTGGCGCCCGGGGCCGCCCGCGAGGCCGTGCTGGAGGTCTGGCAGCCGGAAGGGGCCTGGGCTGGGCTTTCGGACAAGGTCCTGGCCGCGCACGGGCTTTCGCCCATCCGTTACTAGCCCTCACCTGATCCTCTTTATTCCTGGACCTTACCTCTCCCGGCCGTGCCTTCGCCGGTTTTGCGCCTGGACGCCCAGGCGCAAATACTCATGACTGGCCCGCGCCCCCTACTATTTCCCCTCCCCCGGCTCCTCCAGCCGCACGGTCACGGGCTCCTTCACGTGCAGGTCGCGCTGGGGGAAGGGGAACTCGATGCCGTGATCCTGGAACGCGTCCCAGATGGCCAGCTGGATGTCGCTGGCCACGTTGGCCATGCCGCGCTGCGGATGCTGCACCCAGACGCGAAGCTCCAGCTGCACGCCGTCGTCCCCGAAGGACTTGAGCAGCACCCTCGGCCTCGGGTTCTCAAGCACCCTGTCCTTGTCCTTGCACGCGGCGAGCATGAGCTCCATGGCCTTGCCCAGGTCCGTGGAGTAGGCCACGGACACGGGTATCTTCGCGCGCACGTTGGGACCGGTGAAGGACCAGTTGACCACCTGGTTGGAAATGAGTTCGTCGTTGGGGATGAGCAGCGCCTTGCCGTCGCGCGTCACCATGGAGGCGTAGCGCGCGTTCATGGACTCCACCCAGCCGTAC
>JBMORI010000022.1:0-23845 GCA_049322415.1 Thermodesulfobacteriota bacterium | reverse complement strand
CTTGGCCTTGCGAAGCCCTTCGTCTCCCAGGTCCTGCTCGCGGTTGACCAGGGTGTAGGGCTTGTCCAGGCTGGCCAGGAACATCTGGTTGATGGCCTGGTACACGCCTTTGAAGCCGGTATGGCCCTTCTCGAAGTGGATCACCAGCATGGAGTCGTCCAGGGGCTCGGCCACGGTGTAGGCGATGACCCTGCCCTCCACCCGGATGGCCCCCCCCAGCAGGTTGGGCAGGCGGTCCCAGTCCTTCACCACGCGGGATATGGCTCGGTTCTCGGCCCTGAGCGTGGCGTCGCCCTCGGCCTCGCGCCAAAGGCTCCACTCCAGCTGCATCTCCAGCACCTCCTCGATGCAGTCGGCCGTGAGGGGGCGGTAGTCGTAGTCGTAGGTCTTGATGAACTGCGACAGCAGGTTCTTCTTCTTGTGGAAGCGGTTGCCGGAGAGCTTCACCAGTTCCTCGATGCCGTAGACGTAGTCCCAGTGCTCGCGGGCCTCCGTCGCCTCCACCCGTCCCGGCAGCGCGGCGGCCCAGATGGCGGCCAGCCGTTCGGGCACGCGGGTGAAGGCCCCGCCTCCGGCAAGGGTGGGGCAGCGGCTCCAGTCCACGGCCTCCCACGGCCCCACCGGAGCCCAGTGCACGATGTCCGGCCTTGTCTGGCGGAGCCACACGTGGGAGTCCCCGAAGGACCACTCAAGTCCGTATTCCTCGCACCAGCCCCACAGGTTGGCGAAGGAGTAATCCGACACCTTCTGCGGGCAGGCTGCCAGCCGGGCGAGGTATTCCTCCCGGCCTTCAAGCGATAAAGGCTTATACTCTCTGTTCACGTCCGTTCCTGGATTTGATCATGGAAAAGCGGGACCAGTCCTTGAACTGGTAGGCGGCCAACAGCAGGGCCGCCTGGAACATCTGGGAGACGAGCATGGAGAGCCACACGCCCTCGGCCGTGCCCCACGCCTTCCACCCCAGCCACCACGCCACGGGAAGGCGCACGCACCAGATCGATACCCCGAATACGATGAGATTGTACACCGTGGCCCCCGCCCCGGTCAAAGCGCCCGCCAGAATCATGCTGGTGCAGGTGAAGGGGATGGCCAGGAGGTTGTAGCGCAGGTAGCTCCCGGTCTGGGCGGCCACGGCCGCGTCCGGGGCGAACAGCCAGGAGAGGCTGGGCAGGAAGGGCCAGAGCGCGGCGGCCAGGGCGCTCATGAGCAGCACCCCCAGGCCCCATACCCGGTAGCCCATGCGCTTGGCCTCGGCCTTGTCGCCCGCTCCCAGCGCGTGTCCCACCAGGATGGAGGCGGACAGGTTGAAGGCGAATGCGGGCAGGAACACGCCCGACTCCACCCTGGACCCGCCCGCGAATCCAGCCAGGGCCTCGACTCCGCCCTCGGGCAGCCCTCCCGTGATGGAGAGAAGGACAAGATACCCCGTGTGCCACACCACCTGCATGAGCCCGGCGGGCCAGGCCACCCGGAACACGTAGCGCCAGGCCACCCTGGCCCAGCGCCACGCCGGAAGCATGGCACGGGTGAGCAGCCCCGCCCGGGCCAGAAAGAACACGTTGCACAAAAGCCCCCCGAGCATGGACCAGAAGGTGGCCCAGGCCACGCCCATGTAGCCCATCTCCGGCAACCCCCACCAGCCGAGCCCCAGGCCGAAGTCCAGCCAGGCGTTCACGGCGCAGCCCACGCCCATGGCGTAGAGCGGGGCCATGACCATCTTGTGGGACCTGAGCACCGCGTTGGCGATGAGGAACAGATAGTTGATGGGCAGAAGCCACAGGTAGAGGGTGAGTATCCTCCGTGCCGGGCCGTACACCTCCTCCGGAACGTTGAGCAGAGTCAGGAACACGTCCTTGAGGGAAAGCCCGGCCGCCAGGATCAGCACGGAGAGCAAAACCCCCGACAGCAGGCACAGCCCGCCGAACCGGGCCGCCCGGGCCTTCCTGCCCGCGCCCAGCGACTGGCTGAGCGCCGCCACGGAGCCGTTGGCCACGGCGATGGCCACCGTGAGGAAGAAGAACAGCGCCTGGCTCACCAGCCCCATGGCCGCCTGGGCGTCGCGGCCGATGCGGCCGCACACGTACACGTCCGCCACGCCGATGAGGAACTGGAACACCATCATCAGAAGCTGCGGCCAGGTGAGCTTCCAGATGGAGCGGTAGGGGGCGGCGCTGTCGGGAGTCATGGGCGTCCAGCCGTACGTAAGGGCGGGTTTTGGGTCAACAGGGATTGTGTCCGGGTGTTGTTTATGTTAGCCCTAGCAGAAGTATGTTCGCAATAACATAACGAGGTGTTTCGCATGGATACGGTCAGCCCCACTTTGAGGCTCCATCTTTGGCTGGAAACGCCCGAGGGCATGCTGCTCGGACTGGGCCGCGCGGAGTTGCTGCTGCGCATCCAGGAGACGGGCTCGCTCAACCAGGCCGCCAAGGCCATGAGCATGTCCTACCGGGCGGCCTGGGGACGGCTCAAGGCCAGTGAGGCCATGGCCGGTGAGCCGCTGGTGGAGAAGTCGCGCGGGCAGAGGGGGTTCGTGCTGACTCCGCTCGGCGAGCGGCTCGCCCGGTCCTTCAAGGAGTGGCACGCGGACGTGGAGGCCTACGCCCTGAAGCGCGCCGCCGCGGCGTTCCCCTGGCCGGTCAGACCGTTCGAGGAGACGGGAGGGAGAGAAGATGCTCATGGATAAGAAGGTTTGCGGCCTCACCCGCGAGGAATACCTGGAGCGCATCACCGCATTCCACAACTACCCCGCCCCCGGGCTGCTCATTGGCGGCTTCATGGTGGACGCCGCCCGGAGGAACCTGCCCGAGGGAACGCTCTTCGAAGCCCTGTGCGAGACCCAGGCCTGCCTGCCGGACGCCGTGCAGCTCTTCACCCCCTGCACCCTGGGCAACGGCTGGCTGCGCCTGCGCGACATCGGCCGCTACGCTCTGACGCTCTACGACAAATACAGCGGCGAGGGGTTCCGGGTCATCCTGGACCCGGCCAGGTTCGGCCCCTACCCCGAGATCGCGGGCTGGTTTTTGAAACTCAAGCATAAGCACGATCAGGACTCCGGCAAGCTGCGCGAGGAGATATTCGAGGCTGGCGAATCCATCCTCACCGTCGCCGCCGTGCGCGTGTCCCCCACCTGGCTCGGCAAGCGCTCCAAGGGGGCCATCGCGGTCTGCCCCGCCTGCGGCGAGGCCTATCCGGCCATGCACGGCTCGACATGCCTGGGCTGCCGGGGCGAGGACCTTTTCGTCAGGGACGCCGCCTCTCCGAAGCTGGAGGCGGTGCCGGTCCAGGAGGCGCTTGGCCGCCAGGCCCTGCACGACATGACCCAGGTGGAGCCGGGCAAGTCCAAGGGCGCGGCCTTCGTGCGCGGCCAGACCTTCCAGGCCGGGGACCTCTGCCGCCTGCAGCGCATGGGCCGCATGGAGGTTTACGTGGCGGGCGAGGGCGGCGTGGGCGGCGATTTCGTCCACGAGGACGATGCGGCCACGGCCCTTGCGGACGCGCTGTGCGCTTGCGGCGGGCTTGAGCCGGCCGGTCCGCCCCGCGAGGGCAAGATCACGCTTCTGGCGGCCCGCGACGGTCTGCTCGCCGTGGACGAGGACCGGCTGGCTGCCCTCAACGCGCTGGCCGAGGTGGCCCTGACCACCCGCCATGACGGCTCGCTGGTGAAGAAGGGGGAGGCCCTGGCCGGCGTGCGGGCGATTCCGCTCTACCTCCCCCGCGCGCTCATGGACGACGCCCTCCGGCTGGCAGGGGGAGCGCCCCTGATGGACGTGAGGCCGCTCAGGACGGCGAGGGCCGGGGCGCTCATCACGGGCACCGAGGTGTTCACCGGGCTCATCGAGGACAAGTTCGCCCCGATCCTGGCCGCGAAGCTAGAGGCGCTGGGGTCGAGCCTCGCCGTAACCCGCTTCGCCCCCGACGACGCGGCTGCCATCGCGGCCGGGGCGCGGGAGCTCCTGGACGCCGGGTGCGACCTGATCCTGACCACGGCGGGCATGAGCGTGGACCCGGGCGACGTGACCCGCAAGGGGCTTGTGGAGGCGGGCCTCGAGGACGCGCTCTTCGGCATGCCGGTGCTGCCGGGCAACATGACCCTGGTGGGACGCATCGGGGAGGTGCCGGTCATGGGCGTGCCCGCCTGCGCCTTGTTCCACAAGGTGACGGCCCTGGATCTCCTGCTGCCCAGGGTGCTGGCGGGAGCCCCGGTGACGCGCGCCATGCTGGCCCGCATGGGGCACGGAGGGTTCTGCATGAACTGCAAGGCCTGCACCTTCCCGCACTGCCCGTTCGGCAAATAGCCCCGAGGATTGTCATGCGGTCAAGGCCCGGCGGATGCGAATCCGCCGGGTTTTTCATTTGCCCGCCCCCGTTGCCCCCTTGCCCGGGAGGGGGTATAGGGCATTGGTGCTCCTCAGCCTGAAAATAGCCCTCCAGGCGCTCGCCACCCACAAGCTGCGCACCGTGCTGGCCATGCTGGGCGTGTTCCTCGGCGCGCTGGCCCTCACGGGGGTGCGCCACGTGTCCAAGGCCATGGTGCGCCAGGCCGAGATAGAGGTGGAGAAGCTCGGCCCCAACCTGTTCGCGGTCATGGCGGGGCAGGTGCGCTTCACTCGCGGCGGGGGAGCCCGCTCCTCGGGCGGAGCCAACACCTTCCAGTACGAGGACGCCATGGCCGTGATCCGCTCCGTTCCGGGGGTGGTACAGGCGGTTCCAGTTGTCCTGCGCAACATGCCCATCCGGTTCGGCAACACGAAGGTGCAGTGCCAGATGGTGGCCACATGGCCGGCGTATCCCGCCGTGCGCAGCTTCCAGCCGGAGCTGGGCCGGTTCTTCACCGGTGAGGAGGAGCGCGAGAGGGCCAAGGTCGCGGTGCTGGGCCTCAAGATCGCCCAGCGCCTGTTCGGCGACCCGCGAAAGGCCGTGGGGCAGGTGGTGTACGTCTACAAGGCCGGGCTCACGGTGCTTGGCGTCATGGAGGAGAAAGGCTCCGACATCTCCGGGACCGACCAGGACGAGCAGGTATTCGTACCCCTCTCCACCTACATGCGCCGCATGGCCAACCAGACCTGGGTCACGGGAGTGTTCATGCAGATGGCCGACGGCACGGACTACGGCCAGACCAAGGCCTCGGCCACGGCCCTCATGCGCAGCCGCCACAACATATCGGGCGGCAAGCGCGACGACTTCTCGGTGCTCACCGCCGAGGACACCATGCAGCTCAAGCAGCAGGCCCTCGATCTGGTGGACGTGCTGGGGCTCATCAGCTCGAGCCTGTCCTTCGCCGTGGGCGGGCTCGGCATCCTGTCCATCATGATCCTTCTTGTGCGGGCGAGACGGCTTGAGATCGGCGTGCGGCGGGCCATGGGCGCGCGCAAGCGGGACATAGTCCGGCAGTTCCTGTTGGAGTCGGGCGTGATGAGCGCGGCGGGAGGCGCGGCGGGGGTGCTGACCGCCCTGGGGCTTCTCACGGCGGTCTACGCCCTGGGCGGCTTCCCCTACGTCTACGACGGCTGGCTGATCGTACAGGCCCTGGCCGGTTCCGCGCTTCTGGGCCTCGTTGCCGGAGCGTATCCCGCCTGGCAGGCGGCCAACGTGGAGGTTCTCCAGGTGCTCCGGAACAGGGAGTAGGGGTCAGCCTTTCCTCACCGGCTCGATGCGCCAGCGCTCGAAACCCAGCTCGTGGACTAGACTCGCGGTGTGCAGCTCGAACACTCCCATGAGCCGCCTGGCCAGGCCCTGCAACCCGAAGAGGGAGGGCTTGTCTGGCGGGGTCTTCAGGAACGCGTCCACCACCTCGGCCAGCTTTCCCGGCGTTTCCACGTCCAGCCCCCGGTAGTGCCTGAACGAGGCCATTGCCAGGCCGGAATCCACGACGAACTCCACGCTCGGCAGGGCCGCGCCCTGTCTTAGCATGTGCGCCGTCTGCCGGAAGCGGGCGTCGATGTCCTCGCCCTGCGGGCCTGGAGCGATGTCCATGAGCAGCGCCTGGACGAACCAGTCCAGGGCCGCGTCGAACAGCGGTCCGTAGGTCCCCTTGAGCTCTGGGCCGATCCCCCTGGCGAAGGACGGCCTGGCGAACTGGGGGTGGACCTTCTCCGCCAGCAGGGCGTGGCCCATCTCGTGGAGATAGCGCCCGAAGGAGGGTGTCTGCCCCGAGGACTCCCTGGGCCAGAACACCACGTGCTTGCGGCGGACGTGGTCGGTGCGGACCTCGAAGAAGTCGCGCATGAACTCCTCCTCCACGGGCCAGGTGAAGCGCGACAACAGTCCTTCCATGATGCGGGCGTTGTCCCCGGCGGACGTCTTGCTTCGCGGGTTCACATCTGTCCTCCTCAAACGGACGTCCCGGCAGCAGTCGGGCAGGCTGGCCGGGACGGCGGCCCGGCGCGTCCCGGCCGGGGCCGGGGCATCTCGCCGGACAAGTAAAGTATAAGTCCTCCAAGGGCGGACGCAAGCCGCCCGGCATCGCGTGCGCTCAAGGCGCGCGGGACGCAATCCGCAGCAACCGGCGGATGCGGTACCAATTCCACTCGTTGCGAATTTTTGGCCCTCTGACCGCGCGTCACAGCAGAAGGTCCCCCGCGGCTACCCCGTGCGGCCTGTGGTCGATGATCGCCGCGATATCCATGGGCTTGGCCGGCGCGGGGCCTTCCCTCCCGGAGAGGTCCACCGGCGCAGGATGGATGGGAGCCATGTCCTGGTCGAAGACCACCGTCACCTTGGGGCGCAACGGCGTGGCCGGGTTGGACTCGCTGACCACGGCATGCTCTCCCGAGGTGAGGCGGACGAGGCTCCCCACGGGATAGACGCCCAGGCACTTGATGAAGCGCTCGAGCATCTGGGTGTCGAAGTCCCGGCCACGCAGGGCGTAGACCGCGCTCATGGCCTTGTCCGGGAGCAGGCGCGACTTGTAGGGACGGTCCTGGGTGAGGGCGTCGAACACGTCGGCGATGGCCAGCAGGCGGCCGTGGAAGCATTGTCCCGAACCCTTGAGGCCCTGGGGATAGCCGGAGCCGTCGAAGCGCTCGTGGTGCTCGGCTATGCCGCGCAACACGTGCTCCGAGAGGGACATGCACCCCGACACGACGGCGCAGCTCTCGATGGGATGGCGCTTGAGCCTCTGATACTCCTCGTCGGAGAGCTTGCCGGGCTTGTCCAGGAGGTCCTTCGGGGACAGGGCCTTGCCCACGTCGTGCAAAAGCCCCGCCACGGCCAGTTCCGTCACCTGGTTGCGGCTCAGTCCCAGATAGTCGCCGAAGGCGGCGGCCAGCACGGAGACGCCCACCCCGTGGCGGACGTGGTAGCCTCCGGCGTCGCCCTGCATCGTCAGGCAGACCAGAGCGTCGCGGTTGCGGGATGCGCTGGCGGCAATGCCGCGCGCGGAGTCCAGGCAGGCCTGGGAATCGAGCGGGACCCCGGCGGCCACGGCCTCCATGGCGTAACGCGCGGTTTCCACCGCCTTGGCGTGGACTTGGACCGCCGCCCGGAGCTCCTCGGCCAGAGGGACGTTCTTGTTGGACTTGAGCTCGGCGGGGTAGTCCAGCAGAGCCTCGGCGAGGGCCTTCTCCAGGGCGGCCTGGTCGTAGACGCGCATGGCGTCGCAGCGCAGGGCGTCCTTGTCGGTCTCGATGAAGGTCTCCGCGAACCCCTGGGAGCGGATGGTCCGGATGTCCTCCTCGGACTCGATCAGACCCTCGCTGCAATAGAGGTAGGGGTGGTCGAGCCAGGAAAGTCCCGTATCGACCACGTACATCCCGACCTGAAGGTCGAATACGCGGATCTTCTTGAGCATGGTCCGCCAAGGGCAGGATGGGCCGGGGCGGGGTCCCGCGCAGCCATCGCGCGGATGTCCGGCCCGGCCGGGACCGCAAGCCTGGCGGCCCCGAGGAGTCACGCAAGACAATAGCCCCGTCCTGGGCGCGAGCGCAAGGGCCGGAGATGCCGCCCGGCAAGGACGATGCATGCGAAAAACGCCCCGGAGGGCGTTTTCGCTCAGGAGAGGGCGGTTCCCGAAGGGGGGGCTGGAGGGGAGGAGCCTCCAGCCCCGGAGTGGCTCTAGAGGGCCGGCAGGCCCACGCGCGGACTTATTCCCAGGAAATCATCAGCGTGCGCTTGCCCCACTGGCGTGCGCCCGCGTTGTCGTTGCCGAAATAGATGTCGATGCTCTTGGAGTGACGCGACCCCATGAGGTCCATCACCTTGTACTCACCAAGGCCCGAGATGGTCACGGTCTTGTCCAGGCTCAGGCCGTGCTCTTCGATGAGGTCCGGCGAGACGGCGATGGCGCTGACGTCCGGATGAAGGAGTTCGCCGTTGGCCGCCCTGGGGAGCGATTTGCCGGATTTGCCCACGCTCCTCGCGGTGTATGCCATGGCCGTGACTTCGAGCTTTTTGGAGGCCTGCTTGGGACGGGCGAAGAGCTTGTCCGGGGAGCAAGACGGGGTGGCGGGGTCCTGCTCCACCAGGCAGGCTGGCTTCTTGGCGCAGCCCGGGAAGAAGGCGATGCCGAGAAGAAGGGCCAACGGGGCCCACGAAAGGGTCTTGGTGTTTCTTTTTCCGGAAGCGCCGGGATAAGCGGCGGCTCCTTTGATTATGGACATGCCGGATCCCTTAGCAGGCGGCAAACGCCGGGGCAAGCGCGGGGGCGAAAAGATGGACAACATTTCATCTTATCGCGTTTGCGCGAAATGGCAAGCACCTCTGGCGGGAAAGCGCCTCATCCCGAAAACCATGCCCAGGCGCTCAGGGATGAACAGACGCCGCCGGGACAGTGCCTTCAGTCGGGTGCGGGCTCATGCGGCTACGCGGCGCAAATATGGCGCCCTCGACAAACAAGACCATCTCTTCGAAGACACAGACAACCATTCCAGCACATTGCCCGGGAAAGCCCCCCCTCTTAGGGGCCACTTTGTCAGGCGAAGCGGCCGGCTATCTCCCGCCCGCATGCGGAGCATTTGCCGTCTTGCAGCGTCCCTCCGAGCACCGTGAAGCCCTCCCGTTCGATCGCGGTTTTGCCGCACCCTGGGCAGATGGTGGAATTGCGCGCGTTGCCGGGCACGTTGCCCACGTACACATACTCAAGCCCCGCCGCGCGCCCGATCTCCCACGCCCTCTCAAGAGTGGCAAGCGGGGTGGGCGGGCGGTCGAGCATCCTGAAGTCTGGATGGAACCGCGAAAGGTGCCACGGCGTATCCGCGCCAAGCTCCCCGGCGATGAAGGAGGCCATCCTCCCGAGTTCCTCCGCGGCGTCGTTGAGGCCGGGGATGACAAGCGTCGTCACCTCCAGCCACCAGCCAAGCTCGCGGATGCGCACCAGATTCTTCTTCACCGGTTCGAGCCTGGCCCCGCACACGTCCTCGTAGAAGGACGGGGTGAATCCCTTGAGGTCCACGTTGATGGCGTCGATCAGCCCGTTCAGCTCTTCCAGGCACTCGGGGGACATGAACCCGTTGGACACCATGATGTTTCGAAGCCCGTTCTCCCGTGCCAGGCGGGCCGTCTCGAACATGAGCTCGAAGAAGATGGTCGGCTCTGAATAGGTGTAGGACATGGAGGAGCAGCCCGCGTCCAGGGCGGCGCGGACGAGCAGGCCGGGGTTCACCTTCTGGCCCTCGATGGGGCGGCCCTCCCTGGGTGGCTGGGAGAGGGAGTAGTTCTGGCAGAAGGAGCACTCCAGATTGCAGCCCATGGTGCCGAAGGAGAAGGTCCGCGAACCGGGCATGAAATGGTAGAGCGGCTTCTTCTCCACCGGGTCGATGTTCACGGCGGCGGCGCGGTCGAAGACCAGGCTGAAAAGTTCCCCGTCCTTGTTCTCGCGCACGGCGCATTTGCCCCTTTCGCCGGGGCCGATGAGGCAGAAGTGGGAGCACAGGCGGCATTGCAGCTTGCCGTCCTTCAGGGGTTTCCAGAGTTTGGCCGGGTGCATGGTCGTCCTCCTTGCATGTCCACGCGGACAGGCTTCACGGTTGCCGTCCGGGAGCCGGGGGCTGAGCCGGTCCCTGTTGCCGGGGCTGCTGGCCCTGCGGAACGGGAAGGATGACGGGAGCCTGCCCACGCCCCGTGTTCACCTGGGGCACCACGTAGATGGGGCCCATGTCGGGAACCTGCTGCTTGCGGCGCGGCTTGGGCTCGACAACCATCTCGTTGTCTCCGCGCTCGTTCACGCCCGAGCGCTGGCGGTCGGGGTTGCCGATAGTGACGTCCTGGCGGCCGTCGTCGTCTTCCGCGAGCGCGGAGGGAGGGCCGCAAGGCAGCATGGCCGCCAAGGCCAGGAGGGCGATGAGAGCTTGTGCGGTTGGGGAAGGCATGCTGCATCTCCTTGAATTTGGCGCCGGGAAGGCTTATGAAGAGCAATCAGTTTTTAAGGAGCATTTCAACTATGAGCGACCGCGCCGAGGCATACCGCCGCGCCGGGGTGGACATCGTCGCCGCGGGCGAGCTGGTGAACCGCATCAAGCCCCTGGCCCAGGCCACCTTCAACAAGGGCGTCATTACTGACATAGGCGGTTTCGGCGGCCTTTTCAAACTCGATCTGCAGGATTTCGAGGAACCCGTACTGGTTTCTTCCACCGACGGCGTGGGCACCAAGCTCCTGCTTGCCTTCGAACTTGACGGCCACTCCACCGTGGGCATCGACCTGGTGGCAATGAGCGTCAACGACATCCTGGTCCAGGGCGCCAAACCGCTGTTCTTCCTGGACTACTTCGCCACCGGCAAGCTCGACGTGGACGTTGCCGAGCGGGTGATCAAGGGCGTGGCCCACGGCTGCACCGAGGCCGGTTGCGCCCTGCTCGGCGGCGAGACCGCCGAGATGCCCGACTTCTACCCCCCCGGCCACTACGATCTCGCGGGTTTCTGCGTGGGCATCGTGGACAACGCCAAAATCGTTGACGGCTCAAGCATCGGCATCGGCGACGCGGTCATCGGCATCAAGTCCTCCGGGCCGCACTCCAACGGTTATTCCCTCATCCGCAAGATCCTGGCCTCAAGCGGCCTGCGCCCCAACGACCTGGTGCCCGGCGCTTCCCAGACCGTGTCCGAGGCCCTGCTCGCCCCCACCCGCATCTACGTGAAAAGCGTGCTCAACGTCATGCGCGACCTCCAGGTGAAGGGCATGGTGCACGTCACCGGCGGCGGCTTCTACGAGAACATCCCGCGCATCCTGCCCAGGGGCGTGGCCGCCCACGTGTCCATGGACAAGTGGGCCGTGCCTCCCGTGTTCAACTGGCTCAAGGAGGCAGGCAAACTCTCCTGGGGCGAGATGCTCCAGACCTTCAACTGCGGCGTGGGCTTCGTGATGGTGGTGGCCAAGGAGGACGCGGACGACGTGCTCGGCCGCCTGAACGCCCTGCACGAAAGAGCCTGGCTCATCGGCGAGATCGAGAAGCTCGCGGGGCCCGACGACGAGCGCGTCGTCGTGGACACCCCGGCTGGACCCGGCGGAGGCTGTCCCTCTTGCCCGGCCTAAGCCGCGGCGGACCCTGATCGAAGCAGGCCTCCCGCGATGGCGGGAGGCCTTTTTTGTACGCATCCCCCTTTTGCACCCCAGGATTGTCCCGATTGACTTCACAGCCGCGCTGTTTTCCATGCTCGATTCGTGGAGTCTCGATGGAAAGGAGGCAATCATGGGGGTTCATGACCATGCCGCGCGGGTCGCGGCGACGGCATTTCTTTCACTTGGCGTGATGCTCGCAGGATGCGTCCAGCCGAAAAGAACGCCGGAAGCCGTCCCGGATTCCTACGGGGCGTCAGCTCCCGCCCCCGCCGAAACGGCGAGGGCGTCAGCCGGGCAAGGCCAGCCCGCGAAACGGTATTACCGGGACGTCAACGGACAGCTCTATTACGTGGACGAGGGCGGAGCCCTGCACACCGTGTACAGGAGCAGTGCCGTGGTCCGGGATTCCGGCGGCGGCCTGTACTATGTGGAGGATGAGTCCCGGCCTTTCTACCGGGACGACGGCGGGAGGTTCTACTTCCGCGACGACGGAAACAGGGTCCTGTACCTGGAGGACGCCGGACCGGGAGAGGTGATCGACCCCCTTCGCATCCTGCGCGGCGCTCCAGCCGGAGAGCAGGTCGAGCGCGGCGAACGGCGCGGGGGATGCGCCGGGCAGTTGAGCGCGTGTCTGGCGGGATGCGGCGAGCTTGCCGACCCAGCTAGCCGGAAGGCCTGCTACTCCAGGTGCGAGCGCGCAAGGGAGCGATGCGGCGACGGCATCCAGCCCACGCCCGGGCAATAGGAACCGCGCCGGACAGGAGGCCGGGCCGCAAGCCCGGCCGGAACTATGCCCCGCCCTCACCCAGGTAGGGGTTGAAATATCCGTACTTGAGCCACGGGCAGCGCTTCCTGAGCCGTTTCATGAAGTTCTGGAGCCCCATGCTGGCCCCGAAACCGACGCCTGAGCCTGTGACGATCCCGGCGTAGAGGTCCGGGTCCAGGTTCAGGTTTCGCAGCTGGATGAAATCCGCCTTGGTCCTCTCCACAAGATTCCCCAGAGCTTCCAGTTCCTCCTCGGTGTCGCTGACCCCGGGATGGTAGAGGAAGTTCAGGCTCACGAAGAGCCCCGCGTCCTTTGCCCTCTCCACGGTCTGGGCCACCTGGGCGAAGCCGTAGCCCTGCGGGCGCGTGTAGGCCTCGTACAGCGGGGCGCGTGCGCTGACCATGCTCACCCGCATGGAGTCGAAACCGGCCGCGCGCAAATCGTCCACCACATCCGGCAGGCTGCCGTTGGTGTTCACGTTCACCGTGCCCTTGCCGCCCTTGGCCCTGTACAGCTTCGCGGCCTCGGCCAGGAGGGCGGCCTCGGTGAGCGGCTCGCCCTCGCAGCCCTGGCCGAAGCTCAGGATGGGGCGCGACTCCTTTTCGGAGTGGGCCAGCATCACCTCGCAGACCTCCTCGGGCGAGGGGCGGAAGGTGATGCGGTTCTGTGTGGAGGGGAATCCGCTGTCCTCGGGCTGAAGGCTCAGGCAGCCCACGCATCGGGCGTTGCAGGCGCGCGACGTGGGCAGCGGGGCCTCGAACCGGCCCAGGGCCAGGTTGCGCGCCGCCGGGCAACAGTAGGTGAGGGCGCATCCGGCCAGATGGCTCACCAGCCTGTTCTTGGGGAAGCGGCTCATGAGTGCCTTGGCCCCCTGGGTGATGCGCTTCTTGGGGATGTTCGAGAACACCTGTCGCTGGTCCTGGTCCACGCGCTTGGCGCACACGTAGAAGCGGTCGCCCACCATGCCCACCGCGCCGTAGGCGAAGAGCGGCAGCACTGGCGCGCCGGGACGCGCCTTGTAGGCGGTCGTCCCCGAAAGAGTGTGGCCCGGCGAGACGAAGGCGGCCACCGCCAGCTCCTCCATCTGCTCCACCTCGCCCGACTCGGGGTCGAACCCCAGCGCGGACCGGCCCGGCAGCAGGAAGAGTTCGCTCTCGGGCGGCAGGGGCATGAGCTCGTCGGGGCGGGGCAGGCCCACCTGGTCGCCCCGGCGCACGAGCATCTCAAGCTCGGGGTGGTCGTAGATGTCGCCGCTTGGGTCGGCGAAAAGGAGCTTGGGGCGGAGCTTTTCGGTTGACATGGGTGGTCTCCTGGCCGGGAGGTTGTAGCGTGTTCGGCGGCTTTCGTGAAGGCGGGGGGCGACCCCATTTGCACCGTGTACGCCCGCTGGAGCATTCCGTCGGGCGCGTGATGCCCGCGAAGCAATTGAGGGTCCAGGGGGATCATCCCTCTGGCCGCCGCAGGCGTCTTCTCCAGCTTTCCGGAAACACAAAAAGGGCCATCCCGCACGGGACGGCCCTCCATGGTACTCTTCGAATCCGCGATTAGCGCTTGGAGTACTGGAACCGGGCGCGGGCGGCGCGCTGGCCGTACTTCTTGCGTTCCTTGGCGCGGGAATCGCGGGTGAGCAGGCCGGCCTTCTTCAGGACGGGACGAAGCTCGGGGTCGGCCTGCAGCAGGGCGCGGGAGATGCCGTGGCGCAGGGCCTCGGCCTGTCCGGAGATGCCGCCGCCGTCCAGGGTGGCGTTCACGTCGAACTTGCCCTGGGTCCTGGTGAGGTTGAAGGGCTGGCGGACGATCATCTGCAGCGTGCTGCGGGGGAAGTACTCGTCAACGGGACGGCCGTTGATCAGGATCTGTCCGGTTCCGGGCTTGATGCGGGTGCGGGCCACGGAGGTCTTGCGGCGTCCGGTTCCGTAGAAGAAGTCGGTGCTCATGTTCTCTCCCGTAAATTAGGCCAGGGGCTTGGGCTGCTGGGCGGCGTGGGGATGCTCGGCTCCGGCGTACACCTTGAGCTTTTTCAGCATCTGACGTCCCAGGCGGTTCTTGGGAAGCATGCCCTTGACGGCCTTGATCAGCACCTGGTCGGGCTTGGTGGCCATCATGTCGCGCATGACGGTCTCCTTGAGGCCGCCGATCCAGCCGCTGTGACGATAGTACATTTTCTGGTCGAGCTTGCGGCCGGTGATCTGCACTTTTTCGCAGTTGACCACCACCACGAAGTCGCCCGCGTCCATGTGGGGGGCGAATTCGGGCTTGTGCTTGCCCCGCAGGCGCTGCGCGATCTGGCTGGCCAGACGGCCCAGGACCTTGTCGGCGGCGTCCACGATCACCCAGTCGCGGGTGATTTCCTTGCTGCTCGGGCTATATGTCTTCATGACGAAATGTCCTCCATGCAAATGGGAAGACGAGTCCTTTACGGGCTTGCGCCTCGCGTGTCAAGGCTCATCCGCGCTTTTTTTCCCGTCTTGAGCTTTGTCCGGGGCGCGGGTAGTTATCAGCCATGCCAAGCGTACGCAAGAGTCTTCTTCAACTTATCTTCTCCGGTTCCTCCATGAAGCGCTGGAACGACAAGCTCCGCCCGGCCGAACTCATGGAGGTGGACAAGCAGGCCCACAAGATGATCGTGGCCTGGGTGCTCTTCCTTCTCAACTCCCGGAGCATGCCCCCGGCGGAGCGTACGGCCCTGTGCGGGCGCATCGTGGAGGGGGGCGTCTTCGACTACCTCTACCGGCTCATCATCACCGACATCAAGCCGCCGGTCTTCTATAAGATAAAGGAGAACCCGGCCCACTACCGCCAGCTCACCGACTGGGTGCTCACGGAGCTTGAGCCGCGCGTCAGGAGCCTTGGCGAGCCCTTCTGGGAGCGGCTCACCGCCTACCTGCGCCACCCCGGCGAGGAGACGCTCGACCGCCGCATCCTGGCCGCCGCGCACCTCTACGCCTCGGGCTGGGAGTTCAATCTCATCAAATCCATGAACCGGCAGGACACCGAGCTCATGGACATCGAGGACTCCTTCCGCAAGGGGCTGGAGGCCCACGCGGACCTGGAGGGAGTGCCGCAGCTCAAGGAGGGGCTCTTCGGCCAGTCGCGCACGCCCATCGGCCACTTCGCACAGGTGTGCGGCCAGCTCCGGTTCCAGAAGCGCTGGTCCCAGACGCCGCGCATCCCCGAGACCAGCGTGCTGGGCCACCTGTTCATCGTGGCCTGCTACGCATACTTCTTCTCGCTCTCGGTGAAGGCCTGCCCGGCCAGGGCCCAGAACAACTTCTTCGGCGGCCTCTTCCACGACCTGCCCGAGCTGCTCACGCGCGACATAATCTCGCCGGTGAAGCAGTCCGTGCAGCAGATCAGCGACCTCATCAAGGAGTACGAGGAGCGCGAACTGGAGAGGGTTATCCTCGATCCGCTCCGGCGCGGCGGCTACGAGGAGCTGGTGGAGCGGCTTTCGTTCTTCCTGGGGCTCTCCGTGGGCTCGGAGTTCCACGCCTGCGCCGCCGTGGACGGCGTGGTGCGGCGGGTGGAGTCCTCGGAGCTTCAGGAGATGTACAACGAGGACCAGTTCGACCCCAAGGACGGGGAGCTCCTCAAGATGTGCGACTCCATGGCCGCCTTCCTGGAGGCCTACACCGCGCTGCGCAACGGCATCGCCTCGGACCAGCTCCAGCAGGGGCTGTGGCGCATCCGCAGCAAGTACTCCTCGACGGTGCTGCTGGGCAGGGTGCACGTGGGGGCGCTGCTGGCCGATTTCGATTAGGGATGGACGCCCGCGACGGGAAAAACCCGCTCGGGGCTCGGGTCTGGCTCATGTCACATCGAGATCCCCTCGAGCCTGGGGGTTCCCCGGCCCGGGGGAAAGGCTCCCGCGAAAGCCCTGGCTTGCGCGGTGAAGGGCGGCCGGGTGTTTCGCATTACACCTGGGCCAGGATGTCCTCTATCTCTCCGATCGAGTCCACCAGCTTCTCCAGCACCCTGGCCATGGCCTCCGGGGTCAAGCCCAGGCGGTCGAAGCTCTTCTGGCAAACCTCGTATTGAAGCCCGTCCACGCCCTGGCCGATGCCGGCCATGGTGGCCAGCACCCTTCCGATGTGGACAAGGTCCAGGGCATCGTCCTGCAAGGGGGCGGAGCAGGGGTCCAGATGCCAGCGCACGCAGGAGACGATGGGCTCGGGCATCTGCCAGTGCTCCAGGAGCAGCGCGCCCAGCTCGGCGTGATCGATCTTGAGCAGGCGGCGTTCGGCCTGCTCGAAGGGGATGTTCTCGCGCTGGGCCAGGGAGAGGATGGGGTCCTGGTCCATCTCCAGGTATTTGCCCATCACAACCTTGCCGATGTTGCTCAGTAGCCCCGCGGTGAAGGTGTGGTCCGGGGCTCTGTTGCCCGTTTCCGAGGCGACCAGCTCGGCGGCCACGCCCACGGCGATGGAGTGGCGCAGGAGCTCTCCCTCGGCCAGGCCGTAGCCCGTGACGGCGGCCCTGGCGTTGGGGGCGACACCCGAGGCGATCACCAGCTGCACGACCCGTCGCGTGCCCAGCCTGAACAGCGCCTCGCGAACGGAGGCGATCCTGCCTCCGCCGCCGAAGAAGCTGGAGTTGGCCATGCGCAGCACGTTTACGGTGAGGCCCGGATCATACTCGATGAGCTGGGCCAGGACGTTCAGGTCCGAGTCCGGCTTGGCCAGGTAGTTCATCACCCGCATGACCGGCGCCGGCATCTGGGGCAGGGCCTTGGCTTGGGAGATGATTTCATCACGGCGCATCATAGCTCCCACTCCTTCCCTTGCGAAGAGATGACGACCTTTCCCGTGTCCATGTGCAGGGCCATGGTCCTGGGGATTGCTCCCCCGACGTCCCTGGCCGCGATGGCCACCCCGTTCTTGGCGAAGAGGGCTTCGAGCATGGCCAGGTTCTGGGCGCCGGTGTCGAACTGGTTCTTGATGTGCAGCATGCGGCCGCAGCCGGCCGCCCTGAAGATCAGGCTGCCCTTGGTGCAGCCCATGGCCACCATCTTGCGGATCATCATGGGCACGCCCACGTTGACGTACATGAACGGATTCTTCACGTCCTGGCTGGACGCCTTGGGGAGCAGGCAATGGATGAGGCCGCCCACGCCCGCGCCGGGGTCCCAGGCGGCGAGCCCCAGGCAGGAGCCGAGCGAATGGGTGATGATCATGTCGTTCGGCTTGCGGGATATCCGCATGTCGGAAATCCCGACGGTGATGCGATTTTTCACGATGAAAGCCTCGGGGGCCTTTTCAAATCCGCCCTACCCTTATAAGAATACAGAAATTGCCGGCGGCGGTAAAGGGCCGCGAGGAGAGGATAATCCATGCTGTTACGCGAGAGAGCCTGGGATGTGATGCGCACCGATCTGGTGGAGGTGCGGGAGAAGGACAGCCTGCGCGACGTGGCCCTGCGGCTGCGAAAGGCCATGAAGGAGCGGCCCGACAAGGCCTGCGCCGTGGTGCTGTCGGCCGAGGGCGAGTTCAGGGGCGTGGTCACCGCGTGGTGGCTGCTTCTTTACCTGGAGAAGTATGCCCTTGGGGACTCGCTGAATATCCGGTCCAAGACCGATTTCGAGGGCAAATTCAACACCATCCTGCGCAAATGCTTCTCCAAGAACGCCCAGGACGCCCTTGAAAAGGACGTGCCAGTGGTGAAACCCCAGGACCCGCTGACCTCGGTCCTCGAAGCCATGCTGACCACCCGGCGGCGCTGGGCCGTGGTGATGGAGGGCGGCAAGGTGCTGGGCGTCATCGCCGCCGAGGACCTGTTCATGCAGATGGACTGGGAGAAGCTGGAGGGGTAGGGTCTGCCTGCCTTCGATAACCTCCGGCCCGCGCGGGGCAAAGGCAGGCGGGACGTGGAACGCCCAGCCCTCCGGGCGGGCCGTGACGCACGCGGAGCTGGGGCGTTCGGCGCAGCGAAGCCCAGGTTCCTACATCTGCTTCGTATTCAATAAATACTGCGCCAGCTGCTTTGAATACCTGGGGTCGTACTTGCCGTCGGAGCCAAGCGCGCCCGCGGCGGCCTTGGGGTCCATGGCCTTGGCGTACGGGCGGTCCGTGACCATGGCGCAGTATGAGTCGACCACCGCCGCCAGGAGCCCCAGGTCGGATATGTCCCCGCCGGAGAGCTTCTGCGGGTAGCCGCCCCCGCCCACGCGCTCGTGGTGCTGGAGCACGCACTGCTCCACTTCCGGGAACTTGAGGTCCAGCTTGGAGATCATCTCGATGCCAAGCAGCGGGTGCTTGAGGATTTTCTGGCGTTCCTCGGGGGTGACCATCTGGGTCTTGTCGCGCATGAACTGCGGTATCTTGCTCATCCCCACGTCGTGCAGGAAAAGGCCGAGCGCGGTTCGGTCGAAGGTCTGGCGGCTCTTGGGGCCTTCCTGGTAGTCCTCCGGCAGGGTCTGGATGAACAGCTGCATGCCCACCAGGCCGCAGTTGACCGAGTGGTTGGCCAGGCTGTGCTTGGCGTGGATGCGCCGTGAGACGGCCTTGCCCCGGTTGAAATCCTGCCAGAGGTATTCCGTGAGCACCAGGATGTCGCTGACCATCTTGTCGGCCACCGCCTTGACCGGCTGGTCGAGGAATTCCTCCATGCGCCGGGTGAGCGCGGTCTGGAATATGTCGGCGATCTCGGTCTCGGTCAGGTGCCGGTCCATGAGGACCAGGTCGAGCTGGAAGGAGATGTGCTTGACGTAGACGTGGTGGTCGGCCCGGGAGACGAAGATGAGCCCCTCCTGGACCAGGCCCTCCAATTCCTCCCCCTGCTCCTTGGAGAGGCGCTCTCCAACCTTGTAGTAGGGAAGGAGGCGGACAACGTCTTCCTTGAGCTTGAAGATGTTGAGTGGCGGCCGGAACTTGTTGAAGCTCTGGAGGATGTCGGGGCTTATCTGGTAGTATTCCTCTTCCAGGTCCTCGTAAGCTTGGTTCTTGGGCTTTTCGCTCATGATCCTCAGGGGTTTGAGTCCTCGCCGCGAAAGAGACGGCTTCAGTGGGGTGTTACGCGCACAGGGCCGGACTGACAAGGGCCGGGGCGGGTTTTCCCACCAAAACATCGATCGTTCGCAAGCCTTCGTTATCACGGTTTATTTCCACTTTGCTGCGGGAAACGCCCCAGTTTTGTTGCCTGTTCTCCCACTCGCTCCCACAATATTTTCCCTTTTCAGGTCAGGCATTTCCCATTTTCACTTGACATAGTGGGTGGATTGTTTGAGAGGCTGTGGGAAAGAGTGGTAATCAGTGGTAGAAAGTGTGAGGGAGTAGATGTTCCGCGGCCATTCAGAGCGAAACCTCGACCCCAAGGGGCGTCTGATGCTGCCTCCCGAATTCCGGGAGGAGGTGCTCAGGCACTCCCCTGAGGGCAAGCTGATGCTCACCAACTTCGACAGTTGCGTGGTGGGCTATCCCATGCCCGAATGGGAACGGATCGAGGAGAGCTTCCAGCGGATCAACCACTTCGATGCCAAACTCAGGAATTTCCAGCGCTTCTTCATCTCCGGGGCGGTGGAGGTCACGCTCGACAAGCAGGGGCGCATCCTGGTGCCGCCCTACCTGCGCGGATACGCCAAGCTGGACAAGGACGTGGTCCTGGCCGGCGTGGGAACCAAGTTCGAGCTCTGGGACAAGGACGTCTTCGAAGCCCGCCGCCGGGAGGTCGAAGAGAATTTCGACAACGACATGGCCGCCCTCTCCGAGGCCGGCTTCGAATTGAGACTCTAGGGGACCTTCGCCGTGAACGATCCCCGGCACCTTCCAGTCATGCCCAGGGAAGTGTGCGAGCTCCTGGCCCCCAGGCCGGGTCTTCGCATGCTGGACGCCACCCTGGGCCTTGGCGGCCACAGCCTGGCCATCCTCGAAAGGACGGAGGGCAAGGTGGAGATACTGGGTCTCGACCGCGACCAGACAGCCATTGAGCGCGCCACCGCGAACCTGTCGGCCTACCCCGGCAAGGTCCGCGCCATGCGAATGCGCTTTTCCGACTTCCCCGCCGCCCTGGCGGAGGCCGGATGGGACGGCGTGGACATGGCCCTGGCCGACGTGGGCGTCTCCTCGCCCCAGTTGGACGAGGCCCAGCGAGGCTTCAGCTTCATCGCCGACGGCCCCCTGGACATGCGCATGGGCGCCCAGGACGGGCTGGAACCCGCCGAGAACATCGTCAACCGCTGGAGCTTCGAGCGCCTGCGGGACTGCATAAGGGAACTGGGCGAGGAACCTCAGGCGGGCCGCATCGCCCGCGCCATCGTCAACGAGCGAGAGAAGAAGCCCATCACCGGCACGCTGGAGCTCGCCAAGCTGGTGGAGATGGCCTACCCGCCCAAGTGGCGGGCCACCGCGCGCAACCATCCGGCCACCAGGACCTTCCAGGCCCTGCGCATGGCCGTGAACCAGGAACTCGAGGAACTCAAGGATTTCTTGGACCGGATCGTGGACTACCTCAATCCCGGCGGCCGCGTGGCCGTCATCTCCTTCCACTCTCTTGAAGACCGCCTGGTGAAGACGGCCTTCAAGCGCGAGGCGGCCGGGTGCCTGTGCCCGCCCCGGCAGCCCTACTGCACCTGCGGGCATTCCCCACGAGTCCGCATCCTGACCAAGAAGCCCCTGGTTCCAACGCAGGAAGAGGCCGCCGCCAATCCGCGCGCCAGAAGCGCCAAGCTCCGCGCCGCTGTGAAGCTGCCCGAGGAGGCCGCGTGAAGGGCGTGACCCGCGAGTGGGCCATCACCTTCGGCTTCAGCGTGCTCACCCTCCTGGCGCTCGGACTCGGGCTCACCTGGGTGAATATCGAACGCGTGGACATGGCCTATGAGCTCAAGCGCCTCCAGACCGAGATCGACGCCCAGGACGCGCTCATCTCCAAGCTGGAGGTGGAGCGCAACACCCTTATGACCCCGGAACGGCTGCGCGTCCTGGCCGCGCAGTACGGCCTCGCCCAGGCCAGGCCGGGCCAGATCAGGCGGCTTTCAGCCTCGGGTCAGGAGCTTCCCTCGCCGGTCATCAAGTCCGTGCCCGTGCCGGAGAAGCCCCAGAAGAAGGCCGAGGCCCCCAAGGAGAGCAAGGGTTCCGCCAAGTCCGGAAGCGGCAAGGAGAAGAAGGCCGAGGCCAAGGCTGAAAGGAAGACCCAGGACAAGACCGAAGCCGGAGAAGGCGCGAAGTCCTCCGGAAAGAGCGCGAAGCGCACGCCCGTGCCCTTCGTGCCAGGCACGGCAAAGGATTCCCCGCGCGTCGAAAACGGGGACGGCAGGACCTCCAAGGGGCAGTCATGAGCAGAGGACAGAAACAGATAAGGGATTACAGCCGTTTGCGCCTGATAATGGTGGGCGGCGTGTTCTTCCTTCTGTGGTCCAGCCTCTGGGTCAGGGCCGCCTTCCTCCAGATCGTCCAGGGTCCGGAACTCGCCGAGAAGGCGCTCAAGCAGCACATGGCCGCCGAGTACGACCGGGGCCGCCGGGGCGTGATCCTGGACCGCAACGGCCAGCTCCTGGCCAAGTCCGTTGAGTTCACGGCGGTATCCGCCAACCCCCGCGAGGTGAAAAATCCCGGCGAGGCCGCCCTCGCGCTCTCCAAGGCCCTCGGCATCCCCGTCAAGGAACTGCACCGCAAGCTCACCAGCCACGCCAACTTCGTCTACCTTGCCCGTCGCGTGAACGACCGCGCCGCCGCCCAGGTGAAGGCCCTCAAGCTGCCCGGCATCAACCTGGCCTCGGAGTACGGGCGCTCCTATCCCAACAAGCACATGGCCGGGCAGCTGCTCGGGTTTGTCGGCTACGACGACCAGGGACTGGAAGGGCTTGAAAAGCATTTCGAGCCGGTCCTGGCGGGAAAGAAGGCCAAGTACGTGGTACAGCGCGACGCTTCGGGCCGCAGGCTCTACCTAGACGCCCAGGGCCGCGAGATGGCCAACGCCGACGGGCAGGACGTCACCCTGACCATCGATTCACAGATCCAGTTCTTCGCCGAGGAGGCTCTGGCCAAGGCCGTCACGGATAACCACGCCAAGGCCGGCATCTGCATCGTGGTGCACGTCAAGAGCGCGGAGATACTGGCCTGGGCCAACTATCCGTTCTTCAACCCCAACGGCGGCAGCGACTCCGACCCCAAGGCCGGGCGCAACCGCCTGGCCCTGGACGTGCTGGAGCCCGGCTCGGCCATGAAGCCGCTGCTCATCGCGGCAGCCCTGCAGGAAAAGGTCATCAAGCCGGACACGCTCTACGACTGCGAGAACGGCAAGTGGAACTTCTTCGGCATAGCCACCATCCGCGACACGCACCCCTACGACATCCTGCCGGTCAACAAGATCCTGCGCTGGTCGTCCAACATAGGCGCCGCCAAGATCGGCATGGACCTGGGCGCGCCCAGGCTCTACTCCTATTTCGAGAAGTTCGGCTTCGGACAGCCCACCGGGCTCCCCCTGCCCGGCGAGGCCAAGGGTCTGCTGCGACCCCTGAACGCCTGGAGCAAGCTCGACCTGGCCACCAACTCCTTCGGCCAGGGCATCGGCGTCACCCCCGTCCAGCTGGCACAGGCCTTCCACATAGTCGCCAACGGCGGCGTGAAGAAGCCCTTGAAGCTTGTGCTGGAACCCGCCCAGGACAGCTCCTTCTGGCCCGAGACCCGCGTCATCGACGCCAAGGTGGCTCACACGGTCCAGCTCATGATGCGAGAGGTGGTGGAGGAGGAGAAAGGCACCGGCGTCAAGGCGCACATCGACGGCCTGGAAGTCGGAGGCAAGACCGGCACGGCCCAGAAGGCAAAGGCCACCGGCGGCTACGGCGACAAGTATCTGGCGGACTTCGTGGGGTTCGTTCCGGCCGTGGACCCGGAGTACATGATCCTGGTCATGGTGGACGAACCCGAGCCCAACCACTACGGCGGCGTGGTCGCGGCGCCGGCCGTGCGCGAGGTTGCGCTGAAGAGCCTCGCCTACCTGGGCCGCATGCCCGAGACGGTCAGGCTCTCACAGGCCCAGCAGGCCGCCGCGCCCGCTCCCGCCCCGGACGTGCGGGAGATACTGGGGGTCGCTTTCCCGCCCATGGATCTCGCCGTGAGCGGCGCCGAGGTGCCCAACCTTGTGGGCCTTCCCTTGCGCAAGGCGGCGGAGATTCTGGCCGGGAAGGGCGTGGTGCCCACCCTCAAGGGCAGCGGACTCGTGGTGGGAAAGCAGAATCCCGCTCCGGGGACTCCCTGGAACAACGTGGAAAAGGAACCTTTTACCATCTGGCTCTCCAAGGCTTCGTAGGCATGGAAAAGCGCGCTGCACACGACACTGCCGCCTGGAAGGCGCTGATTGACCGCGTGGCCGGGGGGCTCGAGGTGCGCACGGATTCGCGTCAGGTAAGGCCCGGCGACGTGTTCGTGGCCGTGCCCGGCGCGGCCGTGGACGGCGCCAGGTTCATCCCCATGGCCCTGGAGAAGGGCGCGGCCTTCGTGGTGGCCGCCACGGACGCCGGATGGCCGTCCGATGCCAAATCCTCGCTCGTGCTGCATGGCGATCCCCGCAACGCCCTGGGCGAGCTTGCCGCAGCGCGCCACGGCACAGCGCGTCTGCCCTTCAAGCTGGCGGGCGTCACCGGCACCAACGGC
>JBMORI010000021.1:0-24990 GCA_049322415.1 Thermodesulfobacteriota bacterium | reverse complement strand
GGAGCGGCACCTCCGAGGGCTGAGAAAAAAGCGATTTACCCCTGATTTTACCCCGGCGTGAATCGCTTCTGGAAAAAGCTGGCGTCCCCAAGGGGATTTGAACCCCTGTTAGCGGCGTGAGAGGCCGCCGTCCTAGGCCACTAGACGATGGGGACGCGCTGTTGGTGGGCCGTGCAGGATTCGAACCTGCGGCTCTCTGCTTAAAAGGCAGGTACTCTACCGACTGAGTTAACGGCCCTTCCGCGCGAGCGGAGGAACCGTTTAACCGCACGGCCTCGCGCTGTCAAGGAGAAAGGCTCTACTTCTTCAAAGAGACTTCGTCAACAGAAATCTGAAATGCCGCCCGGGTTTGTGCCCTACCCCCACCGCGCCCTTTCCGAAATACAGCACCCAGGCCCAGGCGTGGTCGTACCCGCTGCTGGTGGAGGACCAGACGCCGTCCAGGCCCTTGCCGAACGGATGCCCAGGCGTGAGCGCGGGCCAAGCCGTGGAGGCGTCCACGAGGCTCTCAAGCTCGAAGATCGTGGCAAGCCTCCACCCTCCCCCCATGGACCGCGCCGTCGCGAGGGCCTCCTCCCATGTCACACCGCCGGAGCCTGGAAGCACGCGGGCCAGCCAGACAAGCCCGGTCAGCCTGTCGAGCGCCTCAACCCCGGAGACATCGAACCTGGGAGACGGCCAGGGCGCCCCTTCCCCCAGGGTCAAGGCCGGGGAAACCGGCGGCACCCGCCCCGCTCCCCGCACCGGCATCACCATGTGCGAGGCCTCCACGGGGCCCGGGAACATCCTCCCGCCTTCCAGGTGAACACGCCAGGCGTGGCCCTCGGCCGAGGCCGCCGGGGTGGAGGTCCAATGCCAGTGCTGAAACAGGTTCTTGAACGGATGGTGCGGCGGCAGGGCCGGGCGGGCGCGGGCGGGACTGGCCAGATAAAGAAGCTCGCGGCGGGAGGGAAGCCTCCAATCGTGCCAGCCCAGAAGCCCGTCGCGGTTGGCGGATTCTATCCATGCCGCCGCCTCGGCCCAGGTCATGGGCCAGCTCCCTGCCGAGGCGTCCACGGGCCAGGAGAGGCCGGTCAGTGCGTCCAGGGCAACGCGTTCCGCCACCGTGAAACGCGGCTCGGGCCAGGGGACGCCGGGACGGGATTCGCCGTCCTGTCCGCTTCCGGCGCAGGCCGTATTCATCCCCGACGCATCGAAGCAGCCTGTCTGCCCCGTCCAGGGGATGAACGCCCAGGCCGCTCCCATCGCGGCTACTCCTCGGAGAGCCTCTCGCGGACCACGCTGGTGAGAAGATGCACCAGCATCATGTGCACGTCCTCGATGAACTGGTAGTTCTCCGAGGGCACGATGAAGCATTCGTCCACAAGCTCCCTGAGCCTGCCGCCCGAGAAGCCGGCAAGCCCAACGGTGCGCGCCCCGCGCTCCCTGGCAAGCTCCATGGCCTTGAGCACGTTAGCGCTCATGCCGCCGCCGGAGATGCCGATGACCACGTCGCCCGGGTTGAGGAGGTTGCTGAGCTGCCCGGAGAAGATGTCGCCGAAACCCACGTCGTTGCCCCAGGCGGTCATGAGGGGGATGTTGTCAGTGAGCGGGATGGCCCGCATGCCGCGTCTGCCGTTCACGGCCACGGTCTTGGCCAGGTCCGAGCAGAAGTGCGAGGCCGTGGCGGCCGAGCCGCCGTTGCCCATGATGAACACCTGCTTGTCGCCCAGGTAGGCGGCATGAAGCATGTCCGCGATGCGGCCTATCTGGGCGTTGTCCAGGCGGCTGACCACGGCGCGCATGCCGAGCAGGTAGCCCTCGGGGGTGATGGTGGACTTGAAGCGCCCGGCGTGGTCCAGGGTGATCTGCGAGCCGCCGTCCTCGAATTCGAAGTCGAGTTCCTGGAGGCCCTGCGCGGTCAATTCCCGGCTTATCCGCTTCTGGTCGCCGGGCTCGGCGAAGACCAGCAGGAACCCGCCGCCGCCCGCGCCGGTTATCTTGCCGCCCAGCGCGCCGCAACGCATGGCGGTCTCGTAGTAGCGGTCGATGTCCGGGTTGGAGACGTTTGATGAGAAACGCTTCTTGTTCTGCCAGGACTCGTGGAGGAGGCCTCCGATCCGGAGGATGTCGCCTCCCTCCAGTATCCCTCGCATGCGGTAGGCTGTGTCCTTGACGCTGTGGAGGGCTTCCAGGACGTCCTTGTCCTTCCTCTGGGTGGACTGTCGCTGCCCCTCCAGGATGCGGGCCGAGTCGCGCGAGGAGCCCGTATGGAAGAGCATGAGGTGCCGTCTGAGTTCCTCCTGGCGGGAGCGGCTCACGGCCACGGGCTCGACCTTCGTGCCGGACGCCTCGAAGGTGAGGAAGTTGAGACCGCCGTAGGCCGAGGCGTACTGATCCTGCATGCCGATGGGGCGGCCCAGCACGGTGAGCTCGATGTGGGTGGCCAGTTCCGCCACCTGGGCCTTGTCCAGGTCCTTGCCCGCGTAGGCCCCGATGCAGCGGGCCAGGCTCGACGCCACCGCGCCCGAGAGCCCGAGCCCCGATCCCGGGGGGATGTCCGACTTGAGCTGCAACAGCACCCCGTCCTTCACGCCGAAGTGCCTCAGCATGGCCTTGGGGATGCGCAGGGCGTCCCTCAGGTTGGCCTGATCCAGGTCCGGGATGCGCTGGTGGAGCTGATAGTCGGACGAGGAGATCTCGATCTCCCGTCCCGGCGTCTCCTGCAGGACGGTGTGGAAATACTTGTTGATGGTCACGGAGAGCACGGCCCCGCCGTGGGCCTCATAGTAGGCCGGGAGGTCCGTGCCGCCGCCGCCGAAGCTCAGGCGGACCGGGGATTTGGCGATGATCATTGCATTGGTCCAGTCGTGGCCGTCACGCGCCGCGCAGCCTATTTCCTTGCCGCCGTGACGAGCCAGTGCAGCCCGAAGCCCTCACGGTTGGGAAGGTCCCTGAACATGGCGTTGACGGGATGGTCGTGCGATGGCTCGCGGTCCGGCCAGAGGAAAGGCTGAAGGATGCGCGACCCTATGTAGTAGGTGCTGGAGTGGTCGCGGAAGGCAATTTCAGTCATGCCGGCCGCCTCCAGGGCATTTCTGATATCCATCTCGCGCAGGTATTCGTTGAACGGCGGCTCCTGAAGCATCTCCAGGCCGAACACGGTGCGCAGCGCGTTCAGTTTGTGCAAACCTTCGAGGATTGGCTCGATGAAGGCTATCCGGCAGCCGGACGGCAGGCACGCGCAGAGCTTCTCCATGGCGGCCCGCTGGTTTTTGCGGCCAGAAAGATTGCACAGCACGCGCTTCTGGATGACCATGGTCGGCTTGAAGGCGCGGATGCGTTCCCAGCCGGGGCTTTGCATGTCGGAGATGTCCATGGGGAAGAACTCGCCCGCCGGGAAGGCCTTCCTCGCCAGATCCACGAAGTCCTCCAGAAGGTCGCACCCGCCTACGGCCTCGGGCTCGTATCCTAGGGACTTGAGCGAGGCGAAGGTAGCCCCGTTGCCGCATCCCACGTCGAACAACCTCTCACCGCCGTCCTTCAACTGCTCAAGAACGGCCTGGGCTTCCATTTCGAACTGAATGGTGTCCCTGAAAGTGGCGCGCGCGGAATCTCCGTATTTGGCCGCCCACTTCTTCCAGGGAGGGGTGTACACTCCAGACTTGTCGCTCATGGATGTCGTCCTCACTCCTGCAACGTAAATATTTGGCCCGCCCTCTCAAGCTTCTCGGGCGAACCGATGTCGATAAGGCACTCGTCTATGTGGTAACCGTACATGGGCGCCCCGGCCGCCAGCATCACCGGGAACACATCCCGGCCGAAGTCGGAGAAGCCCGAGGGCGGCACGTACTCAATGACGCCCGGCTCGCAGGCGTACACCCCCGCGTTGGCCAGGTCCGTGAAGGCCACCGGCGGCTTCTCCACGAAACGGGTTATGCGCCCGCTTTCGTCCATGTCCACGAGCCCGCACTGGGTGGGGTTGTCAACCCGGTAGAGGCCCACGGAGGCCACGCCGCCCTTTTTCCGATGATAACGTACGAAGGCCGAGACGTCGAACTCCGAGAGCACGTCGCCGTACCAGACCAGGAAAGAGTCCTCCAGGCGGTCCCTGAAGGCGTTGAGCGCCCCGGCCGTGCCCAGAAGTTCCTTCTCCACCGAGAAATGGAGCCTGATCCCGAAATCGGAGCCGTCCCCGAAATGGGAAAGCACCACTTCCGGCAGATGGTGCAGGTTGATGCACGCGTCAGTGAAGCCGTGGGCGGCCAGGTGGCGCACGGTGCGAGCCAGGAGCGGCACGCCCGCCACCGGCACCATGGGCTTTGGGCAGGTGTCCGTGAGGGGGCGAAGGCGCGTGCCCAGCCCCGCGCTCAGAACGACGGCGGTCCTCACTCGGCTGCCTCGGCCAGAGCGGCGTCGGGCTGGGGAGGCTTGGTTCCCGGCAGCGTGGTTTCCACCTGGATGAACGCGGACCGGTCGTTGACGTTCATCTCCTTGTACTGCGGGCACTTGGCGCAGGTGGACATGGCGCTGGGCGTATTGATGGTGGCCCGGACCTTCTGGAACTTCGCGTTGTTCCAGATGTCCTCCACCCCCTCCACGTCAAGGTCGCCCATGATGTCCTTGGAGAGCATGCACAGCCGCACCTTGCCGTCTGACTGCACGAACAACTCTTCCCAAGGGCGCGGGCACTTCTTGTGCAGCGCCTGGACCGGGTCCAGGGCGGGCTTGCCGGAGAGGTCGAAGCGGTCGGGGATCGTGAGCTTGATGCCGTGGGCCTTGGCGCGGCGCTCGGCCTCGTCCAGCACGGAGTTGGTCAGCTCCTTGTGGTCAAAGAGAATCTCGTCCACCATCTCGCGTCCGTAGGCGATCATGTGCACCATCTTGGCCTCGTCCATGCCGAGCCTGGCGGCCATGTCCACGAAGTCCGGGAACTCCTCCACGTTGGAGCGCATGCCCACGAAGACCATTCGCATGTAAGGATGCGAAACGCCCAGGGCGCGCTTGCGGGCCACCACCTTGGAGATGTTGGCGATGACCGTGTCGAAGTCCGCGCCCTTGCGGATGCGGTTGTAGGTCCCGGCCCTGGCCCCGTCCACGGAGAAGTTGAGGAAGCTTAGCCCCCCGGCCAGGAAGCGCTCGATCATCTGGTCCTTGAGGAGCATGGCGTTGGTCAGCACGAAGATGCGCGGGCCGCGCGGCGCGAGCAGGTCGAAGTAGCTTCCCAGGTGCTTGTTCATGAGCGGCTCGCCCCACCCGAACAGGGACGCGTCGTGCGCGGTCTCCCAGTAGGGCTTGGTCTTGGCGAAGATATCGGGCTGCAGGTCGCGTCCCACGAAGTCGCGGTGGGACTGGCCGCACATGGCGCAGCGCAGGTTGCAGCGGTTGGTGGTCTCGAAGACCAGGCGTTGGGGCTTGGAGGCGAGTATGGTGCGCTCTTCGGCCAGCTCGCGGTCGTTGAGAGCCTTGTTGTCGATGGCTTTCTGGCTTGGCATGGGAAGGTCCCTCCTGGCGGGAGGCGGATAGAAGCATCTTTTCACCGCCAACGCAAGACCGGGAAGCCCCGAGGGGCTTCCCGGCCGGAAAGCGGCGGTCTGGCGGGGCTATTGGTAGTCGGATTCCTCGGGGGACTCGGGCGTGTCCTCCTCGATCTGGACGTCGTCCGTTCCATGGGAGGGCAGGGACACCACCCTGGCGGGAGGCGTGTGGACGCGCTCGGGCGCGGGCAGGTTGAACTCCACCACGCCGTCGGCGTGCTCGCGCAGCTTGTCCGAGAGGTAGTAGCCGAACTTGGCCACGAAAACGAGCATGCCATGCTCGCGGGCGAAGTTCATGGCCGGGATCATGTCCGCGTCCCCGGTGAGCAGGACGATCTTCTCCACCATGCCCCGGGCGGCCATCCAGGCGATGTCCAGGCCCATGAGCATGTCCACCTCCTTCTGCACCAGGTTTATGGACACGTCCTGCGGCTGAAGGGGGATTCCCCTGCTGAGCGACTCCATGATGCCGCGCATGTTCTTCTTGTTGAGCTTCCAGCCCTGCATGGCCAGGGAGCCGAGCCTGAGGGCCATGCGCGGCATGCGCATGAGCTGGGCGAGATAGTCGTTCTTTATGCGGTACTGGTCGGTGGTGCAGAACTCGATCTCGCGCTGCGAGATGGGATGCACCGCCCGGCCTCCGTAGGGGGGGGAGTCATAGTAATACGACCTGAAAAGCCTGTCGTTCTTGAATTCAGGGTCGCTCATTATCAGTTCGCACGCATGCCTGACCGACTCCGCCGTGGGGGGCTGCCCCAGGCGGGCCTCGAGATGCTTCATCCAGAAAAAGCTGCCATCGATGAGGATCGACACGTTCATATCACTTGCTCCAATGGGGTGTATTATGGCGCGGGAGTGTAGGCGCTGGAAGTTCCCGCGTCAAAGGGGTGATGGAAAAAAATAACGATGAATTGTCCACATAGCCCTATGTGGGCTGAAACGTTTCCCGGCCCGCGTTATCAACGGGGTCTCCCTGGCGAGGAGACATCATGACCATAGGAGAACTCGTGGACGAGATCAGGCTTGAACTCACCGACGAGCTGAAGACGCGCTGGAGCGACGCGCAGATGCTCAAGATCCTGGGAAAGGGCTACCGCAGGCTCTCCCACGTGCTCTACCGCAACGACGTGGAACTGGGCCGCGCCGTGCACCGCTTCGACACCGAGGCCGGCCGGGAGGACTACCCCCTTCCCGCCGACTTTATGGCCGACTACGGCCTCTACCGAGACGGGACCAAAACAAAGCTCGTCAAGCAGAGCGACGACTCCTGGGAGCTCCTGAGCTCCCCCGGCGAGAGCGCCGCATGGCTCATCCGGGGAGACAACCTCTACATCGCGGGAACGCCCTCCGGATCGTACGCCATGACCCTCGTCTACTGGCCGCTTCTGGACACGGCCTCGCTGGACATGGAGTCCCCCACGCCCTTCGGCGGCAAGCTCGACGACATCGTGGCCGAGTACGCGGCGCTGAGGCTTAAGAACATCGACGAGATGGACGTGAGCCTGGACGCCCAGCTCCTGCAGGACCTGGAGAACAACCTGCTCACCACCTACTCGGCCATCTCGCCCGTCACCGTCACGCGCAGAGGATGGCTCGTTTGACCATAAGGCCGGGGCCGGCCGAGGCGGCCCCGGCCTGTCCCGGTTTCGAAGGCCACGCCAGACTATTTTCACCCACATAGCCCTATGCCCCTATGTGGGGTGACGCTGCGGAAAACCCGGCTACACTGCCGGGTTCATGAAGACAGACACAACCATCCACACCGGCTACGAGCCCCACCGCTTCCAGAGCGAGATCCACTCCTGCCTGAAACGCTTCTCGGTCCTCGTGTGCCACCGACGCTTCGGCAAGACCGTCCTGTGCGTCAACGCCCTCATCGACGCGGCGCACCGGGGCGGCCTCCCCAACCAGCGCCTGGCCTACGTGGCCCCCACTCTGGGCCAGGCCAAGCGCGTGGCCTGGGACTACCTCAAGCACTACGCCCTGGGGATTCCCGGGGCCAAGGCCAACGAGACCGAGCTGCGCGTCGATTTCGAGAACGGCGCGCGCATAAGCCTCCACGGGGCCGACAACCCCGACAGCCTGCGCGGCCTCTACCTGGACGGCGCGGTGCTCGACGAATACGCCGACTTCCGCCCCGAGGCATACCCCGCCGTCATCCGCCCGGCCCTGTCCGACCGCCGGGGATTCGCCATCTTCATCGGCACCCCGCGCGGCCACAACCACTTCTTCGACCTCTACCAGGCCGCCCTCAGAAACCCGGACTGGTACGCCGCGCGCTTTCCCGTGAGCGTCACCCGCATCCTCCCCAAGGACGAGACCGCTTCGGCCCGCGCCCAGATGACCGAATCCCAGTACCGCCAGGAGTACGAGTGCGACTTCGACGTGACCGGAGAGGACACCCTGGTCCCCCTCTCCATGGTGCTCGACTCCCTGGACCGCAACGTGAGCTACCGCGACGCGGCCTCCGTCATGGGCCTGGACGTGGGCATGTCGCTGGGCGGCGACACCTCGGCCATCGTGGTGCGCCAGGGCGGCAAGGTGGTGCACATTGACGAGTTCCGCCAGGACGACACCCTGGCCATAGCGGGCCGCGCCCGGGAGTGCTTCCACGATTTCAGGCCCGAGGCCGTCTACGTGGACTCCGTGGGATGGGGCGCGGGCGTGGCCCACACCCTTTCCGGATGGGGGCTGCCCGTGACCGCCGTGAACGTGGCCGAGTCGGCCGCGTCCGCGGACCGCTTCAACCGCCGCCGCGACGAGCTGTGGTGGAAGGCCCGCGAATTCTTCGCCTCCCGCGCCGCCTGCATCGACGAGGCCGTGCCGCTGGCCCGCAAGCTGGCGGCGGAGCTCTCCTCGCCGCGCTTCTCCTACCTGCCCACGGGCAAGATCAAGGTGGAGGGCAAGGACGAACTCAGGCGCCGGGGCGTGCCCTCGCCCAACCTGGCCGACGCCTTCGTGCTGACCATGGCCCACGCCGACCGCTTCAGGGCGGCGGACGACAACCTCTTCGCCGCCGGGGGGGGAGGCCCCTCCCGGTTCCTCTAGGGAGACCCCATGACCATCGACGACAAGGACATCCTGGCGCTCCTGCGCCAGGACATGGACAAGGCCCGCGCCTACCAGTCCGAGCTCTCCGCCGAGCGCGAGAAGCACTACCGCTGGTACCGCGCAGAACCCTACGGCAACGAACGCCCCGGCTGGTCGCAGACCGTGCACCCCACCATATTCTCGGTGGTGGAGTGGATGAAGCCCGGCCTGGTGGAGGTGTTCACCGGCGACTTCTTCGCCTTCAACCCCGTGATCAAGTCCAAGGACCCGGCCGAGCAGCACGACGCCGCGGACCGCGCCGGACGCCTCAAGCGATACGTGCGCCACAAGCTCTTCAACCAGCAGGACGGCGAGCAGCTGGTGGAGGACTTCATCCACGACTGCCTGGTGAACCACTACGGCGTCATGAAGATCACCCACCGCGACGACTTCGACCTCACCACCGAACTGCTGCCCGAGATGACCGTGGACGAGATCGCCCGGCTCGCGGCCTCCGACCCCGAGATCGTGGACATCCGGGGCGGCAAGCGCTTCACGCGCCCCAACTCCCTCACCGGCATCGAGAAGACGGGCCTGCGAGGGGCCAAGGCCGTGCGCAAGAAGGTCAAGTACCAGGGCTTCAGCCTGGAGGTGGTGCCTCCCTCCGAGCTGTACATGCTCCCCGGCTATCCGGACCTGAAGAAGAACCCCTTCGTGGCCCACGTGGTCAAGCGCGACCTGGACTACATCCGCCGCATGGAGATGGCCGGCGTCTACCGCAAGGGTACGGCCGAGGCCGTGTCCTCGCGCATGGACTCGCGCCGCGCCACCGAGGAGACCGCCAGCGAATACCGCTCACTGCACGGCGCGGACGGCCTCTCCGCGCCGGATTCCTACGGGACCGGGAGCGACTACGACGAACGCGCCAGGCGCGGCCAGGGCGAGATCTGGGTGTGGGAGTGCTACACCAGGCTGGCCCTGGACGAGACCGGACTCCTGAAGCCCTGCATCGTCACCCTCTGCGAGGACGTCATCCTGCGCGGCCCCGTGGAAAACCCCTACGGCGGCCCTCCCTTCGAGCTGGGCTTCGTCTACAAGGAGCCGCACAAGTCACTGGGCAGGCCCGTCGCCGCAGTGCTGGACCACCGCCAGAGGGTGCTCTCCAACCTGTTGCGCAACATCCAGGACGCCGCCGCCATGAGCACCTACCGGGGCTTTCTGACCACCGACGCGCGCGCCAAGAAGATTCTGGCCTCCATGGGCCCCGGCGACGTGTCCCTGGTGCCCTCGCTCGGCACGGTGCAGGAGGTGGCCCCCGCCCCGGCCGACCCCATGCTCACCGCCGCCTTCCAGCTGACGCTGCAGGAGGTGGCCAAGGAGTCCGGGGTCAACGAGAACATGCAGGGCCTGGACAACAACTCCCTGAACAACACCGCCGCCGGGATGCAGATGCGCCTCTCCGCCGGGATGCAGCGCCAGAAGCTATACGCCCGGCGCATCGCCCGGTCCTTCAGGCGCATCCTGGGCCGCGTGCTGGACGTCATCCGGCTCTACCCGCCCCAGGACGACCAGCGCCTGGTGGGCGCGGACGTGGCCGTGGGCCGCGACGACGTCATGGGCGAGTACACCATCTCCATCGACGTGGGCGTCGGCCCCCAGGAGCGCATGGAGAGCGCCAGGATCATGGACGAGCTCATCCAGGTGATGCTCAAGGCCGGGCTCCAGCTGGGAGTCTGCGAGCCCAAGGGCGTCGTGAAGGCCATCAAGGCCAAGTACGAGTTCATGGACATCGACGTGACCGAGTACCTCATGACCGAGGAGCGCATGGACCAGGTGGCGGAGCTCAAGCAACGCGTCGAGGAGCTGGAGGGCCACAACCAGGGCCTGCAGAAGGCCATCCAGGAGCACGCCAAGGAGCTGCGCAAGGAGGCCGCCAAAGACAAGGGCGGCAGGCGCGGCGGCAGCGGCCCCGCCGGACCCGGCGGTATGCCCCCCATGCCTCCCGTCATGCCCGGCCGGCCAGGAAGGGACGCGCCCCTTTCCCACGGCGGCCCCTCCGGGCCGGGAACGCCAGGTGGAGCTGGCATGGACATGATTCACGGCGCTCCGGGCGGCCATGAAATCCCAGACGTTGGCATCCCCCCCATTGCATCCATGATGCCCGGCGGTCCGGGGCGTCCTGACGGCCCGGCGATGCCCGCGCCCATGGGAGGCCCCCAGTGAGCGCCGAACTGGAGCGCACCGCCCGGCGCGGCGAGGAGGTGGCGCGCTTGCTTGCCTGCGACGCAGTGCGGGAAGTGATCGACGAGTCCGTCGCCTCGCGCCGCGAGGCCATCCTCGCCCTCAAATCGGAAGAGGCCGGGCGCTTCAGCCTGATCAAGGCCGGGCTGGAGGCCCTGGAGGAGCTGGTCGCCGCGCTGGAGTCGCTCGCGGCCCAGGGCGACGAGGCCCGCGCGCGCATGAGCGGCGGCGGACAAAGGGGGAGGGTGCTGTGAACGTCATGATTCTGGGGGCCAAGCCCGCGCCGTCCGTCCAGACCGGGCAATGCCCCGCCCATCACGGGCTTTTCGAGCGCATCGGCCGCATCGAGAAGTGCCTGGCGAAGATCGAAAAGGCGCTGACCGCGGACAGGAAGGCACGAAAGACTGGCGATTCCGAGACACGGAAGGCCGGAACGGCCCGGACCGGATCCAAGGCTCAAGCCACGTAACGTGTCCGGCAGCCGGAGCGTTTCGCTCCGGCTGCCGGACAGCGGCGCCGGGCAAGCAACCCGCTCGCCGCGCCACAACCCCTTGCATCCGCTTCGAAATCCGTGCATGAAAGCCCATGGCCCAAGACCAGGACCACTCCCCGCCGGACCGGCTTCGCCGCCTCTTCGAGCTCTGCGCGCTCATCAGCTCCTCCATCGACGTGGACGACGTGCTGGAGCGCATCATGACCGCGTCCCGCCAGGCGCTGGACGCCGAGACCTGCTCGCTCCTTCTCACCGACCAGGAAACAGGCGACCTGGTCTTCACCGTGGCCCAGGGCCCGGTGGCGGACAAGCTGCCCAAGGGGCACGTCCTGAAGCGCGGCGAGGGCGTGGCCGGGTGGGTGCAGGTGAACGAGAGGCCGGTGCTTGTGCCCGACGCCTACGCCGACCCCCGCTTCAACCCGGAGATCGACCGCCATACCGGCTACAGGACCAACACCATCATGTGCGTGCCGCTGGCGGTGAAGCAGAAGGCCATCGGCGTGGCCTCGCTCATGAACAAGAACGGCGGAGGCCCGTTCACCGCCGAGGACCTGGAGCTTTTCACCATCATCGCGGCCCAGGCCTCCATCGCCATCGACAACGCCCGCATGCACCTGGCGATGCTGGCCAAGCAGCGGCTGGAGTTCGAGCTGGAGATCGCGGCCAGCATCCAGCGCGACTTCCTGCCCCACGCGCCGCCCTGCGTGCCGGGCTTCGAACTGGCCGGCGCCAGCGTCTCCTGCGACTCCACCGGCGGCGACTACTACGACTACCTCCCCCATCCGGACCCGGACTGCCAGGGATTCTCCGTGGCCGTCGGCGACGTGAGCGGACACGGCGTCCCCTCGGCCCTGCTCATGGCCAGCGCGCGCGCTCTCATCCGGGCCAGGTCCGCCATGCCCGGCTCGCTCGGCGAGATGCTCACCGGCGTCAACCGGCTCATGAGCCGCGACACCGGCCAGAGCGGCCGCTTCATGACCCTCTTCTGGCTGGCCGTGGACCCGGCCGCCGGAGTTCTTTCCTTCGTCAAGGCTGGGCACGACCCGGCCCTGGTCTACAATCCCAGGACGGGCTCGTTCACGGAACTGGACGTCAAGGGCATACCGCTCGGCGTGGAGGCATGCTGGGGCTACGAGCAATGCGTCAGACGCGGCTGGGAGGCGGGCGAGGTGATCGTCATGGGCACGGATGGAATATGGGAATGCCGCGACAAGGCGGGAGAGATGTTCGGCAAGGACCGTCTGCGCGAAGTGGTTTCCAGTCACGCAAGCCTCCATGCCCGTGACATATTGGACGCGGTGTTCGCGGACGTGGCAAGCTTCCAGGGAGACGCCCCCCGCCAGGACGACATCACCCTGGTTGTCCTGAAGACCCTGCGGGACTCCGGCGACCTCTTTCAAAAATGTACGGACAGAAAAAAAGTTACAATAACGTAGCTCCCCTTTCCGGCAAGCACACCAGCAACACCCTTTTATTACAGCTTTTTTTCAACAAACACCCCTTGGCACGGGAGTTGCCCCCCGCATGGTCAAGGCCTGCCATCAGGCCATGTTCCCCCACGGGAGGTACGCGCCATGATCGACTGGCTTCTCATCGGAACCTTGCTGGCAGCGGTGGCCGTCCACTGGATCATAGAACTCCTGCCGGGCCGCGAGCGGTCCATGTGGTGCGCCGAGCTTTCGCTCGAGCCCGCCGCCGAGCGCCGGCCCGCGAAAGGTTGCCGCACGGGATGACTATCCACCCGGTGACGGCTCCCCTCCTCCTGACCCTCAAGGTGGCCTGCCTGGCCACCCTGGGGGCGCTCGCCCTTGGCGTGACCGCCGCCTACCTGGCCGGACGCCGCCCCTTTCCGGGGAGGCCGCTGCTGGACGCGCTGGCCACCATGCCCATGGTGCTGCCCCCCACCGTCCTTGGCTACTACCTTCTTGTTGTCTTCGGCCGCAACGGCGTGATCGGCGGATTTCTGCGCGACGTTTTCGGGGTGACGCTTCTGTTCACCTGGCAGGGAGCGGCCGCGGCCTCCGCCGTGGTGGCCTTCCCGCTGGTCTACACCACGGCCAGGGCCGCCTTCGATTCCGTGGACCAGAGCCTGGTCAACGCCGCCCGCACGCTCGGCGCGGGCGAGCCGGCGGTCTTCGCTCGCGTCAGCCTGCCGCTGGCTTGGCGCGGCATCCTTGCAGGAGGGATGCTGGCCTTCGCGCGGGCCATGGGCGAGTTCGGGGCCACCCTCATGATCGCCGGGAACATCCCCGGCAAGACCCAGACCCTCTCGCTAGCCGTGTACGACGCAGTCATGGCCGGTCATGACGGGACAGCCCTCATGCTGGTGGCCGTGGTCACGGCGGCCAGCCTGTGCGTGCTCATGGCCTCAGGCTGGCTGGCCGGACGGCGTCCGTGAAGGTGCGCGTGGACATAGAGGCCGTCGCGGGAGGAGGGGGGAGTGAATTCCACCTGCGCAGCGCCTTCGAGGCTTCGGGCAGCGCGGTGGTGCTTTTCGGTCCGTCCGGTTCAGGCAAGACCCTCACCCTCCAGGCCATGGCCGGGCTTATGCGCCCCGCTGGCGGGCGCATCGAGATGTCCGGCCGGACGCTCTTCGACAGCCGGGCCGGGGTGGACGTCCACCCGAGCAGGCGCTCCCTGGGCTATCTGTTCCAGCATTACGCCCTGTTCCCCCACATGACCGTGGCCGGAAACGTGGGGTTCGGGCTGAACCCCGGCCTTGCGGGCAGGCTCTCGCGCGAACAGAAGGAGCAGGTCGCGGCCATGCTGGAGGCCTTCGGCCTCACCAGGCTCGCCGGAGAAAGGCCCTCGCGCCTCTCGGGCGGCCAGAAGCAGCGCGCGGCGTTGGCGCGGGCCATGATCTCCAGGCCCTCGGCGCTCCTGCTGGACGAGCCCTTCTCGGCGCTGGACCCGATACTGCGCTCGCGCATGCGCCGGGAGCTGTCCGCAACCCTGGAACGTTTCGAGATCCCGGCCGTGCTCATAACCCACGACCCGGACGACGTGGCCGCCTTCGCTGACACGCTGGTGGTCTATTCCGGGGGACGGGTCGTTGATCAGCTGGAGCTGGACGGAGAGGACGAGCGCAGAAGGCGGCTGCCGGAGGTGATAAGGCTTCTTGAGGACATCGAGGGACGCGCCGGGGGGGCGGAGCCGGCGTAAAGGCCGAGGGATGAGGAAGAGAAGGCCGAAGATGCCTCCGGCGGCAAAAGGGACGATGTCCCTCTGGAATCCCCTTCAAGCTTCGCGACGGGCGCGAAAGCCTACAGGTACATGCGATTGGATTTCTTGCGCGACGACCGGCCGAGCAGGTACCCGAAAAGCCAGCCCGCGAACAGGACGCCCGCTCCGGCCAGGAACCACTTCACGTCCGAGAGGTCCTGCAGGGACTCGTTGCGCCGCCTGAGCTGGTCGGCCTCCTGCCTGGCGGCCTCGGAGGCAGCCTTGATCTCGCGGTAGCTTCTGGTCATCTCGGCCACGTCGGCGTTGGCCCGCGAGAGAGCGTCGAAATCGGACTTGACCTTTTCGTAGTCCGCCTTGAGCGAGGCCATCCTCTGCTGGAGGGCCTTGGACTCCTCCTCGTACTTGCCGATGATGGCCTCCACCTTGCCGGCCTTCTCGATCATGTCGGCGTTCCTGGCCTTGAACTCCTCGAACTGGACCTTCACCGGGGTTTCGGCGGACAGATACCGCTTGAGCACCCAGCCGTCCTTGCCGTTTTCGGTGCGCACCTGCGCCCACTCGCCCTCTTCCTTCAACTTCTCCAGCCGGGAGCCGCTCTTGACCAGCTGGACGATCTTGTTCTCCAGGGAGGGGCCGGTCCGCACGGTGATTTCCTGCACGTCGGCGACATAGGCCTGCTGCGCCATAGCAGGACGGGAAATGAACAGAAACACCGTCAACGCGGTGATGATTGGCAAGATACGCATGTCGATCCGTATGGAAAAAGGAAAAGCCAAGACCACTCCCACCCCTGCCTTGAGACGACACAAGAGGCAATACCCAAGAACGTCCGTCTGTTCAAGCCATTCCCGGCGGCTGTTGCCTTGCCCGGGGGCATGGGTTACTGGCAGTCTCATGGACGAGCAACATGACGCCGGGCACTACAAGGCCCTGATCGACGCGGCAGGGAGCTACCACGATCTCGTGGTGATGCGCTCGCGCTTCTTCGCCCTCATGGAGCGCACCCTCTCAAAGGAGGACTGCCAGGTCGTCAAGGACCATTGGCAGGCCAAGGCCAAGGACGAGTCCCTGCCCATCGCGCCGCCCTCCAAGGGCTGAGGCCTTCACGACGCGCCGGTGTCAGCCCGCCAATTCGCGCAGTCTGGCGAGCACCTCGGCGGCGTGCCCCTTGCTGGACGCTTTCGGCCACCTGGCGGCCACCGTGCCGTCCGGGGCCACCAGCACGGTGGAGCGCACCACCCCCTCCGACTCCTTCCCGTACATTTTTTTCACGCCCCATCCGCCCAGGGCCTTGATTACCTCCGTGGAAGGGTCGGACAACAGCGGCACGCCGATCCCGTGCTTGGCAATGAAGGCGTGGTGCGATCTGAGCGAATCCTTCGAAAGCCCGAGCACCACCGCTCCGGATGCCTCGAACTCGCCAGCGAGCCCTGAAAACTCCAGGGCCTCGGCCGTTCAGCCCGAGGTGGAGTCCTTGGGATAGATGAAGACGGCGGCGAAGCGTCCCCGAAGACCGGAAAGGGTGACGGTCTCCTCGCCTCCGCCGGGCAGGGCGGCGGTCAGGGTGAAATCGGGAAGGGCGGAGCCCACTGCCGGATCGTTCATGGCGTTCTCCTCGCTTGACTGGACTTCCCTTGCGGGACACAAACACTTATCTTCGCAAAGAGGCGCCCGTCCAGGCCAAGTTGCCCGGCGGACGTCAAAAAGGACCATGCGGAGCGGGCGGCGGTGAAGATACCGGACAGGCACTTCCTGAAATACGCTGGCGCGGAGCCGCCCAAAATGATGCGCAAGGAGCAGCGCCTGGCGCAGAACGCCTACGTATCCGGCCTCACCTACGAAAAGCCCCTGAACCACCCCGACCGCCCCGACAACATCGACCGCAAGCGCCTGGAGTCAGTCGCCAACGGCCTGCCGGACGCGGACAACCCGTCCAAGATCACGGAATCGGCCCGGGCATTCAAGCCGCCCTTGCCCGAGGGTCAGGAAGAGGCCGTTGTCAGGGACTCTCCGGACAACCCAAGCTCCATCCTCAAGGCCATCGGCGAGTTCCGACCTCCGGACGCCCCCCCGCCGCCTCTGCGGGAACTCGATGATCCCAGCGCCATTACCAGGGCGCTAAGCGAATTCAAACCACCGGCCGAAGCCGCTCCGCCGCCCCCGGACGCTGACAATCCCGGCAAGATCCTGGCGTCCCTGCTGCAGAGCCCGCCGCCGGACCAGGCAGCGCCGTCGCCGCCGGACATGGACACGCCAAGCGGCATCCTGGCCGTCCTTGCAAAGAACCGCCCCCCGGAAGCTGTCCAGCCCGGCATCGAGGCGGATTCGCCCAGCGCCATCCTCTCTTCCATGGGCAAGGCCAGGCCGCCCGAGGCCCCGGTGAAACCGCCGGAGCCAACGGCCATCGACGTACCCACGGACATGCGCGCCGCGCCCGAGGCGTCAAGCGGCCGTATCGTGAGCGAGACGGCATGAGCTCGCGGCCCCGCACCTGCCCGCGAAGCTAAAAGGGTTTCCCAAGGGACACTGTCCCTTGGGCCGCCGGAGGCATCCTCCCCCTCTTCTCAACTTTTCTCTTCCGTCTTCGTCCCAATCTCACCAGAACAGATCGTCCACCATGTCCCTGCCCGCCGCCTTGAAGGCTTCGGCGGCCAGGGCCTCGATGGCCTTGCGCCCCTCCCCGCCCACGTCCAGGCTGAAGGGGGTGACGAACGTCGCGATATGGGCCTTCGTCACCTCCGGCGAGAGTTCCTGGGCGTTCATGGCCACGAACTCCCGGCTGTCCTCCGGGTGCTCCCAGGCGTGCGACAGGCTCGAACGGATGGCCCCGGCCACCATGGCCGCCGCCTCCGGCCCAAGATCGCGCTTCACCGCGATGACGCCAAGCGGCAACGGCAGGCCGTAGGCCTCCTCCCACCACGCGCCGAAGTCGCGCACGAGCTCGAGCCCCAGCGCCTCGTAGGTGAAGCGGCCCTCGTGGATGACCACGCCCGCGTCCGCGTCGCCGCGCGCCACGGCGGGCATCACCTCGTCGTAGCGCATCTGGACGCGCCTGCCAGGGACGCCGGACAGGCTGGCCAGAAGCGCCGCCGTGGTGCGCGCGCCGGGGAGGGCCAGGGTCCCGGCGGGCGCGCCGCCGCGGCCGGCACGCGCCACCAAAAGCGGCCCGCAGCCGCGCCCCAGCGCCCCGCCGCAGGGGAGCAGGCGGTATAGTCCGGCCACGTCCGCTGCCGCCGCCATGGATATCTTCACCACGTCCAGCTCGCCCCGCGCGGCCATGGCGTTGAGTTCCTCCACGTCGGTCATCACCACCCTGGACAGCGAAAAGCCAGGATCGGCGGGCGCTACGCCATGCACCAGCCCGTGGAAGATGAAGGTGTCGTTGGGGCACGGCGAGATGCCCAGACTCAGTTGACGGCGAGTGCCTTGGGGAGTATCGGTGACCACCCGGTCACTCTATCCGGGACGAACCATGGAAGCAAGCGCCACATTCCAGAACATACCGCCCGGCAAGCAGCGCCGCGTGCTGGACGAGGCCCGGGGCGAGTTCGCCGAGCACGGCTTCGCCGGGGCCAGCATGAACAGGCTCTCGGCCAGGCTCGGCATCGCCAAGGGGTCCCTGTTCAAGTATTTCGGCAGCAAGGACGGCCTGTTCGCCCGGGTCTTCGACGGCGCGGTGGAGCATTTCGCCGGTTTCCTGCGCCAGGCCCGCGACGAAACCGCCGGACGCCCCCTGGCCGAGCGCCTGGAGCGCCTGTTCGCGGTGGGCACGGACTTCGTGCGCGCCCACCCGGACATATACCGCATCTACCTCAAGATGCTGGCCGGGGGGGATTTCCCCCTGCGCGAGAAGTTCCTCGCCCAGGTGCGCTCGCTCTCGTCCCGCTTTCTTACCCCCATCATCGAGCAGGCCAAGGCGTCGGGAGAGCTTCCCGCCTCCCTGGACACGAAGCTCGCCGTTTTCGTGCTGGACTGCGTGCTGGACCGCTTCGTCCAGTCACAGGCCGTGCCCTGGATGGACACTGGCCTTCACATCTCCCTGGACGACCCGGAACCGGCGCGGCTGGCGGCGAAACGCCTGGCCGCCATGCTGGCCGGGGGATTCAAGGCCGGAGGACTTCCCGTTGGATAGACGCCACATAGCCTCGCTCGGGCTCGAACCGGTGCTGGACAAGATCCTGGCCGGGAAACGCCTCACCCTGGAGGAGGGCCTGGCCCTCTTCGACTGCCCGGATCCGCACGTGCTGGCCGCGCTGGCCATGCACGTCCGCAAGCGCCTGCACGGCGACCGTGTCCACTACGTGATCAACCGGCACATCAACCCCACCAACGTCTGCGTGAACCGCTGCCGCTTCTGCGCCTACCGGCGCGACGAGGGCGCGGAGGGGGCCTACGTGCTCACTCCGGACGAGGCCATGGCCAAACTCAGGGCCGCCGGGCCGGTGGACGAGGTGCACATCGTGGGCGGCTGCCACCCGTCGCTCGGCCTCGACTACTACCTGGACCTGGCCGCGCGCGTGCGCTCCGGACACCCTCGCGCCTCCATCAAGGCCCTCACCGCCGTGGAGGTGGACCATCTGGCCGGGCTGGCCGGGGTGTCCGTCCGCGACGTGCTGGACCGCCTGAAGGCCGCCGGGGTGGACATGCTGCCCGGCGGCGGCGCGGAGATCTTCGCCGAGGGACCGCGCAAGGCCCTCTGCCCGGAGAAGATCGGCGGCGGCAAGTGGCTCTCGGTGATGGCCCAGGCCCACGAGGCCGGGCTTCGTTCCAACGCCACCATGCTCTTCGGCCACCTGGAGACCCCGATGCACCGCCTGGAGCACATGGACGCCCTGCGCCGCCAGCAGGACGAGACCGGCGGGTTCGTCTGCTTCATCCCCCTGCCCTACCTGCCCGGCAACAACCCCCTGGGCGAGGAGGCCAGCGGTCCCTCAGCCATGGACGTGCTGCGCACCGTGGCCGTGGCCCGGCTGATGCTCGACAACATCCCGCACATCAAGGCCTACTGGGTGATGCTCGGCCTCAAGCTCTCGCAGCTGTGCCTCTCCTGGGGCGCGGACGACCTGGACGGAACCGTGGTGGAGGAGCGCATCGGCCACGAGGCCGGGAGCGAATCGGCCCAGGCCCTCACCACCGGGGAGCTGGAACAGGCCATCCGGCAAAGCGGCTTCACCCCTGTCCGGCGCGACGGGCTCTTCAGGGAGGCTTCCGATGTTTGATCACGCCAGAGTGCTGGACGTTGCCGCCAAGGCCCGCGACGGAGCGCGCCTGGACGAGGAGGACGCCCTGGTCCTGGCCGGGGACGCCAGCCTCCCCCTGCTCGGCAGCCTGGCCCACCGCGCGCGCCTGGACAGGCACCCGGCCCCGGTGGTCACCTACGTGGTGGACCGCAACGTCAACTCCACCAACATCTGCGAGTGCGGCTGCCGCTTCTGCGCCTTCTTCAAGGCCCCGGGCCAGCAGGGCGGCTACGTGCTCACCCGCGGGGAGCTTGCCCGCAAGATCGAGGAGACGATGGCCCTTGGCGGACGCCAGATACTCCTGCAGGGCGGGCACAACCCCGAAATGGGCGTGGACTACTACGAAGGCCTGCTCGCCTTCGTGCGCGAAACCTACCCCGGCGTGCACGTGCACGGCTTCTCGCCCCCGGAGATCGTCTATTTCGCCGGGCTCGCGGGCATCACGCCAGCGGAGGTCATCGCCCGGCTCAAGGCCGCCGGTCTGACCTCCATCCCCGGCGGCGGGGCCGAGATCCTCTCCGACCGCGTGCGCAAGCTGGTGGCCCCTGCCAAATGCTCCTCGGCCCAGTGGCTGGACGTGATGCGCCAGGCCCACAAGCAGGGGCTTCGCACCACGGCCACCATGATGTTCGGCCACGTGGAGACCTGGGCCGAGCGCATCGGACATCTCATGTCCCTTCGCGCCCTGCAGGACGAGACCGGCGGCTTCACCGCCTTCATCCCCTGGGGCTTCCAGCCGGACAACACCGCCCTGGGCGGGCGCAAGTGCTCTCCCCAGGAGTATCTGCGCGTGCTGGCCATCTCCCGCCTGATGCTGGACAACTTCTTGAGCGTCCAGGCCTCCTGGGTAACCATGGGCCGCGAGATCGCCCAGGCGTCCCTCTGGTACGGCGCCAACGACTTCGGCTCAACCATGATCGAGGAGAACGTGGTCGCCGCCGCCGGGGTCCGCTTCAGGATGGACGAGCCCGGCGTGCGCCAGGCCATCTCGGACGCGGGCTTCACCCCGCTTCGGCGCGCCATGGACTACACCATCGTGGAGCCCAGATGACCCCCGCCCCAATCCGCATCGGGCGCATCAGCTACCTGAACGTCCTGCCCATCTACCATCCGCTGGAAGCGGGCTGGATCGAACACGGCTTCGAGTTCGCATACGGCCCACCCGCCCGCCTGAACGAACTCATCCGGGCAGGCCGGCTGGAGCTGGCCTCCTGCTCCTCCATCGAGTACGCGCGCAACCCGGAGCGCTACCTGCTCCTGCCGGACCTGGCCATCGGCAGCCGGGGGCCGGTCAAGAGCGTGCTGCTCCTAAGCCGCGTGCCCATCGAAACCCTCGGGGACAAGAGCGTGCTGGTCACGGCCGAGACCCACACCTCGGCCGCGCTCCTGCGCGTGGTTCTGGAGCGGGTGCACGGCCTGCGCCCGGCCTTCCGCGCGGCCGAAGGCTCCGTGCGCCAGGCCATGGCCATGGGCGCGGACGACCCCGCCGCCCTGGCCATCGGCGACGAGGCCCTGGCCCTCAGGCAGGACCCGCGCTTCCCCTACCAGCTGGACCTGGGCGAGGTCTGGCGCGACTGGACCGGCCTGCCCTTCGTCTTCGGCGTCTGGGTGGCCCGGCGCGAGGCCGCCCAGGCCGATCCCGAGGGAATCGCCCAGGCCGCCGCCGCGCTGCGCCGGTCCAAGCGGGTGGGCGTGGCCGCCATCGAGGAGATGGCCAGCCTCGCCTCCCTCACCTACCCCAAGCTCGGGCGCGCCGAGATCCGCCGCTACTTCGACCGCCTGAGCTACGACCTGGGCGAACGCGAACAGCAGGGGCTCTCCAGGTTCTTCGAGTGCCTGGCCGAGCACGGCATCATCGAACGGGCCCCGGAACTGGAGATACTCGAAGCCAACCCCTGAGGGTGTTGATTAGCTCCCCTAAGAACCGTACACCGGGGCGGCCGCACACCACCTTCTTACCCGCAGGAGGCATCACCGCCCATGAAACGCTTCTTCGTCCAGTTCGCGTTCGCAGCTCTCGTCCTCGCTTCGGCCGCTTCCGCCACCGCCGCCACCGAAGTGGCCATGACCGGCGATGCCCGCGTCCACGGAACGTGGTGGTCCAAGACCTACTTCACCGGCTGGAACGCCGCCGGGACCCGCACCGCCGACCCCTTCACCATATGGCAGCGCTTCAGGCTGCGCAGCGACTTCATCGCCAACGAGGCCCTCAAGTTCCGCTTCGGCGTGCGCGTGAACAACACCCCCTGGGGCTTCGGGACCTACACCGTGGACAACCCGGCCGTCTCCATCGACGTCTACCAGGCCTACCTCCAGTTCTACTGGCCCGGCACGAGGATAGAGTTCACCATCGGCCAGCAGGACATCAACCTGCCCATCTCCGGCGACATCCTCTCCGCCAACCCGGTGCTCGGCGGCATCAGGGGTCCCGGAGCCGTGGTCAGCATTCCGGTCGTGGACGACGCGTTCAGCGTCATCGCCGGATTCTACCGCTTCATCGACGCCAACCGCGACTTCGACCCCACCACCACCCAGGTGCCCGATGAATTCGACGGGTACATGCTGGCCCTTCCCGTCACCCTCGAAGGCTTCTCCGCCACCCCCTGGGCCATGCTGGGCGTGGCCGGCCGCAACGGCAACTACGCCGCGGTCGGCACCGGCGGCGCGGGCGCGAACCAGACCCTGGCCTCCAACCTGTTCTCCGCAGGGAGCGTCCTGCCCCCCGCCGGACAGCGTGACGCCCAGACCGTGTACTGGTGGGTGGGCGGCAGCTTTTCCGTCAGCGCCCTGGACCCCTTCAAGTTCTACGCGGACGTCATCTACGGCGAAGGCGGAGCCTCCGACCGCGCCAAGAACCGCCGTGGAGGCCTCTTCCTCGACGTGGCCGCCGAGTACACCGGGTTCGAGATGCTCACCCCCAAGCTGGCCTTCTGGTACGCCACCGGCGAGGACGGCTCCACCCGGAACGGCTCCGAGCGCATGCCCGTCGTCACCTCGGCCTGGGGAGCTGGCAACTCCTTCCTGTTCGACTCCACCCAGGAGTTCAGCCGGGGCTTCATCGGCGTCGATTATCTCGGCGCCTGGGGCTTCATCGCCAGCCTCGACCAGATATCCTTCGTCGAGAACCTCACCAGCCGCGTCACTTTCACCTTCGCCAAGGGCCTGAACTCGCCCCAGGCGCTGCGCGCGGGGGTCGCCCTCTGGGGGTACGGCAACTACTTCCAGATGGGACGCGAGCTGGCCACGACGGAGAGCGTCATGGCCGTCAACTTCGACAGCCAGTATAACGTCTACAAGAACCTGGCCCTGATCCTGGAAACGGGGTGGGCCCACGGCGAATTCGACGGCTCCATCTGGGGGCGCAGGCTGGTCAACGCCTCCCGGGGCGGCGACACCTGGAAGGCCTCGCTGGGCTTCAGGTACAAGTTCTAGCACCCGCGCGCATTTCCCGCGGCCGGAGGCACGCCCCTGCCGCAACGAGCGCCCTTCCCCGGATGGCCGGGGAAGGGCGCTTTGCGTTCACGCGGCCTGGCGTTGCCGGCTCGCCCTCAACGAGCGGGCCTTGTGCTTTCCACGTCCGATCGGGATTGCGCCGTCGCGGGACCCGCAATGGCTTCCAGGCATCCTCCAATCAAACATGCGGATCGCCGGAAAACCCAAAAAGCCCCTTGACATTAGTGATATTTACTACAATTATTGTTATATGAACAACAAATGGATTATGTTCTCATTCACCCTGTCTGCCAGGAACCAGGCGGGCCGCATGCGCGTCTGGCGGCGTCTCACGGGCCTTGGCGCGGTGATCGTCAAATCGGCGCTCTATGCCCTGCCCGCCCGGGACGACCTGCGCGAGCAGCTCTCCTGGCTGGTCAAGGAGGTGGAGGGCATGGGCGGCGAGGCTCTGCTGCTCGAAACCGGCCTTCCGGCCAACATGGCGCACCCGGAGCTGGCCGCCCTCTTCACCCAGGCCCGCGACTCGGACTGGCAGGCGCTGGAAGAGGAGTTGCTCGCAATCCTGGACAAGGCCCGCTCGGCGGACGTCCAAAGCGAGGAACTGGAACCAGCCCGCCGCAAGCTGGTCCGCCGGGCAGAAACCGTTGCCGCCATCGACTATTTCCCCTCCGGACGAGGCGCGCGGGCGGAGGAACTCCTGAAGGAGCTGGCCGGAGTCCTCGCCGGGCCGGGCGAGGACTCCGCCGCCCGTGCCGCGGTAGAAATACGCGACCCGGAGGACTACAAGGGCATGACCTGGATCACCCGCGAGGACCCGTACATCGACCGCCTCGCCTCCTTCTGGCTGGTGCGCCGCTTCATCGACCCGGACGCGCCCCTGGCCTTCGTCCCCACGGGAGAGCGCCCAGCCGCCCGCGAAGGGACCGTCCGCTTCGACATGGACGAGGCCGAATTCACCCACGTGGGGCCGCTCACCACCTTCGAGGCGATGTGCGAGGCCTTCTCGCTGGGCGCGCGCGTCCCGTCGCGGCTGCGCGAGATCATCCGCGCCATCGACCTGAACGAAACCGGGACCGGCCCGGCCGAAGCGCCGGGCGTCAAGCTGGTCCTGGACGGGATATGCCTCAACGAACCTGACGGACTTCAGCGCGCGCGAAAGGCCGGGAGCCTTTTCGACGCCCTTCTCGCCGCCTGCAACGAACTCAAAGGAGAGACGAAATGAAGGACATCGCCATTCAAGTCGCCAACCTCATGGCCGCATCCGCCCGCACCGCACCCAAGGCCGGCGGCAAGGACTTCCTGGAGATCGTTGTGGTCAGCCGCGACGATGATCTGAAGAGGATCGCCCAGGCCATGAAGGAGTACGCCCCGGAAAGCACCAACGAGGCCTACTGGCTGCGCGACGCGGCCAACATCGGGAATTGCCACGCCTTGGTGCTTGTCGGACTGGGGAAGTCCCTGGCCGCCGGGTACGACTGCGGCGCGTGCGGCTACGCCACCTGCAAGGAGTTCGAGGCCGGGCGCGCGATGGCGGACAAGGCCATGGGCTACGACGGCCCGCACTGCATGATGCGCATGATGGACATCGGCGCGGCCCTGGTGTCGGCGGCCAAGACCGCCAGCATCCTGAACCTGGACAACCGGGTGCAGCAGCGCGTGGGCGCGGCGGCCAGGGCGCTCGGCTACATCGAGGCCGGAGTGGCCATGGGCATTCCCGTGGGCTTCCACGGCAAGTCGATCTTCTACGACCGCGCCGTGCCGAAGCATTAAGAGGGCGTTTGGTCCGCCGGTCGGGTTGTCGCGCCAGGCACTGCCGCGCGCGGCTAGGACCGAT
>JBMORI010000020.1:0-25199 GCA_049322415.1 Thermodesulfobacteriota bacterium | reverse complement strand
GAATTGCATGCAGGCGGTTTTTTTCACCCCATATGGGGGCATACCCCCATATAGTCGCCGCGATGCGCGGCTCCCACGGCAAGCCGCTCCGGACAAGGCTTTCCCGGCATCAGGCCCTTCGAGAAAACACTCTTGGGCGGAGATAATCGGAGAGTTTCCGGAAGCTATGTCCGTTTAGAGCAGCAAGGAAGCACGTGGCCATGGCGGCGGCGCTTCAAGGCTTCTTCCGCTGGCAGCCCGCGAGACAGGGAGCGTGAACGGCGTTCTCGCGAGCCTGAAAAGCCGCCCTCCGTCCTGGCGGACATGCCGGGCCAATGAGTCCGCGACGGCTGCCTGGCCGTTTAGGGCTCAGAGCCCCCTGTCGCGCCGGAGCTGGCAAAAATGTGAGGGGGTGTATTCGATTGTGTAACGCCGCCGGTGGCCGGCCCCCTCCCCGGCCGAGGAGTCATGCGGGTTCGCGGGGACCGGCCAGACGCGGCGTACGATGAGAAAGCAACGGGCGTGCCAGACTGGCACGCCCGCGAAGAGCAACCTACGAATCCCGGTGAACCGTCTCCGGCGAAAAGCCCGGAATGCAGACGGCCAGGTACTCGGCTCCATCCGGCTCCGGCGTGGAGTACCGCACCCACTCGCCCCTCGGCGCGATTACGGCCTGGCCGGCCTTCACGTCCAGAACGCCGGGACGGGTCTCGACGCGCAGGGTCCCGCGAAGCACCAGCGAGTATTCGTCGAACTCCGGGGTCTGGCCGGGCTCGGCCCACCCGCCGGGACTCTTCATGCGGGCGATGCTGATCCCGCCCGTGCCGGTCCTCGCCCGGCCCACGAACTCCTCGATGCGCTTGGGAGGCTCCCCCGCGGCCGTGATGACGGTTGGAGCCTCGATGAGAATGGCCATATCCCCTCCCCTTTCGGACGCGCCCCTTCCCGCTGCGGCTCAAGTCCCGCAACGGGAAGGCTGCCCCGGTTAGTGATGATGCCGTCGCAAAGAAAACACGGCCTCCGCTTTATCGTGGAGGCCGCGCATTCCTGACGTTCCCGTGAAACCCCGCCGTCAGGCGGCGGCATTTCCGGTCACGGGCTGTCCCGTCATCCCGCCCGAAAGCGGGATGACGGCGGACCGGAAAAGACGGGCCTGACACCGCCGTCAAGGGCTAATAGCGGTAGTGATCCGGCTTGAACGGCCCCTCGGCGCTGATGCCCAGGTACTTGGCCTGGACGGCGGTGAGCTTGTCGAGCTTCACGCCAAGGCGTTCCAGGTGGAGCCTGGCCACTTCCTCGTCCAGGAGCTTGGGCAGCGTGTACACGCCGATCTCGTACTTCTTCTGGGCCAGGTCGATCTGGGCCAGGGCCTGGTTGGTGAAGCTGTTGGACATGACGAAGCTGGGATGCCCGGTGGCGCAGCCAAGGTTCACCAGGCGTCCTTCCGCCAGCACGAGGATGGAGCGGCCGGACTTGAGCGTCCACTTGTCAACCAGGGGCTTGATGACTTCCTTCCTGGCCCCGTTGTTCCCCTCAAGGTAGTGCATGGCGATCTCGGAGTCGAAGTGGCCGATGTTGCAGATGATGGCCCCTTCGCGCATCTTCTCCATGTGCGCGCCGGTGATGACGTCCGAGCATCCCGTGGCGGTGACGAAGATGTCGCCCTGGGAACAGGCCTCGTCCATGGTGGTCACTTCGTAGCCTTCCATGGCGGCCTGGAGAGCGCAGATGGGGTCGATCTCGGTGACGATGACCCGCGCGCCGAAGCCGCGCATGGACTGGGCGCAGCCCTTGCCCACGTCGCCGTAACCGGCCACCACCACGACCTTGCCCGCGACCATCACGTCGGTGGCGCGCTTGATGCCGTCGGCCAGGGACTCGCGGCAGCCGTAGAGGTTGTCGAACTTGGACTTGGTCACGGAGTCGTTGACGTTGATGGCCGGGAAGAGCAGTTCGCCGTCCTTCATCATCTGGTAGAGGCGGTGCACGCCGGTGGTGGTCTCCTCGGAGACGCCCTTGATCTTCTTGGCCCACCCGGTGAAGCGGGTCTTGGACTTGGCAACCGAATCGGCCAGGCGTTCCAGGATGATGGCGAACTCCTTGTTGTCCGTGGCCTGGTTCAGGATGGACGGGTCCTTCTCGGCCTTGACCCCGTAGTGGATGAACAGGGTGGCGTCGCCGCCGTCGTCCACGATGAGGTCGGGGCCGCTGCCGTCGGGCCAGGTCAGCGCCATCTCGGTGCACCACCAGTAGTCCTCCAGGGTCTCGCCCTTCCAGGCGAACACGGCGGCGGTGCCGGCCTGGGCGATGGCCGCGGCGGCGTGGTCCTGGGTGGAGTAGATGTTGCAGCTGGCCCAGCGGATGTCCGCGCCGAGCTCGTACAGGGTCTCGATGAGCATGGCGGTCTGGATGGTCATGTGCAGGCTGCCCGCAACCTTCAGGCCCTTGAGGGGCTTTTGCGGGCCGTACTTGGCGCGCACGGCCATGAGGCCGGGCATCTCGTTCTCGGAGATGATCATCTCCTTGCGGCCCCATTCGGCCTGGGACATGTCGGCGACTTTGTACGGCAGGGTCAGGTCAAGCGGCTTCACACTCATTTGCTTTCCTCCATTGAGGGTCTGCGGGCCACGTAGAGCCCGAGTTCAAGACCCAGATTTACTGGTTTGACGTCGATCGAATCCACGACGAATCCGGCCTGGGAAAGCCAGCCGGACAGTTCTTCCCTGGCGAAACCGAGCCAGCGGTCGCCGAAGCGCTCCCGCATGAGCTCGCTCTCGTGCTTGAGGTAGTCCACCACCACGAGCCGTCCGCCGGGAGCGATCACGCGATGCGCCTCCCGGAGCGCGGCCAGAGGGTCGGAGAGGTGGTGCAGCGTGAGGGAGAGGACGGCGGCGTTGACCTCGGCGTTGGCCATGGGCAGATGCTCGAGCTCCCCGACGCGCAGGCTCGCCCCGGCTAGCTTCACGTTCCCGCGGGCCAGGTCCAGCATGGCGGGCGAGGCGTCCACGCCGATGAGCCGCCTGGACTTGGGGGCCAGCGCGGTGAGGAGCTCCCCCGGACCGCAGCCCAGGTCGGCCACGGTACCGCACTCGGGCAACAGCGCGGCGATGATGCTTTCCAGGTCCGTGTCGCCGAGCACCTCGCGGCGCATGGCCCGCCAGTCCGGCGCGATGGAGTTGAAGAAGCGGCGGGTCTCGCTCAGGCGGGCCGCCAGGGCCTCGCTGGCCCGGACAAGGTCCTCGTCCGGGCCGCAATCATCCAGATGGGGGGATATGGAGTCCAGGAAGGCCGATTTCTCGGCAGCGTAGAACACCCACAGGCCGTCGCGCCGGGCCGAAAGGAGACCGCCCTCCACGAGGATGCGCAGATGGCGCGAGATGCGCGACTGGCCCATGTCCAGGACGCCCACGATTTCGCCCACGTTGAGCTCGAAGCGCAGAAGCAGGCGCAGCACCCGAAGGCGCGTCTCGTCCGAGAGGGCCTTGAACGCGGCGAGGGGCGGACAGCTGCTCATGCGCGCTTCGCCCCGTGTCCCGCGCCGCGCCCGGAGTGGAGAACCCGGTCGGCCAGGATGCCGCCAGCCAGCCCCCAGAAGGCCGAGCCGATTCCGAAGAAGCCCACGCCCGACACCGTGACCAGAAGCGTCACCAGGGCGGCCTCGCGGCGGTCCGCGTCCTCCATGGCCTGGGTCAGGCCGGAGATGATGGCCCCGAAGAGCGCGAGCCCCGACACCACCGCTATGAGCGCACCTGGCAAAGCGGTGAACACGCCCACCAGAGCCGCCCCGAACGCGCCCACCACCAGATAGCACAGCCCGCAGACGACGCCGGCCACGTAGCGCTTGGAAGGATCGGAGTGAGCCTCGGGGCCGGTGCAGATGGCGGCGGTGATGGCGGCCAGGTTCACGCCGTGGCACCCGAAGGGGGCGAGCACCGTGGAGCACAGGCCGGTGAGCGTAACCAGCGGCGTGGCCGGGGTGTGGTAGCCGCTGGCCCGCATGACGCCCAGGCCGGTGGCGTTCTGCCCGGTCATGGTCACCAGGAAGAGCGGCAATCCAAGGCCCACCACGGCCCCAAGGCTGAAGGCGGGCATGGTGAGCACCGGCACGGCGAGCGATGCGTCCACGTGGGCGAAGTCCAGCGCGCCGCGCGCCCAGGCCACGGCGAAACCCGTGAACAGGGTGACCACGATGGAGTATCGAGGCGTGATCCGCTTGGCCGCCAGATAGGCGGCGATCATGGCCCCGGCCAGCATGGGCGCCTCTTTGAGGTGGCCGAAAACGTCCACGCCGAAGCGGAACAGGATGCCCGCCAGCATGGCCGAGACGACCGGCCTGGGAATGCGGTCCATGATGGCCTGGAAGAGCCCCGTGACGCCGCACAGGGTGATGAGCAGGCCCGACACGATGAACGCGCCCACCGCCTCGGGATAGGGATAGGCGGCCCATCCGGCGGCCAGCAGGGCCACGCCCGGCGTGGACCAGGCGGTGATGACCGGCTCGCGGTACTTGAGCGACAGGCAGACCCCCGTGACGCCCGAGCCGATGCTTATCGCCCATATCCAGCTGGAAAGCTGTGCCGGGGAAAGCCCGGCCACCTTGGCGGCCTGGAAGATGATCGCCGCCGGGCCGCCGAAGGATACGGCCACGGCCACCATGCCCGCCGTGACGGCTGACAGGGAGAAATCCCCCACGAGGGAGCGCTTACTGATCGCGGTATCCAAGCGGCAAGCCTCCATGAATAAATCAAGATATGTTGATATGGAGAAATACTGAAACAACTGGAGACAGTCAAGCGCGAATTGCACGCTCCGCGACGCACGGCCGGAACGACGGGCTGGATCGGGACGGAGGAACTCGGCAGAGGGGCCGGGAGCGGCCGGGACCGCGCGGAGATGAGGCGGCCGGGCAATGGCCGCGTGCCTATCCGCCGCCGGGCGAACGCGGGGGAGGCTGCCGGAGGCGTGAAGGCTGGCGGCGCGGTGGCCCTCGAGTCTGCGGGACCTGCCTAAGCCCGCCCTTCCACGGGGAGCGTGAAGCAGAATACGCTGCCCCGCTCCCGGCCGGGCTCCACCCAGATGGAGCCGCCGTAGCGCCTGACGATGTGGCGGCAGATGGCGAGGCCCAGGCCGGTTCCGGCGGGCTTGTCCCTGAGGGTGTCCTTGCTGCCGTGCTGGTGGAACTTGTCGAAGATCTTCTCGGCTTCCCCGGGGGAGATGCCGGTCCCCGTGTCCTCCACGCAGACCATGACCATGCCATCCTCGTTCAGGCCCGCCTCCACGAGCACGTAGCCCTCCCGGGTGAATTTCAGGGCGTTGTCCATGAGGTTGATGAGCACCTGGAGGATGCGGTCGCGGTCGGCGGTCACGGAGGGGAGGCGCCTGGGCAGGTCCAGGCGCAGCCGCACCCCGGGCCTGTTCTCGAGCCTGCCCTCCACGGCCATCACCGCGTCCACGATGACCTCGGGCACGCTCATGGGCTCGTCGCGCCAGATCATCTTGCCGGATTCGATGCGCGAGAGGTCCAGCACGTCGTTGATGAGCCGCGTGAGCCGCTCGGATTCCTTCTCCACGATGTCCAGGTTGCGCAGGATCCGCTCCGCCCTCTGGACGTGTTCGCTTCCGGGAGGAGGATTGAAGAACCGGCTGAAATCCTTGGCCACGAGCTTGACGAAGCCCAGGATGGAGGTCAGCGGCGTGCGCAGCTCATGGGAGACGGAAGAAAGGAAGCCGGTTTTAAGGCGCTCCAGCTCCCTGAGCTGCTTGTTGGCCTCCTCCATCTCGGCCACCTTGCGGAAGAGCGCCTTGGTGCGGGCCTCCACCTTGGCTTCGAGCCGCTGATTGAGCGCTTCGAGGAGGGTCTCGGCCTTCCTGCGCTGGCGCACCTGGTCCTCAAGCCTGGCCAGCGCCCCCTGGAGCGCGGATGTCTTCTCCTTGATGACCAGATCCTGGTTGTCCCGGATGCGCGTAAGTTCACGCTCCGAAAGGGCCAGCCGCTCAAGCTTCTCCTCCAGGACCGCGTTCATGTCACGCACCCGGCGGTGCAGGAAGTGGCTCTCCAGGGCCTGGGCGGTGTTGCCCAGAAGGATCGAGAGGATGGAGAGCGTCACCTCCGAGAGGCCGGGCGGGAGATGGGAAAACTCGGCCAGGAACATGCCCCGCGTGCGTGAGGCCGTGGTGAGCACATGCAGGACCCGCGTGGGGTCGCCGGGCCCATCGTTCACCAGCACGGCCCGCTTCTCCCGCAGCGCGAAGGCGAACCGGCCCGAGTCGATCATGCGGTCCGCGAAGGCCCGGAGTCCGTCCCGGCCGCCCTCCGGTTCGGCGAAGGCGAGGTTGAAGGAGGAGTCGCTCTCGTCCACCAGCATGATGCCCATGGAGCTGAAGGGCAGAAGCCCCCTCACCCTCTCCGCGCAGAGCGAGAGGATGGGCTCCGGGCCCTCGAGGCTGGCCACGCCGAGGGAGAAGTCCGAGAGGGAGGCGGCCATGTCCAGGGCATCCAGCGCGGCCCTGGTGGTCGTCTCCAGGTGTTCGAGCCTGCGCGCGGCATCCTCGCGCGGAGAGGTATCGGGCGCGTCAGCTTGCGGCATTGGAAAGAAATATCGATTCGAGTTGGCCCAGTTGGGCGTCCACGCGCTCGAACACCATGCCCGCCACTCCCCCAGGCGCGCCGAGCAGGTCGAACGCGGCCAGGTTCAGGGGCATGAGCGTGCCCTGCCCTCCGGAGCCGAAGACAATGGCCTCGGCCAGGAAGTCCGCCACGTGGACGATGGCCGGGTCCCTCGGTCCGGCGCAACACAACGGGTCGTGGTGGCAGGCGGCGGCCGTGACCAGCGAGGGGGGCAGACGCCAGCTTTTGAGCAGCGCGGCTCCGGCCCCGGCGTGATCCACGCCGAGGATGCGGCGTTCGGCCTCGATCAGCCCTTCGCCGGACCGGGCCGCCTCCAGCGCCGGCCGCACCCGGCCGGGGGCGTGCAGGATGAGCAGGAGAAGACCCACGTCGTGCAGAAGCCCGGCCACGAAATAGCGCTCCGTGTTGGCCTGCCCCAGAAGCGAGGCCAGGGCGCGCGCCCCGCATGCGCAGGCCAGGCAGTGCCGCCAGAAGCCGGTCAGGTCGAGGAGGCTCTTGTCCACGTCCTTGAAGAGGTCCATGACGGTGAGCCCCAGAGCCAGGGCTGAAAGCTGCTGCACGCCGATGACCGTCACCGCCCTGGAAATGGTGTCGATGCGCTGCGGAAAGCCGTACATGGCGCTGTTGACCACCTTGAGCAGCTTCGCGGTGAGTCCGGGATCGTTCATGATGATCTGGGCCACCTCCACCGGCGAGGCCGAGGGGTCCTCCATGGCCTGGGCCAGCCTGGAAAGGATTTCCGGCATGGCGCCCAGTTCCATATCCGCCCCGGTCAGGGCGCGGATGTCCAGCGGAGGCAGCTCTGGCGCGGCCCCGGCCTCTGGGCCCCGCGGCGGCGGGAAGGGGTAGAGGCCGCGCCCCAGAAGGGCCGCCGTGCGGGCCAGCGCCAGCCCGCGCACGTCGCGCAGGAAGGGATGATCCGCCATGTTGAGGGCCAGCCGCGCCTCCACCAGTTCCCGCGCCTTGCCCTCCAGGTCCTCGGGGGCAGCGTCCCAGGGGCATTTCTCCTCCCGGGGGGACTCACCGGTCACGGCAACCTCGCCGATGCCCCAGGCCTTGAGCACCCCGATGAAGCGCTCGGACAGGCTGGTGCCCTCGCCCATGAGCAGGCGGCCGTTCACGTCCCGGACGGCCTCGCCCAGCGTCATGCCGGGCCTGAGATCGGCAACCCTCATTCGATGCTCCAAATGGTTTGAAAACCAGCCCTCGCGCCTGTCCGCGCCGGAGAGCCGTTCAAGACCATAATCATCCGGTTTGTCAAGACAGCGGCCTTGGCGGCGAAGGCCAAACGGGTTAACGTGAGAGGATGAAGCCCACGGACATCACCGGCCCCTTCGACCCGGCGGCCATAGAGAAAAATAGTTTCGCCATCATCGACTTGGAAGTCCTAGAACCGCGTCCGTTCCAGGGACCCCGCTGGGAGGTGGCCCGCAGGCTGGTGCACACCTCGGCGGACTTCGAGTTGCTCGGACTGCTGCGCTTCTCGCCCGGCGCGGTGCGCGCCGGGGTGGCCGCCCTGCGCTGCGGCGCCGTGGTGGTCACGGACACGCGCATGTGCCAGGCGGGCATCCCCATGCGCAGGCTCGCGCCGCTTGGCGCGTCCACCCTGTGCCTCATGGACGATCCCGGGCTGGCCGCCAGGGCCAGGGAGCTCGGCGTCACGCGGGCCAGGCTTGCCGTGGACGAGGCCGCCAAGCTCAACGGCCCGGTCATCTTCGCCATCGGCAACGCCCCTACCGCTCTTCTGAGGCTTTTGGAACTCATGGATGAAGGAAGGGTGCGCCCGGAGCTGGTGATCGGCATGCCGGTGGGCTTCGTCAACGCAGCCGAATCGAAGGACCTTCTCATAGCCCGCCATGACGTGCCCCACATCGCCATCCAGGGCCGGAAGGGGGGGTCGCCCCTGGCCGCCGCCTGCGTGAACGCCCTGGCCGAGCTTGCGCTCCGGGCGGGAACGCCCTGACAAGGCGCAGCGGGAGCTTGAACGGGCCGGCCTGGGCGCGCCGTCCCGGCCTGTCTCGCATGAGCCGCGCGGCAACTGATCCGGAGACGCCCTAGCCCAGCCGCGCGCGCAGGTACTCCCGCGCTTCCCCGGCCCCCATGGGCTTGGCGAAGTGATAGCCCTGGCCGTAGCCGCACCCGAGATTGCCGAGCGCCAGCAGTTCGCCCTCGGTCTCGATGCCCTCGCCCACCACGTCCATCTCCATGCTGCGTGCCAGCTCGATCACGGCGCGCACGATCTGCAGGTTGCCCCTGTCCTTGTCCACGTTGCGCACGAAGGCCCGGTCCACCTTGAGGGCGTCCACGGGGAAGCGGCGCAGATAGGCCAGGGAGGAATACCCGGTGCCGAAGTCGTCGATCATGAGGGACACGCCCGTGGACTTCAGTTCCCTGAGCATCTCCACCGTGCGTCCGGCGTGCTCCATGATCACGCTCTCGGTGATCTCCAGCTTCACGCCGGACGGATTCAGGCCCGACGCCTCGATGACGCGCGCCACTGCCCCGGGCAGGTCGCGCTGCATGAACTGGCGGCCGGAGAGGTTGACGCTCATGGCGAGGCCCCGCGCGCCCGGCAGCGTGTCCATCCACGCGGCCATCTGGGAGCATGCCTCCATGAGCACCCACTCGCCCAGGGGCAGAATGAGCCCCGTGGCCTCGGCCGAGGGGATGAAATCGAGTGGCGATATCAGACCCTTCTCCGGATGCCTCCAGCGCAGCAGCGCCTCGAATCCGGACAACGCGCCGCCGCGCAGGTTCACGATGGGCTGGTATACGAGGAAGAACTCCCCGCGCTCCAGGGCCTTTCGCAGGTCGTTCTCCATGATCAGCCGGGAGCGGACCTCCGCGTGCATGGCCTTGTCGAAGACGGCGTTCTCGCCTTTCCCAAGGGACTTGGCCTTGAACATGGCGGTGTCCGCATCGCGCAGGACCTCCTCCGCGTCCGCGTAGCGTCCGTCGTCGCGCACGATGCCCACGCTGCCGGAAATGACGATCTCGTAGCCTTCCATGGTCTCCGGCGCGGCCAGCACCGCGTGCACGGCCATGGCCGCGTCCAGCGCCGCGCCGCTCGCCGCCTCGCCCTCCATGAGCACGGCAAACTCGTCGCCGCCCATGCGCGCCAGGAACCGGCCCGGGCCGAGCGCCGCCTTCAGGCGCGCGCCGATGGAGCACAGGAGCCTGTCGCCCAGGTTGTGCCCCAGGCCGTCATTGACCACCTTGAAATCGTCAAGGTCCACGAAGAGGACCGCGAACCTGCTACCCGGCCCCTCCTGGGCCATGGCCTGATCCAGCCTGGACCTGAAGTGCGCCCTGTTGGGCAGCCCGGTGAGTTCGTCGTAGAAGGCAAGGCGCTTGAGCCGCTCCTCCGCCTGCCTGCGCCCGGTGATGTCCTCGAAGACCACCACCGCGCCGTCGAGTTTGCTCCCGTTGAAAAGCGGGGTGCAGGTGAAGTCGACCGGGAAGCTTGAGCCGTCCTTGCGCCAGTAGACGTCCTCCTCCACATGGCGGTGGCGGCCGTCGGCGAGGGTGCGGGTGAGGGGGCATTCCTCCTCGGGATAGACCGCTCCGTCGGGCCGGGTGTGGTGAAGCAGCCAGTGGGAATGGCTCCCCACCAGATCCCCTTGGCTGAACCCGGTGAGGGCCTCCACCGCCGGGTTGGCGAACGTGACCAGCCCCCGGACGTCCACGCCGAATATGCCCTGGGCCACGGAGTTGAGGACCGCGGAGTTGCGCTCGTTGAGCTTTTCGAGGGTTTTGACCGCCTTGAAACGCTCCATGGCCTCCGAGATCACGTTGGCCACGCTCTGGAGGGTCTGCGTCTCGTCGGGTTCGAAGGCGCGCGGCCGGGTGGAGTGGATGCCGAGCACGCCGTAGGGCTTGTCGCGACCGTGGATGAGCACGCTCATCCCGCTTTTGATGCCGTGCTTGAGGAGAACAGCCTTGTCCGGCACCCGGCGGTCTTGCTCCAGATCCTCCACCACGACCGGCGTCTGGCTGACGAGGGCGAGGCCCGACTGGGTGCCGGCCGTCTCCACGCTGGCCGAGCCGACCACCCCCGGGTTCCAGCCGAAGCCGGCCACCAGCAGGAACTGATCCTGCGTGTCGTTGAGTTCCAGGATCTCCGAGAACTCCACCTCGAAAAGGGCGGCCAGCATGCGGCAGGTCCTGTCCGTCAGGTCCCGCTCGTCCATGCTGCCCAGGGCCAGCACGCCAAGCTCGGCCACCACGCCCTGCTGGAAGGCGCGCCTGCGCAGCTGCCTCTCGTTCTTGCGCAGCTCCGTGACGTCCTTGGCGAAGATGGCCACCCGGGCCACCTCGCCCCCGCCGCCGAAGACCGGGACCAGATTGTTGTCGAAGATGAAACCGGCGCGGGTGTCCTCGAAGCGCATGGGGCTTCCAGTGTCGAAGACCTTGCGGACGCCCTCCATCCTGCTCTCGAAGAGCGCGGCGGGGATGAATTCGGACATGTTTCGTCCGGTCATCTCCCTGGCGCTCACGCCGCCCATCTTGCGGGCGCCGTGCTCGTTGACGGCGAGGATGACGCCGTCGCGGTCCATGAGGAAGGCCGAGTCCAGGGATGCGTCCAGCAGGGCCATCACCGTCCGGCGGGACTCGGCCAGTTCCTTGAAAGCATCGCCTCCGCGCGCCGGGTTTTCCCTCGTGAGTAGATTTCCCTGCTCGGGCGGCTTGTTGTTCACGGGCGGCTCAGACGTTGAAGAGGAAATGGATCACGTCCCCGTCCTTCACGGGGTATTCCTTGCCTTCCTGGCGCAGCACCCCGGCGGCGCGGCAGGCCGCCTCCGTGCCGTTGGCCACGTAGTCCTGGTAGGAGATCACTTCCGCGCGGATGAATCCGCGCTCGAAATCGGTGTGGATGACCGAGGCCGCCTTGGGGGCCTTCCAGCCCTGCTCTATCGTCCAAGCCCGCACTTCCTTTGGCCCGACAGTGAAATAGCTGATGAGTCCAAGAACGGCATAGCCAGTGCGGATGACCTGGTCAAGGCCGGAGCTGTCCACGCCAAAGGATTCCAGGAATTCGGCGCGCTCCTCGTCGGAGAGGGCGGCCATCTCCTCCTCCATCTTGGCGGAGACCTTCACCACGGGCGCGCCCGTGCGCGCGGCGTATTCCCGCACGGCCAGCACCTGGGCGCCGTCCTCGCCCAGGCCGGACTCGTCCACGTTGGCGCAGTAGATCACGGGCTTGGCCGTGATGGGCGAGAGCTCCACGAACAGCTCGGCCATGGCCCCCTCGCCCGAACCTTCCATGGTTGAGGCGGGCCTGCCTTCCATCAGATGCGCCAGAAGCTTCTCCGCGGCGGCCAGCCTGGCCTGGTGCTCCTTGCCTGCCTTGGCCTGCTTGCGCAGGCGGTCCATGCGGTTCTCCAGGGCCTGGGCGTCGGCCAGGATGAGCTCGGTCTCGATGACCTCGATGTCGGCCACGGGGTTCACCTCGCCGTGGACGTGGACCACGTCGTCGTCGGCGAAGCAGCGTACCACGTGCAGGATGGCCTGGGTCTCGCGGATGTTGGCCAGGAACTTGTTGCCCAGGCCCTCGCCCTTGCTCGCCCCCTTCACCAGCCCGGCGATGTCGGTGAACTCCACGGTGGCGGGCAGCACGCGCTGCGGGTTGGCTATCCTGGCCAGGGCGTCCAGCCGGGCGTCGGGCACCGGGACGATGGCCTTGTTGGGCTCGATGGTGCAGAAAGGGTAGTTGGCCGCCTGGGCGTTCTGGGCCCTGGTGAGGGCGTTGAACAGCGTGGACTTGCCGACGTTGGGGAGACCGACGATTCCGATGGAAAGAGACATGGCGCACCTTGGCTTAACCTCGCCCGCGACTCGCCGCCGCGCCTGGCGGCGCGCCGTCATCCGGGGAGGTGCTTGATTTTTCTGGTCGAAGCGGCCGGGAACTGGCGTCCGCGCCGCGCGAAGGCGGAGCCTTCTACCCTGCCTCGGGCCGGGAGTCCAGCCCCGTCTGGGCGGAAAGAGTACGCCGCCGGGAGCGTTTGCGTGATGGTAGCCCGCTGGCCCCCCGCCCCTGCAGCCCCTCCCGGCGAAGAGACGGCAGGCCCGGAAAACGCCGCGCCTCCCCCTTGACGCGAGGCCGGAAGATGCGGATTCTCAGCGCTGAAACGCCCCTCGGGCGGTCACTCCCGGACAACCGAAATGCAGCCGTCACGCCCCACGCCTCCTTCAGCCAGGCTCCTCGTCCTGGCCGCCTGCGCCCTGCTGTTCCTGGCCGTCCCCTCGCGGGCCGCCGAGGACGGCATCCCCGGCGTAAGCCGCCCCATCGTGGTGGGCGGCGACCGCGACTACCCCCCCTACGAGTTCCTGGACCGCAACGGACAGCCGGCTGGCTACAACGTGGACCTCACCCGGGCCATCGCAGAGGTCATGGGCATGCAGGTGGAGTTCCGCCTTGGGGCCTGGAACGAGATGCGCCAGGCTCTGCAGGACGGAAGCGTTGACATCCTCCAGGGCATGTCCTTCTCCGAGGAGAGGCTTTCGGAGGTGGACTTCACCCCGCCCCACACCACCGTCAACCACGCCATCTTCGCCCGCAAGGACGCCCGCCCGGTGACGAGCCTTGAAGACCTTCGCGGCTCGAAGATCGCCCTGCACAAGGGCGGCATCATGCACGACACCATCCGCCTGATGGGCTTCGAGCAGGACCTGGTATACAGCGACACCCCGGCAGACGCCCTGCGCCTGCTGGCCGCCGGAAAGTGCGACTTCGCCGTGACGGCGATGCTCCCCGGCACCTACATCATCCGCGAGAACAAGCTCGACAACCTGGAGGTGGCGGCCAAGGCCGTGGCCACCGTGCGCTACGGCTACGCCGTGAAGAAGGGCAACGACGTTCTCCTGGGGCGCTTCAGCGAGGGCCTGGCCATCCTGGACCAGACCGGCAAGTACGAGGAGATCCGCCGCAAGTGGCTGGGCGTGCTGGAAAACCGCCCCATCAAGTGGGACCAGGCGCTCAAGTCCATCTCGGCGGTGCTCTTGCCGCTCATCCTGCTGCTTGGCGGCACGGTGTTCTGGTCGCACACGCTGCGCAAAAAGGTGGCCGAGCGCACCAAATCCCTGACCGACGCTCTGGACCAGCTGAGCCGCAACCAGCAGCAGCTGGTGCAGGCGGACAAGATGGCGGCGCTTGGCGTCCTGGTCTCGGGCGTGGCCCACGAGATAAACAACCCCAACGGGCTGATCCTGCTCAACCTGCCCATCTTGCGCAAGGTGCACGCGGACGCGGCCCGCATCCTGGACGAGCACTACCAGGCCGGGGGCAGCTTCACCCTGGGCGGCATCCCCTACGAACGCATGCGCTCCGAGCTGCCGGTGATGCTGGAGGAGATGCAGGAGGGGGCCCAGCGCATCAAGCGCATCGTCCACGACCTCAAGGATTTCGCGCGAAGCGACGAGGGCGCGGCCCGCGTCCCCGTGGACGTGAACGAGGCCGCCCGCAAGGCCGTACGGCTGGTCGAGGCCGCCATCCGCAAGTCCACGGACGACTTCTCCCTGGACCTGGCCGAAAACCTCCCCCGGGTGATGGGCAACTCCCAGCGCATCGAGCAGGTGGTCATCAACCTGGTGCTCAACGCCTGCCAGGCCCTGCCCTCCAGGGACAAGGGGATCAAGGTTTCCACCCGCTTCGATCAGGCCGCCCGCGCCGTCACCCTCACCGTGCGCGACGAGGGCGCGGGCATCGCCGCCGAGCACCTGCCGCGCCTGACCGACCCCTTCTTCACAACCAAGCGCGAAAGCGGCGGGACCGGGCTCGGGCTCTCCGTGTCCGCCGGGATAGTCAAGGAGCTGGGCGGCTCGCTCCATTTCTCGTCGCTCCCGGGCCTGGGCACGCGCGTCACCCTGAGCCTGCCCGCCGCCATGGAGGATGCCGCCTCGTGAACGCAGCCCCCTACCCCTCCTTCAAGATCCTGCTGGTGGACGACGAACCGGCCTGGCTGCGCTCGCTCACCCTCACCCTGGAGTCCTCGGCCGGCATCACCAACATCGAGACGTGCCAGAACAGCACCGAGGTCATGCCCATCCTGGAAAAGGGCGGGGTCGGGCTCGTGCTTCTGGATCTGACCATGCCCCGGCTCTCCGGCGAGGAACTCCTGGCCATGATCGGGGAACGCCACCCGGAGACGGTGCGCATCGTGGTCAGCGGGCTCAACCAGCTCGACAGCGCGGTCAGGTGCATGAAACTCGGGGCCTACGACTACTTCGTCAAGACCGACGAGGAGGACCGCATCGTAAGCGGCGTGCTGCGCGCCGTGCGCATGCTGGAGCTGAGCGACGAGAACCGGCAGGCACTCGAAAGGCTGGCCTCCGGCGGCCCGCTCAACCCCGGCGCGTTCGCGGGCATCATCACCCGCAGCCGGGCGATGAACGCGGTGTTCGCATACGTGGAGGCGGTGGCGGCCAGCCCGCAGCCGCTTCTGGTCACGGGGGAATCCGGCACCGGCAAGGAGAACCTGGTGCGCGCCGCCCACGGACTCTCGGGCCGCAAGGGGCCGCTGGTATCCGTGAACGTGGCCGGGCTGGACGACCCTGTCTTCGCGGACACCCTGTTCGGCCACGTCCGGGGGGCCTTCACGGGCGCGGACGCGCCGCGAAAGGGCATGATCGAGGAGGCGGCCGGAGGCACGCTCTTCCTGGACGAGATCGGCGACCTCTCCGTGGCCTCGCAGGTGAAGCTGCTGCGCCTGCTGCAGGAGGGAGAGTATTTCGCCCTGGGCAGCGACCAGCCCAAGCGCTGCAAGGCCCGCGTGATCGTGGCCACCCACCGCGACCTCGCCGCCAAGGAGGCCGCCGGGGAGTTCAGGCGTGATCTCTACTACAGGCTGAAGACCCACTGCGTGAACGTCCCCCCGTTGCGCGAGCGCAAGGAGGACATCGAGCCCCTGCTGCACCACTTCCTGGAGGAGGCCGCCCTGGCCCTGGGCAAGAAGAAGCCCGTCCCTCCGCGCGAGCTCATCCAGCGTCTGTCGGCCTACGCTTTCCCCGGCAACGTCCGCGAACTCAAGGCCATGGTCTACGACGCCGTGAGCCTGCATCCCGGCCGTATCCTCTCCATGCGGAGCTTCGAGCGCGCCATCGGACAGCCCCAGGCCGGAACCGCCCCGCCTCCCGTCAATCCCTTCGCCAGCTTCGAACGGCTCCCCAGCTTCTCCGAGGCCGCGGAGTTCCTGGTCGAGGAAGCCCTGAGCCGCTCCGGCGGCAATCAGACCCTGGCCGCCCGGCTGCTGGGCATATCCCAGCCCGCTCTCAGCAAGCGCATGAAGCAGAGGCGCGGGGCGTCCGCATCCGGCTGAACGTCTTCGCGGCGTATCCCGCCAATCACTCCAGGCGTTGCTCCGCCCTCTCGCGCCATACCCCCATAACCAGGGTTATGGGCATCACCCTGGCAATGCCAAGCAATACGTTGAAATTTCAATAACTTTAATGACGAGCGCCCCCCCGGCCATAGCCCCGGTTATCCCTTTTCCGTCTGGCAGAAGCAGCGGCACTGCCAAGAATTGCACGCATTTTCAGCCACATAAGTCGCCAGCACCGGCCTGGCACTCTCCTTGCCATAACTGGATGAATCACGCGCCCCGCGAAGCCAGCGGGCCTCGCGCGTTAGAAGCTGGCCAGCCCTCTCCGCCGTCGGCCCGGGAGCGGAGCGGGGCCATGCGCCGCCGGGCCAGACCTTAAGCGAGGAGAGGATATGAAAGTGAACATCAAGGCCATCATTCCGGTCGCTCTTGGCCTTGCGGTGTGGGCGATCCCGGCCCCGGCCGGGCTCGACGCCGGGGCGTGGGCGTATTTCGCCCTGTTCGTGGGCGTGGTCGCCGCCCTGGTGCTGGAGCCCATCGCCCCGGCCCTGGCCGGCCTGATCGGCGTATCCATCGCCGCCATCTTCAAGCTGGTCCCGGCCGCCCCCGGCAAGGCCGCCTCGGCCACGGACGCCATCAAGTGGGCCTTGACCGGCTTCTCCGACGGCACTGTGTGGCTCATCTTCGCGGCCTTCATGTTCGCCCTGGGCTATGAGAAAACCGGACTCGGCAAGCGCATCGCCCTGACGCTCATCCGTCTGATGGGCAGGCGCGCCCTGGGCCTGGGCTACGCCGTGGCCCTGGCCGACCTTATCCTGGCCCCGTTCATGCCCTCCAACACCGCCCGCAGCGGCGGCACCATCTACCCCATCATCAAGAACATCCCGCCGCTCTACGGCTCCACCCCCGAGGAAAATCCGCGCGGCCTGGGCGCGTACATCATGTGGACCGCCCTGGCCACCACCTGCGTCACATCCTCCATGTTCCTGACCGCCCTGGCCCCCAACCTGCTGGCCCAGTCGCTGGTGGAGAAGACCGCCAAGGTGGCCCTCACCTGGAACGACTTCTTCATGAGCTTCCTGCCCGTGGGCGCCATCCTGTTCGTGGCCACGCCGCTTCTGGCCTACATCATCTACCCGCCCACCAGGAAATCCTCCGACGACGCCCCCGTCTGGGCCACCGACCAGCTTGCCAAGCTGGGCTCCGTCACCGGCAGGGAGATCGTCATGGCCCTGCTGGCTTTGAGCGCCCTGGCCTGCTGGATATTCCTGGGCAAGATGGTCAACGGGACCACCGTAGCCATCGCCGCCATCTGCGTCATGGCCCTGTGCAAGGTCGTCACCTGGGACGACATCGTGGGCAACAAGCAGGCCTGGAACGTGCTGGCCTGGTTCGCCACCCTGGTCACCCTGGCCAGCGGCCTTGCCAAGACCGGCTTCCTCGACTGGTTCGCCAAATCCATGTCCGGCTCCCTGGCCGGCATGTCCCCCACCGCGGCCATGATCGGCCTGGTGGTGGTGTTCTTCCTCAGCCACTACATGTTCGCGTCCGTCACCGCGCACGTGGCCGCCATGCTGCCCGTGATGCTGGCCGCCGCCATGGCCATCCCCGGCCTGAACATTCCGCTTGTGTCGATGCTGCTGTGCTCCACCCTCGGCATCATGGGCGTCATCACCCCCTACGGCACCGGCCCCTCGCCCATCTACTACGGCTCCGGCTACATCAAGGGCAGGGAGTTCTGGCTCCTGGGCCTGGTCTTCGGCCTGGTGTACCTGGGCGTGTTCCTGCTGGTCGGCCTGCCCTGGAACCTGGCCAGGGTCTAGCCCGTCCGCCTTTCGCTCCGCGTCAGCTCCCCGCCGCCTCCGGACGGCGGGGAGCTGACGGATCGTCCAGCCCTACCCAACCAGCCTTCGCTCCAATCAAGGAGAACGCATGCGGTCCATCGCAGCCAAGACCGTCGTGGACGGCGTAGCGGCCATGTGCATCGACGCCTGCCGCATCCTGCCGCCTGAAATCCACCGGGCGTTCCTCCGCTGCCAGCGGGAGGAGACGCCACGCGGACGAGAGTCCCTGCGCCAACTCCTGGACAACGCAGCCCTGTCCTCAAGCCTGGGCCTTCCCCTGTGCCAGGACTGCGGCCTGGCGGTCTTCTTCGTGGAGAAGGGGGAGGACGTCCGCGTGGAGGGCATGCCGCTCCGCCAGGCCATAAACGAGGGCATGGTCAAGGGATACCGCGACGGATTCCTGCGCAAGTCCACCTGCGACCCCTTCACGCGCGTCAACCGGGGGGACAACACCCCGGCCATCGTCCACTTCGACATTGTCCCGGGGGATCGCATCCGCATCGTGATGGTCCCCGAGGGCGCGAGCGCCGGCAACGACACCAAGGCAGCGTTCCTGGACCCGGCCCACGGCCCGGAGGCCATTCTCGATTTCGTGGTGGCCAGCGTGGCCGAGGCATGCCAGAGCGTGTGCGCGCCCGTCCTGGCCGGGATCGGCGTGGGCGGCACGCTGGAAACCGCCGCCCTGAACGCCAAGAAGGCCCTGCTGCGCCCGCTGGACGACGAAAGCTCCGACCCCGCCCTGGCCCGGCTGGAGCGGGACGTCCTGAACGCGGCCAACCGGCTGGGGACAGGCCCCCTCGGCCTGGGAGGCAGGACAACCTGCCTTGGCGTCAAGGCCCTTTCCGCGCCCTGCGCCCCGGACGCCCTGCCGGTGGCCGTCTACATACAATGCCACTGCGCCAGGAGAAGCGAGGTGACCCTGTGATCAGGACCGTGCGGCTCGTCACGCCGCTATCCGAGGCCGCCGTGCTGGACCTGCGGGCCGGGGACGCCGTCCTCCTCACCGGGACCATCCACACCGCCCGCGAGGAAGCCCACGAGAAGCTCCTGGCCCTGGCGGATTCGGGCATGGAGACTCCCTTTCCCCTGGATGGGGCGGTGATCTACTACGTGGGCCCAAGCCCCATGACTCCCGACCGGCCCATCGGCGCGGCCGGGCCAAGCTCCGCCAGCCGCATGGACCCCTACGCCGCGAAGCTCCACGCCCTGGGCGCGCGTGCGTCCATCGGCAAGGGACGCCGCTCCCCGGCGGTGCTCGAATCCCTGAAGGAGCACCGCGCGGTCTACCTGGGGGCGACCGGCGGGGCGGGCGCCCTGCTCTCCATGCACATCCGCCGCTGCCGGGTGGCGGCCTTCCCCGAGCTGGGGCCGGAGGCCGTCCACGCCCTGGACGTGGAGAACTTCCCCCTCACCGTGCTGTGCGACTGCCACGGAGGAGACCTCCACGCCGTGCCCGACCTGGACGCGGCCCTTTGTGTCCTGGCGCGAGGCAGTTGAAAATCCTCCCGCGTTGGCCGGTGATTTTTTCCCCGCGCCGTGTTAGCCTCAGGCATGCGTCTCTCCCGGGGGAAGGTCGATGCTCAGGCGATTTTCCATCGCAACGCGTCTCTTCGGCATCGTGGTCCTGGTCGTCATCAGCGCGGGCGTGTCCCTGGCGCTGGTGGTGGCCATCGCCGGCAGGCTCGAGGAGGTGGTTGTCCGGCACACCCAGGAGATCATGCTGGACGACCAGAAGACCAAGATCAAGGCGGCCGCCCACTCCATGGCCCTGGCCCTGGGCGAGGCCCTCAAGTTCGCCGGAGACGAGTTCGACCGCAAGCGGCTCGCCATGGCCATCGTGACCCCCGTCCGCTTCGAGGATGACGCCTCGGGCTATTTCTTCGTCTACCAGGGTACGGTGAACGTCGCCCTGCCTCCCAGGCCCGGCCTCCAGGGGGAGGACCTGGGCGGGCTCACGGACCGCGACGGCGTCCGTTACGTTCGCGAACTCCACCGGAGCGCCGCCGGGGGCGGAGGCTTCGTCACCTACCTCTTCCCCAAACCCGGGGGGCCCGAGGAGCGCAAGGTCTCCTACGCCGAGATGATCCCCGGAACGGACCTCTGGGTGGGCACCGGCGTCTACCTGGACAACGTCGACCGCGAGTCCGGGCGCATCACGGCCAAGATCGCAGAGCTTTTCAACCAGGCCCTGGCCTACACGGGCGCGGTCTTCGCCGCCATGGTGGGCATGCTGAGCCTTCTGTGCCTGGCCATCGCCCACAGCGTGGCCCGGCCCATGGCCGAGGCCACCCAGGCGGCGGAGCGCATCGCCTCGGGCGACCTGGATGTCCGCCTGGACGAGGCCGGACGGGACGAGGCCGCCAGGCTCCAGGCCGCCCTCAACCGCATGGCGGACACGCTTGGGCGCAACATGGAGGAAATCCAGGCCCGCAGGGAGGAGGCCGAGGACAAGGCCCGCCAGGCGGAAATGGCCCTGGAGGAGGCCAGGCGCGCGGGAAAGGAGGTCATGACGCAGATCGCGCTCAGAATCGAGAGCCTCCAGAAGATCTCCTCCGCCGTGGCCCACCAGCTCAGGAACCCCACCACCATCATCGGAGGGCTGGCGGGTCTGCTCATGAAAAAGCCCAGCCTGCGCGAGAGCTACCTGGAATACCTGGACGGCATCATCGAGGCCGCCATCCGCATCGAGCACATCACGGCCGCCGTGAAGGAGTACAGTTCCATCCACCTGGGGACCGTCTCGCGCGTGCCAGCGGGGGAGATCCTGACGGCGGGTCTTGAAGCGGGGCGGGCCGCCGCCGCGGAACTTGGCAAGGACGTGGAATGGGAGGTGGACGCAGGCGGCGCCGGGGGCGGCATGGACCCGGCCCTCATGCGCATGGCCCTGGCCGAGCTGACGGTGAACGCCGTGGAGGCGCTTCCCGCCAGGGGCGGACGGGTGAGGCTCGCCGCCCGGAGCATGGGGGAGGGCGTCGTCTTTACCGTCGCCGACAACGGCACGGGCATCCCTGGCGAGGAACTGGAATACGTTCTGGACCCCTTCTACACCACCAAGCCGGTAGGAGTGGGCATGGGGCTGACCAAGGCCAACCGGGCCGCGCAGGAACACGGGGGAGCCATCGCCATCCAAAGCGTGGAGGGAGAGGGAACGGCAGTGACCGTAACCCTGCCCGGACGCTGACCTCGCACCTCGTCCCGTCCAGGCCCGCATTCGCCCTTGATCATCCCCGGGGCACGGCCCAGCCACCCTCTGAAAGCGTCATTGTTTCGCCATCCAGGACTGCATCTCGACGTCCTCCCCCGCCACGGGAATGCTTTTCAGACTCATGACGGAACGTATTTCCAGCCGCCCTGCCTGACTCATGCAGCCTGCCGGAACCTCCCGTCCGCCGGGCATGAAAGCCTCTTTACGGGCGAGCCCCGAACAAGTATGAAATGGATGCATGCTTACAATAAGGCCCATCTCCCTGCGAACCCTGCTGGCGCTGCTTTGCGTCATGACAGCCCTGCCGGCTTTCGCGATCATCTGGCATCTTGGCATGCGCATGGTGGACCAGGCTCTCGAGCAGGCGCATGGACAAGCCTTGTCCGCCGTCTCCGCCGCGGCCGCGGCCCTGGAGCAGGAAGCCGGGGAAGCCCGCGGGCTCCTGCGCGCCCTGTCGGAGACGCGCCCGATCCGCGAACTGAACCCCCAGGCTTCGCATTCCCTGCTCTCCGCCATATCCGCCAGCAATCCGAAATACGCAAACCTCCTGCTGATCTCCCCGGAAGGGGAGGTCATCGCCTCGTCCCGGCCCCACTCCTGGGTGAACATGGCCCAGCGCAAGCATACCCGGGAGGCGCTCCGGAAAAAGGGATTCGCCGCCGGGGAGTACATCTTCTCCCCGTACATCAACGAGCCCCTGTTTCCGTTCAGCCACGCCATCCTTGGCGCGGACGGCGAGGTGAAGGCCGTTCTCGTGGCGGCTCTGAAGCTTACCCCCGGCCTGCTTCTGCCGGGCTCCTTCCCTCTCGCCGGAGGGTTCAGCCTGGCGGTGCTCGACCATGCTGGAGTCAGGATGCTGCGCCTTCCTCGGGACGAGGAGGCGAAGCCGGAGGGAGCCCGCATCGATCCAGCGCTGCTGGAGATGCTCCGGGGCGCTCCAAGCCAGGCATCCGCCGAGGTCCGGTACGCCAATTCCGAGCGGTGGCTTTTCTCCAGCCGGGCCCTGAGCCTTGAGGACGGCGGCGAGCCCTACATGCACGTTGTCGCGGGCATCGAGCGGGACGCCGTCCTTGGCGCAATCCGGGACGATCTGTACGCCAGCCTGGGCCTGATGATCCTTGCCACGCTGCTGGCCGCCGCCTCGGCCCTGGCGGCAGGGGAGTTCGCCATCGTCAGGCCCATGGGAGCCCTCGCCCGGCAGGCGCGCAGCATCGGGGCGGGAAACCCCTTCGGGAGCGGCAAAACATGGCGCGGCCCCCGGGAACTGGCAGGCCTGTTCCAGGCCTTCGACGCCATGTCGCTTTCCATCGAAAGACGCGACGAGAAACGCCGCCGCCTGATCCAGGCCCTGAGAGCCAGCCGCGCGAGGTTCAAGGACGTCTCCGGCAGCATCTCGGACTGGATATGGGAGATGGACACCACCGGGAAGTTCACCTTCGTGTCGGGACGCGTCCGGGACGTGCTCGGCTACCAGCCCGAGGACATGCTCGGGAAGGAGGTGTTCTCCTTCCTCATCCCGGGCGAGTGCGAGCGGTGCAGGGCCATCTTCGAGGAGAACCTCGGGGATCCGCACGAATTCAAGGACATGGAGATCTGGCACCTGGCCAAGGACGGCAGGAAGGTCTGCATGCGGGCCAGCGGCCTTCCCCTGCTGGACGAGTTCGGAGCGCCGCGCGGCTATCGGGGCGTCTGCGTGGACGTGACCGCCCAGAAGGCCGCCGAGGAGAGAATCCTGCGCTCGCTCGCGGAGAAGGAGGTGCTCCTCAAGGAGGTCCACCACCGGGTCAAGAACAACCTCCAGATCATCTCAAGCCTCATGAGCCTGGAATCCCAGGAGTACCCGCACATTCCGGAAGTGGAAGAGGCCTTCGGACACATGCGCGGCAGAGTGCGCTCAATCGCGCTCATCCATCAGATGCTCTACGCCTCCGGGGACTTCGCCGCCGTGGAGATGGCCGCATACGTGGAAAACCTGACAAGGAGCATCAAGGATTCCAGCGAGTTGCCTGGAAAGGACGTGACGCTCAAGCTCGAGCTCTCCACGATCCACCTCTCCCTGGACCAGGCACTGCCTCTGAGCCTCGCCGTCAACGAGATGGTCACCAACGCGTTCAAGCACGCCTTCGGAGCGGCGGCGAGCGGGGAGATCACCGTCCGGCTGAGCAGGGAGGAGGACGCGGTGTTCCTGGAAGTCCACGACACCGGCAAGGGGTTCGACCCCGGCGTGACGAAAGGCGAGCGCCACGGGCTGGGCTTCCAGCTCATCATGGCGCTCGCGGATCAGCTGGGAGGGGAAGTCCGCTTCCCGGAGAGGGGCGGCGGGGCGTCCATCCTCCTTACGTTCAAAAGAAACCCTATTCCTTGAGGCTCTTGTCGCGCATGAAGTCCTTGGCCAGGTACTGCACCATTTCCGGGTCGGACATCATGAGCGAGAGCGACTCGGACAGCACGTCGTTTATGAACCTGGCGTTGGCGTTCTCGTCCGGGTTCATCACCAGCTCGCGCTCCTGGCTGACCGGGAACGATCCCTCCCAGTGGCCGGGGCCGTTGACCACCTTGGCCGACAGCACGCACTTGGCCGCGATCTTGCGGGTGACCGTTGCCCCCTGGGCGGAATAGGCCAGCTCCCTGATTGTTATCACCAGGGAAAGCGGGGCGCCCTCCTTGTAGGCGGCGGGCTTGAAGCCCAGCTCGGAAAGAACCCTGGTGGCGGGCTCGCCCACGGCCTGGGCCAGGTCGCCGGCCACGGTTATGGGCGCGGTGCGGGAGCCGTCCGTGTTGCGGTAGCCCACCACCTTGTCCGCCCGGGCATCCACCACCTTGAAGGCGACGGCCTTGCCCTTGCCCACGTTGCCCGTGGGGGCCTTGGCCTGGGGGTAGAGGGTCACGCTCTGGGGCGGGACCGTGGAACACGCGGCCATGAACGCCATGCAGACCAACGCCGCCATCGCGGCCAGAGAACGCTTCATCACTGATCCTCCTCCTTGAGGCTGGCGGTTCTGGCCCACATGGCCTCCACCAGCTCTTCCAGCCCTTCCCCGTGCTTGGCCGAGACGAACCGGACGTCCAGGCCGCGACTGGCGGCCTCGGTCTTCAGCTCCTCAAGCCGCGACGGGTCGAGCGTGTCGATCTTGTTCACCACGCGTATCTGCGGGCGCTGCGCAAGGGCCGGGTCGTAGCGGACAAGCTCCTCGTCCACCAGGGAGAACCCGGCGAACGGGTCATCGCCCCCGGTCTCCTCGGCGGCGAGAAGGTGCACCAGCACCCGCGTGCGCGAGACGTGCTTCAAAAAACCGTGCCCCAGGCCCTGCCCTTCGTGCGCGCCCTCGATGAGGCCCGGGATGTCCGCCGCCACCAGCTGCGCGCCGTCGTCGCCCATGATGACGCCCAGGTTGGGGGTGAGCGTGGTGAAGGGATAGGGCGCGATCTTGGGCCGGGCCGCCGACACCGCCGAGATGAGCGTGGACTTGCCCGCGTTGGGCAGGCCGATGATGCCCACCTGCGCCAGCACGCGAAGCTCCAGGCGCAGGCGCTTCTCCTCGCCGGGCAGCCCCGGCTGGGCGTAACGCGGCGCGCGGTTGGTGGACGTCTTGAAGTGCATGTTGCCAAGACCGCCCTTGCCGCCCTTGCAGGCCACCCACTCCTGCCCGATGTCGGTGAGGTCGGCGGCCAGGGTCTCGCCCTCGTCCGTGAGTTCGTAGATCAGGGTGCCCTGGGGCACCTCGATGACGAGGTTCTCGGCGTTCTTGCCGTTGCACTGGCTGCCCAGGCCCATCTGGCCGTTTTTGGCGTCGTAGCGCCGCTTGAGGCGCAGGTCGTAGAGCGTCAAAAGGCTCGGGGACACGCGGAAGATCACGTCCCCGCCCTTGCCGCCGTCGCCGCCGTTGGGGCCGCCGAAGGGGATGAACTTCTCGCGGCGGAACGCCACGCACCCCCTGCCGCCCTTGCCGGAAGAGACGGTTATTACCGCTTCGTCAACGAATCGCATTGGTTTTGTCCTCGCATGGATAGCGGGCCGCGATACGGCCCGCCGCCGTCCGCGTCAAGGAAATTCGCTCTCTCGCAGACTCCCGCCCCAAGCTCCTAGACGCACGTCCGCGCCAAGTCAAACCGCCGCGCTGGCGTGGGGCGCGTCTTCGTGCTAAAGGTCCGCGATGAGAAACACAATCATCGCAGTCATACTGGTGGCGGGCATCGGCGGCTTCGGCGCGTGGATGGCCGCCCAG
>JBMORI010000019.1:0-3378 GCA_049322415.1 Thermodesulfobacteriota bacterium | reverse complement strand
TGACCTGCTGATTACGAATCAGCTGCTCTACCAACTGAGCTACGCTGGCTATTTGGCAGGGAGCCTTGATATACAAGGGGCATCAGGCCGTCAATACTTCGCGTGACATCTTTTGGTCTTTGGCTCTCGCCGGGTCAGTTTCGCGCACTGCCCAAGCCCTCTACCCGGAAACCGTCTGGAAGCGCGTTCGGCCGGGAGGGCACGCGGGGGCATGTCGCGCGATCAAGTTCTCATGCCCGGCCCCCTGATCGGGCCCAACCTTAGGACAAAATATCCCTGGCAAGGGCCTCCATGCCGCATTACCGGCAACCGTGCAAGATAGGTGAACTTGTGACTGCCCAAGTCAGGCGCTTCTTCGTCGAAGCCTCCTGGCAAGCGAAATGGAGCGCGGGAAGCGCTCCATTCCGCCAGGAATCCTCGTGGCCGGCCGGGTCTCGCGATACTCGCGCGCGGAGGTCATCAGGCATTAACCAATGGAGCTTTCGGAACGGAGTGCTCTGACGGCAGCCCCTGCTGGCAACGTCCTCGAGACCGTCGAGCCGCCAAACCATGACGCCAGCCTCCGTCCAGGAAGGCCTCCATCCGGCCCCCCCGCAAGCGGCCGGGGCCATAGGCCAGACCATGGACGACGCTTTCCCCTTCCTTCGACTTCCAATTCTAGTCCGCGGCCTTCTCCTGCGGCAGGCCGAGCACCTGCGCCCTGAAGCCCGGCGCTTTCTCGATCAGGTCCAGAATGAGCATCGCGGCGTACATGTTCCTCCGGTTTCCGGCATCAACGGCCTGGAGCATGTAGTTGCGTAGCTGCGCGGCCGCCTCCGCCAGTTCCACGTGATCATCCGGGGCGGCGTGCGCGGCGGCGTCCAGCAGGTTCAAGAGAAGGTAGGCCCAGACATCCTCGTAATAGAGATAGTAGTTCAGCACCTCCCTGATCTTCAGGATGCCGAAAACCACGTTCTCGGGTTTGCTGTAGTCCTTGGACCACACCTGGCTGTCGTTGATGTAGGGTTCCCCGGCGGCTTCGCCGGGAGGCTCCGGGTACGGGGCCAGCTTGTCGCGAACGAATTCGCGCATGGAAATGATTTTGGCCATGGGCGACTCCTTGGGTGAGAAGACATCCGTGTCGGCCGCGCCGGTTGGCGCGGTCCCTTCCCAAGGTTACTTTTCGGCCGGGGAAATAAAAAACTTAAGGGTCAGGCAGACCTGAAAAGGCCCTCGGCCTTGCCGGACATGACGTAGGCGGGCAGCACGTGGGCCACGGCGGCATTGTCCAGGCCGAAATGGTCGATGATGACCCGGGCCAGCACCTCGCGGTAGTCCATGGTCACGGCCAGGTCCAGGCCGTCCGAAAGTTTGTCCGGTGCGAGCCCCGGCCAGGCTCCGTGCAGCGCGCCGCCCGCCGCCTTGCCGCCGAGCAGCATGAAGAGCGTGCCGTGGCCGTTGTCCGTGCCCGCATATTCGTTTTCGCGCAGGCTGCGACCGAATTCGCTCATGACGAGCACCACGGTGTCCGCCAGGGAGGGCCCGAGCGCCTTGGCCAGCCCGGCCAGCCCCTTGCCCAGGGAGACGAAGGCCTCGGCCAGCGGCCCCTTGCCGGTCCCCTGCTCGAAGTGGGCGTCCAGGCCGCCCAGGGCGGCGTACACGAGCCGCGTGGACGGATTCTTCTCCATGTACGACACGATCTGCCCGCCGAGCGTTGGCAGGGCGTGCACGGACGGAGCGCCGGAGGCCGAGACCAGTATCTCTCGGTCCAGCTCGGCGAACTGGTTGCGCATAGTGATCTGGGACTGCCTGTAGGCGCGGGTCAAGGGATCGGAGCCCCGATAGACCGCGTCGAAGGACTTGAAGGCCTCGGGCCGCGACAGGGGCCAGAGCGAGGGAGGGAAGCCGGAGGGCTTGACATTGCGCGCCCCGGGCTTCCCCTGCCCGATGAGCGGTGGTTTGGCCGCCAGGGTGAGGGCCTGGGTGTTCCTGCCAAGCAGGGGTATCAGGCGGGCCATCCAGCCGTCCTGGAAATGGCGCTCGCCCGGCATGCCGCTCTCCATGGCCTGCTGGGCTTCGGGGTGGGTCCGGATGGGGGTGTGGAGCCCGCAGGCCGGGATGAAGGCCAGCGTCCCCGCCCGCCAGAGGTCCATGAGCGGCTCCAGCGCCGGGTGCAGGCCGAAGCCCGGCAACAGCGGCAATGCGCCTCCTTCGCGGCCCGGCGGGGGCAAGGCGATGGAGGGGCGCGCGCGGTAATACCAGGGGTCGTCCACCGGCGGCAAGGCGCTCAGGCCGTCCAGGCCTCCTCGCAGGAAAAGCACCACCAGCCTTTTGGAATCCTTGCCCTCTCCGGCGGCTTGAGCGCTGGGCACGGCCGGGATAAGGGCCGTGAGGGCCATCGCGGCCAGGAAATCTCGTCGCTTCATCGGTCTACCCTACCCTCCGGCCACGACTCCCAACCCCGGCCTGTTCCGGCATGGCGAGTACCCGGTTCAATACAGCTGCCCCTCCGGCGAGCCCAGAAGCACGCCCGCCTTGAGCTCCGGCGCGGCCTGCTCAACCGCCTGGGCCGTGCCCGCGGCGAGCTTGAGCCCCATGGTCCTCGCCAGGAAACCCTGGTCCAGTTTCTCAAGGGGCGTCCAGTTGCCGGGGGACCAGCATGGCAAAGCGCCCCTCCCGGCCATCACCGCCCAATTGAGCCTCTTCAGGAACAGGTCCGCCGCCAGCCAGCGGGAGCTTTCGTCCTTGTGGCCGGAGACGCCCGGCGCGTCGTAGAGGCCCTGCCCCAGCCACTCCAGGTTTTCCGCCAGGGAGCGCACATCGCCCACCGGCCTCCCGGCCGCCCTCACGATGGACACCACGTAGCGCAGTGGCGATTTGATGCGGTTCCAGGCGTGTTTCGAATCGGCGAAATCCCGGCTCTCGAAAAGCGCCGCGAGCACCGCCTTGATGTCTCCCCCGGTGTCCAGGAACTTCTTGGAAAGATCCTCCACCAGGGCTTTGGGCGGCTCCTCCGCCACGAAGAACCGGGCAAGCTTGCCGCAGATGTTCCTGGCCGTCTCGGGCCTCGCGGCAAGGACCCGGATGGCCTCCAGCCCCTGAGACATGCCGCCGCCCTTGATGACGGTCCCCATGAACTCGCGGTCCTTGGAGTCGTGGCGGCGCTCGTCGAACACGAAGCCGTTCACGTCCTGGGGACCGCGAGGCGCGCCGATGCTCCAGCCGGCCAGCATGTTGGCCAGGGCGTTCACGTCCTGGGGCCTTGCCTTGGCGGCTTCGCCCATGGTGTGGGCGGTCAGGAGCTCGCGGGCGTGCATCTCCACCAAAGGGCGTTGCAGGCCCTTTCCGGCCTGGCTCTCCGGTGAGGCGCTCTGCCAGTTCTCAAGATGGATGAGCATG
>JBMORI010000018.1:0-25362 GCA_049322415.1 Thermodesulfobacteriota bacterium | reverse complement strand
TTGACGCATACCACTTCTTGCCTTTCATTTGTGTCTCCTGTGTGTTTTTCGCCACTGCCACGGGGGAATGGGCCCGGGTTCGGACCACAGGCCAAGGCCCCGCATGCGGGCCGAGGCCTGCGCCAGCTTGAGCCCGTAGCAGCCGCGGCAGTATTTCGAATAGACCCAGGCGTGACCGGCCTTCACCATCTCGGCGTTGACGTCGAGCCCTTCGGGCAGGACGACCACCCCCACGATGCGGCCGTAGTCGTCCCTGTCCTTGGGCGTCACCCGGACTTGCCGCCCGAGGACGAGCGCCTCGAGGAACTCCCTCGACCGCTCCCCGCCGGGCTGGGCGAGTTCTGGAGCGTCGATGCCATGGAGACGGACACGCCTGCCGTCCACGGTGACGGTGTCCCCGTCGTGGACGTTCTCAACCCTTCCGGTGAAGGCCCATGCCTGGGCGGCCAGCAACAACATGACAAGCGTCTGCGCGAGGGCTTTTCTCATCGAGGCCATTCTCCTTGGAGCGCCTTGGCTATCTTTTCCACGTAAGGCTGGTTCACGTACCGCCCGCTTTCGTCCCGGCGCGGGCTTCCCGCGTTGTAGGCGGCTACGACTCCCGGCCAGCCCAGGGACGGGAGATGCCTGTCCCGGAGCAGGGCCAGAAGCCTGCATCCGTACTCCAGCCCCGCGGAGGGTTCGCACAGCTGGGCCAGGAAAGGCCCGGAGAACCCAAGTCCGCGCGCCGTCGCCCCCATCACCTGCATCAGTCCCCAGGACGAGGCCCGGGCCTGGCGCTCGGTTGCCAGGGAACATGGGGGAGCGGCGCGCAAGGACGCGTCGTTTAGCACATAGCGTTCGTAAAACCGGGGTTCGTACCGGAAGGCCCAGGGATCGCCTCCGGACTCGACCTTGACCACCGCCTCCACCAGCCTTGCGGGCAGCCCGTGCCTGGCGGCGGTCTCCTCCATCATCTTCCTCAACTCCATCACAGCCCTCTCGCATCGCGAATTTTCCCCCAGGCCGTCCACGGCTCTTGACGTTCGGGGCCATCCTGGCCTTCCGGGGAATGAGGGCATGGTATGGAAAAAGGACTTTTTGAAAAGGGTACATAGGGGTATAGGGCTATATGGTTCGCATTCCGGCGCGGCGGCCACGAATGAAAAGCCAAACTTGCCGCCCAGTCGCCACGTTGTCAAGCCATGCAATACCAAGGACAACTCGATGGGAAAACTGCGGGAATTGAGAAAAACTGTATTGGAATGCCTGTCAGCCGATCCCTGGCCTGCAGGCCTGGACAAACTTGAGCGGATGCCCCCCAAGGCGCCGCTGGGCCCCCTGCTCGCCTGCCTGCTCGACCAGGACCAGCTCATCCGCTGGCGGGCCGTCTCGGCTTTCGGCCCGGCGGTGACCCGCCTTTTCGGCTCGAAACCGGAGGACGCGCGTCAGTTCATGCGCCAGCTCATGTGGAGGCTCAACGAGGAGTCGGGCAACATCGCCTGGGGCGTCCCCGAGGCATTCGGGGAGATACTGGCCTGCCAACCCACGCTGGCCCGGGAATACCATCGCGTCTTGTGCTCATACATCAACGAGCGCGACTGCGAGACCGGCGACAACTACCTGGAGCTCTGCCCGCTGCGGCGGGGGGTGTATTGGGCGCTGGCGAGATTGGCCAAGGTCCATCCGGAGCTGGTCCTGCCCGCGCTTGACGATCTCCTGCTGGCCCTTTCCGGCGACGATCCGCAGAGCCGGGGCTTGGCGGCGCTCGCCCTGGGGCGCCTGCTTCCCGCTGCCGGCGGCCGGGCCGGGGCCGTGAGGGACGCCCTGCGCGCCGCCTCGTCCGACAGCGCCGGCCTTGTCCTTTACCAGGATGGCCAGTTCGAGGAGACCTCCGCCGGCAAAATTGCCCGAGCTTTTTCACCTGAAAAAGCTTGACCCGCTTTCAGGAATGATTACTATTCAAGTCATGGTCGCACTTTCTCAAGGCAAAGCAACGGGTAAGGAGACATCCATGGCTGAACTCAAGAATTTCAAGGAATACGACGTGGACTGGGAGATGACCCCCGAGGCGGCCGTGACCCTGTACCTGGAATGGGGCAACAACTGCTGGCTGAACGAATTCAAGCCCGTCAGGCACAGGAGCGACACCACCACGTATTTCGTAGTGAACACCTGGGAGCAAGAGCCCAAGCTCACCCTTATCAAGCGCTCGTGCGACGAGGCCAGGGAGCTTGCGGAACTGCCTCTCCCACGCCATCTTCGCGGGCACTTCATGGAGCACGTGGGCAACAACAAGGGCGTCTACGCACCCACGAAGGAAATCAAGGACTGGCTGCGCACCCAGATGAGCAACTGACAACGCCATGCATTTCCACGCGAAAGGCCGGGAAACCGGCCTTTTTTGTTGCCCGGATGAACGCTTGGGTGCTATCGGTTGCACGTTCTTGCATCCCACGTACATGATGGAGGAGCAAATGGAGCCCGCGGGCATCCTCATCGTCGAAGACGAGCGCATCATCGCGCTCGATCTGCGCAGCAAACTGGTCAGGCTGGGCTACAAGGTCAGCGGGGTTGCCCACTCCGGGCCGGACGCCGTCCGCCTCGCCCGGGAGCTGTTGCCGGACGTGGTGCTCATGGACATCATCCTGGACGGCGGCATGGACGGCATCGAGGCGGCCGGCCTTATCCTGAGCGAACGCATCGTTCCCGTGATCTTCGTCTCCGCCTGCAACGACCTCTCCACCAAGGAGCGGGCCACGGAACTGGGTTGCAGCGGTTTCATCTCCAAACCCGTGGACTCCCGCGAGCTGGCGGCAATGATCCTTGACGCCCTGGGGGGGCCCCGGGGATGCGGCTGACGGTCCTCTCCGACATCCACGGCAATCTCGAAGCGTTTAGGGCGGTGCTGGCCGACGCGCGCCGCACGGCCCCAGGCGCCCCCCTCGTCTGCCTGGGCGACATGGTGGGCTACGGCGCCGACCCCGAAGAAGTGGTTCAGGAGGCGCGCGCGGCAGGGGTGGCCTCCGTGCTCGGCAACCACGAAATGGGCGTGGTAAGGCCAGGGACGCGCGACCGTTTCAATCCCCAGGCCTGGAACGCGGTGCGCTGGGCCGCGTCGCGGCTTTCCCCCCAAAGCATGGATTTTCTCGCCGGGCTCCCTGAGAGCCTTGTCCTGCACGGCTGCCGTTTCGTCCACGGCCTACCGCCGGACGAAGTGGACACCTATCTCTTTCAGGCTTCGCAGGCTCAAGTCGTCCGCGCCATGAAGCACATGACCGAGGACGTCTGCTTCATCGGCCACACCCACCAGCTGAGGCTCGTGACCCTGGAAGGGGATTCCATAAAGGGTGAACGCCTCCCCGAGGGCGACACCGCCCTGGCCGCCGGGAAGCGCTTCATCGTCAACGCCGGAGCGGTAGGCCAGCCGCGCGACGGCGACCCCCGGGCCAAATACTGCGTCTACGACACCGGAAACCGTGTCCTGACCGTGCGCTACGTTCCCTACGACAACATGGCCGCCGCCCGGAAGATACTGGAGGCCGGACAGCCCCGCGTCTACGCCGAGCGCCTGGCGGACCTGGACCGGGACGCCTGATCGCCTTATCCTTCCGCCGGACGGGGGCGGACATGAAGAAAATCGGAAAATACGAAATCCTTGGCCTGCTGGGCCGCGGTGGCATGGGGGCCGTCTACAAGGCGGCCATGCCCGTCACGGGCAAGATCGTGGCCCTCAAGCTGCTGTGGCCCACCACCTTCCTCAGGACCCTGCTCGGAGTCCGCAACATCGAGCGCGCCTTCATGGCAGAGGCCCGCACCCTTGGCAGCCTGAGCCATCCGAATGTGGCCGCCGTGTGGGATTTCGGCAGGTCGGGAGGACGGCCCTACTTCGTGATGGAATACTTTTGCCGCGACCTGGGCCAGCTCATCGGGGAATCCCAGCGAGTGGAGGCCCCCACGCGCCGCCTGCCGCTGCCCAGGGCCGCGAGCTACGCCCTCCAGACCCTCTCCGGACTGGCCCGCCTGCACCACGCCGGCATCGTCCACCGGGACATCAAGCCCTTCAACCTGCTGCTCACCGAGGACGATCAGGTCAAGATCACTGACTTCGGCCTCTCCAAGGTTCGCGGCGAGGCGGCGTCCGGCCCTCCAGGGCTCAAGGTCGGCTCCCCCTGCTACGCCGCCCCCGAGCAGGAGGCTGACCCCGGCGCGGCCGGCCCGCGCGCGGACCTGTACTCGGTGGGCGTCGCCCTCTACAGGATGATCACCGGCACGCTGCCGGACTGGCCCCTGACGGACGAGCGCCTTCCCAGCGCCCTCTCCAGGGACCTGGACGAGGCCTGGGACGACTTCTTCCTGCGGGCCCTGGCCCAGGAGCCCGAAGGACGGCACAGGGACGCCCACGCAATGGCCGGAGAACTCACGGTGCTCCTCGCGGACTGGCGAAAACGCCTGGAAAAGGCCTGCTCACTGGTTGATGAGGACGCAAACCCGCCGCCATGCCCGGTTGGCGAGCCCCGGGCAACGCTCAGGAGCGTTCCTTTCAGGACGGGTGTGAAAAACGCGCTGGAGGCGCTGGGACTCGACGCACTGGGACGTCCGCGCTGCTATGCGGGCCCCATCCTCCGCGCCTCGGCGGGGACGGTGACCGACGAGGGAACGGGCCTGGTCTGGCAGAAGAGCGGCAGCCCCTATCCCCTGGACTGGAGCGAGGCCCACGAATACGTGGCTTCGCTGAACGTCACGGGCTACGCCGGATACCGGGACTGGCGGCTGCCCACCTCGGAGGAGCTTGTCTCCATCCTGTCGCCGCCCCCGGAGTTCACCGGCCACTGCCTGAGCCCCCTGTTCGACGCCCGGCAGCGCCTTCTCTGGAGCGCGGACCGCCGGTCCTTCACGCAGGCCTGGTTCGCCGACGCGGAGCTTGGCGCGTTCGCCTGGGCGGACATGACCTGCCGCCGCGGCGTGCGCGCCGTGCGATGACCTCGGACATTTTTCCAGTTTTCATCCAACTCGCCAATCGCGGCGCAAAGCCCTGCCCCGTCTGGATCGGCAGTCCCAAAGCCAGCCCCGCGCCTCGTTCTGGCCCCCCCCCAGAACAGTCCACACCGTCAAGGTTCGGATTGACAAATATGCAGAGGCAATAAAAAGAATAAGGCCTCTATTCCAGCTGATGATCGAAGGGGGGCTTCGTCAGGAGGCTGTCGTGGACAAATATATCGATCTCTTCAGGGAAATGCCGCTGCCTGCCGTGGTTCTGGGCCGGGACCTCCATGAGGAGGACCGCAACCACGCATTCGAACGGGACTTCGTGCAGGCAGGGATGCGCGAAGTCGTCTTCGCGGCCCTGTCCGACGACATCCTCCATTTCAGGCTGGGCGCGGCCCGAACCAGCATCCTTGAGAAAAGCATCGCCCTGGCGGGCGAAGACGTCAAAACCTTCAGGGTCAGGCTTTCGCGCATGCCGTCCCTGGGAAGCGGCTGCGTCCTGGCGCTGTTCACGGACATTACGGAAAGGAAAAAGCACCTGGAGGAGATGTCACGGCTCGCCTCCATCGTTGACAACTCCGATGACGCCATCCTGAGCCTCTCCCCCGAGATCAAGATCCTCTCCTGGAACGACGGCGCGGCCAAGATCTTCGGCTACTGCGGGGACACGGTGCTCCTCTCCTCCGCCATGAAGCTGTTTCCCGAATCGGCGGCCGGGGCGGTGTCCGCGCTTTTCAGGCGCGTCCTCGCGGGGGAATCCTTCGTCCGGCACGAAACTGTCTGCTGCCACGATGACGGCCACCTTTTCCCGGTGTCCATGACCCTCTCCCCCCTGCGCGACCACGCGGGGATCTCGGGCGTCACCATGATCGCCCGGGACATCTCCTCAAGGAGGCATGCGGAGGAACAGCTCCTGGCCAGCCACCACCAGCTGCGCAACCTCATGCACGAGACCGTGGAGTCGCTCTCCACCGCCCACGAGAAACGCGACCTGTACACCGCGGGGCATCAGCGGACGGTATCCATGCTCGGCTGCATCGTGGCCGACGAGATGAACCTCTCCCACGACCAGATGGAGGGCGTCCGGATCGCCGGGCTCCTCCACGATATCGGCAAAGTGTGCCTGCCAATGGCCATCCTCTCCAAACCGGCCGCCCTCTCGCCGGAGGAGATGGCCCTGGTCAAGAGGCACCCCCAGGCCGGGTACGAGATCGTGCGCAACATCCCGTTCACCTGGCCCGTAAAGGAAACCATCCTCCAGCACCACGAGCGCATGGACGGCAGCGGATACCCCCACGGGCTGCGCGGGGAGAAGATCGGCGTGGAGGCCAGGATACTGGCGGCGGCGGACGTGCTGGAGGCGATGTCGTCCCACAGGCCCTACCGTCCCGCGCTCGGCCTGAACGCCGCGCTTGAGGAGCTCAGGCGTTTCGAAGGCGTCCGTTACGACCCGGACGTGTGCCGGGCGGTGTCACGGCTTGCGGAAGGCGGCGCGCTCAGGATCGATGGCGGGAGGCTGGCCTGCAAGGTCTAGCCCAGGGAGGGAAGTCCGGTTTGCCATGACGCCACGGGCCGGGAACCCTTGCGCCCGGACCTTGCCCGCATGACGGGCGTTGCGCAGCGGGCAGCGCCCCGGAATGGGACGTGCGCAGCGGACCGCCGCCTACGCCTTGCCCCGCCGGAGCCGCCTCACACGATGCGGGCATTGCCCAGCACGAACACCAGCCGTTTGAACAGGGCCGGGTCGAAGGCCCCCTTCATGTCCTCCTGCATGATGGACAGCGCCTTGTAGGGCGCGAGGGCCTTGGCATAGGGGCGCTCCGACGTGAGGGCGTCGTACACGTCGCACAGGGCGAGCACCCTGGCGTACACGGGGATGCCCTCGCCGGATATGCCCCCGGGGTATCCGCCGCCGTCGAAGCGCTCGTGGTGGAAGAGAATGGCGTTGGTGGCCACGTGGCTGATGGGCATGGAGGCGCAGATGCCCAGCGCCCTCACCGGGTGGGTCTTCATGACCTCCCACTCGGCCTGGTTGAGCGGGCCGCCCTTGTTGATGATCTCATCGGGAATCTGGGTCTTGCCGATGTCGTGCAGTGCCGCGCCGAGCCCCGCCTCGAAGAGCGTGGCCTGATCCATCCCCGGCAGGCTCTGCAGCACGGAGATGGTGAGCACCATCACGTTCAGCGAGTGGCTGTAGGTGTGGTACTTGTGGGAGAGGAACTCCGAGAGGCTTCTGAGCGACTCCTCCTTGGAGAGAAGCGCAATGCCGCGCTTCACCAGGGTCTGCATGGCGTTGTAGGTCTTCTCGTCCAGGCCGCGCGGCAGCTTGGTGGCGAAGCTCTGTTTGAGCAGGCCCGAGGATATCTGGTAGAACAGCTTGGAGCGCTCCTCGATGGGAATCTGGGCGTTGAGCAGCATGTTGCCCAGGTTCTTGGCCAGATAGGCCTCGTAGTCGAAACGCTGGTCCACCCGGATGAAGAACTCGCTCACGTCGAGGAGGTCCTTGAGCTTGGGCTCCACCGTGAAGCTCTCGCCCTTCTTGGCGTAGAGCACGAACCAGTCGCCGCGCTTCAGGTAGAGATCGAAGCGGCCCGCCGTGCCCGGAAGAATGGTCTTGGGGTGAATGGGGAAATAATCCTCTCCGCGCTGGGATACCTTCTGGGGTGGAGCGGCCTGGGGCGGATTCACGGCGCGTCCTCCCTGGACTGCGCCTGTCCGTTGACCGGGCAGGCCTCCTCCTCGCGCGGGGCGGGCAGGCTTATCTGGCACTTGTGGCCGGTCAGACGCCTGAAGAGGAAGGTCTCGGGGTCGTAACCCCCGAGCCGTTCAAGCTCGATCTCCGCCCTGGCCGCCATCTTGTGCCCGCCAGCGCAGCCGAACAACCCGAACCAGTCCTGGGCCTTGGCGCCGATGTCGCGCCGCAGGCCGTCGGAGCGCATCACGGCAATGAGCCTGGTCCCGTAGGTTCCGGCCATGCAGTTCCAGGAGAGCCCGTGCACCCTGAGGAAGAAGTCGGCCAGTATGACCAGCACGTCCGGATTCTCCACCTTCCCCACGTAGGCGAAGAGCCCCTCCTTCCCCACGGACCTTATGCGCGAGAAGGCCCGCGAGAAATATTTGAGCCATTTGCGGTGGAAGTCGGCGTGGACGATGCGCCGAAGCAGCATCTTGTCCGCGAACTTGGTGAGGTAGCTGAAGGCCTTCACGTCCACGTCGGAGAAGTTTCGCTCGAAGGAGCCGGTGTCGGTCTTGATCCCGTAGAGCAGCGCCGTGGCCAGGAGCTTCCCCGGCTTGATGCCCAGGTTGTAGAGGTATTCCGTCAGCAGGCTGGAGCAGGCCCCGTAGCCCGTTGGTATGTCGAGGTATTTCGCCGCGGGCTGCCTGTCCGGCAGGACGGGGTGGTGGTCCAGGATCACGTCATAGTCCACGGCCGGGAAGTCGGTGCTGTGGTGCGGCTGCGAGTCCACCATGGCGAAGCGGCGGCAGCAGCTGATTATGTCCGGCGTCACGCGGATGAGGGGGATGCGCAGGGTGCGCACCATGGCCAGGTTGTCCGGACGTGATATCTCGTTGATGTGGGCGATGTCGGCCAGTCCGCCGCGCGAGCGGATGATCTGGCGCAAGGCCATGGAGGAGCCAAGCGCGTCCGGGTCGGCGCTGATCAGGATCAGCCAGCGCTCCCCAGGCGTAATGAGCCTGGTGAGCCCCTCGAGCTTTTCCGTGAGCACCCTGAAAAAGGCCATGGTCTCCTCACTTGAGAGTTATGGGGATTCCCGCCACCACCAGCCGCGCGTCCGCGGCCAGAGCGGCCAGCCGCTGGTTGAGCGCGCCTTGCGCCCTGGCGAAGCGCCGGGCCAGCGACGTGGGGGCGATGGGCCCCAGGCCCACCTCGCAGCTCACCAGGACCGCCTCCGGGGACGATGCCGCCGAGAACCCCGCCAGGCTCGCCGCCAGATCCTCCGTGCGGTCGAGGCCGGACTCCATGCAGGCGAAGAGCCAGAAGTCCAGGCTGTCCACCAGCACGTTCCTGCCGTCGGCCAGGGCCTCTGCCAGGGCCCCGGGCAGGTCCAGGCCCGGCTCGCGCACCGGCGCGGATGGCCCGCGCTCCAGGCGATGCTGCAGTATCTGCCGCCTGAATGCGGCGTCCCTCGCCCGGCCCATGGCCATCACCACCCCCGGCCCTGAGGCGCTCTGGAAAAGCTCCCAGGCGTGGGCGGACTTGCCGGACTTCTCTCCGCCGAGAATCAGCCGGATCATTCCGGGTCCCTCCAGCCACTGGACAATTCGTAGAATGTTTCCAGGCTGTCACGCAAGTCTGATTCGGAAAAAACCTCGAAAAGGATCGGCGTGTTGGAGCCGATCAGGCGCATGACCCGCGATAGCGTGCGGCGCTGGCCCGGGGCGAGTCCGGAGAGGGCCATGTGCTCATGGCGGCCCTTGACGATCCCCGGCGCGTAGCAATGCACCAGCTCCACGCGGGCGGGCAGGCCCGGCTCGTCCAGGAGCCAGTCCTGGTCGAATGCCATGAGATGCCCCACGTCCAGGCACACGGGAAGGTCGCGCGACTCGATCACGGGCCAGTGCGCGCGCAGATCGCGCCCGGGGATGTTCTCGATCAGGAGACGCCAGCCCGGAGCCTCGGACCGCCAGATGGAGGCCAGGCCGTCCAGGTCGCGCGGGTCCTCGGGCGGGTGCAGCACGCCGCCCCAGGGCGAGAGCGCCCGGGGCATGGCCATGAGGCGCGAGACGATGTCCCAGACCACCCCGCTCCCGGACTTCCAGGGCAGGTCGATTGGCAGGTGGACGTGGGAGTCCAGGCCTGGGACGTCGAACTCGCCGGGGGCGTATTCCAGGGAAGGGGCGTGCTGGTAGAAGAGCAGGGCCACCTGCCGGATGGGCAGTTTCCAGGAGGCGATCCTGTGCAGATTTTTTTTTAATGTCGTTGGCCAGAGCCAGCTGGCGGCAGCCAGGGGCCACGTAAGTTCCTGATTGTGCATTCTTTCACTTGCAAGCGTTCATTGCGTTTGGTAGACGCTTCTCGGTTCGGGGTGCTTGCGCATGTTGTCAAAAAAGCTCCCCGGACGAAAGCGTTATTCCCGGGGGAGGTTTGCTCGTGACTCGCTTTCGAAACGCCTTTCAGCACGTGTTCAATCCGTTGCACGTGTACTGCCGCCTGAAGGACATGGGGCTTTCGGCTCCCGTGGCCCAGAGGATGTGCCGGGCCTACGAGCGCTACGTCTTCCGCCTTCTGCCCTAGTCCTTGCCCGCCTTGAGGGACGGCGCACGCCTTCCCCGGATTTCTGCCCCCTTTTTTCCGCTATGTAGATAACTTACGTATCAATCCGTGTTTGCGCGTGATTTTTCGGTGTGACCGCCAAAAATGCATCCGCCGCCGGACGCCAACGCCTCAACTCCGCCCGCGCGGACCGCAGGCGTCGCACAGGCCACAGGGGAACTCGGGACACTTGGGCGTGTGCTTTCCGGCCTTGTACCGCTCCCACTCGCGCCACAGGGCCTCGCGCCCCACTCCAACGTCAATAACTTCCCACGGGAAGGCCTCGTCCTTGGCGCGTTCGCGGTCCAGCACGGCGGAAGCGTCGCCGTCCCAGCGGGCAAGGGCCTTGCGCCAGCCCATCTCCCCGGCAAGGATCGCAAGCTCCGCCATCTCTTCTCCGCCGCGCGCCATAAGCCCCTGCACCCGGGCCGCGAACGGCTTTTCGCCCTCCAGCCGCACGCCCTTAAGCGGCTTGACCATGGCGGTCATGAACGCGAGCCTTTCCTCCAGAGCCCGCTCCGAGGCCATGGGAGCCCACTGCATGGGCGTCCAGGGCTTGGGCACCAGCGGATTCACCCCGAGCGTCATGTGCCCGATGCCCTTCCTGCCGCCGCCCACCTTCCCCGCCCGGCACACCTCGGCCAGGAAGCGCGAAAGCTCCTCGTAGTCGGCCTCCTCCTCGCCGGGCCAGCCCATGATGAGATAGGTCTTCAGGTGGTTCACGCCGCGCTTGGCGGCCAACTCCACCGCGCGCAGGAACACGTCCTCGTCCAGGTTCTTGTTGGCCTTGGCCCGGATGCGCCCGCTGGGCCCTTCCAGAGCCAGGGTAAGGGTGCGAAGCCCCGCGTTGCGAAGGATGTCGAGGAGAGGCTCCGTGACGCCGCCGGCGCGCACGGAGGAGAGCGTGAACTTCACCTTTTCCGTGGCCAGCCACTTGAGAAAATCCTGGAGATCGGGCCAGTCGGTGAGGGCCGTGCCTACGAGCCCCACCTTCCTGGGCCGTGTTTCGGAGACTATGTCCTTCAGGTCCTCCACCCTGGCCTGCCTGGGCGGGCGGTAGACGAATCCGGCGGCGCAGAAGCGGCAGGAGTGCGGGCAGCCCCTGTTGACCTCGAGGAGCAGCGTGTCCTTGAATTCGGCTTCATGGCTCACGAAGCTCGAACAGACCGGGTCGGCCAGGGTCCGGCCGCCTGGGGCAACCACGCGCTTCACGGGCAAGGCGCTTCGTCCCGGCACGTAGAAGCCGGGCAGCCCAGCCAACTCTTCCAGCACCGGAGCCTTGTCCGCCCCGCCGAGAATCATCCCGGCGGCGCGTTCCAAAGCCGGTACGAATCCCGCTTCAGCCTCGCCCACGAACCAGGCGTCCAGCACCGGCGCCAGGGGGGCGGGGTTCAAAAAGGCCAGCGGCCCGCCTCCCACCAGAAGTGGGAAGCCGGACCGCTGGCTCGCAAGGAGAGGGACACCGGAGGCGGATAAAGCCCGGATCAACTCCGCCCCGTCCAGTTCAAAGCCCATCGAGAAGGCCGCTATCGGGAATGCGTCCAGGGGGGAGGACGAATCCCGCGACCTTGGAGCGCCATCTCCGGCGGAAAGGAAAAAGCGCTCCACCAGAAGCCATGGGCTCTGCCCGGCCAGACGGTACACGGCCTGCCACCCCAGCGCGGAAAGCGCCGCGCGGGGGCTACCAGGGAAGGCCAGCGCAACCGGCAGCCTGCCGCCGGGGTCCGGCAAGGCAGGCGCTTGGCCGCCGAAATGAACGGTGCGCGTTGTTAAGCTCACCTCCTCAAGGTGTCTCCGACAGGGACATTTTGCAACCCTTCTTCCTTTCGCCTAGTCGGCCTGCATCCTGATGAAGGCCGGGACCTCGAACTCGTCCTCGTCGAACACGAAGTCCTCGGAGCCCGGGGTGTGGGTCTTGTACTGGGCGATTCCGGCCTGATCGGGCGCGCCCTTCCGGCCGCGGCGCAGGTAGGCGGGTATGGACAGGTCGTTGTGATGCGTGGCCATGATACGCTCGGTCCGGGGGCTGGCCACGTGCTGCGGCGGCTGTGCCTCGCGGGGGCGCTCGGGGGCCATCTCCGTGCGAAGCTCCGAGGGGCGCGGCTCGGCGCGGGGCGCGGGCTGCGGCTCCACGGCGGCGGCGCGGGGGGCGGGAGCGGGCTCCGCGTGGTGCGCCACGGCCTGGGCCACGGCGGGGTGCACGCTCACCTTGGCGCTCATGCCCTGCTTGAGGGCCAACTCCTCGGCGGTCTCGATGCCGGTGGCGATGACGGTGATGCGGATCTCGTCTCCGGCGGCGTCGTCGAACACGGTGCCGAAGAACACCTTGGCCTCGTCGGACACGGCCTCCGTGATGGTGGAGGCGGCCTCGTCCACTTCCTCGATGGTCAGATCGGAGGAGCAGGTGATGTTCATGAGAACGCCCTTGGCGCCATCGATTGTCACGTCTTCCAGCAGCGGGCTGGTGATGGCCTTCTGGGCGGCCTCCTTGGCGCGGTTCTCGCCCCGCGCGACGCCAAAGCCCATCATGGCCAGGCCCATCTCGCTCATGACGGCCTTCACGTCCGCGAAGTCGAGGTTGATCAGGCCGGGAACCATGATAAGGTCGGAGATGCCCTTCACGGCGTAGTAGAGAATCTCGTCGGCCTTTTTGAGCATCTCCATGAAGGTGGCCTTCTTGGAGGCCAGGGTAAGTAGCCTGTCGTTGGGGATGGTGATGATGGAGTCCACCTGCTCCCGCAGGGCGGCGATGCCCTTCTCGGCCGCGTTCAGGCGCTTGCGGCCCTCGAAGTAGAAGGGCTTGGTGACGACGCCCACGGTGAGCGCCCCGGCTTCCTTGGCCGCCTGGGCGATGACCGGGGCCGCGCCGGTGCCCGTTCCGCCGCCCATGCCGGCGGTGACGAACACCATGTCCGCGTCGGAGATGGTCTTCCTGATCTGGTCGATGGATTCGAGCGCCGCGTCGCGGCCGCAATCCGGGTTCGCGCCCGCGCCCAGGCCCTTGGTCAGCTTGTCCCCCAGCTGGATCTTGAACTCCGCCTTGGACTTGTTGAGCGCCTGGATGTCGGTGTTGGCGGTGATGAAGGTAACGCCGCGCAGCGCCGAACAGATCATGTTGTTCACCGCGTTGCCGCCGCCTCCGCCGACCCCCACCACCTTGATGCGGGCGTTTGATTCGAAATCGATGTCGTAAATGTCCATGTTCCCTTCTCCTTGCTCTTTCAACAGATCCCCCTGAATGAACATTGCCTCTACCTCTTTTCTACTTCACATCCACGAACCACTTCCGCATGCGGCCGAGGATGCGGTTGAAGACTTTCTCGTCCGAGCGGATGCGGAAGCGCTTGTCCGTGCCTTCCTTTTCCGCGCCGTACATGAGAAGCCCCACGGCCGTGGCGTACATGGGGCTGTTCACCACGTCCTTGAGCCCGCCCACGCGCATGGGGTAGCCCACGCGGGTCGGCAGGTTGAAAATCTGCTCGCCCAGCTCCTGTATGCCCTCGATCAGAGCCGTGCCGCCGGTGAGCACCACGCCCGCCGCTATGGAGTTCTTGAGCCCGCTCTTGATGAGCTCCTGGTCCACCAGGGCCAGCATCTCCTCTATGCGGGGCTCGCAGATCTCGGAGAGCACCTGGCGCGAGAGCCTGCGCGGCTCGCGCCCGCCCACGCTTATCACCTCGATCACCTCGTCCTTGCGCACCAGGTCGGACAGGGCGCAGCCGTACTTGATCTTGATCTTCTCGGCGCTGGCCATGGGCGTGCGCAGGCCGAAGGCGATGTCGTTGGTCAGGTTGTTGCCGCCGAGCGCCAGCACCGAGGTGTGCTTGATGGAGTCGTTTGAGAACACCGCCAGGTCGGTGGTGCCGCCGCCCAGGTCCACCAGCGCCACGCCGATCTCGCGCTCCTCCTCGGTGAGCACGGCCTTGGCCGAGGCCAGGGCCTCCAGCACGATGTCGGCCACGTCGAGGCCCGCGCGGTGGCAGCTGCGGATGATGTTCTGCGCGCTGGTGACCGCGCCGGTGACGATGTGCACCTTCACCTCAAGGCGCACTCCGGCCATGCCCAGCGGGTCCGCGATGCCGCGCTGGTCGTCCACGATGTACTCCTGCGGCAGGATGTGGATGACCTCGCGGTCCAGCGGGATGGCCACGGCCTTGGCCGCGTCCAGCACGCGCTCCACGTCCTTCTGCGTAACCTCGCCGCCCTTGACGGCGATGACGCCGTGGGAGTTGAAGCCCTTGATATGGCTCCCGGCGATGCCCGCGTAGACCGTGCGTATCTCGCACCCGGCCATGAGCTCCGCCTCTTCCAGGGCGCGCTTGATGGAGGCCACGGTCTGCTCGATGTTGACCACCACGCCCTTGCGCAGGCCGGTGGACGGCGCCGCGCCGATGCCCACCACGTCCACGCCCTCGGGCGAGAGCTCGCCCACCACGGCGCAAATCTTGGTGGTGCCTATGTCCAGTCCGACGATTAGTTCAGAAGCCTTGGCCATTGCGTGGTCCCCCTCCAGCTGTTCCCTCAAAGGCGGTATGCGTTTGTCCGGCACGGCGCGTCCGCCCGCGCCGGGTGTTTCCTACAATCCGGCCTCAGCCGTGCTTCTCCACCCAGACCTTCTGGTTCTGGGCCGATATGATGGCCGCGTGGTCAAGTTCGCCGCGCTTGGCCAGATTCTCCCACACGAGCCCCATGTGGGCGAGATTGCTCTTCCAGTCGTCGACGCCGACGCAGACCATGACGTTGCGGTCCATGAGCCGCACCTCCAGGCCGTAGCGCCAGGAGAGGCGTATCCAGGCCACCTGGTCCAGGCCGAAAGGAGTCTGCTTTGCCGCGATGGCCTTGCGCAGTTCCTCCAGCACCGGGAGATGGCGCTCCATGCCGGACTCCACCTCCACCTGCGGCAGGGACACGAACTGGTCCGCACGCACCTTGTCGATGATGCGCCCCTCGCCGTCGGCGTAGCAGAGGCTGTCCTCGTACTGGACGAGGTAGCTGGGCTCGCGCTCCACCACCCTGATCTTCAGGGTGTCGGGCAGGACGCGCGTCACCTGGGCCGCCTCGATCCAGGGATTCTTGCCCAGCAACGACTCCACGTTCTCCATGTTCACGGCCAGCAGGTTCATGCCCTGGCTGAGTTCCGCCTGGGCCATGACGTCGTCGTGGCTCATGCGGTTGTTGCCCGCGATCTGGAGCTCGCGAATGGTGAAATAGTCGATGGTGGTAAGCCAGCGGTACCCGGCCAAAAGCCCTATGGACACCGCCACCAGCACCACGCAGGCCAGCACCAGCGTGCACAGCTTGGCGAACAGGCCGCCGATGAGGGATATCCTCCCCACCGTGCCCGTACCGGCGGCGCGGCTGCGGTTCACCTTCATCCTGGCCAGGGGCAGGCGGCTCTCCCTCCCGGCCGTGCGCGACGAGGACGACGCCCTGGCGCGGCGGTCCGCCCCGCCCCCGTAGGAGTGCGCGTTGCGGCTCTTGCCCACGCCGATTCCGAGCCTGGAAGGCCCGCGTGCTGACGAGCTCACCTGACCACCCTCACTTCCAGTTCCAGTTCCACGCCGAATCGGCTCTTCACCGCCTCCCTGGCCTTGGCGACGAGGTCCAGGGCGGCCATGGCCGTGCCTCTGCCCTCGTTCACCAGAAAATTGGCGTGCATGGCCGAGAAGCTCATGCCGCCGAGGCTCTTGCCCTTGAACCCGCACGCGTCGAGCAGCCTGCCCGCGCTTTCGCCCTCCGGATTCTTGAACACGCAACCGCAGGTGGCCGCGCTCACGGGCTGGGTGGCCTTCTTTCTGGCCAGCGTCGCGTCCACGGCGGCCCGCACCTTGCCGGGCTCCGAGGGGACCAGGGCCAGTTCGGCCTCCAGCGCCAGCCACGGCGCGGCCACTCCCTCGGGCACGAAGCTGCGGTATCCCGCCTTCCACTGGGCCGGGCCCATCCAGCGGGTCCCGCCAACCGGATCCCAGATCCGCACGCGGGTGAGCAGTCCGGCGGTCTGCGCGCCGTAGCTGCCCGCGTTCATGGCAACCGCCCCTCCGACGGTGCCGGGGATTCCCGCCAGGGGCTCGAGCCCCGAAAGCCCGGCCTTGGCCGACCAGTTCACCAGCCTGGGCAGCATCAGCCCGCCCGCGGCCCTCACCAGAACGCGCCCGCCGCCTTCGCCGCCGCAGCAGGCGGCCTCGCCCGCCAGCACGGGCTCGGCGGAACCAAGAGTCACGACCGCCAGGTCCAGATCGGCATCGACCGCCAGGAGGTTGCTGCCCCAGCCCAGCACGAAGGGCCTGGAGGCATGCTTGCCCAGCTCCCCGGCCAGACCGGCGGCGTCCTCGGGGGACTCCACCAGTATCTCGGCCTGGGCGCGTCCCCCGAGGCGCAACGTGGTGCGCTCGGAGAACCTGGGGCCTGGCAGGACCTTAAGCGCCATGCCCCCCCTCCAGATAATCCACGCCCACCTTCCACACGCTGCCCGCGCCGAGCGTCACCAACAGATCGCCCGGGCGCAGCATCACGTTCAGCGTGTTCAGGGCGGCCTCGAAGTCTGGCACGAACGTCACCTTGGTCTTGGACACCTGCCGGATGCCCTGGGCCAGGCTCTGCCCTGACACGCCGGGAATGGGCTTCTCCGAGGCCGGATAGATTTCCGTGAGCACCAGTTCGTCCACCTCCTCGAAGCTCTTGCAGAAGTCGCCGAACAGGGCCTGGGTGCGGGTGAAGCGGTGCGGCTGAAAGAGCACCACAAGGCGGCGGTCCGGAAAGCAGGAGCGGGCCGTGGTCAGGGTGGCCTTGATCTCGGCCGGATGATGGCCGTAGTCGTCTATGACCAGCACGCCGTTTCTCTCGCCCTTGCTCTCGAAGCGCCGCCCCACTCCGCCGAAGCTGGAGAGCGCCTTGAGCACGGCCTCTCGCGGCAGCCCCGCCTCGATGGCCACGCCGATGGCGGCCAGGGCGTTGAGCACGTTGTGGCGGCCGGGGTGGTTGAGCGTCACCTCGCCCCAGAAGGCTCCGTCGAAAGTGACCTCGAATCTCGACTTGGCCCCTATCTCCAGGATTCGGCCCTTGAGGCGCGCCTTGGCGTCGTTCACGGCGTAGGTGAGCGCCGGGCGGTTCACGCGGGGCAGGATGCGCTTAACGCCCTGGTCGTCCAGGCAAACCACGTTCACGCCGTAGAAGGGGATGGAGTTGCAGAACTTCACGAAGCTGTCGTCGATCTGGTCCTGCCCGCCCTGGTAGAAGTCCAGATGGTCGGCGTCCACGTTGGTGACGATGGTCATGACCGGGGAAAGGCACAGGAAGGAGCCGTCGGACTCGTCCGCCTCCGCGATCAGGTACTGACCCTCGCCCAGGCGCGCGTTGGCGCCCATGGCGTTCAGGCGGCCTCCGATGATGACCGTGGGATCGAGCCCCGCTTCCGAGAATATGGTGGCGAGAAGGGAGGTGGTGGTTGTCTTGCCGTGGGTTCCGGCAACGGCCACGCCGGAGCGCAGGCGCATGAGCTCCGCCAGCATCTCGGCCCTGGGGATCACCGGGATGCCGCGCAGCCGGGCCTCCTCCACCTCGGGGTTGGACTCGGTGATGGCCGTGGACTTCACCAGCACGTCGGCGTGGCCCAGGTTCTCCCGGCCGTGCCCGATGGCGATGTCGGCTCCGAGGCGCTTGAGGCGCTTGACCGTGTCCGAGAGGGCCATGTCCGAGCCGGTGACCGTGTATCCGAGGTTCAGAAGCACCTCGGCGATGCCGGACATGCCGGAGCCGCCGATGCCGACCATGTGGATCTTGTTCACCTGGGTGCGCATGCCGCGCGCCGGATACAGCCTTCTTTCCTGATCGCCCACTTTGCTTCCTTCCTGATTACGCGGCCAGACGGGTGAGCTCTTGGGCTATCACCCTGGCCGCGTCCGGTTTGGCCTGGGACAGCGCGGCCGCGCCCATGGCCCTGAGTTTTCCCTCGTCGCCAAACAGCGAGAGCACCGTTTCGGCCAGCAGCTGTCCGTTCAGCTCCTTTTCCCTGATCAGAACCGCCGCCCCGGCCCTGGCCAGATAGGAGGCGTTGACGCTCTGGTGGTCGTGCGTGGCGTGCGGGAAAGGCACCAGCACGGACGGCAGGCCCATGCAGGCCACCTCGGCCAGGGTGGAAGCGCCGGCCCTCCCGATCACCAGCCCGGCCCACGAGTACGCCGCGGCCATGTCCGTGATGAACGGCTCCACCTTCACGTTGGCCTGGCCCCGGTACAGGTGCGACGTGGACTCGTAGTCCGCGCTGCCTGTCTGGTGCCACAGCTCGAAGCCCTCGGCCGCCAGACGGGGCCAGGCCGTCACCACCACCCGGTTGACGGCCCTGGCCCCCTGGCTGCCGCCCAGGACGAGAACCCTTTTTGGCACCACCCGCGAGGGTTCCGTCCTGACGTGTCCCGCTATCTCCGGCCTGACCGGGTTTCCAGCGAGGAGAACCTTGCCGGAGGGGAACGAGCGGGACTCGTCGGGGTAAGTCACCAGCACCTTGTCCACTACCCGGCCAAGGATGCGGTTCGTCGCCCCGGGGACGCTGTTCTGTTCGTGCACCGCCGTGGGGATGCCGTGTATCCAGGCGGCGAGCACCGGGCAGAACCCGGCGTACCCGCCGAATCCGGCCACCACCTGCGGATTGAATTTCCTGACGATCCCGAGCGCCGTGAACAGGCTCATGCCCATGCGGGCCACGGCGGATACGGACTTGAAGCCCCGTCCCAGCACGCCGCGCACCGGCAGCCCGCGAAATTCGATGTCCGCGTCCCGGGCGAGTCGTCCCTCGGGCCCCTCTCCGCCAACGAACAGCACCTCCAGGCCCGGGTGCATGGCGCGAAGCTCCGCCGCCACGGCCAGCGCCGGGAAGATGTGGCCGCCCGTGCCGCCGGTGGTGACCATCATCCGTTTCACGACGCCTTCCTCCTGGAGAGGTTCAGAAGCACGCCGATGCACAAAAAGCCAGAGATGAGGCTCGATCCGCCGTAGGACAAAAAGGGCATGGCCACTCCCTTGGGCGGCACGCAGCCCATGACCACGGCCAGGTTCAGCAGGAACCCGAGCCCCAGCACCAGGGCCATACCGTACGCCGTGAAGCGGTCGCGCAGGTCGTCCTGGGCCAGGGCGATGCGGAATGAGCGCCACATGAGCACGCCGATGAGGGCGAGCACCACGGACACGCCGATGAATCCCAGTTCCTCGCCGGTCACTGCCATGATGAAGTCGGTGTGGGCCTCGGGCAGATAGAAGAGCTTCTGCTTGCCGGCCCCGAACCCGACCCCGGATATCTGGCCGGAACCGAAGGCGTAGAAGGACTGGACCAACTGGTAGCCCGTGCCTTGCGGATCCTGGAAGGGGTCGAGGAAGGCGAACCAGCGCTTGAAGCGGTAGGGCGAGTTCATCACCAGAAGCGCCGCCGCGCCCGCGCCGAACAGGCCCGAAACGGCCAGATATATTATGCGCGTGCCGCCCACCAGGCTCATCAGGAAGAAGAGCATGCCCATGAACACCGCGCCGCCGAAGTCCGGCTGGGCGAGCATGACCACGCACAGAAGCCCCGTGACGACGACTGGAGGGATGAATCCCACCGAGAACGACTTCACCAGGGCCTGCTTGCTGGAGTAGAAGTAGGCCAGGTAGAAAACCAGCACAACCTTGGCCAGTTCCAGCGGCTGGAGCACGAACGGCCCCACGTGCATCCAGCGCCGCGCGCCGCCCGCCTTCACCGAGAAGGGCGGGATGAGCGTGAGCGCCAGAAGCCCCAGCACGATGAAAAGCCACAGGTAAACCGGGCCGTAGAGGATCTTGCGCGGAGTCCAGGCCACCGCGAACATCAGGACGATGCCCGCGGCGAAGAAGATCGCCTGCTTCTTGAAGAAGAAATATTTGTTGCCCACCATGCGCTCGGCCATGATGCCCGACGCGGAAAGCACCATGATGACCCCGAGGCCGGCCAGCAGCACGGCCACGGCGGCCAGCCACCAGTCGAGCCCGTCTTTCGCGGGCATGACCTGGGCTCCGGCGGGCACGTGGGCGGCGGAGGCTACGCTCATTGCCTGGCCTCCCTGTCCTCGGGCAGCTGCTTCATGATGCGGGCGAAGTCCTTGCCGCGCGCCTTGTAGTCGGCGTAGAGGTCGAAGCTGGCCGTGGCGGGCGAGAGAAGTATCACGTCGCCGGGGGAGGACTCCCTGTACAGGCGCGTCACGGCTCCCTCAAGAACCGGTTCCCAGAACAGCGGCACCTGGCCGGCCCATGCCTTCTCGAATATCTCGCGGTTGGCCCCGAAAAGCCCGACCTGGACGACCTTCCGCTTGAGCAGCGGCGCCAGGCCCTCCAGATCGCCGCCCTTGAACACGCCGCCCGCCAGCAGCCGCACGGGGCGGTCGAAGCTCTCTATTGCGGCGCGCATGGCCTCCACAGTGGTGGCCTTGGAGTCGTCCACGAAAAGTACGCCTCCCTTCTCGCCCAGCTTCTGGATGCGGTGCGGCAGGGGCTGGAAGGAGGCGACGGCGGCCGCGGCCTGCTCGTCAGTGACGCCGAAGGCCTTGCATGCCAGCCAGGCCGCTTCCATGTTGGCCCTGTTGTGCTCTCCGGGCAGGTTGTGCTCCTTGAAGCGGGCCGACGGGGTGAAATAGACGCGCCGTGCCTTGGTGAAATCCCGTGCCTGGAGGATTTCCTTCATCTCCAGGGGCAGCACGGCCAGGTCGTTGCCGGTCATCCTGGCGAAAAGATTGAGCTTGGCCGAGAGGTACTCCTCCTCGTCGGCGTGGTAGTCCAGGTGGTTGGCCGAGAAGTTGAGCAGCACGCCCACCCTGGGATGGAAGCTCTTCACGTTCTGAAGCTGGAAGCTGGACACCTCGAGCACCACCACGTCCGCGCGGTCGTCCGAGAGCACGTACTCGGACAGCGGCGTGCCGATGTTGCCCCCCACGAAGACCTTCCTGCCGGAGCTTTCAAGGATGTGCCCGATGAGCGTGGTGGTGGTGGTCTTGCCGTTGGTGCCGGTGACGGCCAGGATGGGCTCCTGGGTGAACCAGGAGGCCAGCTCCAGCTCGCCCATCACCTGCGCGTCCGGGCAGGCCTCCAGGAAGGAGGACAGCCTGGCCACTGGCACGCCCGGCGAGAGGACCACCATCTGGGCGTCCTTGAAGTCCGCCTTCTTGTGGGGCCCGAGCGCCAGTTCGATGCCTGCCGCCGCGAGTTCCTCCCGGACATCGGGATTCAGGGCGTCGGGGTTGCGGTCAAGCAGGCGCACGCTCGCGCCCAGGGCGGCCAGGAGCCTGGCGGCCGCGACGCCCGAGACCGCCGCTCCCACCACCACGGCCTTGTGTCCGGCCAGTTGCTTGCCGTGAACCAGCGCCAGCATGCCTACCTCAGCTTCAGCGTGCTCAAGGCCACGAAGGCCAGGAGGATGGAGAGTATCCAGAACCGGATGATGATCTTGGATTCCGGTATGCCCTTGAGTTCAAAATGGTGGTGCAGCGGAGCCATCCTGAAGATGCGCTTGCCGCCCGAGAACTTGTAATAGCCCACCTGGAGTATTACCGAGAGGGTCTCCAGAACGAACACGCCGCCCACGATGAGAAGGATCAGCTCCTGCTTGCAGACCACGGCCACGAAGCCCAGCGCCCCGCCCAGCGACAGCGAGCCCACGTCGCCCATGAACACCTGGGCCGGGTAGGCGTTGAACCACAGGAACCCCAGGCCCGCGCCCACCATGGCGGCGCAGAACACCGTGACCTCGCCCACGCCGGAGACGCTCATCACCTGGAGGTATCTTGCGATCTGGGCGTGCCCCGCCACGTAGACGAACAGGGCGAACATTCCGGCCGCCACCACGGTGGGGCCGATGGCCAGGCCGTCCAGGCCGTCCGTGAGGTTCACGCCGTTGGACGCGCCAACGATGACCAGCACGGCGAACGGAAGGTAGAAGAGTCCGAGGTCCGGCTGGAATTTCTTGAAGAACGGAATGGCCAGCTTGGTGGAGAAGTCCGGGTCCATGAGCAGGATGCCCACGGCCGCGCCCGCGATCAGCACCTGGCCCGCGATCTTGCCCTTGGCCGAGAGCCCCTTGTTCTGCTTCTGCACCACCTTGAGGTAGTCGTCCGCGAAGCCAATGGCCCCGAAGCCCAGGAAGACCATCAGCGTCATCCAGACGTACTCGTTTGTCAGGTCGGCCCAGAGAAGCACCGACACGCCTATGGCGAGGCACATCAGGAGGCCGCCCATGGTGGGGGTCCCGGCCTTGCACTGGTGCGCCTTCACGTCCTCGTGGATGTACTGCCCGCACTTGAGCTTCGTCAGCCAGGCGATGACCCTGGGGCCGAGCAGGATGGAGATGACGAGCGCCGTGGCGAAGGCCGCGATGGAGCGGAACGTGATGTAGCGGAACACGTTCAGCAGGGTCAGCTGGGCGGCGAAGGGAACGAGCAGGTGGTAGATCACCGCTTGTCTTCCTTGATTTTGGCCATGAAACGCTCCAGGAATTCTTCCATGCGCTGGGAGCGGGAACCCTTGAAGAGCACCGCGCCCCCGGGGATGTTCATTGTTTCGACGCGTCCCGCGAACTCCTCGGGGTCTCCCACCGGGTGGAACGCGCCTTCGTAGCCTCCGGACGCCAGCCCCTTCTCCACCTCGGGAGCCTTGGACCCCTTGAAGAAGACCACGTCGCAGCCGCCCCTGGCGATGCACCGGCCGAGCTCCTCGTGGGCGCTGCCGGCCTCGCGGCCCAGCTCGCCCATCTCGCCCAGCACCAGCACCAGCGGGCGCTTGCCCGCCAGCTTGCGCGCCGACTCGATGGCCGCGCGCATGGACAGCGGGTTGGCGTTGTAGGTGTCGTCGATGACGGTGAAGCCATCCATTTCGCTCACGTTGAAGCGCCGGGCCGGGAGCACGGCCTCGGACAGGCCCGCCGCGATCTGCTCGGCGGTAGCGCCCAGCAGGCTAGCCGAAGCCGCCGCCGCGAGCACGTTCTCGGAAAGATGTTCGCCCGTGCAGGGCAGCACCACGTCCATGGCCTCGCCCTGGAGCACGAGATGGTAAAGACCGCGCCCGCCCTCGCCGCAGCCCAGGAACCGGCAGTGGAACGCAGCCCCCGGGTCGCGGGTGGACATGGGCATGACGGACGGGTTCGCGGCCTGGGCGGCCTCCCACAGTTCAGGGTAGTCGGCGTTGGCCAGGGCCACGCCGCCGGGCCGCACGAAGCCGAACAGCGCCGCCTTGGCCCGCGCCACGCCCGCGATGTCGCCGAGCCCCTCCAGGTGGGCCGGGCCGATGTTGTGCACCACGGCCAGATCGGGTTCGCAGATGGCGCCCAGCTCCTCCATGTCACCGGGGCGGCTGATGCCCAACTCCAGAACCCATAGGCGGTCTTCCCCGGAGGCGGCCAGCATGGAGAGCGGCAGACCCAGCTGATTGTTGAAATTTCCCGGATTCTTGATCGAGGGGGCCAGCCTGGCGGCGATGGAGGCCAGAAGCTCCTTGGCGGTGGTCTTGCCCGCCGACCCGGAAAGCGCGGCCACCACGGCCATGGTGCGTCTGCGCCAGAAGCGGGCCAGGAGCCCCATGGCCTTCAGCACGTCGTCCACCACCAGCACTGGCGCGCGGCCGGCCAGCTCCGGGAGCTCGCGGGCGGCAAGCACGGCGGAAGCGCCCCGCTCCACGGCCTGGGCCGCGAAACCGTGGCCGTCGGCGCGCGTGCCGGGCAGGCAGCAGAAGAGCGCGCCCGGAGCGGCCTCGCGGCTGTCGGCGGTCACTGACGACAGCCCGGCGGACGCGAATGCCCGGATGTCGCCCCTGGCCTGCGTAGCGGCCATGATCTCGGATACGGTCAGCATCATGCCAGAAGCTCCTTCACCACCTGCACGTCGTTGAAGGGGTGCTTCGCGTCGCCGATCTGCTGGTAGGCCTCGTGGCCCTTGCCCGCGATGAGCAGAGCGTCCTTCGGCCCGACCTCCTTGAGGGCCAGGGCGATGGCCTCGCGGCGGTCGGGATGCTCGATGACCCTGGCCGCGCCGGACAGGCCGGGGCGGGCGTCGTCCATGATGGCCAACGGGTCCTCGTGCCGGGGATTGTCCGAGGTGAGCACGGCGATGTCGGCCCACTTGGCCACGGCGGCGGCCATGAGGGGACGTTTGGCCCGGTCGCGGTTGCCGCCACAGCCGAACACGGCCACCACCTTCCCGAAATCAAGCTCCCGAAGGGCCTTGAGCACGTTCTCAAGGGCATCCGGGGTATGGGCGTAGTCCACGAAAACGTTCAGCCCCTTGCCGTTGGGCACGCGCTCCAGGCGGCCAGGAGCCCCGGCGCAGGTGGAAAGCACGGCCATCTGCTCCGGAACCATGCCCATGCACAGCGCCGCGCCCTGGGCGGCCAGCAGGTTGGAGGCGTTGTGGCCGCCTGCCATGGGGGAGATGAACTTCCAGGTCCGCCCCGCGAAGCTCATCTCCAGCTCCATGCCCTGGCCGGACTGGGACACTATCCTGCCGCGAAGCGCCCTGGCGGGGACGCCCTCGCCGCCCAGCCCGAAACCGATGGCCTCGGGGCAGGCGGCCAGCAGCTGACGGCCGCGGGGGTCGTCGAAATTGATCACGCCGTTCGCGGGCTCTTTCAGGTACCGCTCGAAGAGGCCGCGCTTTGCCGCGAAATAGTCATCCATCCCGCCGTGGTAGTCCAGATGGTCCTGGGTGACGTTGGTGAGCACGGCAGTGTCGAAAGCGATTCCAGACACCCGGTCCTGGTCCAGGGCGTGGCTGGAGACCTCCATGGCCGCGCCGGTGACGCCCGCCTTGGCCATCGAGGCGAGCATGGCATGGAGCTTCAGGCAGTCCGGCGTGGTGAGGTTCGCGGTCTCGGAGTGGCCGGGCCAGCGGTACTCCACGGTCCCGAGGACGCCGGGCCTGCCGCCGTTCTCGCGGATAAGATGCTCCACCAGGTAGGCCACGGTGGTCTTGCCGTTGGTGCCGGTGACGCCCGCCAGCTTGAAGGGCAGCCGCGCTGTGCCGTGGCGCGCTGCGGCAAGCTCGCCCAGGGCGTTGCGGGGATCGCCATGCAGCACGAGCGAGGATTTGGCATCGGACGGCCATCCGGCGTCCGTGGCGGCCACCACGAAGGCCGCG
>JBMORI010000017.1:0-3432 GCA_049322415.1 Thermodesulfobacteriota bacterium | reverse complement strand
CCTGTTTGTCGGCTTCATTGACAAAGCAGGGGCGCTACGCTAGTTTCCAAGGCTTCCACGGGTTCATTCCGAATCCGGGGGATGCGGCGGGCTGGCCGGGCAACGACTTCGAGTCCGTGGTGTTCGCCGCGTTTCCCCAGGTGGCGGGGTTGAAGCAGACCCTGCTGGGGGCGGGCGCCCGCTATGCCGCCATGTCCGGCAGCGGGTCCGCCGTTTACGGACTCTTTGACAGCGTGCAGTCGGCTTCGCGTGCGGTGAAGCAACTCCAGCGGCAGGCACCGGTCGTGCTACGCACCCGGCCCGCCTGATCAGTCCTCCGGGCGACCCGGAGGGCGGAAAGGGTCCCCATGAAGATCACCGAGATCCACGTGAATCTGAGGGATGAGGAGCGTCTCAAGGCCTTCGTGAACGTCACCTTCGATGATGTCTTCGTCATCCGGGGCTTGAAGGTGATCGAAGGACAGCGCGGGGTGTTCGTGTGCATGCCCAGCCGTCGCATGGAGGACGGCAGCCACCGGGACATCGCCCACCCCATCACCAACGAGTTCCGCCAGGAGATGGAGGACCAGATCCTCGCGGCTTACCACCGGCTCACGGCTGCCCAGGCGCCCCCGCCCCCGCGGGTCGGGGACCACGCCCAGCCGGACGCGTAGAGTTCCCACGACTCCGCGCCCGGACGTGTCGCCGAATCCGCCGGCCACCCGCAGGGGGAAGGCCCGGTTTCCGTGCAGGTACAGGTGGTCGCGTGAAGGAACTGCGCATTTTCTCCGGCGAGATCTCCCGGAACCTGGCGGGCCACATCGCCCACTCCCTGGGCAGCCCGCTTGGCGACGTGGATCTGCGGCGCTTCTCCGACGGCGAATTGTATGTGAAGTACAAGGACAACATCCGCGGCGCGGATGTCTTCCTGGTGCAGTCCACCCTGGCGCCGGCGGACAACCTGATGCAGTTGCTGCTCATGTTGGACGCGGCCAAGCGGGCCAGCGCCCGGCGCATCACCTGCGTGATCCCGTACTTCGGCTACGCCCGGCAGGACCGCAAGGACCAGCCCCGCGTCTCCATCGCGGCCAAGCTGGTGGCGGACCTGCTCACCACCGCCGGGGCGGACCGGGTGCTGACCATGGATCTGCACGCGGAGCAGATCCAGGGTTTCTTCAACATCCCCTTCGACCACTTGTACGGTCGGGCGGTGTTGTTGCCGTATCTGGAGTCGCTGGGGCTTGAGCAGCCTTGCGTGCTGGCCCCGGACATCGGCTCGGTGAAGATGGCCAGGGCCTACGCCAAGCGGCTGGGCGCCGACCTGGCCATCGTGGACAAGCGCCGTCCCGCCGCCAATGTGGCGGAGGTGATGAACCTCATCGGCGAAGTGAGGGGGCGCAATGTCATCGTCGTGGATGACATGGCGGACACGGCGGGCACCATGACCCAGAGCGTCAAGGTGGCCATGGACCTGGGGGCGCTCAGCGTCACCTGCGCCTGCACCCACGCCCTGCTGTCCGGGCAGGCCGTGGAGCGCATCAACGCCGCACCGCTGCGCGAGCTCATTGTCACGGACACGATTCCCTTCCGGGAGGACATGGGTGTGGAGCGCCTGCGCGTGCTGAGCGTGGCGCCCATCTTCGCCGAGGCCATCCGGATGATCCATGACGAACAGTCCATCGCGACGCTGTTCGCCTGAGCATGAACAACAAGAACAGGAGTGATCCCATGGCTACCCATACCCTGGAAGCCGTCAGCCGCGACCGCCTGGGCAAGGGCGGCGCCCGCACCACCCGTCGCGCGGACATGGTCCCCGTGGTGGTCTATGGCAAGGACCAGGAGACCCGCCACCTTTCCGTCAAGGCCCATGACCTGGACATGATGCTGGCCAAGCATGCCCGTCTGGTGGACGTGAAGGTCGCCGACGCCACCCTGCCCTGCCTCATCCGGGACATCCAGCGCCATCCGGTGACGGAGGAGGTCCTGCACGTGGACTTCATGGCCGTCACTCCGGACCAGACGGTGGTGACCGAGCTGCCTGTGCAGCTGCTGGGCAACCCCATCGGCGTCAAGCAGGGCGGCCAGGTGCGCAAGTTGCTGTCCAAGGTCAAGGTGAGCTGCAAGGTCTCCGAGCTGCCCTCCTTCTTCGATGTGGACATCACCAACCTCGAGGCGGGCTCCAACCTGCTGGTGAAGGACCTGCGCGGCCTGGGCCTGAAACTGCTGAACCACGACCACGTGGCCGTGGCCCAGATCACGAAGATGCGCGCCAAGTAGGGCGCGTCTTCGCCCCAGGCGCGTGTTCGCCATCATCGGTCTTGGGAATCCCGGGTTGCGCTACGTCCGCACGTGGCACAACCTGGGATTCATGTTGGTGGACCGGCTGGCGGGGGGCGAGGCCTTCCGCAGCGGGCGCAGCTCCTACCTGGAATGCCGCGTGCGCCGGGAGGGCCGCGACGTCCTGCTGGTGAAGCCCACCACCTTCATGAACCTCAGCGGCCAGGCGGTGGCGGAGCTGTGCTCCTTCTACAAGCTCGAGCCCGCGGATCTGCTGGTGGCCTTCGACGACCTGGACCTGCCCTTGGGGGAGCTGCGCTTCCGCGAGGCGGGCAGCGGCGGCAACCACAACGGCATGAGCCACGTGGTGCAGCACCTGGGTCCCCAGGTGGCCCGGCTGCGTCTGGGGTTCCGCCCTCCCCATCCCCCCCAAAGCGCCCAGTGGAAGAGTTTCGTGCTGGCGCCCATCCCCGAGGCCGTCCGGGATGACGTGTCGGACATGCTGGAGCGGGCGGAAGCCGGTGTGGACCTTTGGCTGCGTTCCGGATTGCGCGAAGCCATGAACCGCTTCAACCGTTCCGCCAGGGAAAAGGGACCGGGCACGCCGCATGTTGCGTGATCGGACCGCCGTTGGCACTTTCGCCAGGGGCCTGAGGGCCAGGGCCGAGCTTCATCTGGTGTCATGGCTGAAGGTTCGGTGGCATGGGTCATGACACAAACGAGGAAGCAGGCATGAACATCTACGTGGGCAACCTTTCGTATTCCACGCGGGACGAGGATTTGCGCCAGCTCTACGAGCAGTTCGGCGAAGTGAGCGCGGCGCGGGTGGTGATGGACCGCGAGACCGGCCGCAGCCGCGGCTTCGGCTTCGTGGAGATGCCGGACAACGCCGCCGGAGCCAAGGCCATCGAACAGACCAACGGCACGGACTTCATGGGCCGCAACCTGAAGGTCAACGAGTCCCAGCCCCGGTCGAACGACGGTCCCCGCGGCGGCGGGTACCGGGGTGGCGGCGGCGGTGGCGACCGCCAGCGCTGGTAAACGACTTCCCAAGGTCCGCATGAAGGCCCGTCATGGACGGGCCTTTCTCGTGATGACCCCTGCCCTGTCCCTCCCCTGTCCCCGCCCTGTCCCTCCCCTGTCCCTCCCCTGTCCCCGCCCTGTCCCCGCCCTGTC
>JBMORI010000016.1:0-25621 GCA_049322415.1 Thermodesulfobacteriota bacterium | reverse complement strand
CTTTGGAATCCTGTGTGGTATTGGCGTTCTCCAGGCGGCGCGGTCACTTGTCCGGTCCGCGAAAGCCGCGCGGAGAACACTGCGTGAATGAACTGACGGTTTGATGCGATGATTTGCCGCCGAAATGCTTGACAGAGCCGGCGTTCGCGTCTATCAAGTCCGTCTTTGAACTTGCTTTGAGGAGGGAGATCCCTTGGCCAATCATAAGTCCGCGCTGAAAAGGCACCGTCAGAGCCTCGTCGCCCGTGCCCGCAACCGCGCCATGAAGACCCGTGTGAAGAACGCCGTCAAGGCCGTGCGCGCCGCCATCGAAACCAAGGACGCCGCCGCCGCCCAGGCCGCTCTGAAGGAAGCCTCCGCCGTCCTGGACAGCGCGGCCTCCAAGAAGATCATTCACTGGAAGACCGCCGCCCGCAAGGTCTCCCGGCTGAATCTGGCCGTCAACAAGATCGAAGCCTAGACGGGGCGAACGATTTTCCACAAGCCCGCCGGCCCTGGGCCGCGCGGGCTTTTCGTTTTTGCCCCGCTCCGGAATCCTGTTTTTCGCGTGCCCGCCGCCATTACGTACTCGTTCCACCGTCCCGGCGGCAGCGGGGGGCCACCCGGACGGTGGAACGAGCGGACGCCTGCGTCGTCAGCTCAAACAGGCCAGCTGCCCCACCGGCCACGGACAGTGGCAGCACGGCACCTTGGAGCCGATGCAGTCCTCCTCGAAGGGGGATCCGTGGGCGGTGATATCGCTGCACGGGCCGCCGTTGCAGCTTGAGCAGTAGGGATACTCATAGGCCAGGGCCTGCTCCCTGAACTGCCGGTACTCGGTCTTGCGCCAGATCTCCTCCAGGGGGGCATCGGAGATGTTTCCGAAGCTCAGGGCGCAGACGCGCTTGGGTTCGCCGTCCATGACGCAGCGGTAGTCGCGCCACAGGAAGTGGCAGGGGCTCACCTCGCCGCGCCAGCTCACGAAAGCCGCGCCGTCCTCCATGAAGCCGCACCGGCGCTCGTGCAACGCCGCCAGCGGCGGGAGCGACAGCTCCATGCCGAATCCGGAGGCCACCGCCCTGGCCCGGTCGTACGCGTCCCGCAGCGGCCCTTGGTCCTTGGCCCCCCACTCGAAAAGGCTCTTCACGTTCATCCAGACCCCGCCCTGGTTGGCGTCGCGCTGCATGAGCTTGACCAGTTCCACCAGCCTCTTCTGCTGCGGTGATTTGCCGACCTTCCAAAGAATTGCGTAGTAATCGTCGAAGCTTAGTCCTTCCGAGGCGGCGATAGCCTTCCACTTCTCGAAGTACCCCGTGGCCTGTTCGGGATTGGGGTTGAAGAGCGATTCGCGCTCGGCCTCCGAGTTGTACGAGAAGACGTGCGAGACGATGACGAAGCCCGCCCCGCGCTCCCCGGCGAAGCGCACCAGATCGGGCAAGGCCCCGGCGTTCTGGCGCATCAGGACTATCTCGGCACCAAGCCGCACCGTCCTGCCGGTCTTGCGCGAGGCTTCCCGGACGGCCTCGAAAGCGCCCGCCACGCTTCCGGCCCGGGCCGCGCCGTGCAGGGATTCCCCGTCCGCCGCGTCCAGGGAGTCGATGGACACGCACACGGTGTCCAGGCCCGCCTCGACGAGCCGCTCCGCCGTCTCCGGCGAGAGGAGCAGCCCATTGGTCTGCATGGAGATGCCGCCGCCCTCGGGGAGATGGCGCCGGGCGAAGGCAACCATCTCCGGGAGGTCCGGATGCAGCAGGGGCTCGCCAACGCCCGCGAAGACCACCCTGGACGCACGGGGCAGGCTGGTCTCAAGGCGTTTGAACGCTTTCAGCGGAAGATCGCCCTCCTGGGCGTTGGTCATGACCGACTTCACGCACATGCGGCAGCGCATGTTGCAGCGGGTGGTAGGTTCGACGTGGATTATGTCGGGATAGGTGTACGGGCTGGGCATCTGACTGTCCCTTGGGTGTTTTCGACAGAGTAACCAGGGGGGAGGGAGAGGGCAAGCGTTTGGCAAATGCACCCGCCGGTGCGGGAAATGCCGCGTTCACCTGGCCGACTTCTTGCTCCTCTTGATCTCGTACATCATGGCGTCCGCCTTGGTGATTATGTCAGCAAGCGCCACATCCCCCGGAGATGCGCAGACAAGGCCCAGGCTGACGGCCAGCGGAAAGACGTGCCCGCCCCGGCTGGCGGCGCTGGCCAGGTTGGCGTCCAGGCGCGCCTGAAGGGAGTCCAAGGACATTTCCTTATCGCTCAACCCGAACGCGGCGAACTCGTCCCCTCCCAGCCGTGCCACGATGTCGCTGTCCCTGAACGTGTCCCTCAGAGCCTTGGCCACGTCCCTGAGCGCCCTGTCCCCGGCTTCGTGGCCCAGCTCGTCGTTGATGCGCTTCATGCCGTCCATGTCGGCGTAGGCGAGGAAAACATCCTCCCCCACACGCCGGGCCGTCTTGATCAGCTGTTCGGCCAGGGTCATGAAGCCCCTGCGGTTGGCTAGCCCGGTCAGTTCGTCGGTGAGGCTGAGCGCGGTGAGCTCCAGGCGCATCCTGTGCCGTTCAAGAGAGTGCGAGAGGGAGCGCCGGAGGATGTCCACGTCAATGGAGCCCTTGACAAGGTAGTCCTGGGCTCCTTCGTGCACAGCCCGGATGGAGACCTCCTCGTCGCGCAGGCCCGAGAGGACGACGATGGGAAGATCGGGGGCGGACGCCTTGAAGGCCCTGAACGTGTCGATGCCGGAGGTGCCGGGCAGGCCAAGGTCCAGGAGAACGAGGTCCACGGTCGCTTTGTCGAGCAGGGCCAGTGCCTCCTCCAGGCGTGAGGCCACGAGAATCCGTCCTTCCATGCCGGCGTCCCTCAGGAAAACCTCGATGATCTCGGCGTCCTGGGGGTCGTCCTCGATGAGGAGGATGGAGATATTCCCGAAACGTTTCATCACTTCTCGTCTTTGGGAAGTTTGACCACCGTGAGCCAGAACTCTTCGATGGAATGGATGACCTTGATGAAACCGTCCAGATCGACCGGCTTTGTGACGTAGCAGTTGGCGCCCAGGTTGTAGCTATGGGCCACGTCCGTTTCGGCGGCTGATGTGGTGAGCACCACCACGGGGATGGAGCGCAGCCTGGGGTCGCCCTTCATGCGTTCCAACACCTGGCGGCCGTCCATGCGCGGCATGTTGAGGTCGAGAAACACCAGGTCCGGCCGGGTGGCGTTCTCGTAGGGAGGCTGTCTGCGCAGGTAGGCCAGGGCTTTTTCGCCATCGGACACGGAGTTGATGTTGATGGCCAGCTTTGCGCTTTTCAGGCCTTCCACCGTCAGTTCCACGTCCGCGGGATCGTCATCCACGATGAGGATTTCCATCCAGGGTTCTCCTATGCCCTCTCCTTGAGCGATTTGGAAATGGTGAAGCGGAAGGCCGAACCGCCTTCGGGAGGCGATTCAACCCAGATATCCCCGCCGTGCCTGTTCACGATGCGCTTGCACAGTGCCAGCCCGATGCCGGTGCCAGGGTATTCCTCGCGGGTGTGAAGCCGCTGGAACATCCGGAAGATGACGGCCTGATGCTCCGGGGCTATGCCGATGCCGTTGTCCTGGACGGTGAAAACCCATCGGTCCTTCTCCTCGCGGCACTGGACGCGGACGAGAGGCGGCTCCTGGCTCCTGAACTTCAAGGCGTTGGCCACGAGGTTCTGCAACACTTGGGCGAGTTGGGATTCGTCGCCCTCCAGGGGGGGCATGGGATCGATCTCTACGGCAGCGCCGGCCTCCTGGATGGCCATGCTCAGGCTTTCCTTCACGCGGGCCGTCACGTTGTTGAGGTCGACGGGGGCGAACGGTTTCCCCTTGCGGCCCACCCGTGAATACATGAGCAGGTCGTTTATGAGGTCGCTCATGCGGTGCGCCCCGTCCACAAGGTAGCCGATGTAGCGAAGGCCCGTCTCGTCCAGATTCTGCTTGTACTTTCGCTCAAGCAGCTGTGCGAAGCTGGCGATCTTGCGGAGGGGTTCCTGGAGGTCGTGGGAGGCCACGTAGGCGAAGTGCTCCAGTTCCTCGTTGGAGCGTTCCAATTCGTCGCGGTATTCGGTGAGCCCCTGCATGGCGGCCTTGCGGGCGATCACCTCCCTGTCGAACAGAAGGAAGACCGTGAAAAGGATGGATATGCCGATTCCGAAACCGGCAAACACGGTCCAGCGAGTCTTGGCGGCCAGCATCCCGCTCTCTTCGTGGTGCTGGTTGATGTGGGTCCGGTCTGTGGTTTCGAGTTTGCTCAGTATGGCCCTGATGTTGTCCATCTGGGTTTTGCCCTCTCCCGAGGAGATGAGGGACGCGGCGAGTTCTGAGGAGCCGGAAGACCGCAACTCGATGGTATGGTTCATGAATGCAATCTTGTCGGCCATGACGGCCTTGAGCGCATCGAGGTCGTCGTGTGGGCCGGGAGCATCCTTGTACAAGGAAAGGAACTCGTCGGACAGAAGCGGAAGGAGTCGCGATGACTCCTCGTAGCGTTCAAGGAAGACGGGATTGCCGGAGAGGACGTATCCCCTTTGCCCCGTCTCCATGTCCACCAGCACGGACGCGAGCTTGATGTTGGTGCGGATGCGCCGTTCAAGCAACTCGGTGTCCGCTTCGGATTTTCTGAAGGATTCGATGGTGGTCAAGGCCATCCACGCGGTTGCCGCCATGATGGACAACGAGAGTACGATGAAGAAGCGGCGGGCGTGGTCCTTGAGGAAAACTTCCATGAGTCTCATGATGCTTCTCCGGCCAATGCGGCTCCGGATATGCTATCGTTGGCATGGGGAGGGCCGGTCAAAGTGCCTCCGGGCATGGCCGAACGGGTTCGCCAATTCACACCGGCAGCTTCGCGCGAACAACTAATAATTTGGACCAAAACGTGTCGCTTTTCAAGCTCCACCGTGCAAAGGCGGGGTGTGGCTTCGGGGCATGTTTGAAAGACCATGCACGTGTTTGGTTTTGGATAGGCGGGGCCGGGTTTCTTGATTGGGTGGTTTGTACGGCGAAACGGCCGGTCGTGTCCGCCTGCAACCCTGTCAGGCGAATGATTTCATGATCTCCGTCATCTGCGCCTTGAAGAGCGTGCTGCCGCCCATTGCCGGGTGGCGGACGGTATGGAACGCGAGGCCGGGGAACATCTTGCCCAGCGATTGCTCGGCCTTTCTGCCCACGGCCACGACGACTTCCGGTCTGAAAATGTCCAGGACCCGGCCGAGGTGATATTCGCCCATTTCAAGCTCCGCTCGTGTGGGCGTGCGGTTGGTGCGTGGTTCGCCCGGCTTGTGCGGATGGAAGGGCAGGGCGTTCCAAAGAAGCGGCACTACGCCATGGGCGTCCGCCACTCCCCACACCCAGCGGCCGCTGGGCTCGAAGATGTCGCCCTGGCGGAACATGCGGTCGCGATGGCTGGCGAAGAAGGGGTTCTGCGAGTCGCGAATCGTCTCGGGGCTGGTGAAGGGCATGCCGGTGAGCGCGCAACCCCGATGCCCGGCGGCCTCCCCGATGAGCGCCAGCCGCACGGGTTCGCGGAGCAGATAGTTGAAGTAGAGCTTGAGGTTGTTGGACAGGCGCTGGTCGCGGAAGGGATTGAAAAGGGACTTGTTCGTGGTCTGTGAGGCCAGCTCCGAGATGAACGCGTCGATGTCTGTATTGGTCATGCGTACCGCCTGGGCGTGGGGTTCCGGCCGGGCCGGGAGCTGGCCCATTTTGCGTCCACGAAATGAATGCATTCTTGCATCCCGAACTTCATTTCCCGGCGTCCGGTTCCGGTCGGGGGACGCTCCGCCCGATGGCGGCGTCCCGCCGTCACCGGGCCTTGGGCGGCGCTCAGTGCCATCGGCTCGGTGAGGCTGCCGGGACCTCGCCGCAAGCGCCGTGCGGGCAATCAACGGCCCTTCAGTCCCGCCTGCTCCACCGGCTTGTGCTGTCACGCGCGCCGGTCGGGAGGAAGAAAAAACGCCCCGGAGCGCATCGCTCCGGGGCGCGTGAAAGGCAGGCTCGCGAGTTAGGCCAGCTGGGCCAGCAGGGTCTCCTTGATGGAGGTGATGGAGCCTTCGCCGTTGAGCTCGATGTACTTGGTCACGCCCTTGGCGGCCAGGTCCTTGTAGAAGTAGGCGGCGGCCAGGGTGCCGGTGTTGGTGTCGTAGTATATGTCGTGACGCTTGTTGATGGCTCCCTCGTCCTGGTCGTCGGCGCGGGCGGAGAGTTCGCCGCCGCAGACCCGGCACTTGTCGCCGTTGGGCTTGATGGCGTCGATGAAGATGTTGTTAGGGTGGTTGTTGTCGTTCTTGCAGAGGCGGCGGCCCATGATGCGGTTCTTGGCCACTTCGCGGGGCAGCAGGATCTCGATGACGTAGTCGAGCTTCATGCCTTCGGCCTGCAGGGCGTCCCACAGCTTCTGGGCCTGCACGGTGTTGCGGGGGAAGCCGTCCAGCAGCCAGCCGTTCTGGCCCTTGGTCTTCAGGGTCTCGAGGACCATGGGGATGGTGATGTCGTCGGGCACGAGGTCGCCGCGGTCGATGAAAGCCTTGGCCTTCTTGCCCAGTTCGGTGCCGCCGCCGATGTGCTCGCGGAAGATGCCGCCGGACTCGATGTGAGCCAGGTTGTACTTGTCTTTCACCAGGGAACCCTGGGTTCCCTTACCGCTGCCGTTGGGCCCGAAGATCAGGATATTCACGCGCCGCCTCCTTGTTTAAAAAATAACAATCGGTGCTCTCTATCCCTCCGGCAAGGAACTGTCAACGCCGGGGGGCGGGCTGGCCGGGATGAAATGATATGCCGCCGCGCTCGACCCTGGCCTCTTTGCCTCCTGGAAACTGAAAACGCTTTCCTGTCGAGCGGTTGCGCCAGGCCTCGTCCAGCCCGTGCAGGGCCGCGGACAGCGGCTGGCCGGGGCCGAGGGACTCCACCGCGCGCTTGTAGAGGCGAAGCCGCAGGGCCTGGGACGCCCCCTTGAGCGCCTCGTCAGAGATGAAGCACCCGGCATCGTCCCCGAGGGGGTGTAATTTCGCCTCCAACACGGCGTCATTCCAGTGGATCGCGTCCAGGCGGGCCTGGCGCCAAAGCTCCGCCGCAGCTGCCAGATAGTCCGGATTTTCACGAACGAAGAGCGGGAGAATGTCCTGGCGCACCCTGTTGCGCATGTAGGCGGGGTCTTTGTTGGTGTGGTCCTCGCGCCAGGGGACCCCCGCCGCGCGCAGAAGCTCTTCGAGGTCCGCCTTGGGGGTCATGAGCAGCGGCCTCAGGATTCGCCTCTTCCCGTCCCAGGCTGGCATGCCGCCGAGGGCGGGCCAGCCCGCGCCCCGGATGAGCCGCATGAGCTGGTCCTCGGCCAGGTCATCCAATTGGTGGGCTGTCGCCACGCAGAAGCCGTCCGCCTCCTGGCGGATCTCCTCAAGCCAGGCGTATCGCGCCCGGCGTCCCGCGTCCTCGATGCCGGTCCCCCAGGTGGCGGCCAGGGCGGCCACGTCGCGCCGGGCGGCCCTGAACCCGATGCCGAGCCTGTCGCACAGCAACGCGCACGCCTTGGCATCCGAGGCGGATTCTTCCCGCAGGGCGTGGTCCATGTGGGCGGCCACGACGGCGCTGCCGAGGCGTGGCGAGAGGGCTTTCAGGATGACGGCAAGGGCTGCTGAGTCGATGCCGCCGGAGAGGGCCAGGATGATGGGACGGCCCTCGAAGCCTCCGGGAACGAGCGAGCGGATGAATGCCTCGGCCTTGAGGCACAGGCGCGCCTGCGGAGGGTGCAGGTCCGGGAGGCCCAGGTCGCAGGGCATGGCCTCAGAGGATGCCTTTTCCAAGAAAAAAGCGCGCGTAGTCCTGGTCCTGGACGCTGACGTGCTCCTTGAGCCAGTCCTCCAGGTACTTCAGGACTTCCCCGGACACCCCGGACTCGCCGCGCAGGAAGTCCAATTCGAAGTGCAGGAGTTTCTCGATGAAGGTTTCGTGCCGGGCGGCGTGTTCCGCCAGGCCGGGGTAGCCGTGGCGGGACATCCAGCGCTCTTCGAGGGTGAAGTGCTCGCGGACGTAGGCGTTGAGTTCCTTCAATGCCTTGGCCATGAACTCTTTGTCCGCCCCCTGGTTGATGGCTTTGTCCAATTCCCCGAAGAGTTCGATGAGACGGCGGTGCTGGAGGTCGATCTCCTGGATGCCGACGGAGAGGTCGTTTGACCAAGCGATGGCTGTCATGGGGGACTCCCGGGCGTTGCCCGTTTTCGCGGATGATTCCTGGCCGGGATGGCCCTTTTCAGACCGCGATGTCCAGTTCGCGGATGAGGCTGTCCAGGGTGTCTATCATGTGCTCGCGCAGCCCCGCGTTGGCGTAGGCCACGCAGGAGCAGCGCAGGATCTGGCGGGCGCGCACCAGGAGTTCCAGCCTGATCCAGCCGTCCCCGGCCTCCAGGGGCAGGAAGAAAGGGCCGCAGGATTCAAGGTGTTCGCGCTGCTCGGGGCCCAGGCGCTCCTCGGGGATGGGCACGTAGTACATGCCGCTGATGGAGCCGGTCCAGCCATTCTGCTTGAGCTTGTCCTCGATCCTGGCCACGTTCTCTTCGGTGAGTTCGTCAACGGTGTAGGCGCGCATCTCAGTCGTCCTCCAGGCCGGGTTTGCGATCCTTGTGCGCACCCGGGGGCACTGTGTCTTCGTCCAGGTTGAACATTCGGCGGGCGATGTCCAGGAAGCGTTCGCCGCCTTCCTCCCGGGTGCGCCGCTTCAGGAAGATGAGCGGGTCGTGATAGAGCTTGCGGGGCAGGGTGAGCGCAAGCGTCTCCACCGCCGCCCGGACCTCCTCGGGGCAGTCCGGCCCCAGGCGTTTGAGGGTCTTGCGCAGCTCCTTGCGGGCCATCTCCTCCCCGCGCGACAGGAGGTCCACGATGGTGGGCTGGAGATCCAGCGAGTCGAGCCACTGGCCGAACTTGCCGGTCTCCATGGCTATGATCTCCCGGGCCTTCTCCGCCTCGGACTGGCGCTGGGCCTTGTTCTCCTCCACCACCTCCTTGAGGTCGTCGATGTCGTAGAGGTAGACGTTGTCCAGGCTGTTGATGTCCGGGTCGATGTCGCGCGGCACGGCGATGTCGATGAAGAACATTGGCTCGTACTTGCGCTTCTTGAGCACGTCCTTGATGTCCCGGGCGCGGATGATGGGCTCCTGGGAGCCGGTGGACGTGATGACAATGTCCACCTCCGGCAGCCGTTCGATGAGCTCGGAGAAGGAGTATGCCCTGCCCTTGAAGCGCGAGGCCAGCTCCTCGGCCCGGGCAAGGGTGCGGTTGACCACGCACAGCGACTTGACGCCCGCGCCCACCAGATGGGTGGCGGCAAGCTCCGCCATCTCGCCCGCGCCCACCAGCATGGCCTTCTTGCCGCCCATCTCGCCGAAGATTCGCTTGGCTAGCTCCACGGCGGCGTAGCTGATGGAGACGGCGCTGGCGCCGATGCCCGTCTCGGTGCGCACTCGCTTGGCCACCGAGAAGGCCTTGTGCAGCAGGCGGTTGACCACCACCTTCGCTTGCCCGTTCTCCACCGCTGCCTTGTAGGCCTGCTTGAGCTGGCCCAGTATCTGCGGTTCGCCCAGCACCATGGAATCCAGGCCCGCGGCCACCAGGAACAGGTGCTCCACGGCAGCCAGGTCCTTGTGCTCGTAGACGTGGGGGGCAAGCTCCGAGGAGCCGCGCCCGCTGGAGCCGGCCCAGCACTCCAGGACCTTGGCCGACACGTTGGAGCCGCGCGGGGCCACCACCAGGATCTCCACCCGGTTGCAGGTGGAGAGCACCATCACCTCGTCCACGGCCCGCCCAAGGGAGCGCACGCACTCCTCGAAGGCCAGCTGGTCCTTGAGGGAGAAGCATTCCCGCACCTCCACGCCGGCGGTGCGGTGGTTCAAGCCGAAAATATGAATGTCGTGCTGCATCAGACGAAACTGTGGTGAGTCTTGACGAAGAAGTTGATGCCGAGCATGGACGCAAGGCTGAGCCCGAATACCCAGATGGCCAGCCAGGCCGTCTTGCGGCCGCGCCAGCCGAGGGCCTTGCGCTGGTGGAACAGGTAGGCGAACAGGAGCCAGACGAAGACCCCCGCGATCTCCTTGGGGTCCCAGGAGAAGAAGCTCTTCCAGGTGATGCCCGCCCAGAGGAATCCCGAAATCATGCCCACGGTGTAGAGGGGGAAGCCCACGTTGACCGCCAGCCTGTTGGCCGCGTCCAGCTTGTCCAGCGAGGGCAGGGCGGCCCACAATCCCTGGAGCTTTTCCTTTGATTTGATGCGCCGCTCGAGCTTGAGGTAGGCGATGCCAGCCGCGCAGGCCATGGCCATGAGGCCGATGGCCGCGAACAGCGTCCCGATGTGCAGCCCGAAGAAAAGCCCGGCCAGGGACGGCGGCAAGGGCACGCGCTCGCCCGAGACGGCCTGGGAGCCCATGAGCAGCAGCAGGGCCAGGGGCGTGGCGATGAGCCCGAGGAAAGAGAGCTTCAGGCGCACCCACAGGATGAAGAGCACCAAAAGCAGGCTCCAGGAGAAAAGGCTCAGGTAGAAGCCTCCGCTGGCCAGGGCCAGGGACGGGTCGCGCGCCAGCGTGAGGCCCAGGCTCAGTCCGTGCAGGGCGAAGCCCGCTCCGGAAATGGCCCCGCCCACGACGCGGGGGCGCTCCTTGCGGGTGAGCATGCCGCATATGTGGCCGCCGCTGCCAGCCAGGTAGAGGGTCAGCACGGCGTAGAAGAGCAGTTCAGACAAGCCCATCCAGTATCTCCGGGATGCGCGGGTGCAACTCCGATGGCACGTGACGTTCGAGCAGGTCCTTGGCCGTGGCGGCGTCCCTGCGCTCCAGGGCTTCCAGCAGGCCCGAGTCGATGAGCCCGCGGAAGATGGCCCCGTTGCGCGGGGAGCCGAGCCCCAACTCCAGCACCAGGGGACGCAGCCGTGACATCAGGACCAGGGCCGCGCCGTATTCGGAGCCCAGGAACTCGCCAAGGCCCTTTCTTATCTTGCGCGCCAGGGCCGGGGAGCCGCCGCCCGTGGAGATGGCCACCGTCAGGTCGCCCTGGGTGAACAGGGCCGGAACGATGAAACTGCACTTCTCGGGCTGGTCCACGATGTTGCAAAGGATGCCCCGGGCCTCGCAGGCGCGGCTGATGCGCCAGTTGAGCTCCTCGTTGGAGGTGGAGGCGATCACCAGGAAGCGCCCGTCCAGGTCGGAGTCCTCGAAGGAGCGCCGTTCGAAGGTCACGGCCGGGTGGGCGATGACTTCCAAAAGCTCCTCGTCGGGCTCGCGGGTGTCCAGCACGAGCACGTCGCTCGCTCCGCAGGCCGCCAGGGTGCCGATCTTGCGGCGGCCCACCTCGCCCGCGCCGACCACGAGGCAGCGCTTGCGGGTGAGGTCCGCGAATAAGGGGTAGTATCGCATGGACGGACACCATAACAAATCCGGTCCGTCCCGCAAAGCCACTTTCTTTCCCCCCGGCGTTGGGATACCCCCTTTTGCATGAAACCAGTCCTTGTGGTGCAACTGGCCCGTTTCGGCGATCTCCTGCAGACCAAGCGGCTCGTATTGGGGCTTCAGGGCTCGGGAAGGGAGGTGCATCTTCTGGTGGACGCCTCCCTGGAGAGGCTCGCGCGAATGGTCTATCCGGCGGCGGCGATCCATGCCGTGAAGGCCCACTCCCGGCCGGACCCGGAAAAGCTCCTGGCCGTGCTGACCGGCCTGGCCGGGGCCGGATTCGGGCGCGTCTACAACCTCAATTACGCGGGGATGAGCCTGGCCGCCACGGCCATGTTCGATCCGGACGCGGTGCGAGGCCACAAGCTGGCCCACGGCCAGCCCGAGCGCGATCCCTGGGCGGCCATGGCCTTCAGGTGGACGAAGAACCGCAGACTCGGTGCCGTCAACCTCGCCGATTTCTGGGCTGGCTTTTTCCTGCCTATGATCCCGGCCTCGCAGGTGAACCCCGTCGCGGCCCCGAAAGGGGGCGGACTGGGCGTCGCCATGGCGGGAAGGCACGCCCGGCGGTCGCTGCCGCCCCAGGTGCTGGCCGGAGTGGTGCAGGCCATGCTCCCCGTGCTGAACGCGCCGAGGATATTTCTTTTGGGCACCCAGGCCGAGCGCCCCGCGGCGCGCGAGCTGATGGGCCTCCTTCCCGCGAGAGTGGGCGGCATGGTCACCGACCTCACCGGCCGCACCGGCTGGGAGGAGCTGTCGGACGTCGTGGCGGGGCTCGACCGGGTGCTCACCCCGGACACGGGCGTCATGCACCTTGCCGCGCACTTGGGCGTGCCCGTGACGGCCACGTTTCTTTCATCTGCCTGGTGCCACGAGACCGGCCCTTACGGACGCGGCCACACCGTTTGGCAGTCCGTGCACGAGTGCGCCCCGTGCCTGGAGTCCGCGCCGTGCCCGTGCGGCATGGCCTGCCTGGAGCCGTTCACGACCCGCGAATTTCTGCGCATTGCGGCGGGGAAGGGCAAGGGCGATCCCCCTCCGGGGCTGGTCGGCTTCCACACTGATTTCGACGCCCTGGGCGCGGTCAGCGTTCCCTTCGCGGGCCAGGATGCAGGATTCGCGGAGCGTGCGCGCGCCAGGGCCTTCCTTGCCCGGCATCTGGGAATCGGCGAAGGGCATGGGAATCCAGCCGCCCCGGACATCGCGGAGCGTTTGGTGGATGACCCTGATTTCATGCTGGATAAACCTCAAGCACTACTTGAATCACTATGAACCGTCCCCTGCGCGTGCTCGTGGTCCTGCCGCTCTACGGCGGCTCCCTGCCCATCGGCCGTTACTGCGCCCGGGCCCTGGCGTCGCTCGGCCATGCCGTGGAGACATTCGAGGCCCCGGAGTTTCACGGCGCGTTCTCGGCGCTAAAGAAGCTCAAGGTCACCACGGACAGGCTCGAATACCTGGAGCATTCCTTTCTGCAGGTGGTGGCCCAGGCCATCATGGCCAAGGCCGAGACATTCCAGCCGGACCTCGTGCTGGCCATGGCCCAGGCTCCGCTCAACAGGCAGGCACTCAAACGGCTCAGGCAGGCCGGGATCCCTTCCGTGATGTGGTTCGTGGAGGATTTCCGCCTTTTCACCTACTGGGAGTCATACGCGCCTCATTACGACGCCTTCGCCGTGATCCAGAAGGAGCCGTTCTTGGAGAAGCTATCGGGCATCGGGCAGAAGAACGCCCTCTATTTGCCCCTGGCCGCCGATCCGGAATTCCACAGGCCGCTGGACCTCACGCCAGTTGAGCGCAGGCAGTGGGGCGCGGACGTGGCCTTCCTGGGCGCGGGCTACGCCAACCGCCGCGTGGCCTTCAAGGAGCTCATGCGGTTCGGCCTGAAGATCTGGGGCTCCGACTGGGAGGGCGACGAGATTCTGGCCCCGCTGGTCCAGCGCGGCGGCGAGCGGATATCGCCCGAGGACGCGGTGAAGATATTCAACGCCACCCAGGTGAACCTGAACCTGCACTCCAGCGTCACGGCCAAGGAGCTGGTCACGGGCGGCGATTTCGTGAACCCGCGCACCTTCGAGCTTGCCATGTGCGGGGCTTTCCAACTGGTGGACGGGCGCTCGCTGCTGCCCGAGCTGTTCGGCCCGGACGAGCTGGCCACGTTCACGGACATGGAAGGCCTCAAGGACGGGGTGCGCCGCTTCCTGGCGGCCCCGGAGGAGCGCAAGGCCTATGCTGAGCGGGCCAGGTCCAGGGCGCTCAAGGACCACACCTACCAGGCCCGCATGCGGACTCTCCTCGCGTTCCTGGAGGAGCGTCTGGAGGGCTGGCCCAGACCGCGACAGGATGAAGGGGCGCTGGACGTCCTGCCCGAGGAATACCGCCAACCTGTGCGGGAACTCCTGGCGGGGCTCGGGCTCTCCGAGGACGTGCCCTTCAGGGACCTTGTATGGGCGCTCAGGGCCAGGGCGGGGAAGCTCACCCCGGTGGAGACGGCGATCCTGTTCCTGGACGAGTGGCAAAAGCAGTACGGCTTAAAACAGGAATAGCCCCGGCCGGGAGTGGCGAGGGAACCATGTTCCTACTCGACAACACGACAGCCGAACCCCTTTACGCCCAGCTTGCCCGCCAGATCAGGGACCGGGCGCGCTCCGGTGCGCTCGCGCCAGACAGCAGGCTTCCCTCGGTGCGGGACCTGTCCCGCGAGCTAGGCGTCAGCCGCAACACGGTGGAATGCGCCTACCTGGACCTTCACGCTGAGGGCTACATCTACGCCAGGCCGCGAAGCGGCTACTACGTTGCATCACAGCCCGACGATGAGCCCAGGTCTTTCGCCGCGCCAGCTTCGGCCGCGCCAGCCCGTCATGTCCGGCCACTCAAGCCGTGGCTTTACGACTTCCATCCCGCCGGACTGGACAAGAGCATCTTCCCCGCGTCCCTGTGGCGCAAATACTACCTGGAAAGCCTCAGGGCGAGCGTATCCGAACTCGCCAGTTATGGTGACGTGCAGGGAGACCCGGAGCTCAGGCGGCGCATAAGGGACTACCTGGAAAGCTCCAGGGGGGTGGCCTGCTCGACGGAACAGGTGGTCGTCTGTTCGGGCTTGCAGCACAGCCTGTCCATCGTGGCCGTGCTTCTGAGGCAGGACCGGCCGAGAGTGGCCATGGAGAATCCCGGCTATTTCCTGGCCCGTTCAGTGCTCAGGAACCATGGGCTGGAGGTTGTGCCCATCCCGGTGCGCTCGGGGGGCATGGACCTGGACGCCCTGGAGCGCAGCGGCTGCCAGGCGGCCTACGTGACGCCGTCCCACCAGTTCCCCCTTGGGCACGTCATGCCGGTGGAGAACCGCCAGCGGCTCGCGGCCTGGGCCAGCGAGCCCGGCCGCGTGGTCGTCGAGGACGACTACGACAGCGAACTGCGCTACAGGGGCAAGCCCGTGCCCTCCCTGCACAGGCTCGCTCCGGATGGCGGCATCGTCTACACCGGGACCTTCTCCAAGATACTCTCTCCCGCGCTGCGCCTAAGCTACATGGTTCTTCCGTCCCGGCTTTTGCCCGCGTACCGGAGCCTGTTCGCCAACCATCAGGCCACTGTGCCGCTACTGGAACAGAAGGCCATGGCCAGGTTCATGGAGCACGGGAACTGGGAGCGGCATATCCGCCGCGCCAGGACAGGTTGCGCCAGGAAGCACGATGCACTGCTGCGGGCCGTGGACAGCCATTTCGGGGATTGCGCGGACATCATCGGGCAGGGGGCCGGTCTCCACGTGGTCCTGCGGGTGCGCGGAACGGCGATGGGCGAGGACGAACTCCTGGAGCGGGCCGGCGCCGCCGGGGTCAGGCTGTTCCCGTATTCCCGGACCCTGGACTCCGGGGGCAGGGCGCAGGGCATGCTTCTGCTCGGCTTCGGCGCCATGACTCCGGCCGAGATCGACCAGGGAGTGGGGCTCCTGGCCGGGATCTGCCTGGGGCAATGGTAGGGGCGGCGGCCATTCCGGCCCCTCTTAGGTGCAGAAACTGACCCCATGGAAAATTTTCGGTCTGCTCCTGTCCTTCCGCCGCACCTCCGTTAGAAGTGTCCCGTCGGCCCCTCCGGGAACGACGACAACCGACATCAACGGAGATAGTGACATGATCCCTGAGAAATTCTACGAAGTGATGAAGAACGAAGGCGTGGTCGCAATCGCCACCCTGGGGGAGGACGGCCCCCATATGGTCAACACCTGGAACAGCTACCTAAAGGTGCTGGACGGTCGTAAAATCGTCATCCCCGCCGGATGGATGCATAAAACAGAAAGGAACGTGGCCGCGAACGCCAAGGTGCTCCTGACGCTCGGAAGCCGCAAGGTGGCCGGGAAGAACGGCCCGGGAACGGGGTTTCTTGTCAAGGGCGAGGCCAGCTTCGAAACCTCCGGGGAGGCTTTCGAGGCGGTGTCCAGGTTCAAGTGGGCCCGGGCCGCCCTGGTCATCGCCGTGACGGAGGTGGAACAGACGCTCTAACCCGTCCATCGCTGAAAGGACGGTCTCTAGCGAGGCGGTATGAAACGGATCGCTGGTTCGGTCGTCGTCCTGGGCTTCATGACGGCGTTCGCCGTCGCTCAGGAAGCCTCGGCGCATGGCGGTGCGGCGAGCCCCGCTGCCGGGGGCCTTCCCCTTGGTCATTTGGCGGCGTGGGTGGGCAAATACCCTGGCGGTGAAGTTGATGCCGACAGACAGGCCCGGCCCGGCCGGAGCTTCTTCGAAGATCCGGCTGTGCTGCCGTCCCTCAAGGCCATGCTGCCCGAGGACGCGCTCCGGGCGATGCTCAAGGGGTGGCCGGACGGCCGGGTGGAGATTCCGGTGGAACGTGAGGGCGATGTGATCAAGGCCAGCTTCTGCAAGCCTCACGCTTGCCCCCTTGAGAACGCCGCCGTTTTCGTGAACATCAGAACCGGCGGCGTCGCGGCCTGCTGGAAGCGCTACGACGCTCCAAAGGACGTTTCCAGCGCCTTCTGGCACGCTCCCGGGGCTCCGGCAAAAGCCTTGGACCCCGGCGATGATTGCTATGCCGAGGGGATGGGGCTTTACCTGAAATACGGCTCAAAATGAAGGCAGCCGCCCGGTCTGGCCGGGCGGCTGCTCGAAGTCGTTTCGGGGAGTCTTCCCAAGTATCCCGGGGTTCCAGTGTCCGGAAACCATGAACATGGTTTCCGGGGATTAAGACTGCTATCCCGGTACAGTGCCACTGGGAAAAAATGCCGCGCCCTTCGTGTCCGCCACGCTAGAGCCCAAGCGATGCCAGCAGGTCGTCCACGGAGGCCTGGTTGCTCCCCACCTGTGGGCCTTTCAACTCGCTGACCTTCTGGTCCGCCTCGGCCTCGATCTGCGCCAGGTCCTTGTCCGGGGCCTCCTCGTGCGCCTTGAGCTTGAGCCCGGTGGACAGGTAGAGGTCCAGGACGATGGCCTCCACGTTCTTGATGGCCCCTATGATGCGCTTGATGCGCTGGCCTGTGAGGTCCTGGAAGGAGAGGGTGGTCATGATTTGCATGAGGTCTGCGTTCAGGTCGTCGCTCATGGAGCGCAGGTCCGCGAGCTGTTCCTTGGTGACGCCTCCGGACTTCAGGCTGTGCAGGATCTGGTTGGACTTGGCCTGCATCTCCATGTGCTTTTCCACGATGTCCATGATTTCGCCGGTGGCCTGCTCGGTGGTGGAGAGGATCTTGTCGAGCTGGTCCGCGGCCTCGCTGAAGAGCTGGTCGGCCCGCTTCTTCTCCTTGGTGATCTCTTTGCCGCCGTCCTCCTGGCGCGCGCTGGAGAGCTCCTTGTAGATGGACTGCAGGCCGTTTCGCATGTCGTCGGAGAGGCGCTTGTAGAATTCGCTCTGGAGCAGCGAGCGCGTGAGCGACTTGGACAGCTCCTTTTCCACGGCCTGGGTGATGGCGGACTTCAGGTTGTCCACCATCTCGTCCATGTAGCGGTCCATCAGGTCTTCGATCATGGCGTCTTGCTTGGTCATGCGCGTTACTCCCACTTCCTCACGCGCAGTTCGTCGCGCTGTGTCTGGAATACGAATTGAACGATTGATTCAAGGTCGCGGTCACGTATGCGGGTGAAATCGACGGCCCACACACGGGCGCCGTCGAGCGTCTCCTCGCGGACAACCCGGCCCATGGCGCCGGCCATCCTCACCGGCAGTTGGGTCAGGGTGATGACCAGTTCGATGTTCTGTCCGGCCTGGAGATGGCGGCCGCACGCGATTTTCACTCCCGCGCCCGATATCTCCAGCACCTCCAAGGGGTGCGGGAAGTCCTCCTGGAGGCTGTCCTGGGCGTGAATGCCGATGAGCAGATCAAGCTTACGGTCGAGCGAAGCGAGGGCCTCGATCAAGGCCTCGTTGACGCCCGCCCCCTTGAGCTCCATGGCGCTGACCGCTGTGCTCACGATGGGCGCTTCCCTGAAGAGCTGCTGCTCATGCCCGGTGGAAACCAGGCGCATCCGGCCACGCAGATATGTGGGGATGCGAAGGTAGGTGCGTTGCTCCTCGCCCATGGCTCGGCCTCCGGGGTTAGAGAATGCCGTTTTCCAACTGGGTGTCCATGGCCTTCACCGGGCAGACCTTGACGCACAGTCCGCAGGCCACGCACTTCTCGGAGTCCAGGCGGACCAGCCATGTCTGGCGGTCGATCTCCAGCGCGCGCGGGCGGCACATGGCGGTGCACACGCCGCAGTGGACGCACAGGTCCTCGTCCTTGCGCACCTTCTGGGCCACGGGAGTAACCTTGATGCCGTGCTCCTTGAGGTATTCCAGGCCGTCGGCCACTGCCTGTTCCAGACCGTTGATCTCAAGCACCATCTCTCCCACCTCGCGGGGGTTGATCTGGGCCTTGAGGATGTTGAAGCACAGGTCGAAAAGCTTGATGATGTTGCACACCACGGGCTTGGCGGAGGTGTCCGGCGGGAAGCTCAGGTGCACTATCTTGCGGACTTCGTTCATGATCGTTCGTCCTTGGATGTGGCAGCCCCGCGAGGTTTGTCCAAGCCTCGCGGAGCCGGAGTGTTTGTCGTCATCTCCTGACCGGGCATCCATCCCCGTGGGCGGGGCGGCTGGCCCGGGCCGGGAGATCCCTTGGGCGGACTCGCGCCGGGACGCATCCAGTCAAGAATGCCCGATCTTGATCGGCGAATCCACGATTCTAGGGGCCGGGCCGCTAAAGAAGGGCCTTGGCCCGCCTGGCCTCGGCGGATTCCGGGAACTTCTTGATGAGGTCCTGGAACATGAGCCGGGCCGCGTCCTTCTTGTTCAGCTTCTGGAAGGCCATGCCCATCTTGAGCATGGCGGACGGGGTCTTGTTGCTCTTGGGGAACTTCTCGACCACGGTGTTGTAATTGAGCACGGCCTGTCCCCAGTCGCCCTTCTGGTAATAGGCCTCGCCAAGCCAGAAGGAGGCGTTGGGCGCCAGGTCGTGCTTGGGGTAGCTCTTGGCCACGTCGCCCCAGAGGCCGATGGCCTTGTCGTAGTCCCTGGCCTGGAATGCCTGCATTCCCTTGGCGTATATGGCTTCGGCCGGGTCGGCGTGGGTGGCGGCAGGCACGTCTGTCTTCGTCTGGGACTGGGGCTGGGGCTGCGCGGCGGGGGCGGCAGGGGCGCCCGGGGCCACGGAGGCCTGCCTGGCCTGCTCATCGACGCCGGGGCCAGTCTGTCCGGGCTGGCCCTGCTGCATGCCGGCGACTTCGACGCCAAGCTGGGAAGCCATCTGGCGCATGTTGCCTTCAACGGTCTGGACGCGCTTGGAAAGCTCCGGCAGCGTGGTGGCCCCACCCGTACCGTCTCCCTCGGTGAAGGTGCGCAACTGGAGACCCAGGTCCTCCACTTCGGCGGAAAGGCGCTGGACCTGGGATTTGAGCCCGTCCACCTCGGCCAGAAGGTTGGCCTGGGCCTGGGCCTGGGGGTCGATGGGCTTGCCCTTCACGGGGCTGTTCGAGGAGGTCGTCCCGGCGCAACCGGAAAGCATCAGCAGGGTAATGACGACGGCAAGGCGAAGCTTCATGATTCTTTTATCCCTCTTTTTCTGCCCACGAAGATGTAGATCAGGCCGCCGATGACCGGCACGAAGACAGCCAGGCACAGCCAGACCATTTTCTCCTGGATTGTCGGGAAAGTACGGTAGAAGGCGTGGCCGATGGCCCAGAAGTTGATGAACACGGGCAGGGCCAGGGCCAGGAAAAACCAGAGGGGGTAGCCTCCGATGGTGTCTGTCAGCGTCATAGGTCTTCCTTGCTATCCCCGGGCGGCCCATTTGGCAAGGCCGCGCGGGTTTTCAGTCCTTGGATTTGCCGCTCGCGTAAAAGGAAAAGATGAGCGCCAGCGACCCGCAGGTGAGGGCGATGTCTGCCACGTTGAAAGCTGGCCAGACGAAGGTTCCCACGTAAAGTTCAAGGAAGTCAACCACTTCGCCCGTGCGGATGCGGTCCACGAGGTTGCCGAGCGCGCCGCCCAGAATGAGGCCGAGCGCCGAGATGAACAGCTTTGCCCCGGGTTCGGCCTTGGAGAGCATGTTGAGCACTATCATGACCGCGAAGACGGTGGCGGCGATGAAGAAATACGTCTGCCAGTTGGTGTCGGGCCTGTTCAGGAAGCCGAATGCCGCCCCCTTGTTGAGGGTGTGGACCAGATTGAAGAATCCCGGGATCACTTCCACCGAGGCGTACAACTTGAGGTGTTTCTGCACCTGGAGTTTCGTGGCCTGGTCGAGCACTGCCACCACGGCGGCGATCGATCCGGCGAGAAGGTATTGGCGTTTCAAGCGTGTCTCCTCTGTTTGTCCGGCAGCACTCCTTTAAGCAAGCTGGCGTGGAAGTCAATCGCCGGGAGGGCTTCAAAGAGCTTGCGGCTGGGGGATAAGTTGCGTAAACCCACGCCCGGGGCGAGGCCCCTTTTGACAAATCGCGTCTATTTACGCCAGATCGAGCAGTTGTCCAACCCTAACCCCGCCCAGACATGCCCAAACGCACCGACCTCAAGAAAATCCTGATCATCGGCTCCGGCCCCATCGTCATCGGCCAGGCTTGCGAATTCGACTATTCCGGTTCCCAGGCCGCCAAGGCCCTCAAGGAAGAGGGTTACGAGGTGGTGCTCGTCAACTCCAACCCGGCAACCATCATGACCGATCCGGGCTTGGCCGACAGCACCTACGTGGAGCCCATCGACCCGGACATCGTGGCCAAGATCATCGAGAAGGAGCGCCCGGACGCCCTGCTGCCCACCCTGGGCGGGCAGACCGGCCTCAACACAGCCGTGGCCCTGGCCGAATCCGGCGTGCTCGACAAGTTTGGCGTCGAGCTCATCGGCGCCAACCTGGCCGTCATCAAGAAGGCCGAGAGCCGCGAGGAATTCAAGGCCGCCATGGAGAAGATCGGCGTGGCCGTGCCCAAGTCGGGCATCTGCCGCACCATCGAGGACGTGCGCCACTGGGGCAAGATCATCCCGTTCCCCATCATCATCCGCCCGGCATTCACTCTGGGCGGCTCGGGCGGCGGCGTGGCCTACAACATGGAGGACCTTGAGAAGATCGCCTCGCGCGGTCTTGCCCTCTCCATGAAATCTGAAGTGATGCTTGAACAATCCGTGCTCGGCTGGAAGGAGTTCGAGCTGGAGGTGATGCGCGACAAGAACGACAACTGCGTCATCATCTGCTCCATCGAGAACATCGACCCCATGGGCGTGCACACCGGCGACTCCATCACCGTCGCCCCCGCCCAAACCCTCACAGACGATGAATACCAGACCATGCGGGACGCCGCCCTGGCCATCATGCGCGAGATCGGCGTGGAGACCGGCGGGTCCAACGTGCAGTTCGCGGTGAACCCCGAGAACGGCGACCTTATCGTCATCGAGATGAACCCGCGCGTGTCGCGCTCCTCGGCGCTGGCCTCCAAGGCCACGGGCTTCCCCATCGCCAAGATCGCGGCCAAGCTCGCCGTCGGCTACACCCTGGACGAGATACCAAACGACATCACCCGCGAGACCATGGCCTCCTTCGAGCCCACCATCGACTACACGGTGGTCAAGATCCCGCGCTTCACCTTCGAGAAGTTCCCCGGCTCCGAGGACTACCTCACCACCGCCATGAAGAGCGTGGGCGAGGCCATGAGCATCGGCCGCACCTTCAAGGAGGCGCTGCAGAAGGGCCTTCGCTCGCTGGAGGTCGGCATGCCCGGCCTTTCCAAGGATTACGACAAGTGCCACTGGGACAAGGACGCCATCCTGGCCTCCCTGCGCAATCCCAACTCGCGCCGCCTCTTCGACGTGCGCTCGGCCTACCTTTGCGGCATGACCGAGGAGGAGATCTTCGAGGCCACCAAGATCGATCCCTGGTTCCTGCGACAGATCAAGGAAATCATCGACATGGAAGGGGAGTTGCACGCCTTCGCCCTCGAAGAGACCGTCAGCGACTCCAACCCCAGGATGAAGGCCGTGATGCGCAAGGCCAAGGAGTACGGCTTCTCCGACCGCCAGCTGGCCGCCCTCTGGAAGAAGAAGGAGAAGGATATCAGGGCCATCCGCCAGAAGCTCGGCGTCAAGCCCACCTACTACCTGGTGGACACCTGCGCCGCCGAGTTCGAGGCCTACACCCCCTATTTCTACTCCACCTACGAGACCGGCGCGGAGATAGCCCCCACGGACAACCGCAAGGTGGTCATCCTGGGCGGCGGACCCAACCGCATCGGACAGGGCATCGAGTTCGACTACTGCTGCGTGCACGCCTCCTACGCGTTGCGCGAGATGGGCATCGAGTCCATAATGGTCAACTCCAACCCCGAGACCGTCTCCACCGACTACGACACGTCCGACAAATTGTATTTCGAGCCGCTTACGTTCGAGGACGTGCTCAACATCATCGAGCACGAGAAGCCCGAGGGCGTCATCGTGCAGTTCGGCGGCCAGACCCCGCTGAACCTGGCCGTGCCGCTCATGCGCGCCGGAGTGCCCATCCTCGGCACCTCGCCGGACTCCATCGACCGAGCCGAGGACCGCGAACGCTTCCAGGCCCTCTTGAAAAAGCTCGACCTCAAGCAGCCGCCCAACGGAACGGCCATGTCCGTGGAGGAGGCCCGCAAGATCGCCCAGGAGATCACCTATCCCGTGGTGGTCCGCCCCTCCTACGTGCTGGGCGGCCGGGCCATGGAGGTGGTCTACGACCAGGAAGGCCTGGACAGCTACTTCAAGAAGGCGGCGGTGGTCTCGCCCGAGCACCCCATCCTCATTGACAAGTTCCTGGAGAACGCCATCGAGGTGGACGTGGACGCCCTCTCCGACGGCGAGGACACCTACGTGGCCGGCATCATGGAGCACATCGAGGAGGCGGGCATCCACTCCGGCGACTCGGCCTGCGTGCTGCCCCCCCACACACTTGCCCCCGAGATCGTCTCCGAGATCGAGCGCCAGACCAAGGCCCTGGCCGTGGAACTGGGCGTGGTGGGCCTCATGAACATCCAGTTCGCGCTCAAGGACGGCGAGGTCTACATCCTCGAGGTCAACCCCCGCGCGTCGCGCACCTCGCCCTTCGTGTCCAAGGCCACGGGCGTGCCCCTGGCCAAGCTGGCCACCAAGGTCATGATGGGCTTGAAGCTCAAGGAGCTTGACCCCTGGAGCGCCCGCAAGGGCGGCTACGTCTCCGTGAAGGAGTCCGTGTTCCCCTTCAACCGCTTCCCCGGCGTGGACGTCATCCTCGGGCCCGAAATGCGCTCCACCGGCGAGGTCATGGGCGTTGACTCGAGCTTCGGCATCGCCTTCATGAAGAGCCAGCTGGCCGCCGGGCAGCGCCTGCCCGAGTCCGGCACCGTGTTCATCTCGGTCAACGACCGCGACAAGCAGAACATCCTGCCCGCCGCGAAGATGTTCTCCGAGATCGGCTTCAAGATCGTGGCCACGGGGGGCACGGCCAAGTATCTCAACGAGAACGGCGTCAAAGCCGAGAAGGTGCTCAAGGTCTACGAGGGGCGGCCCAACGCGGCGGACATGGTGATAAACGGCGAGATCCAGCTGATGATCAACACCGTGTCCGGCAAGAAGACCGTGCAGGACTCCTCGCAGCTTCGCCAGACAACGCTCCTCTACGGCGTGCCCTACACCACCACGGTGGCAGGGGCGAAGGCCATGGCCCAGGCCATCAAGGAACTCAAGGGCTCGGGGCTCTCCGTTAAGAGTCTCCAGGAGCACTACGCGTAATTCACGGCATCGGGGCGGCTTCTTGCCGCCCCGCGCCGTTTACGGTGATGAGGCGGCGGATGCTCACCCCGGGCATCCGCCGAGCCGTTCAGGCAGGGTAGTTGACAGCCGGGGCGGACGTTTTATCTGATTGCCTCCCTGACGGAGGCGGCGAGAAGCGAGATGAAAAAAGAATACTGCGGACTTTTCGGCATCTACGGCCATCCCGAGGCCGCGCGCATGACCTACTTCGGCCTCTACGCCCTGCAGCATCGCGGGCAGGAGTCCGCCGGCATCGTCACCTGGGACGGCGACACCATCCGCGAGCAGAAGGGCATGGGCCTCGTGGCCGACGTCTTCAGCGAGCGCCACCTGGGCAAGGAGCTCAAGGGCTCCATCGCCGTGGGCCACATCCGCTATTCCACCACCGGAGCCTCGCTCCTGCGCAATGCGCAGCCCTTCCTGGTGCGCTTCGGCGACTGGCGCCTTGCCATCGCCCACAACGGCAACCTGGTGAACACCATGGAGCTGCGCGCCGAACTGGAAGCCTCCGGCTCCATCTTCCAGACCACCATCGACTCCGAAATCTTCGTCCATCTCATCGCCAAGCACCTGAACGGCGGCACCATCGAGGAGGCCATTGTCAAGGCCTGCCAGAAGGTGAAAGGCTCCTATTCGCTGCTCATCCTGGCCAACGACAAGATGATCGCCGTGCGCGACCCCCACGGCATCCGCCCCCTGGCCCTGGGACGCCTGGACGACAACTACGTCATCTCCTCCGAGACCTGCGCCTTCGACCTCATCGAGGCCGAGTTCCTGCGCCCCATCGAACCCGGCGAGATGCTGGTCATCCAGGACAAGTGCCTCAGGTCCATGCGCATCTGCGAACCGCAGCCCATGCGCCGCTGCATCTTCGAGTTGGTCTACTTCGCCCGGCCCGACTCCCTCGTCTTCGGCGAGGTGGTCTACACCCGCCGCAAGCAGATGGGGCAGATCCTCGCCCAGGAAGCCCCGGTGGACGCGGACTTCGTCATGCCTTTCCCCGACTCCGGCGTCTACGCCGCCGTGGGCTACGCCCAGCAGTCCGGACTGCCCTTCGAGGTGGCCATGATCCGCAACCACTACGTGGGCCGCACCTTCATTCAGCCCTCCCAGAACATGCGCGACTTCTCCGTGCGGGTGAAGCTCAACCCCGTGCGCTCCATGATCAAGAACAAGCGCATCATCATCGTGGAGGACTCCATCGTGCGCGGCACCACCATCCGCACGCGCATCAAGAAGCTGCGGGAGCTTGGCGCGCGCGAGATACACATGCGCGTCAGCTGCCCGCCCATCAAGTTCCCCTGCTTCTACGGCATCGATTTCTCCTCCAAGGGCGAGCTCATCGCCGCCAACAACTCCGTGGAGGATATCGCCCGCTACATCGGGCTGGACAGCCTGCATTACCTCTCCATCGACGGGCTCCTTCAGGCCGTGGGCGCGGACCTGGCAGACCCCAAGTACTGTCTGGCCTGCTTCAACGGCGACTACATCGTCCCTCCCTGCGCGGAGGGGGCGAAGAACTGCCTGGACGAGTCCAACGCGCTGACCTGGTAGGCTCCATATGTTTGCAGCGATGAAAGACGCCGCCGTCTCCACGGCCATCACCAGCAAGCTGTCGCCCATGTTCGAGGCCTATTGCCATTCGTTCAAGCTCAAGTTGAACTCCTCGGCCAAAACCATGACCGTGGAAGCCCTCCCCAAGGGCGAGAGCTTGCCGGTGCAGCTTGAGATCACGGGCTACAGCCTGCATCTCGTGGAGGGCAGGGCGGTGCTGGCCTTCGAGAGGCTGACCGTCAGCCGCGAATGGCTGGGCGCGCTGGCCGCCACGTTCCTGCCGGAGAACCGGGTGGTGCTGCCGGAAGACACGCCGTACGATTTGTTGAAACAGTATATTTAAGCGAAAGAAGAGAAGAGCCTCCGGCGGCCAGAGAGGGCGCTGCCCTCTCTGGACTCTCCCGCCAGGGGGAGTGCCTCCCCCT
>JBMORI010000015.1:0-152716 GCA_049322415.1 Thermodesulfobacteriota bacterium | reverse complement strand
GGTCCGTGGAGTAGGCCACGGACGCGGGTATCTTCGCGCGCACGTTAGGACCGGTGAAGGACCAGTTGACCACCTGGTTGGAAATGAGTTCGTCGTTGGGGATGAGCAGCGCCTTGCCGTCGCGCGTCACCATGGAGGCGTAGCGCGCGTTCATGGACTCCACCCAGCCGTACGCCCCTCCCACCTCGATCACGTCGCCGGGCTTGATGGAGTTGTCCAGAAGCAGGATCACGCCGCTGACCAGGTTGGACACCACTTTCTGAAGGCCGAAGCCCAGGCCCAGGCCCACAGCGCCGCCGAAGACCGTGAGCATCTGCAGGTTGATGCCCACCATGTCCAGCGCGGCCACGATGGCCACCGTGTACAGGCCCGTCTTGGTGAACTTGGAGATGAGCACCTTCACCCGGGGATTCATCTCCGAGAAGCGCTCCATCAGCTCCTCGATGAAGACACACAGCTTGTTGATGAGCGGCAGCATCACGGCCAGCAGGAGGACGGCCTGGACCATCTCCAGCACGGAGATGCGCTGGTCCTTGAACGTGAGCGCGAGCGAGTCCATGTAGCTCACCAGATGGTCGAGCAGGCCGAGCATCTCCAGGGCGAACAGCCCGCCCACGGCGATGGTGATGCCCCTGGTCCAGCCCGGCGGCAGAAGCACCGCCGCGAATAGCTGGATCACCAGCCACGCCTCCGTGAACTTGATGCAGACCTCCGTGACCACCATGGGCCAGCCCTGCTCGTGGGACAGCCCTCGCACCAGCTCCATCAGGACCAGCGCGAACACGGGCATGAACAGGGCTGGCAAACGCCTGAGCGTCCAGTCCTTTATGCCCTGCTCCTCCGGGCGGCCCGCCAGCAGCCTTTCCCTGAGCCACCTGGAGGCCGCGTACGCGATGAAGAGCGAACCGGCGAAGGCCATGATCTGGTAAAGCCCGGCATCGTGCCAGACGTGGTCTTGAAGCCATGCCGCGGGGGTCTGCTCGCCCCGTATGAGATTGAGTATGGGAGTGCTGGCCACTAGCGGCCTCCCTTCTTCACGGCCAGGCTCAAGCCGTCGCCCACCACGGTCAGGCAGGCGTCCACCCTGGCGTCGGCGCGCAGGAACGCGTTGAACCCGCGCACCGCCCTGGTGTCCGCGTCGTCGAAGGAATCGTCGATCACCCTGCCGTACCAGAGCGTGTTGTCAACGGCGATCACCCCGCCGGGGCGCAAAAGATCGAGGCACAGCTCGAAGTAGCGGATGTAGTTTGGCTTGTCCGCGTCGATGAAGGCCATGTCGAAGGTCCCGGCCCCGCCCTGCCGGAGCGCGGCCTCCAGGGTGTCCAGGGCCGGGGCGAGGCGGAGGTCCATCTTGTGCTCCACCCCGGCCTCGCGCCAGTAGCGCCGGGCCACGGAGGTCCACTCCTCGGAGACGTCGCAGGCCAGCACGTACCCGTCGTCCGGCAGGGCCAGGGCCGTGCACAGCGAGCTGTAGCCCGTGTACACGCCGACCTCCATCGCGCGCCTGGCCCCCGCGAGCCTGGCCAGCAGCATCATGAACCGGCCCTGCACCCAGCCTATGCGCATGCGGGCCATGGGGTCCTTGTCCGTCTCCTCGCCCAGGCGCCTGAGCACGTCCGGCTCCTCGGGCTGCATGGCCCTGGCGTAGGCCAGGAGGTCCTCGGTTATGCACAGCGGCTTGGTGGTCATGCGGCCTCCGATTCTTGACAAGATTGTCCTTCCGGGTTCTCTAGCACCTCCGCTTGCGGGAAGGAACAGCGAGTGAACGACGTCCTCACATTTCTGCTCACCGGGCTGACGCTCGGGCTCGCGGCCGGGCTCACGCCCGGGCCGCTCCAGGCGCTCATCTGTCTGCAGACCGTCACCCACGGCCCGCGCGAGGGCGCTCGCGTGGGGCTCGCCCCGCTTCTCTCGGACCTGCCTGTGATGCTCGCCTGCCTGCTGGCCCTGGACGCGCTGTCCGGCCAGGCCTGGATCATGGGATTGGTGTCGCTGGCGGGAGGGATCGTGGTGATGCGCTTCGGGTGGGGGTCCATGCGCTCCGGCCCGGCGGCGATCGAGTGCACGCCGGGCGAGGCCCGGTCGCTCCGCAAGGGAGTGGCCGCCAACATCCTGAACCCCAAGATGATCCTCTTCTGGGCCACGGTGGGCGCGCCTACGGTGCTGGCCGCGCACTCCAAGTCCGGCGCGGCGGCGGCAGCGTTCCTGGGCGGGTTCTACCTGACGCTCATCGGCTCCAACATGGCCGTGGCCTGGCTCTCGGGCCGCTTCGCCCGCTTCCTCTCCGGCCCGGGCTATGTCTGGACCATGCGAGTGCTGGGCATTCTGCTCATGCTCGTGGCGGCGCGGCTCGTCTGGGACGGCGTCAAGACCATGTCGGGCCTCCCCATTTGGCCTTCATGACCGCTCGCCGGTCCTGACTCGACTCGGGTACTGTTCGCCACAGGGGGAACTGCGGACGGAGAGGGGTCGTCGGACGCCCCCTCTCCAGCCGCCGTTATCGATCGGGAATGATCAACGCAGTCCTCCGGTCCTGGGTTTTTCATCCCTAACAAGGACAAGCATCTCTGATGGCGGCAGATTCCTGATCTGCACGAAGTGCCTCCCGGAAGGCGTGCCGAGAACCGGCAATTGCGTGCCGACGGCGTATCCCCCCGCGTTGCCGGCGCCGTAGGCGGTCTGGGCCGTGTTCAGAACGACCGTCAGGCTGCCTCCCACGGGATTCAGGCTCGCGTCCACCACCACATCCGCCCCGCGATTCGCGTTCCCATGAACGTTGAGTATGCAGACCGCTTCCTCATCGGCCAGTATGCGCGACCACGCCAGCAATTCGCCCGGTCCGGGGATGCGGAAGTCGTAGCCGAGGAAGCTGGTCTCCCTCAGATACTGCCGTCCGTGGCGCAGAGCCGGGTATTGCCGTCTGAGCTCCGTCATGGCCTTGATACGACGATACACGTGGAAGTCCCTGTCGAAGCAGTGGCTGCCTACGGTCCCGCAGGGGCCAAACCCTGGAAGGCTATTGTCGGTTTGCCCACTTATCCCGCCAACCCCGCTCATCAAGGGATGGTCGGCGCCGAACATGGTCTCCCGGAGATACCGGTCCGAGGAGCCGTAATCGGCGGGCAGCCATTTTCTCTCCCCGTCCTCGATCCGCCCGAGGCTCTGCTCCGTACCGTAATAGATGCACGGGATTCCCAGGGTGAAAAGCTGCAGCGCAACGGCGGCGGCGGATTGCTGCTCGGTGGACGAATCGCTGGCGAAGCGGGTCTTTCTGCCGAAGACATGGTCGTGGTCGTCAATGATGGAGATGTGCCGGTCGCCGAGGTTGCGGTGCGACCCCATGCTCTGGATGGTCAGCTTGGCCAGCTCCCTTGTCTTCGGGCAGGCCCCGTTGTCGCAGGAAAGAGGCCGACCGGCCGTCTCGAAGCCGTTGAAGTACACGCCGGGATGCACCAGCCCTTTGGCCAGGTTGCCCAGGTCGATGCGCATGGAGCCGATGTCCAGCGCGGCGTCAAGGTTCCGGCCGAGCACGTCCAGATACCGGCTCTGCCCATAATCGCCCCCCGCTATCTCCCCGAGGAGGAGAAAGCGGTTCTTCCCCAGGGATGCGGCGAACTCCTTGATGGCGCCACAGAAGTTCCGGGCCTGGTCCATGGTGACATGCTTGAGGGTGTCGATGCGGAAACCGTCGCAGTCCGTCAGGGCGATCCAGTACATATAGCACCGGGCGAGATCGCTCAGGACCGCATCGGTGAGGTTGAAGTCCCGCAGATCGCAGAAATCCGTGCGTTTGTGCTCGGCCAAGGGATCTTCGATCTCACCGCGATCCAGGCTGCCGACGCCGCAGCGGCTGTAGCACCCGGAGTTCTGGAATTCTTTCGGCCAGACCCCGTCATCCCGGCTGGCAATTGCGGGGACATGCCCCCCGCCCTGGTCGAGCCAGTTGCCGAAGGGATAACCTGACGGATTGTAGCCGGGGGAAACCACGTTTCCCTGGTAGTCCCAGTTGTGGCCCGAGTGGTTGAAGATGATGTCCAAGAGGACCCTGATCTTCTTGTCATGGGCCTTCTGCACAAGGTCAACCAGATCGGCCCTGCTGCCGAATCGGGGCTCCACGTCGAAGAAATCCTGGATTCCATAACCGTGGTACGTGTTGAGATGCCCGCGCTGTTTGAAAACCGGACTCAGCCAGATGGTGGAGACGCCCATTTCCTGAAGATACTCAAGCTCCCCGGCTACCCCGGCGATTGTGCCGCCCTGGTAGCGGTCGCCTCCGGAAGTGGCCCAGTTCTGCCAGCTCCAGGTCTTGGGGCGGGACGCGGAGAGATTGCCGCGATCCAGGGTGTTCCTTCTCGCTTTCCCTCCGTCGCTGAACCTGTCGACAAGCAGGAAGTAAACCACCTCGTCCGACCACATCTCGGGCGACGGATAGCCCTTGACCCGGTTAGGCAGAACGACATTACTGATACTCTCAGGAACCTTATTGTTTCCCAATACTTGTTTTGCAAAATCCATGGTCGCCTCCCTGGCCTTCGGCCCAGCGATTGTTGTGTGGACATGGACAGCAACAAGATTCAATACCGACCCTGGCAGGCTACATACCTATCTGGCGGGAATAATCCAGCACAAAAATACGACCGGCATGAAATTATATCCTTTTAGTATTAAACTGCAACACATAAACTTCTGACATTACCAAACTTAATACAACAGTTACAACCTGTTTCAGTTGCACAATATAAAATCATCGAATCAAAAGATGTTGTCAGGTTAGCCCTGCCACTTCGTACCCCAGCCCTGGATACCGGCGATTGCTCCTCGGCCTTGCCTAAGCCCAACACGCGCGCTACAAAACCCGTCTGACCGAACTCGCGAGGTATGCCCATGCCCCACAACAAGCCCTTCACCGTGGCCCTCATCCAGATGGCCCCGGCCGACACTCCGGCCCGCTCCATCGAGAAGGCCGCCGAGCTCTGCGTCCAGGCCGAGAAGCAGGGCGCGAAGCTCCTGTGCCTGCCCGAGCTCTTCGCAACGCCCTATTTCTGCCAGACCGAGGACCACGCCTTCTTCTCGCTGGCCGAGCCCATCCCCGGCCCCACCACCGAAGCCCTGGGCAAGGCCGCCAAGGCCGCCGGGGCGACCATCATAGCGCCGCTCTTCGAGCGCCGCGCCGCCGGGCTCTACCACAACTCCCTGGCCGTCATCGGACCGGACGGGAACGTGCTCGGCGTCTACCGCAAGATGCACATCCCAGACGACCCGCTCTTCTACGAGAAGTTCTACTTCGCCCCCGGCGACCTGGGCTTCAAGCGCTTCGACACCGCCGTGGGACCAGTCGGCACGCTCATCTGCTGGGACCAGTGGTACCCCGAGGCCGCGCGCCTCACCGCGCTGCGCGGCTCCAACATCCTGTTCTACCCCACCGCCATCGGCTGGCACCCCTCCGAGAAGGCCCAGTACGGCGCGGAGCAGCGCGACGCCTGGATGACCATCCAGCGCGCCCACGCCATCGCCAACGGCTGCTACGTGGCCGCCGTCAACCGCGTGGGGCACGAAATCCCCGAGACCGGCGGCGACGGGCTGGAATTTTGGGGCACGAGCTTCATCTGCGGCCCCATGGGCAAGATCATCGCCCAGGCCTCCACGGACAAGGAGGAGATCGTGCTGGCCGAGGTGGACCCGAAACTCGTGGACACCACCCGCACCCACTGGCCATTTCTGCGCGACAGGAGAATCGACGCCTACGGGCCGCTGGAGAAGCGCTTCATCGACGAGTAGGAGAGAGGCGAAGACGGGGGAAACCTTATGTGAACGAAAGGTTCTCCCCCGGACCCCCTTCCAAAAAACTTTATTGAGCTTCGCGGGTTTCACCGGTGACGCCCGCGAAGCGAAAATGGGATTCCAAAGGGACATTGTCCCTTTGTCCGCCGGAGGCATCCTTGACGACCGCATCCACGCCCGCCGACACGTTCCGCCACCCCGCCGAGTGGGAGCCCCACGCCGCCACCTGGCTGGCCTGGCCCAAGAACCCCAGGGACTGGCCGGGCAAGTTCCATCCCATAGGCTGGGTGTTCGCGGAGATCATCCGCAAGATCACCCCCTTTGAGAAGGTGCGCCTCATCGTGGACGACGAGGCCTGGGAGGCCAAGGCCCGCCGCTTCCTGACCAAGGCGGGCGTGGACCTTTCGCGCGTGCGCTTCTACCGCATCCCCACCGACCGTGGCTGGTGCCGCGACATGCTCCCCGCCTTCACCGTCCGGGACGCATCGCCCCGCGCCCGCGCCGTGAGCTTCGGCTTCACCGGCTGGGCCAAGTATCCCAACCACAAGCTGGACGCGGCCGCCTCGCGGCTGGTGGCCGAAGCCCTGAAGATGCCCTGCGTGGACGCGGAACTTGACGGACGCAAGGTGGTGCTGGAGGGCGGCGGCATCGACGTGAACGGGCAGGGCGCGCTGCTCACCACCGAGGAGTGCTTCCTGGACCCCATGACCCAGGTGCGAAACCCCGGCTTCACCGCCAGGGATTACGAGCGGGTGTTCCGGGAGTACCTGGGCGTGGAGCAGGTCATCTGGCTTGGCAAGGGCATCGCCGGGGACGACACTCACGGCCACGTGGACGACCTGTGCCGCTTCGTCGCGCCGGACAAGGTGGTGCTCTGCCGGGAGGACGACCCCTCCGACGAGAACTACCGCGCGCTGGAGGAGAACCGCGAGCGCCTGGAGGGCGTGAGGCTCGCTGGCGGCGGCAGGCTCGAGGTGATCGGCCTGCCCATGCCGGAGCCGCTGTACTTCGAGGGCGTGCGCGTGCCAGCCAGCTACGCCAACTTCTATATCGCCAACGGCACGGTCCTGGTTCCCACCTTCAACGACGCCCGCGACAGGCTGGCGCTCGGCATAATCGCCGACTGCTTCCCGGACAGGGCCGTGGTGGGCATCCACGCCGTGGACCTGGTGTGGGGCTTCGGCACGTTGCACTGCCTGACCCACGAGCAGCCCTCCACAAGCTGACAAAAAGCCGGGCCGCCGCAAACGCGGCGCCCCGGACAGACCGCCGTTGTTTTCGCCAAACGCTTACGATCTGGCATCGTAAACGAAGTAGTAACAATGACTCGCCCCCATCCGGACGCGATTGTCACGGTCCGCTCTTATCGCTTTACATCCCTTCCTGATTTCATAATACAGTAGCTTTATGTCTTCCTGACCGCATCCTTTCGGCAGCAGCTTTGAGAAACATGCTGCTGACAACATCCCGGGGAACGAGCCTTCCGGACCGCCGAGGGCCGCGAGGCATGCACAGCATCCGTCACAAGGAGGTTGTCATGATAGGAAAAGGACTCAAGGCGTACTTCCTCATCGGCCTGTTCGGCTCCATCGCCGTGGCCCTTATCGGCTACGTGTACACGGAGCGCGATCTGCCGCCCTACCCGGACAAGGTCGTCACGGAGACCGGGCAGACACTGACCACCAAGGCCCGGATCATGGCCGGCCAGCAGAACTTCCAGAAGTACGGCCTGATGGACGTGGGCAGCGTGTGGGGTCACGGCACCTACCGGGGGCCGGACTTCACGGCCCAGGCGCTGCACATGGCAGGAATGTTCATGCGCGAAAAGCACGCCATGGAACGCCACGGAAAGGAGTACTCGGCCCTTGACGAGGAAAGCAGGGGCGGCGTGGACGCCGTGGCCATCAAGCAGATCAAGGCCAACCGCTACGACCCCGGGACCCGGACCCTGACCCTGACGAGGGAGCAGGAGTACGCCCTCGGCAAGCTGCGGGAATTCTACGACGGGCTCTTCCTCAAGGGCGAGACCGACGGCCCCATCAGGCCGAACACGATCGTCTCCGCCGAGGAGCGGCGCGACCTGGCCGACTTCTTCTTCTGGACCGCCTGGTGCGCGGGGGCAATCCGCCCCGGTGACGAGCACACATACACCAACAACTGGCCCAACGACGCAAGCGTGGGCAACGTGCTCTCCGGCTATTCCCTGGTGTGGTCGGCGGCCTCGCTGGTGGCGTTCGGCATCTGCCTGGGGTTCGTCATCATGCTCTACCACCGCGAGGGCTACAACAAGGGCGCGCTGTCCATCAAACCCGAGCTTGCCGCGGCCATGGCCCGGGCTCCCGTTTCCGAGAGCCAGCGCAAGACGGCCAAGTACTTCTTCGTGGTGGCCGCCCTGTTCATCGTCCAGATGAGCATCGGCGGGCTCATGGCCCACTACACCGTCAACCCCGCCGGGTTCTACGGCCTGGACTTCATCGCGGACCTCTTCCCCTACAACCAGGTGAAGACCTGGCACCTCCAGCTTGCCGTGTTCTGGATCGCCACGGCCTGGCTGGGCATGACGCTTTACGTCTCGCCCAGGGTCGGCGGCAGGGAGCCGGCCGCCCAGGGGCTTCTGGTGGACGTGCTCTTCGCGGCCGTGATCTTCGTGGCGGTCGGCAGCCTGGCGGGAGAGGCCCTGGGCATCCGGGGCATGCTCAAGGACGGGTGGTTCTGGTTCGGCCACCAGGGGTGGGAATACCTCGAACTCGGCAGGGCCTGGCAGATACTGCTGCTGGTTGGGCTGATCGTCTGGCTGGCCCTGGTTCTCAGGGGCCTGGCCAGCCACTTCGCCCCGGGGGCCGACAAGTGGGGGCTGCCCAACTTCCTGGCTTACTCCGGCGTGGCCGTGGTGGGCTTCTTCGGTTTCGGCCTGCTCTACGACCCCGACACCCACCTGACCATCGCGGACTTCTGGCGCTGGTGGGTGGTGCACACCTGGGTGGAGGGAGCCTTCGAGTTCTTCGCGGCGGCGGCGATCGCCTTCGTGGTCATCAACCTGGGGCTCACGGACCTGAGGTCCGGACTGAGGGCCATGTACTTCACCGTCAGCCTGGCGCTGTTCTCCGGCATCATCGGCGTGGGACACCACTACTACTGGTTCGGCGAGCCGTCCTTCTGGCTGGCCCTGGGCTCCACCATCTCGGCCCTGGAGCCGGTGCCCATCCTGCTCCTGCTGGCCGAGGTCTGGCACGGGCAGAAGTCGCTGCTGGCGGCCGGGAGCGGCTACCCCTACCGCTACCCGATGCTCTTCATCATGAGCGCCATTTTCTGGGAGTTCCTGGGCGCCGGCGTCATGGGCCTGTCCATCACAACGCCCATGATCAACTACTACGAGCACGCCACCTACCTCACCGTGAACCACGGCCACACGGCCCTGTTCGGAACCTACGGCATATTGGCCATCGGGCTCCTGCTGTTCTCCATGCGCGGGCTGGTGACGGAAAAGGGTTGGGACGAGCGGTTTCTGCGCGTGAGCCTGTGGGGCGTGAACCTGGGGCTCGGCTCCATGTTCGTGCTGACGCTCCTGCCGGTGGGGCTTCTGCAGGTGCTGGACAACATCCGGCACGGGCTGTGGCACGCCAGGTCCAACGCCTTCTGGAGCAAGGAGTCCATCGTGATGCTCGGACAGATCAGGATGATCCCGGACACGATCCTCATCGTCATGGGGGCGGGCGGGCTTCTGCTTTTCATGCTGAAGGCGATGACGAACCTGAAGGACGCCCAGGTCAAAAGCGGCCAGGCCTTCCCGCAGTGAACAAAAACCGCCCCGGACGCCTTCGCGTCCGGGGCGGCCGTCACATGCGCGATGATTCCCCGGCGCTGGAAGGGATTCAACAGGGGCATCCGCCCTGCAGCCGCAGGGAACACCCCCATGCTTCCCGGACCGGGCCGTGGTGGGCATCCGCGTCTTGGACCTGGTGCGGGACTTCGGCACGCCGCACTGCCTGCCCCGCGAGCAGCCCGCAACAAGCTGACGGAACGCCCGGCCGCCGCAAACTCGCGGACGCTGTCTCAATGCGCGGCCAATCCCCTTGAACATGACGCCCCGGCGTCATATTGATTCAAGACATCGCCTCGAACGGAGTGATTGCCGCATGAATCCGAGGCTGTCTTCACGATCCATTGCGTTGGCCTTGGTCCTGGCCCTGGCCTGCATCCCCGTCGCGGCCGCCCAGGCGTTGCAGGCCGGAGAGCAGGGCGAAGCGGCCGTTCTGGCGTCCCTGGAGTGGCCTCCTTACACGGGGCAAGCCCTCAGAGGGCTCGGGGCGTCCTCCGCAGTTGTCCGCGAGGCCTTCCAACATGCCGGAATATCCCTTGAAATCCATTTCTTCCCCTGGGCGCGGGCGGTGGCCATGGCGCGGACTACCGGCGAATATGCAGGGTACTTCCCCGAATACCGCGCCGCCCGGATAGAGGACAGCTTCCTGTTCTCGGACAGCATCGGGCAAAGCCCCCTGGGTTTCGCCGAAACGGCGGATGCCCCCGTGAGCTGGTCCACCCTCCATGACCTGCGGGGTTTGATCATCGGCACGGTCCAGGGCTACGTGAACACCGAGGAGTTCGACCGCATGGCCGAAGCCGGGGAGCTTCGCGTCGAGCAGGCCACGGACGACCTCACCAACCTCCGCAAACTGCTCGGCGGCCGCATCCATCTCGCCGTCATCGACGAGAACGTCTTTCTCCATCTTCTGGCCACCGAGCCGGACCTGAATACTGGCCGGAGGAAACTCCGGTTCAACGGCAAAATGCTGGAGATGAAGGAGCTTTTCGTCTGCTTCCGAAGGGACGCTGACGGCGAACGTCTGGCGAAGCTCTTCAACAAGGGGCTTGCCGGGATAGACGCCCGGCGGGTGGAGGCCGAGGCGCTCAAGGCCGCCATGCGCCCCGCCCCGTGACGAGGGAGGTCCGCGAGGCACCCGGGACGATGGCGAAAGGCTTCATGAGCCGACGCTTATCCCTCCGGCAGATTCCAAAGCGGTTCGCGCGCCAGCCGTGCCGCGCCGCCTCCCGATCCCGGAAGGCAAGGCTCCGCCTTTCCCGGCATGAGCCCGCATCCGTGGATGATCGCCCCGCTACGCCCCTCCCTTCGCCTCGAATCCGCCGTTCACCAGCTCTTCTTTGTTATACAAGAACTCCCCGCCGCCCATGGCGGTGAAAGTCCCGCCCGCGCCCAGGATCAGCGCGTGACCGGCGGCGGTGTCCCACTCCCAGGTGCGGTTGAAGCGCGGGTAGAGGTGCGCCGATCCCTCGGCCACCATGGCGAACTTGAGCGCCGAACCGGCGCTCACCAGGCGGTGGTCAGGGTAACGCTCGAGGTACCCGGCCAGCCGCTCGTCCGGATGCGAGCGGCTCCCCACCACGATCACCGGTTTGCCCGGCTCAATGGCCGCCGTTCGGATAGTCTCGCGCTCGCCGCCCGCGGACTTGAGGCTCCCCATGCCGGGGCCTCCCGCGTAGAGCGCGTCCCTCACCGGCCCGTACACCACGCCGAACACGGGCCTGCGTCCCTCCACCAGGCCGATGTTCACCGCGAACTCGCCGTTTTTGTTCACGAACTCCTTGGTGCCGTCCAGCGGATCCACCAGCCAGAAGCGCTTCCACCTGGAGCGCTCCGGGTAGGGCGACCTGGGCGACTCCTCGGAGAGTATCGGGATGTCCGGGAACATGGCCCCGAGCGCCTGGGCGATGATCTCGTTGGAGGCCTTGTCCGCCTTGGTGATGGGCGAGCCGTCCTCCTTGTCCTCCACCTCGAACCCGCCCGCGTAGACCTGCATGATGGCCTGTCCGGCCAGCCGGGCCACGGCGCAGACGGCGTCGAAATCGATGTCCTTCATGATGAGCCTCCCAGGGGATGGCCGCTGCCGCCCTTCCCTTGCCGGAGGTCTCCCCGGCAAGGGAAGGGCGGCAGAGACCGAGGGGGCACGGTCGTTATTCGAAAGGCCCAATCCTTGCCCACCCGGCGGCGGTCAGGGATTGCAGGCTGCCAGGGCCTCTTCGGGCGGTCCAGCCGAGATGGCGCGCCCGTCCTCCAGCACCAGCGCGCGCGTCACGCACCCGGGCAGTTCGCGCGGGTTGTGGGTGATCATCACCAGCTGCCTGCCCTGCGCGGCCAGATCATCCAGCAGGGAGAGGATTTCGGCCCGCGCGTCCTGGTCAAGCCCTCCCAGGGGTTCGTCCAGGAGCAGCACGTCCGGGTCGAAGGCCAGTGCTCGCCCGATCATCACCCGCCGCGCCTGCCCCTGGGAGAGCGTGGCCATGGGCCTGTCCGCCAGGGCGGTGAGGCCGAGCCTGTCCAGCCATCCGGCTGCCGCGGCCAGCATGGCCGGTCCGGGTTCCCCGTAGAGCCCGAAGCTGCCGAAGAACCCGGACACCAGGGCGTCGCGCACGGTGGTTTCAGGCGGATACCCGGCCTGTCCCTCCCAGGAGACCACGCCGAGCCTGTCCCGCAGATCCCACAGGCTCACGGGCTCGGGCAGCCCGAAGCGGGCGATGGACCCGGCGCAGGGGTGCAGGTCGCCCGCCAGGAGCTTCATGAAGGTGGACTTGCCCGCTCCGTTGCGTCCGGCCACCACCCAGTTCTCGCCGGGGCAGAGCGCCCAGTCGAGCCCGGAGAGGACGGCGCGGCCGCCCAGCTCCACCGTCACGCCCCTGAGTTCCATGACCGGCGGCCCCGGAACAGGCTCCATCCGGGGCGGTCCTGACCTCCTGGCACGGGCCGCCCGGGCGGGCATCCCGGAGAGGGGGCCCGAGAAGACCGCCTTGCCGTCGCGCACGGCCAGGACTTCGAAATCGAGGTCCGGCAGGCTGGAAGGGTGATGGGTGGCGGCCGCTATGCCCATGCCCTGCCGGGCCAGCTTTTCCAGAAGCCCGTGCAGTATCCTTCGGGACGCCGCGTCCAGGCCGTCGGTCCCTTCGTCCAGGAAGAGCCATTCCGGTTGGCGGACCATGGCCCTGGCCAGCAGGACGGCCATGGCCTGGCCCTGGGACAGCTCCCCGAAGGGCCGGTAGGCGAGGTCCGCGAGCCCGAGGCTTTCAAGCGCGCCCAGCGAGGTCCTGCGTTCCGCCTCGCCGATCACGCCCGAAGGCAGGGGCGAATCCGTGAGCCCGGAGACCACCACCAGCCATCCGGACACGTTCCAGCCCCTGCGGCGGTAGAGGTCGCGCAGGTCCGCTCCGGCCAGCCCGATGCGCGGCCTGGCCTCCAGGGGGCTTTGCGAGGCCACGCCGTCCACCACGTAGAGGCGCTTGCCCGCGAAGCCGCCGCCCGGGAGCTGGTCGGGCCATATCTCGCCGCGCGCGAGCCTCATGAGCGTGGACTTGCCCGCGCCGTTGCCCCCGGCCAGGGCCACCCGGCCGCCCGGCGGCAGATGCCAGGACACCCCGTCCAGGATGAGTCTGCCTCCACGGCTGACCCGCACGTTTTCCAGTATTATCTCAAGGCTCATGACCCGCACCGTTTACCCCCGGCCCCGCCAAAAAGCCAGCGCGGCGCGCCCTGGACATGCTCCCGGAGGCGTTGTACCGGTCCCGGTCCGGGGGCCAGTCCCTCCGGACAGCCGCTCAGGAGAGTTCCATGCCAACCGTCACCGCCCACCGGGGCGCCATATTCCACTTCCGCGAGGATGCGGACACGGCAAACGCCCAGACCGCCTACGAGCACTTCGAGGACGGCATCCTCCTGGTCGAGGATGGCCGCGTGGCGGGCACGGGGCCCGCCGGGGCCATGCTGGAGCGCCTTCCCGAGGGCGCGCCCGTGGTGGACCATGGGCGGCGCATCATCATGCCCGGTTTCATCGACGCCCACTGCCACGCGCCCCAGACCGGGGCCATGGCCTCCTACGGCGAGCAGCTGCTGGAATGGCTCCAGGACTACATCTTCCCCGCCGAGGCCGCCTTCGCCGACCCGGAGCACGCGAGGCGGGCCTACCGCTTCTTCCTGGACGAGCTTTTGCGAAACGGCACCACCACGGCCATGGCCTACTCCACATCCCACGCATCGGCGGCGGACATCCTCTTCGAGGAGGCCCTCGGCCGGTCCATGCGCTTCATCACCGGCAAGACCATGATGGACCGCAACGCGCCGGACAACATCCTGGACACGGCCCGGTCAGGCTACGAGGAGTCCAGGGCGCTCATGGAGAAATGGCACGGCCGGGGCAGGCTCGGCTACGCGGTGACGCCGCGCTTCGCCCCCACCTCCACCCCGGAGCAGCTTGAGGCGGCGGGGAGGCTCCTGGCGGAAGTCCCCGGGCTGCGCATGCAGACGCACCTCTCCGAAAACAGGGACGAGCTGGACTGGGTGAAGCGGCTTTTCCCGCAGGCCAGGGACTACCTCGACGTGTACGACCGCTTCGGGTTGCTTGGGCCGGGCAGCGTCTTCGGGCACTGCATCCACCTCTCGGACCGCGAACTGGACCGGATGGCCGGGACCGGCTCCGTTGCCTGCTGGTGCCCCACCTCCAACCTCTTCCTCGGAAGCGGCATGTTCGACCTGGCCAGGGCCAGGCGGCACGGCGTCAGGGTGGCCATCGCCACGGACGTGGGAGCGGGGACCAGCCTCTCCATGCTCGCCACGCTGGGGGAAGCCTACAAGACGGCGGCCGCCTTCGGGACGAGCCTCTCGCCCTTCGAGGCCTTCCACATGATCACCCTGGGCAACGCGCGCGCCCTGAACCTGGACGGCTTCATCGGCAACTTCTCCCCGGGCAGGGAGGCCGACTTCGTGGTGCTGGACCCGGCCGCCACGCCCATACTGGCGCACCGCGCCGGGCGCGCGTCCTCGCTTTCGGACACGCTCTTCGCGCTCATGATGCTCGGCGACGACCGCGCGGTGGCCGCTACCTACGTGGCCGGACAGCTGGCCTCAACCAGCCAGGAAGGACAGCACCGGTGCGTCTGACGCCTTGCATTTCCCCGGCGAAAAAGCCATCTACCCACTCAAGGGGGGGGACAAGGTGAAAGCATGCTCCGTTCTGCTGGTGGACGACGAGGCGGAATTCATAGAAACGCTCGGCAAGCGGCTGGCGCGCAGGGGGCTCACCGTCCACCTCGCCTCGTCCGGCCAGGAGGCCCTGGAAGCCGTGGCGGCGCAGGATCTGGACGTGGTGGTGCTGGACGTGAAGATGCCCGGCATGGACGGCATCGAGGTGCTCCAGAAGATCAAGGAGCTCAAGCCCGATCTGGAAGTGCTCATGCTCACCGCGCACGCCAACGTGGAGGTAGCCATGCGAGGCATGGAACTCGGAGCCTTCGACTACCTCATGAAGCCCGTGGAGCTGGACGACCTTCTCTACAAAATCCAGGACGCCGACAAGAAGAAATGCCTGACGGGGTGAGCGCGCCGTGTTCACCCGCCTGAAGACCTTCTTCTCCGGCCTGCTCGGCGGCCCGGACCTTGGGGAAGGCCTCTCGGACGAGGAGATCCTCGCCGAGTTCAGGAAGCGCTATCACAATTTCCGGCTGCTGCTCACGGCCAACAAGAAGACGCTCGGCATCATGAGCGAGATGGAGCAGGCCCTGGCCGGCCAGTTCGTCTTCGGCATGTCCTACGTGCGCGCCCAGGCCACGGCCGTCTCCGTCAACGTCTTCCGCATCGTCAAGCACCTCTCGGAGATCGCCCCCGGCAAGTACGACGCCCTGTTCGAGCGCCTGAAGGACATCCAGTCCCAGATTTCCGCCGTGCTGGCGCGCCAGCCCCAGACCGCCGCCACGGAACTGGTGCTGCCGCTGGAGGCCGTCACCCGCGAGATGAGCGACCAGGTGGGCTCCAAGATGGCCAACCTCGGCGACATCATGACCCGGCTTGGCCTTCCCGTGCCGCCCGGATTCGCCGTCACCTCCCTGGCCTACTCGCGCTTCATGCGCGACACCGGCCTCAAGGAGGAGATCAACCGCCTCATCCAGGCCGAAGGCGCGGACGACCACGCCAAGCTTTTGCCGCTGTGCTCGCAGATTCAGCAGATGATAGCTGGCGCGGAGCTGCCGGAGGACGTGGCCCGGGCCATCAAGGACGCCTACGGGGAGCTTGAGGCCAAGACCCAGCCCGCGATCCACGTGTCCATGCGGTCCAGCGCCCTGGGCGAGGACGCGCTGGGGCAGTCCTTCGCCGGGCAGTTCCGCAGCATCCTGGGCGTGAACGCCGAGGAGATCCTCATCGCCTACAAGGAGATCGTGGCCAGCAAGTACAGCCCGCAGGCCGTCACCTACCGGCTGGCCAAGGGCATACCCGACGACGACGTGGCCATGTGCGTGGGCTGCATGGCCATGGTGGACGCCCGGTCCGGCGGCGTTATCTATTCGCGCAACCCGCTCGCAATCCGCGACGACGAGGTGTTCGTCCACTCGGCCTGGGGTCTGGCCAAGACCGTGGTGGACGGGGCCGTCTCGTCGGACCTTTTCGTCATCCGCAGGGGGGACCCTCCCTCGCTGGTGGAGAGCCGGATCTCCCACAAGGACCAGCGCTTCGTGTGCGACCCGGTGGCCGGCGTGTGCCGCACCCTGGACACCGGCGTACTTGGCCACGAGCCGAGCCTCTCCGACGAGGAGGCCCTGCGCCTGGGCCAATTGGCCATCACTCTGGACGAAGCCTACGGCGAACCCCTGGACATCGAGTGGGCCATGGACGAGGCCCGGCGCATCTATCTGCTCCAGTGCCGCCCGCTCCAGCAGACCCAGGCGGCTTCGGCAGTAAGGCCCAAGGGCCAGTACGGCACGCCCGTCATCTCCGGCGGGGCCACCGGCAGCCCGGGCGTGGCTGTGGGCAAGATCCACACCGTCACCCGGGACATGGACATGCTCACCTTCCCGGACGGCGGCGTGCTCCTGTGCTCCGAGGCCGCCCCGCGCTGGGCCACGCTTCTGGGCAAGGCGTCGGCGCTGGTTTGCGAGCGCGGCAGCTCGGCCGGGCATCTGGCCAACGTGGCGCGCGAGTTCGGCGTCCCTGCCATCATGGGGCTGGACAACGCCATGGCGGCGCTCTCCGGCAAGGGTCTCGTCACCGTGGACGCCGACGGGCTGGCAGTCTACGACGGCTGCGTGGAGGCCCTGCTGGCGCTGGCCGAACCGCCCCGGGACGCCGAGGAGCCCCGCTCGCCCATGCACGCTATCCTGCGCGAGGTGCTGGACATCATCGCGCCGCTTGGTCTTCTGGACCCCGGATCACCGGAATTCGCCCCGGAAAACTGCCGGACCCTTCACGACATCACCCGCTTCTGCCACGAGAAGGCCGTCATCGAGATGTTCCGCTTCGGGCAGGACTTCCACTTCTCCAAGCGGGCCTCCAAGCAGCTCAAGTACCGCGTGCCCATGAAGTGGTTCTTCGTGAACCTGGACGACGGTTTCTCCCACGAAATCAAGGGCAAGTACGTGCTCATGCAGGATATCGCCTGCGAGCCAGTGCACGCGCTGTGGGAGGGGTTCGTGGCCGTGCCCTGGGAGGGGCCGCCCCCGGTGGACGCCAAGGGCTTCATGCACATCGTGGCCCACTCAACCGTGAACCCCGACCTGACGCATGGCGGCTACAGCGCCTACGCCCAGGGCAACTACTTCATGATATCCAGGCACTATATGTGCCTGAGCTCCCGCTTCGGCTACCATTTCTGCACCGTGGAGGCCCTGGTGGACGAGCGCGAGAACGAGAACTACGTGAGCTTCCAGTTCAAGGGCGGGGCCGCCGAGCAGGAGCGACGCATGCGCCGCGCGCGCTTCGTGGCCGAAACCCTGGAACGCTACGATTTCCGCGTGGAGATGCAGGGCGACGAGATGCGCGCCATCTACGCCAAGGGCCCCATGGACCGCATGCTGGACCGGCTGCGCGTGGTGGGGTATCTGCTCATGCATACACGCCAGCTGGACATGATCATGACCAACGACGCCCTGGTGGCCCACTACCGCGAGCGCTTCGCCCGCGAGATCGGCGGCATTCTCCGGCAGTCCGGGGAGCGCCACATGGCGCAAGTCATGAGGGAGATGGCGTGAACGGGAGTGGAGATGACGGCAAGCGCGCTCTCACCCAGCAGGAGATCGACCATCTCCTGGACCTCTACCCTTTCGACCCCCCCCGCGCCCCGGCCTGCGCGGGCTTCGGCTGCCAGGGACGCCCCAGGACCACGCCCGTGGACGCCCGCTACTTCCCGAGGCGCAGAAGACAGGGCAGGACCGGCTTCGGCCTCTCCGTGGCCGAGGCCTCGGCTTTGTGGCACTCGCATCTGGACAGCCTCTTCCTGCGGGAGATGGACCTCGGCCCCTCGCAATGGGTGATCCTGTGGCTGTTGGCCGTGCAGGGCGGAGAGATGAAGCTCAGGGCCCTGGAGGAGGCCAGCGGACTGACGGGGGATGAACTCGCGGCGGCGCTGGCCGCACTGGAAGGGAGGGGATTCGTCAGGCTTCTCGACCAGGACCGCGCCGACGCCATGGCGGCCGTCAGCGACTACTCCGCCATCCAGCGGCTCATCGCCCTGTCCATGGAATTCCGGGACCGGATGCTCACGGGCATCGGCGAAGGGGAAATCTCGGCGGCGCACGCCACGCTTCTCAAGGTGATTGAAAATTTGCGGGAAGAGGCGGAATGATGCGCCCCTACTCCTCGTCAAGCTCCCCGCTCACCTGGAACTTCCTCATGAAGGCCCGGTCGATCCTGTCCTTCAGCCAGAAGGCGGTCTTGCCCTCGTAGGCCAGCGGCCCCTTGCTCAGTATGCCGCGGCCGTCGCCGCAGTTGAGGATGAGCAGGTATCCCTTGTCCGTGCCGGTGAACTCCATCAGCTCCCGCCCCTCCAGGGCGGCCATGAGGTTGTGGTCCAGCACCGGGTTCTGCCGCACCGGGTACACCCCCACCTTGTCCAGCTCGCCCGGCTGGAAGCTTATGCAGTCGCCGCCGCCGAAGATGTCGGGGTGGCTCACGCTTCGCAGGAACCTGTCCACCAGGATGCCGCCCCTGGGGCCCATCTTCACTCCGAAGCGGGCCAGGTCCGGCTGCGGGACCACGCCGATGGCCAGGAGCGCCACGTCGTAGGGAACACGCAGGCCGTCCGAGAGAACCGCCTTGCCGTCATCCAGGCGCGAAACGCCAAGCCCGTCGAATATCTTGATGCCACGCCGGGCCAGCGACCGGTAGGCCAGCTGCCTCACCTTTTCCGGGAAGCGCCCGAGAAAGTGCCGCCCGGGCGCGATGGCGACGTCCGGAACCTCGGTGCAGCCGCAATTGATCAGGCGGCACGCTGCCCCGGCCAGTTCGAATCCGGCAGGGCCTCCGCCGATCACCAGCACCTTGGGGTTTGCCCCCGTGGCCAGGATGCGCCCGAGACGCTCCCTGGCGGCCAGCAGGTTCTCGATTGGCTTGACCGGAAACACTTCCGGGCGTCCCGCGCCGGTCACCGCCGGGGGCACCTGCGAGCCGGTGTTGAAGGAGCAGACGTCGTAGCCCACGGGCATGCCGTTCTCCAGCCTGACCACCTTCTTGTCCGGCTCGATGGAGGCGAAGCGGCTGCGGATGAACGTGGCCCCGGCCTTTTCGGCCATCTTGCGCACGTGGAAGCGGCACACGCGGGGCTCGTACTGGCCGGAAAGCATGCCAGGCCCCATGCCGGAATAGTAGTGGTAGTCGGCGGGGCTCACCAGGGTGACGTGATGCCCTGCGTCGCGGTAGCGCGCGAGGCCCGCCATGACGGTCAGATGGGCGTGCCCGCCGCCCAGGAGGAGAAGGTGCTTTCCCATGTAATCGCTATGCGGGAAAGCACGGAAGAAGGCAAGGCCCGTGCGGAGGCGGGAATGCTCAGTCCGCCACCGATTTGAGGAGCATGCGAAGCTCCGCCACGTCCTCGGCCCACTCCGGGGCGGAGCCAAGGCTTTCATGCACGGCCAGGGCCTTGCGGAAATCGGCGGCCGCGGCCTCCCGGTCCCCCATCTGGCGGCGCACCGCCCCCGTCACTGTGAGGATGCCCGCCTTGCGGCGCGACCAGTCCCGTATCTCGGGCTCTGCCGCCTCCATCTCCTCAAGGGCCGCGAGCACCTGGGCGTAGGCCTCAAGCGCCGCGTCCATCTCGCCCTTGGCGACCAGCACGGTGGCCGTCTGCTGCACGGCGGCGAGCGCGGCCTGGGCCGCCATGGCGTCCTCGGGATTCGCGGCGGCCATGTCCCGCCATCCGGCCTGGGCCTCGCGCCTGAGCGCCAGGGCCTCGTCCATGCGCCCAAGGATGTGCAAAAGCCCGGCCTGCTTCTCGGTTTCGCGCAGAATGCCCGTCCGCAAGGTTCTGTCGCCGGGGGACGCGGCCTGAAGGCCGCGCAGGATGGAGAGGGTGCGCCGGCAGGAGGCGAGACCGCCTTCGTAGTCGCGAAGGGCGGTCATGAGGTTCCCGGCGCTCTCGACGCAAGCGGCCAGTTCGCGCCGCAGGCGCGGGTCTTTGGGGCTTGCGTCCGCCAGTTTCTCCCGCAACGTGGCGGCCTCGGACACACGGGCTAGCCCGGCCTCGAAATCCCCCCGCGCCGCCAGGATGTTGCCTGTCTGCTCCAGCAGGGAGGCCATACGCCGCAGGGCGGCAGTGTCGCCGGGAGCGGCCTGGACCTCTGTCCGGGCCTTGTCCAGCGCCATCTGGTAGAGGCTGAACGCCCCTTCCATATCCCCTTTTTCAAGAAGCTCGTCGCCGGTGGTTTCCGCTGTCATGTGGCCTCCGCCAATGCTGGCGCCGCCGGGACGTTGGAGCCCGGACGCGGACGGAAGGCTTGGCGGCGAAGGCCGCATCCGGGGCGGGGACTAGTGGTCGCTTATCAGTTCGAGCCTTCTCAGCTCGGCCAGGAGCGACTTCTCTTCGATGGGTTTTTGCAGGAAGGCGGTTGCGTCGCCCAGGAACATGGCGTTGTGGGTGTCCTCGGCGTCTTCCAGGACGGACGTGATTATGATCTTGGCCCTTTTGCCCCGGTCCACGCCGTGATCCTTTTCCACGTCGCGGATCTCGCGCATGGCCGTGGAGCCGTCGATCTCGGGCATGCGAAGGTCCATGCAGACCAGGTCGTAGGGTTTGTTCTCCTTGAGGGCGCGCTGGAAGGCCATCACGGCCTCTTCCCCGTTCTCGGCCACGTCGCAGGAGGCATGGGGATGCAGGATGTATTCGAGGAAGCTGCGGCTGTAGAAGTCGTCGTCGACGATGAGCACTCTCATTACCGGCTCCGGAAGTTTTGCGAATTCAAGCGGATTGATGGGGTCTAGCGCCCTGCCCGATGCCATGTCAAGGCTCGGGGAACGGGATGATGTTCATGGCGTTGCCCGCGCAGTGGCAGTTGGAGCCGTAGCGCGGCACGTACTCCAGCCTGGTGCGCAGGCAGGAGGCCTGCCCGTCCTCGAAAACCACCCACACCCTGCCGTAGCCCAGGCACAGGTAGCGCCCCGAGTCCCCTGAAACCGCGGCCCCGCGAGGCTCTCCCAGGAGCTCGCGGACTTCCTCCACTCCCATGCCGCGCCGGACGTAACCGCGGACCAGTTCCTCGTCGTCCCGGAGCTTCGTCCCGAGCTCCCTGCCCTTCTCCCGGGCCTTGGCCTTGCGCTGCTCCAGGGAGTCCGACCCGGGCGTGGTGGGCCAGATGTCCCCCTTGTTCTGGGCGAGGGCGGGTTGGGCGAGGCACGACGCGAGGAAGACCGCCATGATCCAGTTTTTCATGGCGCACCGGTAACACAATCAGGCCGGATAGTGAATCAGGGGTGGCGGAAATCGGACTGGAGGAGGCGCTCGGCCTCGTCGGTGGGGACCGGCTTGGAGAAAAGGTAGCCCTGCCCGAGCTGGCAGGAGAGCCCCTTGAGCTCGGAGAGCTGGCCGTGCTGCTCCACGCCCTCCGCCACCACCTCCAGGCCGAGGTTGTGGGCCAGCCCCACGATGGCGCCCACGATGTCGGAGTTCTCGTGCCCGTCGCCCATCTTGCCCACGAAGCTGCGGTCGATCTTGAGCGTGTCCAGTGGGAAGCGGTGCAGATAGGCCAGCGAGGAGTAGCCGGTGCCGAAGTCGTCGATGCTGATCTTGACCCCGAGCGCCTTGAGTTGCGACAGCATCCGCGAGGCGAACTCGGCGTTCTCCATGACCTTGGTCTCGGTTATTTCCAGCTTGAGGGTCTCCGGCGGTATCCCGGTCTCTTCCAGGACGCGGCGGATCTCCGCCACCAGGTCCAGGCTCATGAACTGCTTGGCGGAGAGGTTGACGCTCATGGTGAGCAAAGGCCCCTGCGGCCTGAGCTTCTGCCAGGCGGCGAGCTGCCTGCAGGCGTTCTCCAGCACCCAGCTTCCCAATGCCAGGATGAGGCCGGTCTCCTCGGCAATGGGGATGAAGTCCGAGGGAGGGATGAGCCCGCGCTTGGGATGCTGCCAGCGGACCAGGGCCTCGAAGCCCCGCACCTCGCCGCTGCTTATGCTCACGATGGGCTGGTAGTGCAGCCTCAGCTCGCCGTTCTCCACGGCCTGGCGCAGGTCGGTCTCCAGTTGGAGGAGCGACGTGGCCGCCTGATGCAGGGAGGGGTCGAATATCTCGTAGCGGTCCTTGCCCAGGGTCTTGGCCCGGTACATGGCGATGTCCGCGTCGCGCACCAGCTGTTCGGGGCGTTCGTAGGTCCAGGTCTTGAGGACCACGCCCACGCTGGCGGAGGTGAACACCTGGCGTCCCTCGACGGAGAAAGGCTTGTTCAGCTCCTCGTGCAGGCGGGAGAGGACGTGTGTGGCGTCCAGGGTGCCGGATATGTCGTCCACGAGCACGGCGAACTCGTCGCCGCCGAAGCGGGCCACCGTGTCCATGGGCCGCAGGGCGCGCCTGAGCCTTTGCGCCACCTCCACCAGGAGCTTGTCGCCCGCCAGGTGGCCCAGGCTGTCGTTGATTATCTTGAAGCGGTCCAGGTCCAGGAAGAAGACCGCGAAACGGTAGCCGTGCTTGCGCCTGGAGCGGTTGAGCGCCCAGTCCAGCCTGTCCATGAAGAGCATGCGGTTGGGCAGGCCCGTGAGGGCGTCGTGGAAGGCCTGGTGCCTGAGCTGCTGCTCGGCGCTCTTGCGGGCGCTGATGTCCTGGACGAGACCCTCGTAATGCTGGAGCGAGCCGTCCTCGCCCCGGACCTCCCAGGCGGTCTCGTTGATCCAGACGACCTTCCCGTCAGCCCGCCTCACCTCGGACTCGAAGTCCACCACCTGCCCCGTTTCGGCGAGCAGGCGCTTGAATTCCGCCCTCCTGGCGCTGTCCAGGTGGATGTCGTCGCCCGAGTCCAGGCCGTTCATGAGCTCCTCCGGGGAGGCGAAGCCCAGGATGCGGGCCAGGGCGGGATTCGCCGAGATGAACTTCCCGCCGGGGGACACCTGGAATATGCCGTCGGGCGAATGCTCGAATATGGAGCGGTATTTGGCCTCGGCGCGGCGCAGATTCTCCTCGGCCTTCTTGCGCTTGGTGATGTCGATCATGGTCCCCTCGAAACAGAGGGGTTCGCCGTCCTCGCCCCGGACCAGGCGGGCGTGCTCGCTTATCCATATCACCCGGCCGTCGGCGCGGTACGCCTGGGATTCGAAGGCGGAAACGCTGCCGTCGCGCAGAACGGCCTGCTTGAACTCGCCACGCCTCCCGGGGGTGACGTAAAAGCGGCTCTCCACGTCGGACACCCGCTCCATGAGCTCCCCCGGCGTCGCGCAACCCAGAATGCGGGCCAGGGCCGGGTTGGCCGAGATGACCTTGCCTTCCAGGGAGGTCTGGTAGATGCCTTCCTGGGCGTTCTCGAAGATTGCCCTGTATTTTTCCTCGGCGTGCTTGAGGCCCTCCTCGGCCAGTTTGCGCGCCGTGACGTTCTCCACGGTCCCCTCAAGGAAACGCTGGCCGGCGTTCGCGCCCTGCACCAGCCTGGCGGACAGGGCCAGCCAGATGGGGCTGCCGTCCAGGCGGCGGGTGGGAACCTCGAAGCCGGAGACCTCGCCCGAGTCCCCCAACTGGCTCCACAGCTCCACGCCTTTCTCGGGGTCGTTGAGGAACAGTTCGCACAGCTCCGGCCGGGCGAGCAGCTCCTCCGTGGAGGAGCAGCCGAGAATCTCGGCCAGTGCCGGGTTGACCATGGTGAGCTTGAGGTCCAGGGTGGCCTGGAAGATGCCCATCACCGCGTTCTGGACCACCCCCCTGTACTGGCGCTCGGCGAGCCTCAGCGCCTCCTCGGCCCTCTTGCGGGCGGTGATGTCGGTGTAGATCCAGAACATGCCCACGGCCACTCCGCCCGCGTTGATGGGACAGCCCACCACGAGGACGCTTATCTCCGTGCCGTCCTTTCTCATGCGCACGGTCTCGCGCTGGATGATGCCCGACTCGGCCGCCTTGCGGCGCATGCCCTCGGACTCCTCCATCAGCGCGGCGGGGACGATGAGGCCCGGCAGGAAGCGGTCCTTGACCTCGCCCGGGGTGTAGCCGAAGAGGTTCTCGAAGCCCCTGTTCACCTCAACCACTTCCAGAACGTGGTTGACGATGGCGATGGCCTGGGGGGAATTCTCGAAGAGCTGCTCGAAATAGGCGCGGTGCAGGAGCACGCTTGCGTCCACGGCCTCGCCCGGCACCTTCACGCCCTTCCGGCCAAGCACGCGCCTCACCGCGGCCAGCGCGGCCCCTTCGCCCGAGAGCGGCGCGCCGTCCAGGATGAGCGGGTCTCCCTCGAGGGCCGGATCGGGTCCGGGCGAATGCTCGCGCACCACCACCATGGGGACGTCCCGGCGCTCCCGCCGCACCAGCGTGGCCGTGCCGGCGGGGTCCGTCCCCGGGGGATGGTCCCCGGCCAGGACGAGGTCCCATTCGTAGGCGGTCAGGCGCGAGACGAGGGTGTCCTTGTCCTCGACCCTGACGTACGACGGAATGAAGCCCCCCTGGGCAAGGTCCAGGATCAGGCGCCGCGAGGTCTCTTCGGACAGGTTGGCGATGAGGACGCGTAGGGAAGTGCTCACGATGGTCTCTGAGGGTGCTGCTTGAGGACCCATCCGCTTCCGGAGTTCTTAACGGGAACGGGCGGGACTTGCCAGCCAAAAAATACCCATAGATTTGAAAAGACTACAAAGAAGACGAGTATTTGGCCCCATGCTCCGCAGCCAGGGCGAGGAAGCGCGCGAGTTCCGCGGAAAAATCGCCGGCCAGGCGGAGTGTTTTCCCGGGGTCATCCTGGCGCAGCCCAATCTCCAGGGCCAGAGAAGCCAGCCTCAGCTTTTCGCCGCCCAGGTTCGCCGCGAGGCCCTTGATGGAATGAGCCAGGACCACGGCCTCCTCGATGTCGCCGCTCTCCAGCAGCTCCCGCATGCGCCCGGGAGCATCGCCGTATTCGCGGACGAACCCCAGGAGCAGGCGGCCGTAAAGCTCCTCGTTGTTCATGAGGAGCCTGAGCGCCCGCCGCGTGTCCAGTCCGGCCGGAACGCCAGCCTCCCGCACGGCCATCCCCTCCCTGAGCGCGGCGAACAGCGCCCCGGGCGAATACGGCTTGGCCACGTGCCCGGCCATCCCCGCCTCCACGCAACGCAGGCGGTCTTCCTCCCTGGCATGCCCGGTGACCGCTACCACGGGAGGCATCCTGAAGCCAGCTAGCTTCTTCAAGGAATCCATGGTTTCGAAGCCGTCCATGCCCGGCATCTGTATGTCCAGAAGGATGGCGTCGTAATCCCCCCGCGCGGCCATGGACAGGGCTTCCAGCCCGCCGGAGGCTCCGTCCGCGTCCATGCCTCCCAGTTTGAGCATCTCCATGGCCGTGTGCCGCCCCAGCGGGTTGTCGTCGATGACCAGCACCTTCCTGCCTGCCAGCCCTCCGGCCAGTTCCTCGATATGGGCGCCGAGGCTCCCCGTGCTCATGCCGCCATCCTCCGGTTCGGCGAGGGGAAGTTCAAGGGTGAACCTGAAGGTGCTCCCCGACTGCCTGACGCTGGTTGCGGTGAGGCCGCCGCCCATGAGGGCCGCGAGCTTGAGGGCCACTGACAACCCGAGCCCGGGGCCCCCCGCCATCCTGGACATGTCTGTCTCGGCCTGGGCGAAGGGCTCGAACAGGCTTTCGATCTGGTCCGGGTCCATGCCCTTGCCGGTGTCTGACACCGTGAAAGCGAGCCTCGCCCTCTTCCCGTCCAGCACCTCGGCCGACACTCTCAGGGAGATCTCTCCGGCCTGGGTGAACTTCACCGCGTTGCTCAACAGGTTGGCGATGATCTGTTCGAGCCTGACAGGGTCTCCCTCCAATTTTCCCGGCAGGGGCGAGGGCATCTCGACCCTGAAGTCAAGGCCCTTGGCCGCGGCCTTCGGAGCGAACCTGGCCCTCAGTGTCTCCACCAACCCGGAGAGGCTGAACGGGGACCGCGCGAGCTCCATGCGCCCGGACTCCAGGCTGGCGTAGTCGAGGAGGGCCTCGATCACCTTCACGAGCGCTTTGCCGGCTTCGATGATCTTCATCAGGTTGTCGCGCTGCCGGGCGTCAAGGGAGGTTCGCAGTGTGAGCTCGGAGAGCCCCATGATGGCGTTCATGGGGGACCTGATCTCATGGCTCAGGTTTGCCAGGAACCTGCTCTTGGCCTGGTTGGCGGCCTCGGCGGCCCGCTTGGCGGCCATGAGGGCCGTGACGTCCGTGACCACGGCCACGCAGCCGGAGTGATATCCCCGCTGGTCCATGACCCCGCCCACGCAGACGTTGCCCCAGAACTCCCGCTTGTCCGGACTGACGAGCCGCTTGAGCATGCAGACGCGTCCCGCCTGGCTGCCCGCGACGCTTTCCAGAATCTCCCCGCAAATCTGGCGGTCGTCCGGGTGGATGAAGTCCAGGAAGGACCTGCCCGGGGCCGCATCCCGGCCCAGGCCGAACATATCGGAAAAACCCTGGTTCACCAGCCTGATGATTCCCTGCCCGTCCATCTCCACGATGGCGCAATCCGCCGCGTCGAAAATCGACTCCAGCCTCTGGCGGCTCTCCCGGAGTTCCATTCGGGCCTGCTCCCTGCCGGTGACGTCCTGGACGACCGATTTCAGGAGAATCCTCCCGTCCCGGCGGATGGGGCCCGAAAACACCTCCACCAGACGCTCGGTACCGTCGGCCAGCCTGTACGGGGCGGTGAACAGACCGGCCTCGCCCCTCGCCGCCAGGGAGACGTTGCGGCCGAGCTCCTCCTCGGGGAGCTTGTTGAACCTTGACATTGGCATTCCCGCCATCTCGGCCCGCGACCAGCCGAAGAACCTCTCCGCCGCCGGATTGACATCGGCCACGGCCAGCTCCAGCGGATCGATGAGGAGCATCACCGCCGGGCAGGACTCGAACATGTCCCCGGCCAGTTCGTTGGACGCCTTCAGTTCCTTGGCGAACCTCCTGCTCTTGCGAATCTCACGGGTGAAAAGATCGACCACCCGCCGGAGCTTCCTTGTCTGGCGTTCCACCAATGCCTTGAGCTTCCCCGGCTGCCTTGCCAGCACCCAGGCGAGGGCTGATAGCGACAGAGCCAGGAGGAAACCCGAGGCGTACGTGGGCCAGAAGGACGGAAGGGACGGAAGGGTGGCGGACTCCGAAACGGTAAGTTCCATTTCGAGGCCCCGCACGGCGATCTCGCTGCTTGCGCCAGCGTTCAAGGGAGAGGCCTCCCCGGCCACCAGCGCGGTCTCGTCCGGGTTCAGACCCTTCTTTTCAAGCCTGAAAACGAAGCCTTCACGGGCGAGCGCGTCAAGCCCCGACTCCTGTACGAGGCGATCGACGCTGATGGCGGCCATGGCGAATCCCCAGGGCAAGGAGGAGTCCCCCCGCGGAATCACCGGGACCTGCCCGCAGAAGAAGCGTCTCACGCCGCCGGCGGAATGAGGGCCGGTGACGAACCCCAGTCCCGAGCGGAGGGACTCCCTGCCAGCCGCACCCCGGGCCGGGTCCGCGAGGATATCCTTTCCGAAGGCCACTTCGCTCCAGGGGCCGGGGTAAACGAACGACAACACTCCGTTTCGGGCCAGCGCTATCCGGTCGATCCCGTCGAACACCTTGAGAAGGGCATATGCAGCCGCTTCGAATGAGCCCGGGTCATCCCCCTGCAGCCGGACAAAGGCGGCCATGGCCCCCGCCGCTTCGAGCAGGCGGTTGCACGTGGAGTGGATATCAGCGGTCTTGAGCTGGCATATCCTGCCAAGGTCAGCCTGCCTTTCCCGGAGCGCGGTCTCGAGCTGGGCGGTGGCGTGCAGGTGCGTAAGCCCGATGATCACGGCGAAGATGACCATGCATGGCAGGAAGGTCTTCAGCTTGTCCATGCTCGCCTTGAGGGAGAAACTGTGACGGGGAAAACTCCAGTAAACCGGCCTCCCCTTCACTACAAGGTGGGACGTTCAAAGTAAACGCTCGCGATCAAACAAAAAGGCCCCGTCCTCGCGGACGGGGCCTCTCGGGTGCGGCGTGAGCCCGCCTAGAAAACGCCCAGCAGGGACAGGGCCAGGATGACCAGGCCGGCGACGGCCACGCGCTTCACCCACAGGGGGCTGACGCGTTTGGCGATCTGGGGGGCGATGAAGCCGCCCAGGATGGCCGCCGGGAACATGATCAGGAAGAAGGTGAGGTCGAAGTTGCCGAACTGGTAGTGGCGCATGGTGCCCATCATCGTATTGAAGAAGATGGCCAGAAGCGAGCTGCCCACCACCACGTACATGGGCAGGCCCATGACCACGGTCATCAGGGGCACCATGAAGGGGCCGCCGCCGAAGCCGAACATGGAAGACATGATGGCGATCAGGAAAGCGCCGATGCAGCCCACCACGGGATTGACCTTGAACTCTTGTCCCCAGAATTCGATAATCATGACAAGTCTCCTTTAGCCCTTGGCCTTGGCCGCTTCTTCGGCGCGCTTCTTGAACTCCTTGAGGATGGCCTGTTCCTTCTTGTTCTTGTTGATGTAGCCCGGGGTGGTCTGCCAGAACATCAGGGCCGCGAGAACAAGGAGAATCCAGCCGAAGTAGGACTTGAACTGGTCGAGCGTGATGAGCTCGGTCAGCTTGGGTCCGATGAAGCCGCCCAGGAGCATGGCCATGCCCATGATGATGCCGAGCTTCCAGCTGATGAACTTGATCTTGGAATAGTTGTAGATGCCGGAACCCTGCGAGAAGAGCACCGTGGGCATGACCGTGCCGGCGACGATGTTGTGCGGCAGGGGCCAGATGGACACCAGGATGGGGTTCAGGATGAAGCCTCCGCCCGCGCCCATGAGCACGCCGAAAACGCCGATGCCCAGAGTGAGGAGGAAGGGCCAGATGATGTTCAGGCTGGTGCCGCCGTTTGTCAGGTACATAACCGGGAAGCTGATGGAGTTCTCAAGGGTGGCCGGGGCGCTCTTGAGTTCCTTGTCCGAGAAGGCCTGAATGAAGTACTTGCCGGGCGCGCTGCCCTCGACGATCTTGACCTTGGCGGTGAAGGAGCCGTCGGGTTTGACGTCAACCGTGGAGGAGAGCATATTGCCGGGGGAACGGAACCGGGCCTTGGTGAGCTGCATGGCCCGGCGCTTGGCGTCCTGGGGATCGAGGGCGGGCAGCTTTTCGCCGCGCGACCCGATGATGGAGGCCATGAGCGAGGTCTGGTAGGCCTCGATGGCCATCTTGGCGGGAACGGTGAAGGCCACGTCCGCCCCCATCTCCTTCAGGGCGTCGGAGTAGGGATACTTTGCGCCCATCTTCTTGAACTTCTCGAAGACTTCCTTTGTGGAAGCGGGGGCGTAGATCTGGTAGAAGGCGGGCAGCCCCTCGGTAAGATACAGCTTGTAGGGCCGCACGCCCTCCTTGTTGGGGGCGCTGTCGAAGAAGACGGAGCTGACCTTGTTCTCGTTCCAGACCTCAAGATAGACTGGCTTGCCCGGCTGGGTCTTGCCCGTGACGGTCACCTCGCCGCCGTTGGAAAGGGCGGTCTTGTCCACGCTCAGGGTGATGCCTCCGGCGGTGGCCGGGGCCGCCGCGGGAGCCGCCGCGGGCGCCGCCGTCTTGTCCTGCGCCTGGCTGAAGGGCACGTAATACGATGCCAACACCAGGCACAGCATCACCATTGCCAAAATTCCGCGTTTTCTCGACATAGCCTACGACTCCTTGTCCCATCGGGTTGATGTGGAGCCGCCCCACCACGAGAGGCGACTACAGTCCGGGTTCCTCAATCTGATGCTTCAGAAGCCTTGCTCCCCAGGATGCCCTCTGGGCGCGCGAGGCCTCGTTTGGACGCACGAAATCCAGGGCGTGGGCGCAGCATCCGGTCACGCAGGCGGGGTTCTTGCCCGCGTCGATGCGGTCGCGGCAGAAGTCGCACTTGATGACCTTGCCCGACGCCTCGTCCCACTGGGGGATGTTCCAGGGGCAGGCGATGATGCAGGCCTTGCATCCCACGCACAGCTTGGGCTGGACGAAGACGATGCCGTCCTTCTCCCTGCGGGTCATGGCCCCCGTGGGGCAGGCAGACACGCACCAGGGCTCCTCGCAGTGGAAGCAGGGCATGAACAGGCTCATGATCTTGGGCTTGCCGCCCCTGCTCACGGGCCCCACGCTCACGAGCTGCCCAAGTCTCGCCCCCAGGGGCACCTTGTTCTTGACCTTGCAGTGGACTTCGCAGGCCTTGCAGCTGATGCAGCGCTTGGCGTTCGTCTTGATGTAGTAGAGGCTCATGTTCTCCCCCGCGGCCCCTTCGCCGCCCGCCTGAGGTTACCAGCCACGCGGGCCTTGGCCAGACCCGCTCGTTCGCTATCAATTTTAACGATAATTCAGCTTGAGAAATCCAAAAAATAGCGATACCCGGAGGCATGCCTTACACGCATGAAAGCTTTTTTGCAAGACAGACGCCCATGCAAGCCGGGTTGTTTCCTGAAAAGGATTCCTCATAAGAGAGGGATGCAATGCAACCAATCCAGACCAGAAAAGTATGCTTATGCCGGCGCCTCCGAAAGCAGAGCCTGTTCCATGCGGCAGGAGGTTCGCCGGAAACAGGAGGCAATTCCCATCGGGGTGGTATGTTACTTTGCAGGGGAATCCCATATCCACCCCATAGATGCTTAATGGTTTTCAGGCAAGCCATGTTATTTAAATCCCAATCTACGCGCGGCCTTGTCACGGTTTTCAGGAACTGCTACGAACGTGCGTGATACGTCCTGAGGCGGGCAGCCGGAAACGGCGGCCCATCGTATCCAAGCCAATCCGTCAGGAGGCCCTCAATGTCCAAGAAGGAAGTCTTCAGCGTCTGCGGCATGTGCACGGTGCGCTGCCCAATCATGGTGGACGTGGAAGACGGTGAAATCCGTTTCATCCAAGGCAACCCCCATTCCGCCCTCAAGGGCGCGCTCTGCGCGCGCGGCGCCGCGGGTCCGGCCCTGGAGGCCGACGCGGAGAGGCCCCAGCACCCCATGATACGCCAGGGGGCTCGCGGCGAGGGCAAATGGGCCAAGGTGAGCTGGGAGGAGGCCTTCGAGTACGTCGCCGAGAAGATGAAGGCCCTCATGGAGAAACACGGCCCCCGCACCGTCCTCTTCTCCGACCGGGGCGGCCCCTTCGTGGACCTGCACCAGGCCTTCATGCGCGCCCTGGGCTCCCCCAACTACTGCAACCACGACGTCTCCTGCGCCCGCAACGTCATGCACGCCTGCCGCTCCATCGCCGGCGTGGGCCGCAAGGACTTCGTCTACGACTATTCCAACGCCAAGCACATCGTCCTGCAGACCCGCAACATCTTCGAGGCCATCAACGTCTCCGAGGTCAACGGCGTGCTGGACGGCATGGCCAAGGGCTGCGAACTGACCTGCATCGACATCCGCGCCACCATCACGGCCAGCAAGGCGGACAACTTCTTCATGATCCGCCCCGGCACCGACTACGCCTTCAACCTCGGCGTCATTCACGAGCTTCTGCACAAGGGCCTCTACGACAAGGCCTTCGCGGAAATGTGGATCAAGGACCTGGACCAGCTTCGCACCTTCGTGGAGCCCTACTCCCCCGAGTGGGCAGCCGCCGAGTGCGGCGTGGAGGCCAAGTCCATCAGGCAGCTGGCCAAGGACCTCTCCAAGGCGGCCCCGCACGTCATCTGGCACCCCGGCTGGATGGTGGCCCGCTACGAGGACTCCTTCCAGGTCTGCCGCACCGCCTACGTCATCAACGCGCTGCTCGGCTCCATCGGCGCCAAGGGCGGCCTGCCCCTGGGGAGCACCCCCAAGGACGTGGGACGCAAGGGGCTCAACAAGCTGGTGGAGCTCTTCCCCAAACCCGAGGAGAAGCGCGCCGACGGCGTGGGCTGGAAGCACAAGCCCTTCGACGCGGGGCCGGGTCTACTGCACCGGGCCTTCGAGGCCATCGACTCGGCCGATCCGTACCCGGTCACGGCCTACATCGCCTACCGGCACGACCCGCTCATGGCCATGCCCGACCCCGACGCCATCAAGCGCGTATGGGAGAAGCTCGACCTACTGGTGAGCGTCACCTTCTCCTGGTCCGACACTGCCTGGCACTCCGACGTGGTGCTGCCCCTCTCGCCCTACCTCTCCCGCGAGTCCATCATCGCCCAGAAGGCCGGACTCAAGCCCCAGTTCTTCTACCGCCAGCGCGCCCTGCCGCCCCGCTTCGAGACCAAGGCGGACTGGGAGATCCTCTGCGGCCTGGCGGGAAAGCTCGGCATCGAGAAATTCGCCTTCAAGCACATCGAGGACATCTGGAACTACCAGCTGGAAGGCACCGGCGTCACCGTGGAGGACCTCGCCAAGAAAGGCTTCGTGGGCCTCTCCAAGGATCCGCGCTACCTTGACGTCAAGGACCTCAAGTTCCCGACCCCCTCGGGCAAGCTGGAAATGGCCAGCGAGAAATGGGCGGCCGCCGGATTCGAGACCCTCACCCCCTACAAATCGCCCGCCGCGCCCGGCGAAGGCCAGTTCCGCATCGCCTTCGGCCGCGTGGGCACGCACACCCAGGGGCACACGGTCAACAACCCCCTGCTCTCCGAACAGTTCCCGGAGAACGTCCTGTGGCTGAACTCCGGGCGCGCCAAGGAACTGGGCATCCAGGACGGCGACCTGGTCGAGGTCTCCGGCGGTGGCAAGGCCGGCCTGATCAAGGCCTTCGTCACCGAGTTCATCCACCCCGAGGCGGCCTTCATGGTCCACGGTTTCGGACACGAACTGCCGGTGGAGACCAGGGCCAGGGGCAAGGGCGTGGCCGACAACGCCTTCATGCCGGGCGGCCTCTGCGTGGAATCCGCGCCTGGAGGCGGGCTGGCCATGCAGGAGTTCTTCATCAACGTGAAAAAAGCCTAGCAGCAAATACGCGTTCCGCGTCCGGGGGCAGGGGGGAAACCTCCCTGCCCCTTCTTCTTTCATGCGCCATGACCGTTTGATTGACGAAGACGCGCGGCGGGCATATCAGTCATAAAGGGTGTAAGCCGTCCCATTCGACGAACAAGAGGGGGCTTCACATGCCACCCGTCAACCCCGCATTGCAGGACATGGAAGTGTCCATCCCTCCCGGCGGCCTTCCTGGCATCCTCTCCGTGCCCGCGAATCCCAAGGGGGTGGTCGTCTTCGCTCACGGCAGCGGTTCCAGCAGGCTCAGCCCACGAAACCTGGCCGTCGCGGCAGCGCTTGGCCGCGAGGGCCTGGCCACCCTCCTCTTCGATCTGCTCACCCCGGTGGAAGCCAGGGACAGGGAGAACGTCTTCGACATCCCGCTCCTGGCGGCCAGGCTCGAGACGGCCATCCGCTACGTCCGCGAAAGGCCCGCGACGGCGGGGCTTCCGGCCGGCCTTTTCGGGGCGAGCACCGGAGCGGCCGCCGCGTTGACGGCCGCGGCCTCCTGGCCGGGGGAGGTGTCCACCGTGGTCTCGCGTGGCGGAAGGCCCGACCTGGCCGGGGAGATGCTCGCCGCCGTCAAGGTTCCCGTGCTGCTCATCGTCGGGGAGCGGGACAGACAGGTCCTCGAACTCAATCGCGCGGCCTTGCCGCTGCTGCCCCCTGGGTCTGAACTCGCCCTCGTGCCCGGGGCCACGCACCTCTTCGAGGAACCCGGAGCCATGGAGGAGGTCACGAGCCTGGCGGCAGGGTGGTTCGGGAGGCGCCTCTCCCCCGGCGGCGAGTGTCGCGCCCCGTAAGAACGCACGGCCGTTTCGAGGGCAACGCCCCCCAATGACCGGCTCCATTCCCGGGTGACGCGGCCTTGTTGCGCCGGGATGAGTCACTGGTCAGGGCGTCGTCGCCTTCAACCTTCTTCGCAGTCCTTCGCGGACGCAACGCAAGGGAGGTCACATGCCGCTTGAAGACGGACGATTCCGCGACCGGACCCATGCCGGGCGCGACCTGGCCGGCAGGCTGGCGCGCCTGAAACTGGACAGCCCGGTCGTCTACGCCCTGCCGCGCGGCGGCGTGCCCGTGGCCGCCGAGTGCGCCAAGGCCCTGGACGCGCCGCTCGACCTGGTGCTGGTGCGCAAGCTTGGAGCTCCCGGCCAGCCCGAACTCGGCATCGGCGCCCTGGCCGACGCGGGCGGAGAGGAGGTCACGGTCATCAACCGGCGCGTGGCTGACCTGACCGGCGCAAGCGAGGCCTACATCGAGCAGGTCCAGCAGAGCGAGCGCGAGGAGCTTGCCCGGCGCGGCCGCGTCTACTTCCAGGGCCGGGCCAGGAACGATCCCGCCGGGCGCGACGCCGTGCTGGTGGACGACGGCCTCGCGACCGGCTCCACGGCGCTGGCCGCCTTACGTGCGCTCAAGGCGCGCGGCGCGGCCAGGGTGGTCCTGGCTGTTCCGGTGGCCCCTCCGGACACGCTTGAGAAGCTCGAAGCGGAGGCCGATTCCGTGGTCTGCCTGCTGGCCCCGCCCTCCTTCAGCAGCGTGGGGCAATGGTACCGGGACTTCCACCAGTTGGAGGACGGGGAGGTCGTCCGCCTGCTGGACGAGGCGGCCCGCAGGACGGGGGCGGACGATGGATGACATCTCCCGCCGCGACGAACTGGAGGAGAAGGTGCGCCTGCTCTGCTCCCCTTCGGCCTATCCGCGCGGCCCGGACGGCGTGGAGGCCATCGAGACCCACATGTCCTGGGTGTTCCTTGCCGGGGGCGAGGCCTACAAGCTCAAGAAGCCCGTGCGCACGGCCTGGCTCGACTTCTCCACCCCGGAAGCCAGGAGGGCCGACTGCATGGAGGAGGTCCGCCTGAACGCCAGGCTGGCCCCGGGGGTCTACCTGGGCGTGGTTCCGCTCGTCCGCGCCGGAGACGGCCTTTTGCTGGGCGGGGACGGCAGGCCGGTGGACTGGCTGGTTCGCATGCGACGCCTGCATCGCGACAGCATGATGGACCAGGTCATCCTGAGGGGCGGGCTGACCCCTCCCAGGCTGGAGGCCGTGGCGGCGAGGCTCGCCGGGTTCCACGGCTCCCTGTCCCGGGTTGACATCGCTCCCGAATCCTACCGCGACCGCTTCATCCGGCAGCACGCTGTCAACGTGGACGTGCTGGAGGGCTCGCGCGATCTGCTGGAGGCAGGCGACCTGGACGAGGCGGTGAATGCCGCCCGGCGTTTCCTGGAGTCGCACGCGGACATGCTGGCCGGGAGGGCGGCGTCCGGCATGGTGGTGGAGGGGCACGGCGATCTGCGCCCCGAGCACATCTTCCTGAATGGCACGCCCATGGTGATCGACTGCCTGGAGTTCAACCGGTTCCTGAGGCTGGTGGACCCCTACGAGGAGATCGCGTGCCTGGGCCTTGAGTGCGCCCGGCTCGGGGCCGGTTGGGCGATCGAGACGCTCGCGGGCGCATACCGCGAAATGCTGGGCGGCGCGCCGGATCCGGAACTCATGGCCTTCCACGCCCTGGCCCGGGCGCTTTTGCGCGCGCAGCTGGCCATGTCGCGCATGTGGGAGCCGGGACCACATCCGCCCGAGCACTGGCCGGGCACGGCCAACGCCTATCTTGGGCTTGCCCGGGACGCCGCGCGGCTTCTCACAAGCACTGAAGCCCGGTGACGGAGCCGCCCTCGCTCAGCCTTTTCACGGCTTCGGCGAAAAGCGGGGCCGCACTGACCACATCCACCCTGCCCCGGGCCTTCGCGTCCAGCCTGAAAGGCCCCACCGTATCCGTGACCACCGTGCCGGACAGGGCCGGGTCGGTCATGGCCGCGATGGCCCCATCCATAAAGAGGCCGTGGGCGGCCATGGCCAGCACGCGCCCGGCGCCCCGCTCCAGAAACGCCCTGGCGGCCCGGGCCATGGTGTGCCCGGTGCTGATCAGGTCGTCCATCACTATGACCAGCGCCCCCCGCACCTCCCCCGTGACCAGCGACCCCGTAACCACGCCGCCGCTTCGCCGCTTCTCGAGAAAAGCGAACCCGGCTTCCCGCCCCAGGCGGCGCTCCAGCGCCTCCCGGAAAAGCTGCGCGCGCTTGATGCCCCCCGGATCGGGCGAGGCCACGGCCACGGGTCCCTCCCAGCCCATCGACGCCACATGCTCCGCGAACAGCGCGCGCGTGTCCAGATGCACCGTCTCTATGCGGAAGGCGTTCTCGAAGGCCGAAACGTTGTGGACCTCCAGCGTCACCACGGTCCCGACCCCGGCAGCCTCCATGAGCTGGGCCACGTAGCGGGTTGTCAGGGGGTCGCGGGCCTTGGTGCGGCGGTCCTTTCGCGAGTAGGCCAGGTACGGGACCGCCGCCGTCACGCGCGCGGCGCGCGCGTCCCGCAGGGCCTGGGCGAAGAACAGCAGCTTGACCAGCTTGTCCGCCACGCTCTCGGCAGGGCCGCCGTGCAGGCTCTGGATGACGTAGACGTCGCGGCCGCGCACGCCGCACAGCGGGCGCGACTTGTGCTCCCCGTCCTCGAAGAGGCGCTCCTCGTGCGGGGAGAGGCCCGTGCCGAGTTCGCGCGCCACGGCCTCGCCGAAAGCGCGGCTTGCGTCCATCGCGAAGAGTTCCATGCATGCTGCATACGCCCCTCGCGCGAGGGGTCAAGGGGGTGGATGGGATATGAGAAGAGAAGAGAGGAGAAGAGGCCTCCGGCGGCCAAAGAGGGCTCCGGCCTCTCTGGACTCTCCCGCCAGGGGGATGATCCCCCAGGACCCACGATTGCCTCGCGGAGCGGGGCGATGCCCGTGCGGAACGCGACGGCGCGGGATAAGAAACGGCGGGCGTTATGCTTTGCCAACGGCCCGGACCTGCCGTAGAAGGCAGTCATGAAACATCTGCTTCTGACGGCCTCGGCCCTGCTCCTGGCGGTCACGGCCATGGCCGCGCCCCCGGCGGCGGACCTCCCCCTGCCGCGCCCCTTCGTCCAGCCCGTTAAGAACGCCCCGGAGAGGATCGCCAGGCTCGCCGCCCGGCCAGGCGACCCGGGGAGCATCCTGGCCATCGGCATCCTGCGCTCGCTGTCGGGCCAGCACGAGGACGCGGCCAAAACGCTGGCCCAAGCCAAGGCCGGCCTCCCGGCCATGTCCGGCTGGGCCAGGGCCTTCGCGGGATATTCGCTCTACAGGCTTGGCCGCTTCGACGACGCCCTGGCCGAACTGGACGGCCTGGACACGGCTGACGCCGCCTTCGGCCCGGAGGCCCTGCTGCTCTCCGCATACTGCCTGGAGGGTTTGGGATCGCCCGAGGCTCTGCCGCGCTACCGGCGCTTCCTGGACCTGGGCGACCACTCCTTCCGCTCCGTGGCCCTGTGGCGCGCGGCGGAGCTGGCAGCCGTTTCCGGCGATTTCGCCGGGGCGGGCGAGCATCTGCGCGAGCTCCTGACCACCCTGCCCTGGACCGGTTCGGCCGAAAAAGCCGAGCCCCTGGCCCGAGAGCTGTCGGCATCCGGGCGCATCGCCTTCAACCCCGGCTCGGCGGCCGCCCTGCGGGAGCGTATCGAGCTTTTGCTGGACAAGAGCATGGCCCAGCGGGCCGCGCCGCTCATCGAACAGTACGCCAAGGCCCCGGGAGCGGACCCGGCCCGCGCCCTCTACCTCCAGGGCAAGGCCCTCTACTCCAGGCGCGACACCACCGCCGCCATCCAGCATTTCGAAGACGCGGCGAGCACGGCCGCCGACCCGGTTCTTGCCGCCTGGGCCGTGTACCATCAGGCGCGGGCATACTGGCGCTTCTCCGGGCCGGACGACGCCGCGCGCATGGAGTCGCTCCTCTTGGATTCCCTGGCGAGGGCGCGCAGGCTCCCGGACAGCGCGGAGCTTGCCGAGGCCTGCCTGCGCCTCACCATGCTCTCCCGCCTGGAGCGCGCCCGCTTCGGCGAGGCCCTGGCGGCGGCAGCCGAGCTGGCCGCGTCCGGCCCGGAGCCCACCGAATCGCGCGAGCAGGCCGCATGGCTCGCGGGCCTCATCCGCCACGCCCAGGGAGACCACGCCGGGGCCGTCTCCTCGCTGGCGTCCTTCATGGAGCGCTTTCCCAACTCCGACTACGCCCCGGCGGCACGCTACTGGTCCGGCAGGGCCATGGAGGCCGCCGGAGACAAAGAGAAGGCCGCCGCGAGCTACAGCGCGGTGCTCTCGCGCTGGCCCAACGGCTATTACGGCATGCTTGCCAAGGCCCGCCTGGGCGCGCGGGCGGCAGTGACCGCGCAGGCCGGGGCCTGCCCGGACTTCGCCGCGCTCGCCCCGCCCGAGGCCGCCCGGCCCGCCCTGGAGCGGGCCGCCATCCTGGAGGCCGGGCTGTTGCCGGAGCTTGCCGAGCGCGAACTCGCCGCCGCCAACGCCGCCATGCCCAAGGACCCGGCCCTGGCCGTACGCTACGCCGCGCTGTCCACCAGCCTGGGCAACCACCTGACCGCCGTGCGGGCCGTGTCGCGCGCCCTGTGGGGATGCCTGGCGCGCGGGACCGGGGCGGAACTTGGACCCATCCGGGAGATCGTCTACCCCAACCGCCACCCGGACCTCATCGACCGCAATCTGGCCGGGACCGGCGTGGACCCCAACCTGATACGCGGCCTCATCCGGCAGGAGAGCTTCTTCGAGCCGGACGCCGTGAGCGGCGCGGGGGCGGTGGGGCTCATGCAGATGATGCCCGCCACGGCGAAATCGCAGGCGGAGAAATACGGCGAGAAAGGGTTCAAGGTGGATAGCCTGAAGGACCCGGCGGTGAACATCCGCTTCGGCGTCCGCTATTTCCTGGAGCGCCACCAGGAGTACGGCGGCAACGTGGCCCTGACGCTGGCCAGCTACAACGCCGGGCGGGTTAAGTTATCCGTTTGGAAGGAGTTCCTGGGCGGCCTGGACCCGGAGCTGTTCGTGGAGTTCATCCCCTACACGGAGACCAGGGATTACGTGAAGCGCATCCTGGGGAACGAGGACATGTACGCCAAGCTCTACTGACCCTCGCCGAACAGCCGCCCGCGCTTGACCGCCGCCTTGCCGTGGCGGTCGCGGATGGCGTCCATGGCCCGGTCGAGCCTGCATGCCTTTTCGCGCTCCTGGTCGGGCATGAGGGGGAGCTGCTCCGGCCCCTTGGCGAAGTTGGACACGCCGACCCCGATGAGCCGCACCTTCTTCGAAAGCGCCACGGCGTCCAGAAGCCCGCAGGCCGCCTTGAATATCTCGCCGTCCGAATCGGTGGGCTCGTCCAGGGTCCGGCTTCTGGTTATCTGGGTGAAGTCCGCGAACTTGATCTTGACCGTGACGGTGCGCCCCTTGAGGCCGTGCTTTCTCAAATCCCGCCCGATCCGCTCGCTCTGGCGCAGCAGCCACGCGCGCAACTCCTCCACGTCGTCCAGGTCGCGCTCGAAGGTGTTCTCCGCGCTCGACGACTTGGGCTCGTGCCCGGTGACGATCTCCGTGGATCCGAGCCCCCTGGCCCTGGCGTGCAGCACCCGGCCCCACTCGCCCAGGTGACGCTCCCAGAACTCGCCCGAGTAGCGCAGGACGTCGCCGCAGGTCTTCACCCCGAAGGACGCGAGCCTGGGCAGGGTCTTGCCGCCCACGCCGGGTATCTTCCCCACCGGCAGGTCCTTGAGGAAGGCCTCCACGTCACCTGGCTCGATGATGGTCACGCCGCCGGGCTTTCTGTAGTCCGAGGCGATCTTGGCCAGGAACTTCACCGGGGCGATGCCTATGGAACACGAAAGCCCCGTGGCCTCGCGCACCCTGGCCTGGAGGCGGCGCGCCAGCTCCTCCGGCGGGCCGAAGAGCTTCTCCGTGCCGGTGACGTCCATGTAGGCCTCGTCCACGCTGGCCTGCTCGACCAGCGGAGAGAACTCGCCCAGCACGGCCATCACCTGCCTTGAGACCTCCGAATAGCGCCGCATGCGCCCGCTCACGAATATCCCCTGGGGGCAGAGCCTGCGCGCCTGGACCACCGGCATGGCGGAGCGCACCCCGAAAGCGCGGGCCTCGTAGGAGGCGGCCGAGACCACCCCCCGGTCGCCCTTGCCCACGATCACGGGCCTGCCGCGAAGCGACGGGTCATCCAGCTGCTCCACCGAGGCGAAGAAGGCGTCCATGTCCAGATGCAGGATGCGCTTGCCGTGTTCCATTTCCCTTGACTTCCCCGGCCCGGTCCGTGCCATTGTGAGCCCGAGTCTCCCCGCGACACCCTTAGCTCAAGGAGCCCCCGAATGAAACTCTCCGTGGGATTCGCCGGAATGGGCATCATGGGCAAGCCCATGGCCCTGAACCTGGCCAAGGCCGGATATGCCGTCACCGTCTACAACCGCACCCGCCCCCTGCCGGAGACCATCCCCGGCCTTGCCGTGGCGGACACGCCGCGCGCCCTGGCGGAGGCAAACGACGTGGTCTTCCTCATGGTCACGAACCCGGAGGCCTCGGACGCCCTGCTCTGGGGCGAGAACGGCATGGGCCCGGCGCTTGGCGGAGGAAAAACCGTGGTCAACATGAGCACGGTCCCGCCCGCCTACGCCGGGCAGGCGGCGCGCAGGGCCGGCGAGACGGGGGCCGTCTACGTGGACGCGCCCGTCTCCGGCTCCAAGCCCGCCGCCGAGGCGGGTTCGCTTGTGATCCTGGCGGGCGGCCCGCCGGACGCGGTGAAGACGCTTGAGCCGCTCTTCCTCGCCATGGGCAGGAAGGTGGTGCACTGCGGCGACGCGCCCGGCGGCTCCATGATGAAGATGTCCGTCAACCTGCTGCTGGCCTCCATGATGGAGGGCCTGGCCGAGATGCTGGTCTTCGGACGCGCCGGAGGGCTGGACACCGGGGCCATGCTGGAGGTGGTCCTGGGCGGGCCGCTGGCCTGCGACCTCTTCCGGATCAAGGAGCACATGCTGCGGGACGGCTCCTTCCCGGCACAGTTTCCCCTCAAGCACATGGCCAAGGACCTCAAATACGTCACGGACACGGCAAGCGACATGAAATGCCCCGCCCCGGCCGCCTTCTCCAATCTCCAGCTCTATAACCAGGGCATGTCCAAGGGGCTTGGGGAGCTGGACTTCTCCGCCGTCATCAAGGTGCTGGAGTCGATGATCTGACGCCCCGGGCCGCTTACATTCATGTCCGTCTCTGGACCGCGAGGCGGGATGTGGGGTAACTGCACGGGTCATCACCCTCAAGGAGGCAAACGTGGACGCACTCGAATGCATATTCACCCGGCGCTCCATACGCAAATTCACCGCCGAGCCCGTGGCCCCGGAGCTTATCGAAACCGCGCTCCAGGCCGCCATGAGCGCCCCCAGCGCCGGAAACGCGCAGCCCTGGCATTACGTGCTCATCACCGACCGCGCCAGGCTGGACGCCGTGCCCGGCTTCCATCCCTACGCCGCCATGACCCGCCAGGCCCAGGCCGGCGTGCTGGTCTGCGCCGACCCCGGACTGGAGAAGTACCCCGGATACTGGCCCATCGACTGCGCCGCCGCCGTCCAGAACCTGCTCCTGGCCCTGCACGCCCAGGGGCTCGGCGCTGTGTGGGTGGGCGTCTACCCGGAGAAGGACCGCGTCGAGAACTTCCGCAAGCTCCTCGGCATGCCGGAGAACATCATCCCCCACAGCTTCGTGCCCATCGGCCGCCCGGACATGCCCTCGCACAGGGCAGACCGCTTCAGGCCGGAGCGCATTCACAAGAACGAATGGTAGAGAAGGAAAGAACATGAAGAAATCCCTCGGAGCCAAAACCCTGGCCATCCCCACTCCCGTCTGGGTGGTGGGGGCCTACGACGCGGAAGGGAAGGCCAACGGCGCGACCATCGCCTGGGGCGGCATCTGCTGCTCCAAGCCGCCCTGTGTGGCCGTGTCGCTGCGCGCCGCCACCTACACCCACGGCTGCGTCATGGCCTCCAAGGCCTTCACCGTCAGCATCCCCGCCCAGGACCAGGCCGCCCTGGCGGACTACTTCGGCATCGCCTCCGGCCGCGACGGCGACAAGTTCGCCGCCTGCGGGCTCACCGCGGCCAAGGCCGCCACGGTCAACGCCCCCTACATCGAGGAGTTTCCGCTCGTGCTGGAATGCGAGCTGGTCCAGGTGGTGGAGCTCGGGCTGCACACCCAGTTCGTGGGGGAGATAAAGGACGTGAGGGCGGACGAGAACGTCCTCGGCCAGGACGGCAAGATCGACATCGGGAAGATCGGGACAGTGGTCTACGCCACGGCCTCCCGCGCCTACTACGGCCTGGGTCCGGAACTTGGGCCCGCGTTCAGCATCGGGAACAAGTACGGGAAATAGTCAGGATGTCTCCGGCGGCCAGGGGGAGAAGCCTCCCCCTGGACCCGGCTGTTGCTTCGCGTCTATCGATGCAACGCCGTAGCAGGTCCGCCCGGTGGGAGTGCGGCCGCCCCCCCACCGGGCGGACAGAAGTACGCTACAAAGTCAAATCGATCCTGGCCGCGCCGGGGAGCACGGGTCTCGCTACCCTGGCGGGCGGGCCGGAATAAACCGCAAATCTTCAGCAGCAGGTGGACCCGCCGTCCCCGCCGCAGTCGCAAGACGGCGGCCCTCCCGTGATCCAGCCGTGGATGATGGCCCTGGCGCACCCCACTCCCTGGCTCACGCTCAAGGCCCCCTCCCGGCAGTTGAGCGCGCACGCGCCGCACTCCATGCAGGCGTCCAGGTCCTCTATCCGGGCCTTGCCCGTGCCGTGCCCGAACACCCCGTGGGGGCATACCTCCCGGCACGTGCCGCAGCCGGTGCAGGCATCCTCGTCGAGCTTCAGGGTCGCCACACCGGGCAGATATCTCATCCGATCCATGTCTAGCCTCCAAGTCCCCATCGCCAGAGGACCACTGAAAGGATAAGTCCGGCGGCCTGCAAGGGAATGGCCCGGCGCATCTCCTTCTCCACGCCCGAAGGCGATGTGTACGTGGACGACCCGGTGAAGTTCATGCCGTACCACGACCCGGCCACCACCGCGCCCAGCCACAATCCGGCGGTGGTCAACGCAGATTGTCCGAAGCCGAGCACCCCCAGCCCCGCGACTGCCCCGGCAACGGCCCCCTTCATGGCGAAAGCGCGGCCCGGAAGCCAAGGCAGCAGGAGCGGCGTCAGCACGTTGCCCGCCAGGAACCCCAGGGCGTAGGCCGCGAACCCGGTCCACAGCCCGGGCCAGGCGCGGGAAAAGGAGAATATTCCCGACCCGATCCCGGCCAGGACGAACAACGCCGCCACCACCATGGCAATGGTCTTTCGCTCGTTGGCGAACTCGACGAGCCCCACCGCCACGCGCTCCAGCGGGGTGAATCCCACCCGGCGCATTTCAGGCGAGGCCTTCATCCCGGCGGCAAGGCAGGCGCGGATGTCCGAGGCCCGCACCGGGCCATAGACCACCCTGAAACCGCACATGGCCTTCAGCCTGTGCCCGGCCACGCCCGGCGCGCCCAGCTGCGGCACGACGACCTTTCGGTGGGAAACCGCCTTGGCGAGATTCGTCGAGAGGATGCGCCCCGCCAGCTCGTCCGTGCCGAACGTCCCCTTGCCCGCCGCGCACCACACGTTCACGCCCTTGGTGTCCAGCACCAGGATCCACGCATCGACGCCCGCGAGCTCCTTGCGGAGGCTGTCGAAGGTGAGCTTGTAGTTGGCCGTTGCCAGCACCGGGCTCTCCTGGCCGGGGGAGCCCACGGCGTACAGCCCCGGCGCGACGCGGTAATTGCCGCGCCCGACGCCCAGGCGCACCAGGGCCGCGCCGATGCGGTCCGGACGCTGCAGGCGGGTCTTCACTCGCGGCACACGTCCGGCCGGGGTGTCGAGGAAATCCTCCACGAAGTGCCAGCGGGAGTAGCCTGGAATATCCGGCAAGGCCGGTCCCGGACCGCAACAGGTGGAGGACCGCGCCGGGTCGCACCCGGAGGGGCCGGAGGACGGCGTGCAGGCGGACGCAGATTGCGCGCCTGAAAGGATGTCCGGCTGGACCGCCGGATTCCTGGGGGGTCAACAGGTCTGGTTTGGAATGATGTTCACTTCTTTCATGCCGAGGGCTTGCCTCCCTTTCGCACATTTTGCAAGATGAAGCATGTCCGACCCAAGCCCCGTTCCATCCGCGCTCGATCTGGTCGCCATACCTCCGGCGGGTTACGCCGCCTACTGGCTCTCCATGAAGCGGCTCCTGGACAGGAAACGCGGGCCGGACGCCCTGTCGGAGGAACTGTCGCACGCGTCCGAGCCGTACACCAGGCAGCTCCTGCTGGCGGTCTCGTCCTCCTTGGACGACGACGCCGTGCGGCGCATGGGCCAGAACAAGGCCCTTACCCTCCTTCGCGACTACCGCCGCAAGTTCAGGCTCATCCGTCAGACGGCGTGCGCCATCGCCCTGGGAGAAAACCCCGGCAAGACGCTCATCACCTTGTCGGGAGCGTTCGGCATGCCCGTGCTGGACGAAACCAAGACCATGGAACAGGCCCAGGGCCTCATCGAGACCATGCGCGCCGGAGACCTGGACGCCGCCGTGTTCCCGGACGTCTCCCACCTCACCCGGCCGGAGGAGCTGATACTCAAGCTCCTTTTCTTCACGCTGTGGGCGCGCAGGCAGGGCAGAAGCGGGCTTGCCGTCTTCCTGCCGGGCATATCCTTCCCCTATCTGGCGGACGCTTTCAGGCTGTGCATCGACGGGCTGGAGGAACCCTTCATACGGCGGCGTCTGGACGCCCAGGCCCGCGAACTCCTGGCCGACGCCTCCCACAAGATGCGCATGGGCCTGGAACTGGCCCTGGCCCTCAAGAACAAACGGCACTACGACGAAGTGCTGGGGCTGGCGCGGTCATACCTGCCCGACTTGTAGAGGGAAATCCGGATGGACACTCACGCCCCCGCCAGACCGGCTCCCTTCCTGCTGCCCTGGACGGTCCTCCTGCTCGCCCTCCTGGCCCTCGGCTCCGTCCTGACGGCCAGCCTGGCCGCCGAAAGGGCCAGCCTGACCGCCAGGGAACAGGAGCGCCTGCTTTCCCAGGCGCGTGTGGTGGACCGGCTGGTGGAGCAGCAGCTCGGCGCATTGAACTCCGTTCTGAACGACTTGCGGGAATACTCGGAAGGCCGCGAAGGCGCGCAGGAGATGAACCACAGGCTCAAGACCCTCGTCGATGCGCTCACGGGCGTCAGGACTCTCGCCGTCTTCGACTCCAAGGGATTCGTGAAGGCGAGCAGCCGTCCCGAGCTTATCGGCGCGGATTCCAGCGGCCGGGACTACTTCAAGGCCGTCCGGGACAATCCCGACCCGGAACGGCTCTTCCTGAGCCCTCCGTTCCGCACGTCGCTTGGCGTCTACACCATGACCCTGGCCAAGATGATCACCGGCCCCGGCGGCGGCTTCGGCGGCATCGTGCTGGCCACGCTGGACCCCATGTTCTTCGACCCGCTGCTCGCATCCGTGCTGTACTCTCCAGACATGTGGGCCATGCTGGTCCACGGCGGAGGCACGGTTTTCCTCGTTGAGCCCCACCTTGAGGACACTTCCGGCAAAAACCTGGCCACGCCGGGCAGCTACTTCAGCAAGCATATGGACAGCGGCCTGCCAAGCAACGTCTTCAAGGGCAGGGTCATGCTCACCGGGGAGGACCGCATGCTGGCCGTGAGGACCATCAGCCCGGACGGGCTGCGCATGGACCACCCGCTGGTGCTCGGCATCTCGCGGGACATCGACTCGGCCATGGCCAACTGGAGAGCCAGGGCCATGCAGCAGGGCGCCTTGTTCGCCCTGGCCGCGGCGGTCTCGGTTGCGTCGCTGACCTACGTCCAGAGGCGGCAACGCTCCCAGACCGCGCAACTGGATCGGGCCTCCCGCGCCCTGGAGGAGCGCGAACGCTTCATACGGACGCTGACGGACAACATCCCGGGCATGGTGGGCTATTGGAACAAGGACCTGCATTGCGGCTACGCCAACAAGGCCTATCTGGAGTGGTTCGGCAGGACGCAGGAACAGATGGAGGGCATCTCCATAATGGAATTGCTCGGAGAGAGGCTTTTCAGGAAGAACGAGCCATACATCCGGGCCGCGCTTCGAGGGGAGCCGCAGATGTTCGAGCGCACGCTGACAAAAGCCGACGGCAGCACGGGGTACACCCTCGCCCGGTACATACCTGACGCGGACGGCGGGGGCGTGCGCGGCTTCTTCGTCCTGGTCACGGACGTCACGGCCCTCAAGACCACCCAGATGGAGCTTGAAGGCAAGGTCGCCGAACTGGATATCCTGGCCACCACCGACCCCCTGACCGGCATCGCCAACAGGCGGCATTTCCTGCGCCGGGCGGAAGAGGAACATGAGAGGAGCAAGCGCTACGGGCACTCCATGGTCTTCATGATGCTCGACATCGACCACTTCAAGTCCATCAACGACCGCTTCGGACACGACGCCGGCGACGAGGTGCTGAAGTCGCTGGCCTCGCTGCTCAGGCAGACCCTCAGGGCAACGGACATCGTGGGCCGCCTGGGGGGCGAAGAGTTCGGGGCGATCCTTGTGGAGGCGTCGCTTGAAGACGCCCGGGCGACGGCGGAAAGGCTCCGGGAGCTGGTGAAGAACACCGCCGTGCCGACGGTGAGCGGCGTGGTGAGTTGCACCGTGAGCATCGGGCTGTCGGTCTGCCGCAAGGGGGACTGCTCCATCGAGGGGGGGATGAAGCGGGCGGACTCGGCCCTTTACGACGCCAAGCAGACGGGCCGCGACAAGGTGAGCACCTTCGCGGACACCGTCGCGCCGGAGCCGGAATAGACCCGGCATGCGGCCCGGACCTCAGCGCCGGGCCTTCTCCAGGACCCAGGCCGTGTCCCGGCGGAACGGAGCTTCACTCCATTCCGGCTCAGCGCCGGGCCTTCTCGAGAATAAAGGCCATCGCGCCGGACAGGGCGGCCAGCATGGCGGCCTGCCTGAGCTCCATGTAGAAGAGCGCGGCGAGGGCGAACACCGCCGCCCCCACCGCAGCCGCGCGCGTCACGGCTTGAGGACCTTCAGTCCGCCCATATAGGGCACGAGCGCGTCCGGCAGAACCACCGAGCCGTCCTCCTGCTGGCCGTTCTCCAGAACCGCCACCATGGTGCGCCCCACCGCCAGGCCGGAGCCGTTCAGCGTATGCGCCAGCCGGGCCTTGCCGCCCTTGGCCTTGCAGCGGATGGCAGCGCGGCGGGCCTGGAAATCCTCGAAGTTGGAGCAGGAGGAAATCTCGCGGTAGGTGTTCTGGCCCGGCAGCCAGACCTCGATGTCGTAGGTCTTGGCCGAGGAGAAGCCCAGGTCGCCGGTGCACAGGGCGATGACCCGGTAGGGCAGCCCGAGCCGCTTGAGGATCTCCTCGGCATGGCCGGTCAGGAGTTCGAGCTGCTCGTAGGACTCCTCGGGCTTGCAGAAGCGCACCAGCTCCACCTTGTCGAACTGGTGCTGCCGGATGAGGCCCTTGGTGTCCTTGCCGTAGCTGCCCGCCTCGGAGCGGAAGCAGGGGGTGTAGGCGCAGTAGCCGAAGGGCAGGGACTCCTCGTCCAGGGTCTCGTCGCGGTGCAGGTTGGTGACGGGCACCTCGGCGGTGGGGATGAGGTAGTAGTCCTTGAAGCCCACCTTGAAGAGGTCGTCCTCGAACTTGGGCAGCTGGCCCGTGCCGCGAAGGCTGTCGGAGTTGACCATGTAGGGCGTGGCCACTTCGGTGTAGCCGTGCTCGCCTATCTGGACGTCCAGCATGAACGAGACCAGGGCGCGCTCCAGCCTAGCTAGGCTTCCGCGCAGTACCGCAAAGCGCGAGCCGGTGATCTTGGCCGCGCGGTCGAAGTCGAGCCCGCCCAGGTTCTGGCCGATCTCCCAGTGCTCCCTGGGCGTGAAGGAAAAGGACGGAACCTCGCCCACCACGCGGATGACCGGGTTGTCGTTCTCGTCCTTGCCCACGGGTGTGGAGGCGTGGGGTATGTTGGGGATGGAATAAAGGAACGCCTCGGACTCCTCGTCGGCCTTGCGGACGCCCTCGTCCAGGGACTTTATGCGCTCGGACACCTGGGAGAGGCGCTCCATCAGGTGCGAGGCGTCCTGTCCCGAACGCTTGAGCTTGGCCACCTCGGCGGAGGAGGCGTTGCGCTCGCTCTTCAGGGCCTCCACCTCGCTGAGCAGGGCGCGGCGTTTTTCGTCCAGGCTTTCGAACTGGTCCATGTCCAGGTTCATCCGGCGGTCCGCAAGGGCCTTGCGCACCAGTTCCGGATTCTTGCGCACGAAGCGCACGTCGAGCATTGGCGTCCTCCGGGGGGATTGTGTTACGGTGGCCGGGTCTTACGCCGGGGGCGAACCCCAGGTCAAGCGGAGGGTATCACACATGGAACGGGATGGCATCCGGCAGGCCGTGCCGGAACTCGCTGAGAAGCTCAAGGAGCGCGGCCTGACCCTGGCCACTGCCGAGTCCTGCACGGGCGGGCTCATCGCCTGCGAGCTGACCAACGTGTCCGGCAGCTCCGACTGGTTCGTGGGCGGCGTGGTGGCCTACGCCAACTCCGTGAAGGAGTCGTTGCTCGGCGTGCCGGGCGAAACGCTCGTGGCGCATGGGGCCGTGAGCCGCGAGACCGTGCTGGCCATGGCGTCGGGCGCGGCCAGAGCTCTCGGCGCGGACTGCGCCCTGGCCGTGTCCGGCATCGCCGGGCCCGCGGGGGGCACTCCGGAGAAGCCGGTGGGCACGGTCTGGATCGGCTGGAGCGTGGAGGGACGCGCCAGCGCGGAGCGGTTCCTCTTCACCGGCGACAGGCTGGCGGTGAAGCGGGCGTCGGCCTTGGCCGCCGTCCGGGGGCTCGCGGACCGCCTGGCCTGATGCGATCCGCCCTTCCGGCTGCATTTTCAGGACACCTTCGCGTCCCCGCCCCGACACACTTGTGAAACCAAGAACAAGGCGAACGGCCCTTCCGGCCCCTGGGACGGGGCGGCCATCACCCATCCGGGGGCGTCACCCACGCCTCCGTCACCCGGGGCGGCCACTTTTTACGCCCGCGCCCGCCAGTGTCATTCCCCACCGGTCAGACGGCCGCGCGCCGGTCCGCCGCTTCAGCCTTGTCCCGCGCCTGGAGGAGAGGCCCCTCCCCCGGACAGCCCCCCCGGTAAACCCGCGTTGACGCGAATATAAGTGTTTTTTCGGCTTCCGGGGCCGCTTCCAACCGTTTTCAATCTTTACAGGATGATGCCTCCAGGGTATGTGAGGTGGCGTTTGTGACGGGGCGAACAAGGCGTCACTACACTTTCCGCACACAGGGCGTTCATGAAAACAGTCGAGCAACTTCTGGCCGAAAACCGGGAGGGCGTCGTCGAGGATTGGTTCAGCCACATCATCGACACCTACCCTGCCGAGACGGCCAGGTTATGGAAAAAGAGCGGGGATCCGTTCCACAACCCAGTGTCCGCCAGGACCCGCGAGATGGTCGCGGCCGTGGTGGACTATCTCGTTTCCAAGGGCGGCAAGGACGAACTCGACCGGGTCATGGACTGCCTGGACGAGGCCGTGCGCGTGCGGGCGGTGCAGAACTTCGCGCCCTCCCAGGCCGCCGGATTCCTCTTTCTGCTCAAAAAGGCCATACGCGAGCGGCTCTGGAACCAACTCGCCGCCCAGGGCGACTGGGCCGGGTTCGTGGCCATGGAGTCCCGCATTGACGGGCTGGCCCTGGCCAGCCTTGATCTGTACTCGAAGTGCCGCGAAAAGCTCCACGAGATCAAATACCAGGATCTTGAGCGGTCTCAGGTGCAACTTCTTAAACGCGCCCAACTGATCGTGGGCATCGGCGAGGGCGAGCCGGCAAAGTAGGCCGGCCGAGCGCAAAGGTTCAACGCGAGGTGGAGGGTACATGGCTGGACTCGTAACCGCATTACTGGCCGTTGCGGCATTGGCCGCGGCGGCGGCCCTTGGGGCCGGGGCGGGCATGGCGCAGGTGTTCGGGATATACTTCCCGTACGTGGCCGTCGCGATCTTCGTGGCGGGATTCATCAAAAAGGTTGCCGGCTGGGCCTCCACGCCTCAGCCCTTCTCCATCGCCACCACTGGCGGACAGCAGCAGTCCCTGCCGTGGATCAAGCAGGCGAAGTTCGACAACCCCTCCACCCCGGGCCAGACCTTCATCCGCATGGCCCTGGAAGTGCTCTGCTTCCGCAGCCTCTTCCGCAACACCAAGCTGGACAACAACCCTGCCGAAGGACGCGTGGGCTACGGCTCGGACAAGTCCCTGTGGCTGTTCGCGCTGCTCTTCCACTACAGCTTCCTGATCGTGCTGCTTAGGCACATGCGCTTCTTCCTGGAGCCCGTGCCCGCGGTGATCACCGGCATCGAGTTCGTGGACAGCATCCTCCAGATCGCCGTGCCCACGCTCTACCTGACCGACGTGTTCTTCGTGGTGGGCGTCACCTTCCTGCTGGCCCGGCGCATCTGGGACCCCAAGGTCAGCTACATCTCCCTGGCCAGCGACTACTTCCCCCTGTTCCTGATCCTGGCGATAGCGCTGTCGGGCATCTACATGCGCTACTTCGCCAAGGTGGACGTCATCGCCATCAAGCAGCTGGCCATCGGGCTGGTGAGCTTCAAGCCGGTGATTCCGCCCAACATCGACTGGTCGTTCTACATGCACTTCTTCCTGGTGTGCGTGCTGTGGGCCTACTTCCCCTTCTCCAAGCTCATGCACCTGGGCGGCGTCTTCCTGAGCCCCACCCGGAACCTGCCCAACAACACCCGCATGCAGCGCTACATCAACCCCTGGAACGATCCCTCCATCAAGCCGCACTCCTACGCGGACTACGAGGACGACTTCCGCGAGAAGATGATCGAGGCCGGGCTGCCGGTGGACAAGGAAGCCTAAACCGCCCTGGGCTGGGCGTATTTCCATAAGGGAGATCGTATGTCGAAGATGGCGCCGCCTGAAGAAGTCATGAACGTCAACTATTCCACGCCGTCAGAGCCGTGGATGGACGTCAAGCCAGAGTTCAAGCTCGGAAACTACTCTTACCCCGGCAAGCCGGACGTGCTCAAATACCTCGGGCTCCCCAACCCCAGGGAATGGGACCCCACCCAGGAAGACTGGAAGCTCCCGCCCGACTGGAAGGAGATCATCACCGACGGCTTCCGCGAGCTTCTCAAGAAGTACCGGTCGCTCAAGGTGTTCATGGACGTGTGCGTGCGCTGCGGCGCCTGCGCCGACAAGTGCCATTTCTACATCGGTTCCGGCGACCCCAAGAACATGCCGGTGCTGCGAGCGGAGCTTCTGCGCTCCATCTACCGCGGCGAGTTCTCCGTCGCCGCCAAGATCCTGGGCAAGCTGTCCGGTTCGCGCAAGCTGGAAGAAGACGTGATCAAAGAGTGGTTCATGTACTTCTACCAGTGCACCCAGTGCCGCCGCTGCTCGCTCTACTGCCCCTACGGCATCGACACCGCCGAGATCACCTTCCTGGCGCGTGACCTGATGAACCGCATCGGCGTGAACATCAACTGGATCCTGGAGCCGGTGGCCAACTGCAACCGCACCGGCAACCACCTGGGCATCCAGCCCCACGCCTTCAAGGACATGATGGACTTCCTGGTGGACGACATCGAGACCGTCACCGGCCGCCGCGTCGAGCCCACCTTCCACCGCAAGGGCGCGGAGATACTGTTCATCACGCCCTCCGGCGACATCTTCGCCGAGCCCGGCATCTACACCTTCATGGGCTACCTGCTGCTCTTCGACTACCTGGACCTGGACGTCACCTGGTCCACGTACGCCTCGGAAGGCGGCAACTTCGGCTCCTTCACCAACGACAAGTGGATGAAGAAGCTGAACGCCAAGATGTACCACGAGGCCCAGCGCCTGGGCGTCAAGTACATCATCGGCGGCGAGTGCGGCCACATGTGGCGCGTGCTCAACCAGTTCATGGACACCATGAACGGCCCGGCCGACTTCCTGGAAGTGCCCAAGAGCCCCATCACCGGCACCGTGTTCGAGAACGCCAAGTCCACCAAGATGATCCACCTGGTGGAGTTCACCGCCGACCTCATCAGGAACGGCAAGCTGAACCTGGACAAGAGCCGCAACGCGGGCATCACCGCCACCTGGCACGACTCCTGTAACACCTCGCGCGGCATGGGCTTCTTCGAAGAGCCCCGCTACGTCCTCCAGAACGTGGTGGAGAAGTTCGTGGACATGCCCGCCCAGACCATCCGCGAGCAGACCTTCTGCTGCGGCGGCGGCGCGGGCCTCAACAACGGCGAGTTCACCGAGATGCGCCTTCGCGGCGGCCTGCCCCGCGGCAACGCCCTGCGCTACGTGCAGGAGAAGTTCGGAGTGAACACCATGAGCTGCATCTGCGCCATCGACCGCGCCACCCTCCCCGGCCTGGCCGACTACTGGGCGCCCGGCGTGAAGGTCACGGGCCTGCACGAGCTGGTGGGCAACGCCCTGGTCTTCGAGGGTGAGGAAGAGCGCACCATGAACCTGCGCCAGGAAGACCTGCCCGGCCTGGAAGGCTCCGAGGAGGAGGAATAATGTACAACGCCAAATACATCATCCCGGGCCTGATCATCTTCCTGGCCCTGGTGCTGTTCCCCTTCATCAAGGGCGCCGGACAGCCCCCGCTCAAGATCGAGACCGAGAAGCCCAAGGACTCCAAGGAATGCGTTATGAAGACCGAGCGCATGCGCGACGTCCACATGGTGCTCCTCAACGAATGGCGCGACGACGTCATCCGCAACGGCAAGAGGATCTACAAGAACGAGGCGGGCAAAGAGTTCAACATGAGCCTGACCAACACCTGCATGGGCTGCCACGAGAACAAGGACAAGTTCTGCGACAAGTGCCACGTCTCCGTCGGCGTCAACCCCTACTGCTGGACCTGTCACAACATCTCGCCCGTGAAGAAAGAGGGGGGGAAATAGCATGCAACGCTCCAGACGAGACTTCATGAAGCTGGCCGGCGTGACGGCCGTGGGGCTCTCGGCGGGAACCCTGGGATTCCTCGGCGAGGGAGCCCAGGCGGCCGACGCCCTCCCCTCCGCCAAGGACTTCGCCAAGCCCCTGAAGGCCAAGCAGTGGGCCATGGTCATCGACACGGCCAAGTTCGACGACGGCCTGATGCAAAAATGCATTGACGCCTGCCACAACTTCCACAACGTCCCCAAGATCGAGGGCAAGCAGGAAATCAAGTGGCTCTGGACCGAGGAGTTCCACGGCGCGTTCCCCACCGAGCGCCCGGCATACCTCTCGGACGACCTGCACCATCGCAAGTACTTGCTCCTGTGCAACCACTGCGCCAGCCCCGCCTGCGTCCGCGTGTGCCCCACCAAGGCCACCTTCAAGAACGAGGAAGGCCTGGTCATGATGGACTACCACCGCTGCATCGGCTGCCGCTACTGCATGGCCGGCTGCCCCTACGGCGCGCGCAGCTTCAACTTCCGCGACCCCGAGAAGTTCATCGCCAACATGAACCTGCAGTACCCCCACCGCACCCGGGGCGTCGTGGAGAAGTGCACGTTCTGCGTGGAGAAGCTCGCCCAGGGCAAGATGCCCCTGTGCGTAGAGGCTTCCGGCGGCGCCATGGTCTTCGGCGACCTGGAGGACCCGAACTCCCCGGTGCGCAAGGTCCTGAAGGAGAAGTACGCCATCAGACGCAACCCCACCGCTGGCACCGAACCCAGCGTGTTCTACATCCTCTAGGAGCGCGGACATGATCGAAAAAGCCCTCAAGGGAAGCCCCCGCTACTTCGGAGCGCTGATGGTCTTTCTGGCCGTCATGGGCATCGGCGGCGGTTTCTACCTGGTGCAGCTCAACAACGGCCTGATGATCACCGGCTTGTCCCGCGACGTGTCCTGGGGATTCTACATCGCCCAGTTCACCTACATGGTCGGCGTCGCCGCCTCCGCGGTCATGCTGGTGCTCCCCTACTACTTCCATCACTACAAAGCCTACTCCAAGATGATCATCATGGGCGAGTTCCTCGCCATCGCGGCGGTCATCATGTGCCTGGGCTTCATCGTCATCGACATCGGCCAGCCGCAGCGCATGCTGAACGTGCTGATCAACTCCACCCCCGGCTCGGTCCTGTTCTGGGACATGGTGGTCCTGAACGGCTACCTCATCCTGAACGCCGTCATCGGCTGGACCAGCCTCATGGCCTACTGGAAACGCATGTCGCCGCCCAAGTGGGTGAAGCCCCTGGTGTACCTGTCCATCATCTGGGCCTTCTCCATCCACACGGTCACGGCGTTCCTGTACGCGGGCCTGCCGGGCCGCCACTTCTGGCTCACCGCCATCCTGGCCGCCCGCTTCCTGTCCTCGGCGTTCTGCTCCGGTCCCGCCATCCTGCTGCTGCTCACCCTGCTGGCCAAGCGCCTGACCGGGTTCGACCCCGGCAAGGAGGCGGTGAAGACCCTGTCCACCACCATCACCTACGCCATGTGCGTGAACGTGTTCTTCTTCCTGCTCGAACTGTTCACCGCCTTCTATTCCAACATGCCCGGCCACATGGACCCGATCAAGTTCCTGTTCACGGGCTACGACGGCAACGCCTACATGACCCCGTTCATGTGGACCGCCTCCTTCCTGGCGCTGACCTCGCTGTTCCTGCTCATCCCGCCCAAGTGGAGGGAGAACCGGGACATCCTCGTGCCCGCCCTCATCATGCTGGTGCTCGGCACCTGGATCGACAAGGGCATGGGCCTCATCGCCGCCGGCTTCACCCCCAACCCCTTCGAGAAGGTCACCGAGTACCTCCCCACCGGCCCGGAGATCATGATCGCCCTCATGATCTACGCCACCGGAGGCTTCGTGCTGACCGTGCTGTGGAAGATCGCCCTGGAAGTCCGGGCCGAAGTGGAAGGGGGACTCAAGTAGTCCTGTTTTCCGGCAACCCTCACGAGGCCGCCCTTACGGGCGGCCTTTTTTTGTTCTATGAAGTCAGGATGGAAAAGAACAATTCGTTCGCAAAGCACGCCCTCACGGCGCTGAACCGGGTTCCCGTGCCCTTGCTCGCCTTTGATGCGAAGGACAAGTGCGTGGCATTGGCCAACGAACGATTCCGGCACGTATTCGGCTACGGTCCAGCGGAACTCGAAGATGTGGAGGCTTGGTGGCGGGAGGCTGTTCACGGTGGTGAGGGAGAATGCGAACTCATCTCCTTGCTGGACGCCGGACTGGACCAGGCATTGGCGTACAATGTCGAATCAGGTCCGGTGCGGCTCATGATCAAAGGCCGGCAGGGCGAGGTCATCCCCGCGCGGATGCTGGTCTCGCGTTGCGACGGCCTCATAATCATGACCCTTGAGGATCACGTCTGGAACGGCTCCAGCCAGCGAGACCGGACAGCCTGCCCGGCCAGAGACCCGCAGACCGGTTTCGCAAACAGGGCGGCGTTCCTCACGGACCTGGAGCAAGGCCTTTCCCTGGCGGCGCGGCATGGCCATCCGCTCTATCTGGTGGCTGCCGGGATCGACAGCTTGGACGCGGTGGCCGAAAATCATGGTGAGGACGCGCGGGATGCCCTTCTCAGGCATTACGCGGCCATCGTGCGCCACACTCTCAGGCGCAGCGACGTGGCCGGACGGCTGGGACTGGAGGAGTTCGCCTTCATGCTGCCGGAAACGCACCGCTCAGGGGCTCTGCGGCTGGTGGAACGCCTCCGCCAGGCCCTGCAGGAGGAGAGATTCGACTACGGGGGAGAGCCGGTGCATTATTCGGTGGATTATGCCCTGACCGGACTCAGGAGCGAGATGCCCTGGCAGACGCCCGACAAGGAACAGTTGGTAAACATGGCGGGCAATGCGTTGAAACAGGCCAGGGAAGCCAAACACAGCCTGGCAGTTGCCGAGCAATATCAATCATAGGGGAGTGCGAAAACCGTGTAACCGCCCCTGTTGACGGTTCAGCGGAGACAGCTCCGGAAGCTAGTCTCGTGATTTTGAAAAGCTTGGATATGTTATTGAAAATTTGTACAAATGGTTTCGGCTGCTCGCCATGAAAATCCGTATGGATGGATTATGAGGACGCAACGCTAGCCGGAAAGAAGCTCAAGCACTGGGCCATTGCGGTAAGTTCCTTGTTTTCATAGTCCAATATTTCCCGGCCTCAACCAGGGACAGAAATGGCGTCGCCACCACAGGCGTTCCAACGCCCGGTCACGCCAGGAAGCAAGGCACTCTCGACTCCGAGCCGAAGTTTCTCCCCTCTGGCGGGTCAGTCTTCAAAGCCCAGGATTTCCCGCCCTTCGCCGGGGTAGATACGCTTGTCCTCTGGACGCGGCGGCTCGGGGTCCGGCCATCTGCCGGGCTGCGGCTCGCTGCCCTCCAGGCGCACCCGGGGCGGATGACGGTCCACCAGCCTCGGGTGCGACCGCAGGTCGATGCCCGGCTGGGGCCAGCTGAACTCGATGGCTATGTTGTTGGGGTCGAAGCTGTAGAGGGAGAGGATGAAGCCGTGGTCGATCACCTCTGAGGCCCAGAATCCGGCGCCCTCCAGTTTGGCCTTGAGCTCCCACAGGTCGTCGCGTCCGGCCACGCCGAAGGAGATGTGGTCGAACACGAACGGCCCCTTCACCGGCACGCCGTGGTCCTTGGGCTCGACAGGCTTCACGCCGGGCCACTCGAAAAAGGCGATCATGTCGGTTTCGGAGATTTCGAGGAAGTAGTGGCGGTAGCCCGGATGGCCTATTCCGGCCACCAGGCGCATGCCGAGCAGGTCGCGCCAGAAACGCACGGTCGCTTCCATGTCGGACGTGGCCATGGCCAGGTGGTTGATGCCCGTGTATCTGGTCATGCGCCCTCCCCGGTGAGAAATCCGCGCCCCGGGCAGCCCTGGGCGCGGATGATGTCTAGACCCCGGGCAGACCCAGCGCCTTGGGGTACAGCACCCCGCTGAAGGCCGCCTCTGCCGCGCCGCGCAGGTACACTTGGCCGTCCGCAAGGCTTACTCCAAGCACCTCGCCGCCGGTGGTGGTCACGTCCACGTCCGGCCCGGCCAGCCCGAGGGCGTTGGCCACCACGGCCGACGCGCACGCGCCCGTGCCGCAGGCGTAGGTCTCGTCCTCCACGCCTCGCTCGTAGGTGCGAAGGATCAGATGCCCCGAGTCCTTCACGGTGACGAAGTTGGCGTTGGTCCCCTTGGGCGCGAAGACCTCGTGGAAGCGGATGGCCCTGCCTAGCCGCTTCACGTCAACCAGCGAGACGTCGCCGAAAAGCACCACCGCGTGCGGCACGCCCGTGTTGACGAAATGCACGGTCAACCTCTCGCCGTCCACGTCGAGCTCCATGCCGGTCTTCAGGTCCCGGGCCGGGGTGAGGCGCACCTTCACTTGGCCGTCGTCCAGCACATGGGCCTCGACGCCCCCGGCGTCGGTGCCGAGCACGTGCTTCCTGCCCGCGAAACCCAGCAGGTTGCCGAGCTTGGAGGCGCACCGCGCGCCGTTGCCGCACATCTCGGCCCGCGAGCCGTCCGCGTTGTAAAAATGCCAGCGGTAGTCCACGCCCGATCCGGGCCCGGCTGTTTCGAGGAAAATCAGGCCGTCAGCGCCCACGCCGAAGCACTTGCGGCACACCAGCCGTGCCCACTGGGCCATCAGGTCCACGGGAACCTTCAGCTCCCGGTTGTCGATGATGACGAAGTCGTTGCCGCAGCCCTGCATCTTGTGGAAGGCCACGCCGCTCCCCAAAGTGAAATCGCAAGACATTAAGATGCTCCTGTGGAGTGATGTGAGTCCCGTCTATCAGAGAGCGCCCCGCCAGGGAAGAGTGGCACGGCCGCCCTCCCCCGGCTTCCTGGCATCACCTTTGCTCATATCCGGAAAGTTACATCCGGCGGGAAATTTTTTCCCACCGCAAAGCCCCCAGGGGGGATACACATGAACCCACTCTTGATCGCAGGCGCGGCGAGCGCGCTCTCCCTGGCCAAGGACATCTTCACCGGCAAGATGTCCTCGCCTTCCGCCGCCAAGGCCAACTCGCAGCAGTCGGCGCAGGAAGCGGCGACGAAGTTCAACCAGGCGCTCGAGACCCAGACAGCCCTGAACGCCCAGAAGGCCAAGGTGGAGATGGAGGCCAGGCTCGCCAAGCCCCTGTCAGCCGAGGCCCAGAGCGTGGCCATCGAGGCCTTCAACACCCGCCAGGAGCACATCTCGGACCGCCTCCAGAAAGGCATGGCCACCGGCCAGATCACCGCCTCCGAAAGCGACTCCGTCAGGTCGCTCCAGGCCACTGCCCAGGCCGAGCTGGACAAGGCCATGGCCGACGGCGTGCTCACCGTGGGCGAGTTCCGCCAGGTCAACGGCAGCTTCGACCAGGTCAGCCGCAAGGTGGCGGCCTACCGCTTCAACCAGGACATGGCCTCGCCCCAGTCCGCCCCGGCTTCCTCGGGCTTCAGCGCCAGCGTCTAGCGCCGGCGGAAGGTGACGATCATGAGCAGCGTGAACGTACTCAGCCAGGACGCGACCTCCTACTTCCAGGACATCATCCAGGCCCGCAAGAAACGCCAGGATGAGCGCATCGATGACGGCGTGGAGTCAGGGACCCTCTCCAGGGCCAACAAGGAACGCCTGGAGAAGCTCAAGGAAAAAAGCGACGCTCTCGTCGAAAAGGCCCTGGAAGACGACAAGATCAGCCGCGACGAGTACACGCGCCTCATGAAGGCCCTGGACGAGCAGAACAAGCTCATCGACAAGTTCGTCAAGGACAAGGACTCCGCGAAGTCAAAGACCTCCGACGCGCGCGTGATGCAAAACCAGGAACAGATTCTGAACATCCTCTACGGCAGGATGGACAACATCGAGGCCAAGATCAAAGCCGGTGTCGAATCCGGAAAGATCGACGCGGAAGAGAAGGCCAAGCTCGAAGAGTCCCTGGCCAAGACCCGCGACCTGCTGGACAAGGCCATGGAGGACGGCTCCATCACCAAGGGCGAGCTGAGCGAGATTTCCAAGTCGCAGAACATCCTGAACCGCTACGCCATAAGCTACGGGCGGAACAGGAGATACTCGGGGCTTACGAGCAGATATTCCCACTCCGGCGACTCCGCCATGGACGTGCAGGCGTAGGAGCCGGGCTCCGCCCGGACCCGCTGGGGGGATGATCCCCCCAGACCCCGCGATTGCTACGCGGGTTTAGGGCGATACGGATGCGAAGAGCTGGGAGCGTGCAAGCACGCTCCCAGCTTCCGTTTTTAATAAAAGATATAAAAATATCGCCGCTTGCGGCGATGGCGGTCCGCCGGGATAAGCGCCGCTTTGGGCGCGTTCCCGGCGGCTGAACCACCCGCGCCACGCCAAGGCCTACCGGTGAAACCCGCGAAGCAACTGCCGGGTGCAGGGGGGCTCCCCCCTGCCGGGTCCAGGGCGGAGCCCTGGCGGGTCTGGGCGGAGCCCAGCTCTCTCCGCCGGTCAGGTTCCCGGCCTTACTCCTCCCCCCGCTTGTCCAGCACCCGCTGGGCCTTGCCGCCCTCTTCCGCGGCCAGAGCGCCGGGTTCGGTCATGCGCACCTCGAAGCCCACTCCCAGTTCGCTTGCCAAGCGCTTGCGCACGCCCTCCAGGAAGTGCTGCTGGTCCGCGATGCGGTCGAACACGAACTTCTCCGCGATTTCCAGCTCCACGGTGGCCTTGTCCAGGCCGCGCTCGCGCTCCAGCACCACCCGCCACTGGGGCGTGGTGCCCTCGATGTCCAGGAGAACGGCCTCGATCTGGCTGGGGAACACGTTCACGCCCCGGATGATGAGCATATCGTCCACGCGGCCGCGCACGCGGTCCATGCGGCGCAGGGTCCGGCCGCAGGGGCATGGTCCGGGCAGGAAGCGGGTCAGGTCGCCTGTGCGGAAGCGGATGAGCGGGAAAGCCTCCTTGGCCAGCGTGGTGATGACCAGTTCGCCCACCTCGCCCTCGGCAACGGGTTCGCCCGTGGCCGGGTCCACGATCTCGCAGAGGAAGTGGTCCTCGTTGATGTGCAGGCCGTTCTTGTGCAGACATTCGCCGGCCACGCCGGGCCCCATGACCTCGCTCACGCCGTAGTTGTCCGTGGCGGTGAGCTTCAGGCGTTCCTCGATCTGGCCGCGCGCGGACTCCGACCAGCTCTCGGCCCCGAACAGGCCGTGGCGCAGGCTGAGCGCGTTGGCGTTGACGCCCAGGTCCTCCATGGTCTGGGCCAGATACAGCGCGTAGCTGGGGGTGCAGACCAGCACGGAGGTCTTGAAGTCCTGCATGATGGCCACCTGGCGGCGGGTGTTGCCGCTGGAGGCCGGGACCACGGCCGCGCCCAGGGTCTCCGCGCCCTGATGGAAGCCGAAGCCGCCCGTGAACAAGCCGAAGTTGAAGGCGATCTGCACCACGTCCTCGCGGGTGACGCCGCCCGCGGTGAGCACTCGCGCGGTGAGGTTCCCCCACTTCTTGAGGTCGCTTATGGTGTAGCCCACCACGGTGGCCTTGCCGGTGGTGCCGGAGGAGGCATGCAGGCGCACCACCTCGCGCAGCGGCACGGCGAAGAAGCCGTAGGGATAGGCGTCGCGCAGCACGGCCTTGGTGGTGAAGGGCAGCCGCGCCAGGTCCTCCAGAGAGCGGAAGTCGTCCGGGTCGATGCCCAGGGCGGCGAAGGTCTTGCGGTAGTACGGGACGTTGCGGGCCACGCGGGTGAGCGTGGACTGGAGCCGCTCAAGCTGGAGCTGGGCCAGCTGGGCGCGGTCCATGGATTCGAATTTCGGCTCCCACATCACGGCTGCCCCTCCTTGTTCTTGAGCGGTTGGCGTTCCCGCGAGGGACGCTATTTCCCGGGCATCATCATGCGCATGATGGGCCGGTAGGAGTAGCTGACCTCGACTATCTTGCGCGCGTCGTCGTAGCCCAGCTCGATGGAGACCTCGCCTGCGGTGTAGGTGAACTGCTTGATGTTCGCCTTGGTCTGGCTGGGTTTCCCGTAGGTCGCGTCGAAGTAGTCCTTGAGGGCGTTGTAGCTGCTCGGGCCCTTGGCGGTGAAGAGCGCCAGGCAGAACCTGTTCTTGAAAAAGCCGTAGGCCTGGTTCTCCACGGGCACGCCCTGGAAGGCCTTGTCGTCGCCGTAGCGGGTGAAGAATTCCAGGTCGCCCTGCTTGCGCAGCGGCTTCATGTGCTTGAAATCGCCCAGTTCCTTGCCGAAGGTCATATCCTTGAAGGCGGTCTCGATCTTGCCCTGGGCCAGGGCGGACGCGGCGAAAAGGACTATGGCGAGGCAGATGAGGAAACGCTTCACTGGGGTAACTCCTCCCGGGACTTGTCCCGGCCGAGATAGGCGCGCTGCACGTCGCGGTTGGCCAGGAGTTCCGAGGAAGGCCCCTGCAGGATGACCCTCCCCGTTTCCAGCACGTAGCCTCTGTCGGCCACGGCCAGGGCGCTCTTGGCGTTCTGTTCCACCAGCAGCACGGTCAGCCCGCGCTCCTCGCGCAGTTCGGTGACGCGCTTGAAGATGTCGCGGCAGACCGTGGGAGCCAGGCCCATGCCGGGCTCGTCAAGCAGGAGCATCTTGGGTCCGGCCATGAGGGCGCGCCCGATGGCGAGCATCTGCTGCTCGCCGCCCGAGAGCGTCCCGGCGGGCTGTCCGGCGCGGTCCTTGAGCACGGGGAACATGGAATAGATGGACTCCAGATCCCTGTCCAGCTCGGCGCGCGATGCCCTGCCCCTGCGGGTGTAAGACCCCAGGAGGAGGTTGTCGGCCACGGTGAGGGGCTTGAAGACCAGCCTGCGCTCGGGCACGTGGGACAGCCCCAGGCGCACGACCTTGTCCGGGGCGGCCCTGGTGATGTCCTGGCCGTCGAAGATGACGGTTCCAGAGGAAGGCCGCAGGAGGCCCGAGATGGCCGTGAGCAGCGTGGTCTTGCCCGCGCCGTTGGCCCCGATCAGGGCCACGATCTCGCCCGCGTCCACGTGCAGGGAGGCGCGGCGCACGGCCTTTATGGCCCCGTAGGAGATGTCGACGTTGGTGAGGGTGAGCATCAGTCCTCGCCCAGGTAGGCGGCCACCACCTCGGGGTTGTCCTGTATCTGCCGTGGCGTGCCCTCGGCCAGGACGCTCCCGAAATGGAGCACCGTTATGCGGTCGGAGATGTCCATGACCAGCTCCATGTCGTGCTCCACAAGCACCACGCCGATGCGAAGCTCGTCCCTGATGCGGCGGATGATGGCGCCGAGCTGGGCGGTCTCCTTGTTGTTCATGCCCGCGGCGGGTTCGTCCAGCAGCAGGAGCTTAGGCCCGCAGGCCAGGGCGCGCGCCATTTCGAGCAGGCGCTGCTCGCCGTAGGGGAGATCGGCGGCCTGGGCGTCCTTCTTTCCGGCGAGACCCACGAATTCGAGCTTGGCGAGGCACTCCTCCCGCCGGAGCCTCTCCTCGCGCCGGTACCTTGGCGTGCGCAGCAGGGCGTCCAGCATGGAGTAGCCGATACCCAGGTGCGCGCCGGTGAGCACGTTCTCGAGCACGGTCATGTTGGAGAAGATTTCCAGGTTCTGGAACGTGCGGACGACGCCAGCCCCGGCGCGTTCGTGCACGGGCCTGCCCGTGAGATCGGCCCCCTCCAGGCGCACCGAGCCTCGGACGGGCGTCACCGCTCCGCTTATGACGCCAAGCAGCGTGGTCTTGCCCGCGCCGTTGGGGCCGATGACGGAGGTGATGTCGCCGGCGCGCGCGGTCAGTCCGGCCTCGCACAGGGCCTGGATGCCGCCGAAGCGGACCGTGACGTCGCGGACCTCGAGAAGCTCAGCCACGCTTCACCGCCCCCAGTTTGCGGACCAGCGCGCGCGCTCCCCCGGCCAGGCCGTCCGGCATGAACATCATGCAGGCGATGAGCAGGCCGCCGTAGATGAGGATGTCCACCTCCTCGAACATGCGCAAAAACTCCGGCAGCGAAGTCAGGAAGAAGGCCCCCAGCACCGCGCCCCAGATGCTGGCCATGCCGCCCAGCACCACCATGGTCACGAGTTGCACCGAGAAGTGGAACCCGAAGGAGGACGGGGCCACGAAGGTGAGGCAGTGGGCGTAGAGGGTGCCCGCCACGCCCGCGTACACGGCCGAGAGCACGAACACGAAGCGCTTGTGCCGGGCGATGTCGATGCCCATGGACTGCGCCGCCGGTTCGCTCACGTGAATGGCCCTAAGCGCCCGGCCCGTGCGCGAGTCGATCACCCGGCGCGAGACGAGCGTGGCCAGCCAGAGCACGGCGGCCGTGAGATAATAGTAGGACTTGTCCGAGGCGAAGGCGTAGCCGAAAAGCTTGAGCCGGGGGATGCCCACGAAGCCGGACGGGCCGCCCGTCAAGTCCACCGCCTCGTTGAACACAATGGAAACGATGATGCCGAAACCAAGCGTGGCCATGGCCAGATAGTGCCCGTGCAGCTTGAGCGTGGGCACGGCGATGAGCCAGCCGATCCCCGCCGAGACAGCCACACCCGCCAGGATGCCCACCGGTATGGGCAGGCCAAGCGTGGCCGTGCACACGGCCGTGGTGTAGGCGGCGAGCCCGAAGAAGGCAGCGTGGCCAAGCGACACCTGCCCCGCGTAGCCCATGAGCATGTTCAGCCCCATGACGATCAGGGCGTTCAGGCAGCACAGGATGAGGACGTTTATGTAGTAGTCGTTGGTCAGGGCCAGGGGGGCCAAGGCCAGCGCGGCGGCGAATGCGGGAAGCCCCGCGTTCCTGCTGAAAGCGCCCACGCTACACCCGGTCCGACTTGGGGCCGCCGAAGAGGCCAGTGGGTTTCACGAAAAGAAGGATGAGCAGCACGATGAAGGCGAAGGCGTCCTTGTAGGCCGAGGAGATGAACCCCGCCCCGAACGACTCCAGCACGCCAAGGATCAGCCCCCCGGCCGCCGCGCCGAAGGGGTTGCCCAGGCCGCCCAGGATGCAGGCCGCGAAGCCCTTGAGGCCGAGCATGATGCCCACGTCGTAGGAGGTGAGCGTGATGGGCGTGAGGATGGCCCCGCCCACCGCGCCAAGGAACCCCGAAAGGCCGAAGGACATCATGGCCATGCGCTCCACGGAGATGCCCATGAGCGCCGCGGCCTTGCGCTCGCATGCGCAGGCCAGCATGGCCTTGCCGTGGATGGTGCGGCTGAAGAACAGCTTGAGCGCGGCCAGGATGAGCATTGTGATGGCCAGCACCCAGATGCTCTGGGGCTGCACCGCCGCGCCCATGACCGACAGCGGCTTGGCCCCGCTGAACGCGGGTATGGCGAAGGTGTCCTTGCCCCAGATGAGCATCACCGCGCCGCGCACCAGGATGGAGACGCCGATGGTGATTATGATCAGGTTGACCGTCGCCGCCCTGCCCACGGGCCGTATGACGCTACGCTCGATGAAGCATCCGGCCATTGCGGTCACGGCCACGGCCAGCAGGATGGCCAGCGGCAGCGGTGCTCCCGCCTTGTGGAAGACCATGGAGAGCATGCCGCCCAGCATCACGAACTCGCCCTGGGCGAAGTTGATGATGCCGGTGGTGTTGAAGATCATGGTGAAGCCCAGGGCCGTGAGCCCGTAGGTGGCCCCCACCGTGAGACCGGAGACGAGATATTGGGATGCGCCTGAGAACATAAAAAAAGCGGGCCGGGCGAACCCCGGCCCCTTGCGTTACTTCAGTATTTTCCAGTCCCCGCCCTGGATCACCACCATTTCGAAGGCGTCCTCGGTGAGGCCGTTGTGGTCCTCGGGGGTGAAGGTGAACATGCCGCCGATGCCGGGGAAGGCCTTGGCCTTTTCGATGCCCGCGCGGATGGCGTCGGGCTTGGCCGACTTCTCGGTCTCGATGGCCTTGGCCACCAGCTTGAGGCCGTCCCAGCCGTGACCGCCGAAGGTGGACACGTCGCCCTTGAACTTCTCCCTGTAATCCTTTGCGTAACCGGTCAGCAGGGCCTTGCGGGGATCCGAATCCGGGAGCTGTTCCGCCACGATCAGGTGCCCGGCAGGGAGCATGATGCCCTCCGCGGCGTCGCCCGCAAGCTCGATGAACTTCTTGGAAGCCACTCCGTGGCTCATGTAGAGCGGGGTCTTGATGCCGAGCTGGGCGCGGTTGCGGGCGACCACGGCAGGCCCCGGGTTGGTTCCCCAGCAGATGATGGCGTCGGGCCCGATGTCCTTGATCTTGGTGAGCTGGGCGGTCATGTCGGTGTCCTTGGGGCCGTAGACCTCGTCCGCCACCAGTTCGAACCCTCCGGCGGGCACCAGCTGCTTGAGCACCTCGCGCCCGGCCTGGCCGAAGCCGTCGGACACGGTGAGGATGGCGATCTTCTTGAAGCCCCGGGCCTTGGCGTCCTTGAGGATGCGGCCCACGGCGTGACGGTCGGACGGGGCGACCTTGAACACCCAGGGGTTGACCGGGTTCACGATCTTCTCGGCGGCGGACATGGACACCAGCGGCACCCCGGCGGCCGGAAACTTGTTCATGATGGCCAGTGTGGATCCGGATGTGGTGGCGCCGATGACGGCCACGGCATGATCCTTCTTGAGGAGCTTCTCGGCGGCAAGCACGGCCTTGTTCACGTCGGATTCGTCGTCGTAAAGGATGAGCTCCACCGGCCGGCCCATGATGCCGCCCTTGGCGTTCAGCTCCTCCTTGACCATCTCGAGGGTGTTCTTTTCAGGCTCGCCCAGGAAGGAGGCGGGGCCCGTGACTGAAACGACCGCGCCGATCTTGATGGGCTCGGCCGCCAAGGCCTGGCCCGCCCAGAGCGCCGCGAAGGCGATGACGGCAAGCAGACGGAGAATCATGCGCAACCCCTTTTACTTGATGAGGACGAACTTGCCGCCCTCGATCTTGACCATGGCGAAGCTGGACTCGTCCAACCCGTTGTGATCCTTGTCCGAGAAGGTGAACACGCCGGTGACGCTCTGGAAACCTTTGACCTTCTCCAGCCCTTCGCGCAAGCCCTCAGGCGTGGTCTGGCCGGATTTTTTCGCGGCCTCGGCCAGAAGCATGACGGCGTCCCAGGCGTAGCCGCCGAAGGCGGACGGGGGCGTGCCGAACTTCTTGGAATATTCGTCGATGTAGCCCGTCAGCAGGGTCTTGAAGGGGCCGTCGGGCATCTGCGGGGCCACGATGAGCCAGCTGGCGGGGAGTATTATCCCGTCGGCGGCCTCCTTGGCCAGCTCGATGAACTTGCCCGAGGCGACGCCGTGGCTCATGTAGAGCGGAGTTTTCATGCCGAGCTGCGCGCGGTTGCGGGCGACCACGGCAGGCCCCGGGTTGGTGCCCCAGCAGATGATGGCCTGGGGGCCCACGCCCGAGATCTTGGTGAGCTGGGCGGTCATGTCGGTGTCCTTGGGACCGAAGACCTCATCCGCCACCAGCTCCATTCCGGACGCCGGGACCATCTCCTTGAGGACCTCGCGCCCGGCCTGGCCGAAGCCGTCGGACACGGTGAGGACGGCGATCTTCTTGTAGCCCTGGGCCTTGGCGTGAGCCAGTATCTTGCCCACCGCAAGCCTGTCGGACTGGGGCGTCTTGAAGACGAAGGGGTTGACCGGGTTCACGATCTTCTCGGCGGCGGCCATGGAGATCAGGGGCACCTTGGCGTCGGCCACCTTGCCCATGATGGCCAGGGTGTTGCCCGAGGTGGTGGGACCGACCACGGCGGCCACGCGGTCCTTCTTGAGGAGCTTCTCAGCCGCCAGCACCGCCTTGTTCACGTCGGTCTCGTCGTCATAGATGACCATCTCCACCTGCTTGCCGCCTATGCCGCCCTTGGCGTTGAGCTGGTCCTGGAGCAGAAGAAGCGTGTTCTTCTCGGGCTCGCCCAGGAAGGACGCCGGACCGGTTGCGGACACCACCGCGCCGATCTTGAGCTTCTCGGCCGCAAGGGATGGAGTGACGACAGACACCACTAGCGCCAAGGCCGCAAGGATACGCCAAGCCATAAGTCCAGCTCCTTCAAAGCGTTGCGGGTAGGGACAGGGGGAAAATGACCAAACCGCCGAAAGTTTCGGCATCGTTACGTGCTGGGGTTGGTTTGGTCAAGAAGGGTTAAGCCCCTAGCCGAGGATTTGTACATATTTTGTCCACATCCGGCATAATTCATACCATTTTAGTATACAAATGAGCTATCCGGCACTGGCGTCCCCTCCTGTATTGAGTTATAATACTCAATACAGGTTTACGCCTCGCAACCAACGGCGCGTCCCCGAATACCACATCACTCCGGCATCCCGGTTCGGAATTCCATGAGATTGCCCAAAGCCAGCCCGCTTCACGTCAAGCATGCGGTCAAGACCGCCCTTGCGGCCATGACCGCGTACGCCATGGTCACCCTTTCAGGCATGCAGCAAGGTTACTGGGCCGTCATCAGCGTGGTCCTCGTCATGCAGACCAACCTCGGCGGGTCGCTCCAGGCCGGCCTGAACCGCATCATCGGCACCGCCGTGGGAGCCTTCCTCGGCGCTGCCTGCCTGATGCTACTGGGCTCCGGAGCGGTGGCCCTGGGTCTGGGCGTGGGCCTCACGATCCTCGTGTGCGCCTATTTCATCCACATGCACGAGTCCTTCCGCATGGCCGGACTCACGGCGACCATCGTCATCCTGCTCGGGAACCAGTCCGGTTCCTACCTGGATTTCGTCCTCGCCCGCTTTCTGGAGATCGGGCTCGGCGTGGCCATCGCCCTGGCCTTCTCGGTGTTCGTATGGCCGTCCCGCGCGGGACGCCAGCTCAAGCGCGGAGTCGCGAACGTTCTCAACGACGAGGCGGCGCTCTACTCCATACTCCTGGCCTGCCGGATGGCCCCGGATTGCGCCCTGAATGACGAGCGCGAGGCCAAGAACAAGCTCCAGGCCTCGCGGGAAACGAACCGCAAGCTGCTTGATGAGGCCAAGAAGGAACCCTCGGGCCTCACTCGCTCGGAACACATCACCGTCTCGCTCTTCAACTTCACTGAGCGCATCGCCGAGCACCTCCTGTCCATGGAACACGCGGTGCACCACGAGGAACTTGAGGAGCTGCACGGCCACGTCTCCAAGGAGATGGACCTGCTCGCTCAGACCACCATAATCGCCATGACCCGCCTGGCCCTGGCCATCGCCGAAGACCGCGACCCCGGCCCCATGGACGATCTGAAGCGCGCCGTCGATCGAGCGGAGGACGCCCTCTCACGGATCAGGCAGCAACGGGTGCTTCCTTCCCACAGCCTGGAATCAGTGATGCGGTTCTTCAGCTATTACTACAACATGAAGCAGGTTGCCGTGGAACTGACCGGCATGGCCGGACGCGCCGCGATGCTGGACGAGAACTAGAGGGAAAGAGCCTCCGGCGGCCAGGGCTCCGCCCTGGACCAGCAAGGGAACTTCGTTCCCTTGACCCTTTACGGCTTCGCGGGTGCCGGGAGGCCACATGTTCGCATACGCTCCCGCAGCAAGCGGCGGCAGCGCATGTGATGATAAACTGGAGCGGGGAGCGTGGCTTTGCACGCTCCCCGCTTTCGCATCCGTATCGCCCGAAACCCGCGAAGCCATTGGCGGGTCCGGGCGGAGTCCGGCTGCTAGCCGCAGGCGCGTCCCTTCAGGCCGAACACGGCCTTGAGGATCTTCGGCGCGACGCCCTCGAAGATCTTGGGGGCCATATACTCACCCGTCACCCGCTTGCTGATCTCGGCCAGGGTCGGATAGGGGTGCACCGCCTGGGCCATCTCCGAAATCTTCACGCCTGCCGACAGAGCCGTCATCCATTCGCCGAGGAGGTCTCCGGCGCGAGGCCCCAATATCTGCACGCCCACGACCTTTTCCTTGCGGTCCACGAGCATCCTGAGAAACCCCTCGGGAGTGCCGTCGGCCTGGGCGCGGTCGTTGTCCTCGAAGCGCTGCACATGGACGGAGACGTCGAGCCCGGCCTGGGCGGCGGACTGTTCGGAATGGCCAACAGACGCAAGCTCGGGGTCGCAGTAGGTGACCCGGGGCATGAAGGCGTAGTCGGCCTTGCGGGGCAGCCGGGCCACCGCGTTGGTCAGGGCGACGCCGCCCTCATACCCGGCCGCGTGGGTGAACATCCATTTCCCCAGGACATCCCCGGCGGCAAAGATGTTGGAGGCGGTGGTGCGGAGCCGGGCGTCGGTGGGTATGCCCTTCTCCGTATAGGCCACGCCTGCGTTCTCCAACCGGAGCCCCGCAACGTTGGGGCTGCGGCCGAGGGCCACCAGCAATGCCTTGGCCGACGCCACGGCCTCCTCTCCACGGGAGTCAACGTACCCCACGTGCCGCAATCCGTAAGCCACGCTGACGAATCTGGCCTTGGCCCCCGTTATTACCGTGACACCCTCGGCCTCCAAGCGTTGGCGGACGAAGCCGGCCATGTCCGGAGCCTCGCCTGAAAGTATGCGCCCTGAGCGTTGGAGGATGGTCACCTGACTGCCCAGACGCTGGAAGGCCTGGGCCATTTCCACCGCGATAGCCCCTCCGCCCAGGATGAGCAGCGACTCGGGGAGGGTATCCAGCGAGAAGAGGTTCTTGTTGGTCAGGTGCGGGGTGTGCTTCAGTCCGGTGATTTTTGGGATGGACGGCGAGGAGCCGGTGGCGACTATCCACTTGTCGGCCGAGACCGTGCGGCCGTTGAGGCGGACGCTGTGCTCGTCCACGAATTCAGGCGCGCCGAACTCGACGAGCGCGCCCAGCGAACAGAAGCGCTCGGGAGAGTCGTGCTTTTGTATGTGCGCTATGACCGAACGGATTCGCCCGGCGATTTTCGAGAAGTCGACAGGCGCAAGTTCCGGCGCGGACAGGCCCCATCGGGCCGCGTCGCGCATCGCGTGCCTGGCCTTGGCTGTTGCTATGAGCGTCTTGGAGGGTACGCATCCGTGGTGAAGGCAATCACCACCTAGCACAGGCTCTTTTTCGATCACGAGCACTTTCGCGCCCAGCCTGGCTCCGCCGGCGGCTGCGGTAAGACCAGCGGCCCCCCCTCCGATGACCCCCAGGTCGTAATCGTAGGCCCTCATTCCCTCGCTCCTCCGTTGCCCCTATCAGGCGGAAGGAGTTTACACTCAACACCGGCAATGTCCACCAATGACGGAGGAGGCGGGTGGGATTTTATCCCCATATCATACCAAGACGGTTTAATATGGCAAATGGGAACCACCGTGCGGCGAGACGCGGCGAACGGGCGGGATTGGACTTACGTGGAGCGGGCATACGGCGGCCGGCCCAATGCCCTTCAAGGCCTGAACTTACGTCCGAGCATGCAACGCGCGCTCTCCTGGACAAGATACCGGAATTGCATGCCTGTCCGCCGGGAACATGCACATGCTTCCCGGGGCGCGTCAGCCGGGCGGAAGTGATTAAAGCGGGACGCTACTGAATCCTGATCCACTCGATCACGTAGATGATGAGGCAGGCCAGCACCAGGCCGATGGCCGCCCCGGCCAGCTTGTAGACGATGCGGGTGAGCGAGGGCGGGCCTTTGCGATAGATGTCCATGTTCCAAGACGACACTGGGACCTCCTGGCCGCGCCCGGCATTCCGGGCTGCGGCGTGTGCTGTCCCTCATTATTAAGGACACTGGAGCTGTTTGCAAGGGAAAGCGATGACCGGCTCTCCGAGGGCCGGAAATGGCCAATGCCGGATCAGTTCCCTTGCCGATGAAACCGCGCACTCGCGTTGTTGCGGAATGCATAACGAAAAAGGCCGCCCGTTGCCGGGCGGCCTTTGCTGTCGCGGGCCCGTGGCCCGATATCCTACCAGTCGGACTTGGTGAAGGTGTCTTCGACGCCGAAGTCCACGACCGGCTCGGGCTCGGCGGCGGCAGCGCCGGGAGCGCCACCGGCGGCGACGCCGCCAGCGGCCACGGTCACGACGCCGTGCTTCTTCACGTCCTCGATCATCTTGAGCAGCTCATCGACCTTGCCGATGTACTCGTTGACCTTGGACAGGGGGGCCACCAGCAGCTTCTCGCTCTCCTTCTGGGAGGACTCCTCGAAGCGCTTCACGGAGGCCTCGGCGGCCTTCAGCTTGGCTTCCACGTCGGTCAGGGTGGCGGACTTGGCGGCCAGCTCGGCTTCCACCTTGGCCAGTTTCTCGGCCTGGGTGTTCACGGTGGTCTTGTATTCGGCCAGCTTGGCGAACAGGGCGCCGATCTCGGCCACGGTTTCAGCGGGCAGCTTGGGCACGGACACGTTCTTGGCGGTGCTGGACAGCTGCTGAGCGCTCATGGCGATCACTTCGGGGTGCTGCTCGTAGATCCAGGCCTTGGCGATGGCGGCGGCGAAAGGAGCCAACTCCTCGTCGACGACGGTGTCGGCCATGTAGCTCACCAGCTCAACAATGCCTTTCTTCTGGCCTTCCTTGTCCACGCCCTTCAGGTAAGACATGAAGGTGTTCATCGGGAAAACTTTGGTCTCAGACATGGGGAGTCCCTCCTCTTAGATCTCGAAAACTTTGTCTTCAACGCGCGAGATCGGAAGCCTTCCGCTCATGCGCGCATACACCAGGGCCGTCGTGCGATACACCAGGTGCCCGAGCTTGGACCAGGGCAGGTAGGCAAACAACATGAACACGCTGATCAGATGCAGATAGTACATGGGGTAGGCAAGCCCGGCCACGCCAGCCAGTCGCAGGACGAAAGCCCCGGTTCCGGTGACGAAGACGCCCCAGATGACGCCGAGAAGATACCAGTCGTAGTAGCTGGAGCCCTGCTTCTGGGAGTCCAGGTTGAGCCGGCGGCGGGTCAGCATGGTCAGGCCGTAGAGGCCGAGCACCATGCCGGCCACGGCCAGCAGTTTGACGGGGCTGTAGAGCGGCATGGGCGTATCGCCCAGCACGTGCAGCCAGCCGAAGCCGGGCACCTTGGAGCCCCAGTGGGAAACCGCAACCACGCTGGTGACGATGGCCAGGGCCGCGAAGGAGAACAGGATGGACCAGTGGCCCTTGAAGCGCTCGGTGTTCTCGTTGCCGCAGTCGTTCCACTTGCGGTGGGTGACGATCTCGTCGCGGACTACATCGATGATGGCCTGGATGAGGCCGGGCCTCTCGGCCTTCTCGCCCAGCTGGAAGGTTTCGGGCAGGCTCTCGAACGACTTCCACATGTTCATGACGCCCCTGTAGAAACTGTATCCCATGAAGATGAAGACCAGGATGAACAGGGGATCGATGGTGTAGTCGCCGGGGTAGAGCTTGCCGAAACGGATGTCACCCGCGGGGATGCTGAATCCGCCCTGGGTGATCAGCCAGATCAGGGCGAAGAGCACCGCCGGGATGGCGATCAGCTTCGGAAGGTGCTTGGATGAGCTCATCCACTCGCCGATGAAGGCGGGGCCCACCAGCTTGCGGTAGGTCATGTTGCGGATGGCGGCCAGCGTGTCGGCGGGCTTGGCTCCGCGGGGGCAGAGATCCGAGCAGGTGCCGCAGTTGTGGCACAGCCACACGTCGATGTCGTTCATGAGCTTGTCTTTGAGGCCCCACTGCGCCCAGACCATCTCCTTGCGGGGATAGGGGTTCTCGGAGGGCGACAGCGGACAGGCCACGGAGCAGGTCGCGCACTGGTAGCACTTCTTGACGGACTCGCCGCCGGCGGCCTGAAGCTCCCTGACGAAGCTCGGGTCGGGTTGTATCCGGACCGGAGAAGACATAAGCAGGGCCTCCTAGTATCCTTTGAACGGGTTGGGACCCATTTTCACGATCATGTCCATGAACTCGTCGATCATGGCGGGCACTTTGTCGTACTCGTCGATGGCCACCTGGAGCTGGTCGACGCGTTCGGGCTCGACACCGAGGCGCTTGAGCGACTCGGAGATGTTCTCCTTGCGGCGGTTGCACAGCTCGGAGCCCTTGACGAAGTGGCACTGGTAGTCGTCGCCGTACTTGCAGCCGAGCAGCATCACGCCGTCGATGCCCTTGGACATGGCGTCGGCGACCCAGATGGCGTTGACCGAGCCCAGGCAGCGGACAGGGATGACGCGAACGTAAGAACTCCAGGACTTGCCGCGCAGGGCCGCCATGTCCAGGGCCGGGTAGGCGTCGTTCTCACAGGCCAGGATGAGCACGCGGGGGCCGCCCACGTCCATCTTGGCGGGCACCTGCATCTCGCGGATCATGGTGCCGATCATGTCGATGTTGTAGTTGTCGAAGCTGATGACGCGTTCGGGACAGGCGCCCATGCAGGTGCCGCAGCGGCGGCAGCGCGTGGGGTTGGGCATCGGGGTGCCCTTGGGATCGTCGTCGAGCGCGCCGAACGGGCATTCCTCGGTGCAGCGCTTGCACTGGGTGCAGCGCACGAAGTTGAACACCGGGAAGCTGCGGTCGCCGGAGCGGGGATGAACCGCCACGCCGCGATTGGCGCTGGACACGCACTGGATGGCCTTGAGGGCCGCGCCCATGGCGTCGTCGGAGGCAAGAGCCAGGCCCATGGGCTGGCGCACCGCGCCGGCGGCGTAGATGCCGGTGCGGCGGGTCTCGTAGGGGAAGCAGATGTAGTTGGAATCCGCAAAGCCCTCGAAGAGGCCCAGGTCCGGGAAGGCCAGGCCCTGGCGGTATTCCAGGTTGATCACCGGGCTGTGGGCCGTGGTGGGCACCAGCGCGGTGGGCAGCACCACCAGGTCGGCTTCGATCTCGACGGCCTCGCCCAGCAGGGTGTCGGTCATGGAGACGATCACGGAGTCGCCCGCGCCCGCCTTGACGCCCTTGATCTGCGCCTTGGAGAGCATGATGCCGGGCTTGTCCTGGGCGGCCTTGTAGTAGCGCTCGTTGATGCCGGGCACCATCATGTGGTCGTAGAAGATGAACGCCGCGGCGTCCGCGTTCTTCTCGACCACGTAGTTGGCCTGCTTCAGAGCCACCAGGGTGGACAGCTCGGAGGACAGGGCCAGGTGGCGCTGGGACTCGAGGTCGCAGAAGACGGCCTCGGCCGGGGCCTCCTCGCCTTCGGCGGCCGGGGATGCCGGAGGATTCGCCGGAGCGTCGGCTTCCTTGTCGCACTCCATGGTCACATCGGCCGGGCAGGCTTCGGTGGAGCACAGGGCGGTGTTGAGCAGGAAGGCCACGCTGGCCGGAGCCTTGCCGTCCGAAGGCCGGGTGATGGCGCCGTCCTTGGCCATTTTCTCAAGCTCGGCCGTGGTGATCACGTTCTTGAGCGTGCCGTAGCCCAGGGGAGCAAGGTACTTGGTGTCGCCCGCGTCCCAGCCGGTGGCCAGCACCATGGCGCCGATGTCCAGGGTCTGACCGGTGGACAGCTGCGCCTTGTACTGGCCGGGAGCGCCCGAGAGCTTCTCCAGGGTGGTGGAGGTGAGGACCGTGACCTTGCCGGAGGCGTTCACCTGGGCGATCAGCTTGTCCAGCCCGGTCTCGTGGGCCTCGGTGTAGGGGTAGCTCAGGGGGAAGGTCTTGTGGAAGTTCGCGACCTTGCCGCCGAGGGCGCCGCTCTTTTCCACCAGGATCACTTCGTAGCCCAGGGATGCGGCGGCGTTGGCCGCGTTGAGACCGGTCCAGCCGCCGCCCAGGACCATGATGGTCTTGGAGGTTTCGGCCACCTCGGGGTTGGGCACGTTGGACTTGGTCATCTTGACCACGCCCATCAGCGCGTACTCGTTGCAGATGATCTGAAGGTCGTCGATGCCCTTGGCCTTCTCGATTGCGCCGGTTTCCTTGTCGAAGCACCAGACGGCCTGCTCACGGATGTTGACGCGTTCGATCTGCACCTTGTCGCCGAACTTGAACACGTCCCACTTGACGCGGGGCGAGCAGGCGCAAAGGCACACGGCGTCGAGCCCGGCCCCGGCGATGTCGGCCTTGATGGCCTCGACGCCTTCGGGCGAGCAGAGCACGGGGCTGGCTTTGATGACCGGGCACTGCGGCTGGTACTTGTTCTTTACCGCGGTGCACACTGCGTCCACATCGACGGCTTCGCCGATGCCGCAGCCGCCGCAGACGTACACACCTATTTTCTCGGCCATGAATCCTTACCTCCCCGAAACCGTTTGTATGGCCTTGAGCGCCGCGCCGGTGGCCGCCTGGGCCGAGCGCATGACGTCAAGGGGCAGCTTGGCGCAGCCCGTGGCGATGACGCCCGTGCCGTCCGAGCCGATGAAAAAGCCTTCCTCGTCCCGGGGGGCGTTCACGGCCACGGCTTCGCCGGCCGTGGAAGGCTGCATGCCGGTGGCCAGGACCACCAGGTCGAACTCCTCGATGTTCTTGATGCCGGTCTCGACGTTCTCCACCGTGGCCAGCACCTTGCCGGAAGCGGACTGGGTCAGTTCGGCGACCTTGCCCTTCACCAGGGAGAGTTTGTCGTCCGCGGAGACCTTCTCCAGGAACTTCTGGTAGCGGCCAGGCGTGCGCAGGTCGATGTAGTAGATGGTGACCAGCGCCTCGGGCACGCGCTCGCGCACGTAGGTGGCCTGCTTGAGCGAGGCCATGCAGCAGATGTACGAGCAGTAGTTCAGATGGTTCTCGTCGCGGGAACCGGCGCACTGGACGAAGGCGATGCGCTTGGGCGCGGCCTTGTCCGAGGGGCGAAGCAGCAGGCCGCCGGTGGGGCCGCTCGGGGCGCAGAGGCGCTCCATCTGCATGTTGGATATGACGTTGGAAAGCTTGCCCGCGCCCAGGTTGGTGAGCTTGGACATGTCGTAGGGCTTCCAGCCGGTGGCCTCCACGACGGCCCCGACCTTGAAGACCTGGGAGCGTTCCTGGTCGGCCAGGTCGATGGCGCCGTACTTGCAGGAGGCCTCGATCTTCCTGGCTTCCGCCTCGGAGCACTTGTTCTTCTCGAACACGTAGCGCATGGGGAAGGAGAAAAGGTTGGGCCTATAGGCCACCTTGCGCTTGCCCATGCCGAAGTCGAACTCGCAGTCGACCGTGGTCTCGGCGGCTTCCGCGCAGGCGTTGCAGCCGGTGCACTTCTCGTTGACGTGCCTGGGCTTGATGGCCACTGTCACATCGAAGTTGCCGGCCTGGCCGGAGACCTTGGTGACCTCTGCCATGGTCAGCACTTTCACGTTAGGATTGTTGCGGATGCGCTGGAACTGGATCTCCAGTCCGCACGAAGGGGGGCAGAGTTTGGGGAAATACTGGTTGAGCTGCGCCACCCGTCCCCCAAGATAGGGATTTTTCTCGACGAGGATGACCTCGTATCCCATTTCGGCGGCCTCCAGGGCAGCGGTGATGCCGCTGAATCCCCCACCGACCACCATTATCGCGTTGCCAGACATTGACACCTCCCTGCTCGGATTTGACCTCTCACGGTCAAACGGCCTGATCCGGGACGCCTCGCCCCGGCGCGCCCCGGATCAGACCGTTTGGGACAAACGGCCGTATACCGGCTTGAAAACGGCCGCGGGCGTAAGCCCGCGGCCGTGCTTGGTCCGACTTAGGCGTCGGGGATGATCTGAACGTAGGGACGCTTGAAGACCTTGGTCTCCTTGGTGGCGGGGTCGTACTTCGAGTTGACGAAGCACTTCCACTTGGAGTCGTCCAGGCCCGGGAAGTCGCCGCGGTAGTAGAAGCCGGGGTAGCGGGACTCTTCACGGAAGGCGATGTGCTGCATGTGCATGCGAACGGTCCACAGGCGGTGGAACTGCTCCCAGCAGCGCATCAGTTCGTGCAGGTCGCGGGCGGCCAGCTTCTTGGAGTCCTCTTCCAGCATGGCCAGCAGCTTGAAGCCGGTGTCCAGCAGGGACTTGGAGGTGGTGTACAGGGTGCCCACGCCTCCGCCGTACTCGTCGGAGCACTTGATGAGGCGCATCATGAAGTTCTTCGGGGAGATGAACTTCGGGTTGACGACGGGGTCGGTGGAGATGCCCTTGTTCTCTTCGAAGGTGTACCAGGGCTGGTAGATTTCCTTCTTCAGGTCTTCGGCCTTCTCCTTGATCACGGGCTTGTAATCCGCGTGATCGACGCACCAGCGCACCATCTGCTTGCCGACGATGCGGCCCTCGGCGTGGGAGCCGGAGGAGAACTTGTGGCCGGAGGCGCCGACGCCGTCAGCGCAGGTCCAGAGGCCGTTGACGGTGGTCATGCGGTTGTAGACCTTGCCGTTGTCGGCGCGGACCTTGTACTCCTCGGGGACCCACTCTTCGTCCGGACCGGAGGCCCAGATGCCGCAGCAGCCGGAGTGGGAGCCGAGCAGGTAGGGCTCGGTGGGCATGATCTCGGAGCCGGACTTCTCGGGCTCGATGTTCATGGCGGCCCACAGGTTGGCCTGGCCGACGCACATGTCGAGGAAGTCTTCCCAAGCCTCGGACTCGAGGTGCTTCTGCTGCTCGGCGTTCAGGTTGGCGAAGGTGGTCTGCAGGGCGGTGGCGGTGTCCATGTAGATGGGGCCGCGGCCGGCGCGCATTTCGGCGAGCATCATGTGGTTACGCAGGCAGGTCGGGATGATGTGACCCTTGGCGTAGCCGCGATCCTCGTAGGGCTTCAGCATGGCGCGGTTGGTGACGCAGTAGTCCTCGCCCTTGGCGTTGGTGGCCTTGGCCTTGAAGAGCAGGAACCAGGCGCCGACCGGTCCGTAGCCGTCCTTGAAGCGGGCGGGCACGAAGCGGTTTTCCATCATGGTCATCTCAGCGCCGGCCTGAGCGCACATGGTGTAGGTGGAACCAGCGTTCCAGACCGGGTACCAGGCGCGGCCCATGCCCTCGCCGGTGGAGCGGGGCTTGTACACGTTCACCGCGCCGCCGCAGGCAACCACCATGGCGTTGCAGGTGAAGATGTAGACCTTGTTCTCGCGGGTGGAGAAGCCGACGGCGCCCGCGATGCGGTTGGGGGTGTTGGCGTCGAGCAGCAGCTTCACGATGAAGACGCGCTCCATGTAGCGGTCCTGGCCAAGGGCGTTCTTCGCGGCTTCGGCCACGATGCACTTGTAGGACTCGCCGTTGATCATGATCTGCCAGCGGCCGGAGCGGACGGGGTCGGCGCCGGTGCGCAGGGACTTGCCGGCGGCCTTGGACTGGGCGCCGTCAAGGTTGTGGCCGTGCTCGTCCTTGGTCCAGCAGGGCAGGCCCCACTCTTCGAACAGGTGCACGGAGTCGTCGACGTGGCGGCCCAGGTCGAAGATCAGGTCTTCGCGGACGAGGCCCATCAGGTCGGTGCGGACCATGCGGACGTAATCGTCGGCGTTGTTCTTGCCCAGGTAGGTGTTGATGGCGGAGAGGCCCTGGGCCACGGCGCCGGAGCGCTCGAGGGAGGCCTTGTCCAGCAGCATCAGGGACAGCTTGCCGCCCAGCTTGTCGATCCAGCGGCAGGCCTCGAAGGCGGTGCCGCAGGTGCCCATGCCGCCGCCGACCAGCAGCATGTCGACGTATTTTTCGACGATTTCCGGCTCGGCGAGAGCGACGCCCTTCGCCTCTTCTTTCATGGGAATACGGGGCATTTCACGTGCTCCTTATATTCTTGGGTTGCGCTTCAAGCTTCCGCTTACTTGCAGAAGCCGTCCAGCCAGCACTGGGCGGTGTCGGCCTCGGTGATGTCGAACTTCTTCATCACGGTAGCCTGGGGCTTGGCCAGCTCCCAAGTCTCGGTGAAGAGCTTCTCGTCATCAAGGCTGCCGGGCTCGGGCTTGCCCTCGTAGGGCTTGATGGAGCCTTCCGGGGTGGTGCGGATGGGGAACTTGAAGCGCTTGGTGTTGCCGTTGCGGAACTTGACGGTCCACATGATGGAGTCAGCCGAGCGCATGGGGATGCAGACGCCGCCCATGGGAGCGAAGTCGGCGTAGGGCCGGGCCTCGATGGCGCCCTGGGGGCAGATCTTGACGCAGGAGTAGCACTCCCAGCAAGCTTCGGGTTCCTGGTTGAAAGCCCTCATTTCGGCCGGATCGAGGATCATCAGGTCGTTGGGGCAAATGTACATGCAGGCGGTCTTCTCGCCGCCCTTGCACCCGTCACATTTGCTCGGATCGACAAAGGTAGGCATACCACGTCCTCCACGCTAGTTTGATGGTTGATTCCTGTTCACCTTTCCACAAAACACTACGCAGCCCGCCCCGAAGGGGACAAAAAGACACCCGGCCGCACGACTGGGTCGCGGGCCGGGAGGCATTTCACGCCGGGCGATGCGCGGACACGGCGGCAACGGGCCAAATGCGCTGGCAATGACCTTTCAAGTCACACACGCTTTGATTCCGCCCCACCGTTAACCTCCAAAAATCGGTGCCGACAACCGGCTTGTGAGGAATGTAACGAGAGCAGCCGGACACGTCAAGCCGAAAGTGAAATTAGTTACAAAACAAACATATACTTAAAATTAAAGGGAAAAATCAGGAGCGCCGAACATCGCGGATGGTCCGTTGATTCAGCCAGACTCAATTAGCACTCTCATTCACAAGTGGCAAGAACTTCCCGGAATCAAGCCTTTCAACCTTGCCATGGCCATGGAATGGAGCCATAAACCCCCCGTGGGCAATCCAGGCATGACCGACTCCCAGCAGGCTTCCCGGTTCGCCGCCTTCTTCGAGGCGGCGGTGGACGCCGTCATCGTCATCGGTGAAGACAGGCGCATTCAGGCGTTCTCGAAGGCCGCCGAGAGGCTCTTCGGATACACGGCTGACGAGGTCGCCGGCAAGAACGTCTCCATGCTCATGCCCGAGCCCCACCGCTCCCGCCACGACGCCTACGTCACGCGCTACATCGACACCGGCGAGAAGCACATCATCGGCACCGGGCGGGAGGTGCTTTGCCGCCGCAAGGACGGAGCGACGTTCCCCGCCTACCTTTCAGTGGGCGAAGGCGGCGAGGGAGAACGCTTCTTCGTGGGAATCCTGCACGACCTCTCCAGGGAGAAGGACCAGTTCCGCCGCATCCGCGAGCTGGCCTCCATAGTCGACTCCACCGGGGACGCGGTCCTGGGCCAGACCCTGGACGGGATCGTGACATACTGGAACAAGGGCGCCGAGGAACTCTACGGCTACACCGCCGCCGAGGCCGTGGGCTCCAGGGTTGCCGGCCTCATCGTCCCCGAGGAGAAGCTCGCCGAGTACGCGGCCATCAACGAGGCCATGCGCTCCGGCCAGGGCGTCACCCGCATCGAGACCCTTCGCCGGGACAAGGCCGGCAAGCGCCTCATCGTGGCCCTGACCATCTCCCCCATCCTGGACTCCGACGGCAACGTGACCGGCGCATCCGGCATCGCGCGGGACATCACCTCCAGGCGCATGGCCGAGAAGGCCCAGGCCGAGGCCCGGCGCGCCGCCGAGGAGGCCACCCGCATCAAGTCGGACTTCCTGAGCATCGTTTCACACGAACTGCGCACCCCCATGACCATCATACTGGGCAACATCTCGCTTCTGACCGACACCGGAAACATGCCCGGACCCGAGGAGGCCGCAAGCATCGCCCGTGACATCGAGGACAGCGCCAACCGTCTTCTGGCCCTCATCAACGACCTGCTGGACATATCGGACATGGAGGCGGGCCAGGCCCAGCTGCGGCTCACCCCCGTCCAAGCTGCCGAGATGATCCTCGAGCTCGCGCAGGCGGCCGAGGCCATGGCCGAGCCCAAGGGCCTCAAGGTGGACGCCTACTTCGACACGGTCGAGATAATGGCCGACCCGCTCAGGCTCAAACAGGCCCTCCTGAACCTGGTGGACAACGCCGTGAAGTTCACTGATTCCGGCACGGTCACCATCGGCGTGAGCCGCACCGGACACAGCGTCCTCTTCGAAGTGAGCGACACCGGCGCCGGCATCTCCGACGAGGACCAGGCCCGCATATTCGACGCCTTCTTCCAGGCGGACACCTCCTTCACCAGAACCTCGCAGGGCACCGGGCTCGGGCTCACCATCGTGCGCCGCATAGTCGAGCTCCACGGCGGCGTCGTCAACGTGGAGAGCGAACCGGGCAAGGGCAGCACCTTCTACATCGCCCTGCCCCTGCGCCCCTCCCCGCAGGACACGCCCAACGGGCGCGCCCCCTCCTGAACCGGAGCCCCGCCGCCCGAGACTCCTGGACTGCCGCCGCGCAGCCTGATCAAACATTCCTCTTTCATTTCTCTCTGATTCATGCAAAAAAGGACTACACAACCAAATTGGATTGTCCTTTGCCCATGATGAACGCCGTGATGCATACACCACAGACTGGCATTGACCGGCCAACCTGCATCATGATGGCCGTGACGGCCATGCTCACCATCATTTCTTCCGGACTGTACCTCACGCTTGAACACCAGCAGATACTGGGCTGGATGCTTGTCGCTGTCCTCTATGTCATGAGCCGCATCGAACCGAAGATGGGCATGCTGTTCCGCGTGTTCTTCCTGGGACTCGGCGCCTTCATCACGCTGCGATACCTTATCTTTCGCACCACCGAGACGGTCTTCTTCACCGGCCCCGTGGACTTCGTGTTCATGATGCTTTTGTTCCTGGCCGAATTGTACGGCATCATCATCCACTTCCTGGGCATGTTCGTGAACGTCTGGAGGCTCAAGAGAGACGTCGTCCCCCTTCCGGAGGACACGTCGCTCTGGCCCACGGTGGACGTCTTCATCCCCACCTACAACGAACCGGACGACGTGGTGTTCCTCACCGCCACGGCGGCCTCGCTCATTGACTACCCCAAGGACAAGATCGCCGTTTACATCCTGGACGACGGCGGCACCCTGGCCAAGCAGAACAACCCCGACCCGGAAATGGCCTGGGAGGCTCAGGACCGCTCACGCAGGCTCCGGCAAATGTGCGGGGACCTGGGCCTTCGCTACCTGACCCGCAAGTACAACCAGAAGGCGAAGGCCGGGAACATCAACTCCGCCATCATGGGCAATTCCGTTGCCGGGATTCTGGTGGACGAGGACGGCCGCGCCTATATCCCGGAAGGCGGCGGCGTGGAGACCAGTGGAGAGCTCATCCTCATCCTGGACTGCGACCACGTCCCCACCCGGGACATCGTCAGGAACACGGCCGGATTCTTTCTCAAGGACCCCAAGCTTTTCCTGGTGCAGACGCCCCACTATTTCCTCAACCCGACGCCCATAGAGAAGAACCTCCAGACAGCCCAGGACTCCCCCGGGGAGAACGAGATGTTCTACGGCGCGGTCCAACTCGGGCTCGACTTCTGGAACTCCTCGTTCTTCTGCGGTTCCGCCGCGGTGCTGCGGCGGCAGTTCCTCATGGAGCAGGGGGGCATCGCCGGCGAGACCATCACCGAGGACGCGGAGACGGCGCTTGGCCTGCACGCCAGGGGGCTCAATTCGGTATACATCAACAAGCCCATGATCTCGGGGCTCTCTCCCGAGACGTTCGCGGATTTCATCCTGCAACGCTCCCGCTGGGCCCAGGGCATGACGCAGATATTCCTTCTCAAGAACCCCCTGCTGCAAAAAGGGCTCAGCTTCAGGCAGAAGCTCTGCTATTTCAACTCATGCTTCTTCTGGTGGTTCGGCATGGCCAGGTTCATCTTCTTCCTGTCGCCTATACTGTACCTGTGTTTCGGCATCAGGCTCTACAACGCCTCCATGAGCCAGATCCTGGCCTATGCCATCCCCCACCTCTTCGCCAGCTACATCATCTCCAACAACCTGTTCGGACAGGTGCGCCACCCGTTCTTCTCGGAGCTATTCGAAACCATACAGAGCTTCTATCTGCTCCCGGCCATACTCGCCGTGGGGCTCAACCCCCGCAAGCCGAGCTTCAAGGTCACGCCCAAGGGCATCGCGCTGGAGCGGGACTTCCTGAGCCATCTTTCCGCGCCATTTTATTTCATGCTGCTCATCTGCGTAGCATCCCTGCTCTTTGGCATCTACAGATGGAACACCTACCCTCTGGAACGCGACGCCATCACGGTGACGCTGATCTGGAACGGGTTCAACCTCATGATGATGATGCTCTGCCTGGGCGTGGTCTGGGAGAAGCGTCAAATACGCCGGTTCCACCGCTTCCGGGCCAAGGGGCTGGTCATGCTCGGAGAGCCGGACTCCATCGACTGGATGCCCACGGCCCTCTTCGACCTGTCCCTTCTTGGCATGGGTGTCCTGCTGCCGTCCATCCCGCCCTTCTCCAAGGGGGAGAAGATCCTGGCCACGGCCAAGGACTCCTACGGGAAGTCCTACACCTTCAGGGTGCGCGTGGAGCGCATTTTCCCCCACGAGGACATGATCTACGTGGGAACACAGTTCATCATACCCGATGACCAGGCCATGGCCGAAGTGGTGGGGTTCGTCCACGGCGATTCGGCCCGCTTCCAGCATTTCGCCCGGGGTCTCTACAACAAGCGAATAGGCCTCCTCAAAGGCTTCTACTACCTCATATCGAAAAGTCTCGGCGGAACGGTCCAGAACCTGCGCGGCGTACTGTCAGTCATGCGTCGCATGGCGACAGGCGCGGCCATGCGCCTGGCCCGGCTCTTCCTGCCCGCGCCCGAAAGGAGATACTGATGATCCGCACCATGCTCCTGATTCTCGCCGTCCTCATGGCGTCGCCCGCCTCCTGGGCTGCTCCTCAGCCCGGCGCGCCGCGCGCCGCCGCCCCCCCCCGGGAGGCGCCGCCCAGTCCCGGCGAGCTTCCCGCCTCCCCGAAGCCCACGCGCAACGAGGACGGGACCTATTCCGTGCGCCTGCCCCTGTCGAGCCTTTCGCCGGTGAAGAACACAACGCTGATGAGTTCCAACGACTCCTTCCTCTTCGCCATCCCCATCCCGGAGCGCTGGGATGTGAAGGAGGCGTCCATCACCTTCGGCTACGTCAACTCCTCCACCCTGCTGGCCAGGCTCTCACGCCTGACCGTGCGCCTGGGCGGGCGCGTCCTCGGTCAGATCGAGCTCAGGCCGGAGTCCCCCAAGGGCCGGGTTGAGCTGCCCGTGCCGGGCGACCTGCTCAAGCCAGGCTACAACGAGTGCGTGTTCATCGCCTCGCTCCTCTCAACGGAGGAGTTCTGCGAGAGCCCCAACAACGCGTCCCTGTGGACCACGCTGGAGCTTGAGACGGCCACGGTGGAGATCCGCTACGGCCTGAAGCCCATTCCCCCCAGGCTCTCGGCCATCAGCGGCTTCCTCTTCGACAAGAGGATGTTCCTGGGCACGGACGTGAACATCGTGCTGCCGGAGTTCACCGAAAACACCATGCGCCAGGCCGCCATCGCCGCATCCGGCGTGGCGTTGCGGCTGGACTACCAGGCCGCGCGGACCAGGGTTTCCAATGCCCTCGCGCCCGGCATGGACAACATCGTCGTGGGCGACGCCGATTTCGCCCGCAAGGTGCTCGGCAACCGGACCCCGGCCATAGGGGAATCCACCATGGCCATCCTGCCTGGAGAGAAACCCGGCAGGCCTGGCGCGCCCGACCCGGACACCGCCGTCATCCTGCTCTCCGGCTCGCCCTCCGGGGTGGACAAGGCGATCAGGGCCTTCAGCTTCCTCTCGTTTCCTTTCCCGGACACGCCCACGGCCGGCCTCGACCGGGTGTCCGAGCCCGACCCAGGCCTTCTCGACCTCAAGGACAACATAAACCGCGACAAGGAATACACTTTCCGGTCCCTGGGCTTCTTCTCCAAGACCATACGTGCCGAATGGGGCAAGATACCCTCGGTGAACCTGGACTATACCTTCCCCTCGGGCCTGGAACTCAACCCCAACACCTACGTCACGCTCTCGCTGCACCTCACCTACGCGCCGGGCATGCGCCATGATTCCGTGCTCGCCGTGCTCGTGAACGACATCTTCGTGGGCGGCGTGCATCTCGACGACGTCAAGGGCGGCACGTTCCTGGATTACCGCATCAATCTGCCGCTTTTCGTCATGAGGAAGGGCACGAACAGGCTCACGCTCAAGCCCATGCTCACGCCGCTTCGCACCGCCCAGTGCGAGTACATGCAGACCGAGAATCTGCTGGTCACTCTCTTCGACGACTCCACCCTGACCTTCCCGGACATCCCGCTCTGGGTGAAGCTGCCGGACCTGGGCCTCTTCTACCAGGACGCATTCCCTTACGCCATGCGCGCCGACCTGCGCGACACCACCATGCTGCTCGGCGGCAAGGACGCGGACACCCTGTCCGCCGCGGTGAACCTGGCCGCGCAGCTCAGCCAGCGCACCGGCCTGCCCCCCCTCAAGCTGGACTTCAGCTTCGGCCCCGAGGTCCGGGGCAACGTCATCGCCGTGGGCGCGGTGGATAACCTGCCCAAGTCCCTGGTTGAACCCGCGAGCTTCTCCCTGCTGCCCTCCGGCCCGCGCCCCTACCCCCAGATGCCCCGCCCCATGGCGCAGGAGGACGAGACGGCGTCCCACAAGGCCCCGCTCTGGTCCAAGTACCTGCCTTTCCTCTGGGAGAAGAAGCGCAAGCACCAGCAGGTCACTGAGTACGTCTGGACCGACGTCTCCTCCGGCGCGGCCCTCTCCCCCGGGAAGGGGTTCATGACCCAGTACAAGACCCCCGGGACCGCCGCCGACACCGTCACGATCTTCACCGGCGCGACCCCGGCGGATGTGGCCGGGCTCACGGCGAGGCTCTGGGAGCCGGCCGTGCGCGCTGGCGTCAGCGGCGACTTCGCCATAATCGACCTGGAGTCCGTCAAGCCCAAGGCGTTCTCCATGACCCTCGGCGAACCGTTCTACATCGGCAAGATCGGCGCCGTCCCCAAACTGACGCTTATCGTGAACACATACCCCTGGACCTCGCTCTTCGTTGCGCTGGGAGTGCTGCTCCTGTTCTCCTGGGCTGCCCTGCGAGCCCTGAGGGCCATCCGCTCCTCGAGGAGGTAGCGCCGCATGCCGGGGGCCGGAAACATGGACGCGGGGGCGTGCCCCGCCGGGAAGGGTCCTGCCCGGGGGGGACTCCACCCGGGGATTCTCCCCGTGCTCCTGCTCGTCGCGCTGTGCCTGGCGCTACCGGCGCTCGCGGCGGCGAAGCAGGTCAGGCAGGAGCCCCTGCCCGCCTGGATCCAGCGCGAGGCCCCGGCGCAAGAGGTGGAAAGGGCGGAAGACGGCCAGTCCGTCACGCGCGAGCGCGGCAACACGGACATAAGCCCGCCCGTCAAGGCAAGGCCCAGGAACATCATGGGCGATCCGCCCAGGAAGAACGTTCCGCTGGACATGGAGTCGCTCTCAATGGGCTGGGACCGGCTGGGCGCCGGAGACGCCGCCCAGGCGCTGGCGTATTTCCAGAGGGCCGCAAGGTCTGCCGACAGGCTCCTGGCCAAGGAGGCGCGGATGGGGCAGGCGTACGCCCTATGGCGGCTCGGGCGCGAGGACGAGGCCGAGGCCGGGTTCAAGACACTCCTGGAGCTTGGGTTCAGGACCCCCGAGGTGCTTCCCAACCTGCTTTTCCTTCTTCACAAGAAAGGCGGCCCCAAGGCCGTGGAACCGTATCTGCACCTGCTCCCGGAGCAGGAGCGGGACATCTGGCGCAAATAGGCGCGGACGGAAGGGCCGCCGTCCCGGCATACGCCCGGCGGCCAGGTTTCCTGGTGTCGCGTCCACGAAAATAGCGGACGGCATTTCCCCCGGCAATGTACTGAAATATTGTTTTTTATCTTCGAATAGCATGTCCATGTTTTTCGAAGACGCGACACTGGCCGCGCCGGTTCGTTGCGACCGTGCAGGCGCCTTGCCGAATCCCGCGGGCACGCAGCAGCGCTGTCATGACATGGCGTCCCGTCCTCGGGACAATAACGCGCTTCCCCTTGGGACGATTGCTGAACGGCTCATCATCACGCCTGGAATCCTCTTCATGTCTTGCCAGGGCGGCGCACCGCCAGTCCTATCCCCCTCTGTATCAACGCCGGTCCCGTCCGCGCCCATGTGAACGGTCACGCACCGCATGGCCCGGCGGCCGCCCTGCGGACGGCGGCAACGGAAAAGTCCCCCTCCCGGCCATGCCGGAAGGGGGACACGAGAGCATGATGGCCGAAGCCGTCTAGTTGGCAGTCAGGTCCTTGGGAAGTTCCAGGGAACCGGCCAGCTCCTTGTTCACGATCTTGATGGGGTTCTTCTCCCAAAGGTACTGCATGTAGGCCCGGAACATGACCTCCTCCTGGAAGGGGACCACCTGCTCCAGAACCTTGGCCCGGTCGCGCTGCCACTGCTCTTCAGTGGGGTAGGCGCGCTCCTTGAGCCTGCCCACGGCGAAGCCGCCGGCCACGGCGTAGGAGCCCTGGAGCCATCCGGGCTCCTTGAGGGAGAAGGCGGCCTCAACCAGGGCGGGAGCCTGTCCGAGCCCCTGGATGACGCCCTGGCGTCCGAAGGGCGCGGATGTCTTGATCTTGTCCTTGTATTCGGTCGCGACCTTGGCCTGGCCCTCGGGGGTCTTGAGGAGCTCGGCGGTCTCCTTGGCCTTGGCCTCGGCCAGCTTGAGAGCCTCGTCGGCGATGATGTCCTTCCTGACTTCCCCGGCCACGGCCTCAAGCGCCGGGATCGTCTCGGGGTTGGCGTCCACCACCTTGGCCAGCACGAAGCCTTCGCCGGAGGGCATGGCCTGGGGGATGGCCTTGCCCTTTTCCGTGGAGAAGACCATCGAGAGGGATTCGGGGGTCAGATTGATATCCAGCGGCGGACGCTGGCGGGTGAAGAACTCGCTGGTCTTGGACTCCAGGCCCTTGGACTTGGCAAGCTTGGTCACCTCGGCTCCGCCGATCAGTTCTTCAAGGAGCTGGTCCACGGCCTTCCCGAGCGTTTCGGCGGCCTTCTCCTCGGCCAGTTCGCGCTTGATCTCCTCCTTGGCCTCCTCGAAGGGGGTGACGCCCTCGGGCTTCTTGTCAGTCACCTGGATGACGTGCAGGCCGAACTGGGTGCGCACGATGCCGGACACCTCGCCTTTTTTCAGGGCGAAGGCGGCCTCCTCGAACTCGGGCACCATGGCGCCCTTGGCGAACCAGCCAAGATCGCCGCCCGCGACCGCAGGCTCGCTCTTGCCCGCGAGCACCTTGTCCAGGGCCTCGCCCTTGCGGAGCCTTGCGGCCAGCTCGCTCAGGCGCTTCTCGGCGGCCTTCACGTCGGCCTCCTTGGCGTCCTGGGGCAGCTGCACCAGCAGGTGGTTGGCCTTCACCATGTCGGAGTGCTTGAACTTGCCGAGGTTGGCGTCGTAGCTGGCCTTGGCGTCCTGGTCGCTGACCTGCTTGGGGTCTGCCAGGGCTTCGGGCGAGATCTCCACGTACTCGATCTTGACCTCGGCCGGGCGCTTGTACTTTTCCTTGGAGGACTCGTAGACCGCCTTGACCTTCTCGTCCGTCACGCTCACCTGGGAGGCGAAGTCTCCGGCGGAGAAGTCGATGTAGTCGATGGATGCCTTCTCCTGGGAGAAGTCGTAGACGGAGCGGGCTTCGGCAGGAGTCACCCAGGTGGGAAGCACGCTGTAGAACACCATCTTCTCATAGAGGAGATTGCGCTTGAAGTCGGCCTCGAACTGCTCGGGCAGAAGCCCCAGGGAGCGGACCTTCTGCTTGTAGAGTTCCATGTCGAACTCGCCCTTGTCGTTCTGGAAGGGCGGCAGCGAGGCGATGGCGGCCTGAAGTTCCTTGCCGGACACCGCCACGCCCAGCTTGTCGGCCTGGTCGAAGAGCAGCACCCGTCCCACCATTTGCATGAGCACCTGGCGCTTCGCGCCGAAACGCTCCAGCTCCTCATTTGTCAGGTTGGGGTTCTGGGACTGGGCCTGGCGCACGAACCCTTCATATTCGTTGATGAATTCTTTGGAAAGTATTGGGGTGTCGCCCACGTAGGCCACCACGCCCCCGCCGGGGCGCTGGTTGTCGAAGGAGTAGACGCCAAAGAACACGAACACGGCAATGATGATGCCGAAGATGGTCTTGATGACCCATGACTGCGAATGCTGCCGGAGAATATCCAACATGTCGGGGAGCTCCTTGGAGTGCTTGGCCTTGCCGCGTGGAAAAACGGCGGCCGGAGGACACGCCTCCGGCCGCCGCGCTCGATCGGTACGGCGGGCCTAACGTTTGCCCACGGTGTTGAGCAAACCGCCCGCCAAAATAATGTCCAGCTCCTTCGCGGTCAAATCATTTGTGAGCCTGACCTTGATCTTGCCGTCCACCACGGCTTCCACTGGCTTGCCCGGCTTGATCTTCCCGGCCGGGACGGCCACCGTCGCGCCCTGGGCCAGTTTGTCGTAGTCGGCCTTGTCCACGAACAAAAGCGGCAGGATGCCGAAGTTGACCAGGTTTGCCCTGTGGATGCGGGCAAGGCTCTTGACGATCACAGCCTTGACGCCCAGATGCCTCGGGCCGAGGGCCGCGTGCTCGCGCGAGGAGCCCTGGCCGTAGTTCTCGCCTCCCACGATCACGCCCCCGTCCATCTGCTTGATGCGGCCCACGAACTCCTTGTCCACGTTGGTGAACAGGTACTCCGAGATGGCGGGGATGTTGGAGCGAAGGCTCATGATGTGGGTGCCGCCGGGCAGGATGTGGTCGGTGGTGATGTCGTCGCCCACCTTGAGGGCCACGCCCGCCTCCACCACCTCCGGCGATGCGCCGAAACGGGAGAGCGGTGCGATGTTGGGGCCTCGGATGATCTCCACCCTGGAGCCGTCCTCGGGAGGGAACACGAACAGGTGGCGGATGGAGGGCACCTTTTTTGGCATCACCACCTTGGCCGGGGGGTCGCCCCACGTGGCCGGATCGGTGAACTCGCCGTTTAGAGCCGCCATGGCGGCGGTCTGCGGGCTCACCAGATAGACCTGGGCGTCCTGGGTGCCGCTGCGGCCCTCGAAGTTGCGGTTGAAGGTGCGCGCCGACACTCCGCCGGACATGGGCGAGCCGCCGTAGCCCAGGCAGGGGCCGCAGGTGCATTCGAGGATGCGCGCTCCCGCGTCCAGGTAGATCTGGAGCAGGTTCTCGTCAGCCAGCATCTTGAGCACCTGCTTGGAGCCGGGAGAGATGAACAGGTCGGTCTCGGGTTTCACGCGTTTGCCCCGCAGCATGAGGGCCACGGTCTTCAGGTCCGAGTAGGAGCTGTTGGTGCAGGAGCCGATGGCCGACTGGTTCACCTTGAGCCCGGCAAGGCTCTTGATGGTGGCCATGCGGTCGGGCATGTGCGGCTTGGCGGCCAGGGGTTCGAGCTTTGCGAGGTCGATGACGATCTCCTCGTCGTAACTGGCCGAAGGGTCGGCCTTGAGCGGCACGTAATCCTCCGGGCGGCCCATGGTGGCCATGAACTTCTTGGTCACCGCGTCGGAGGGGAAGAGCGAGCCGGTGGCGCCGAGCTCGGCGCCCATGTTGGTGATGGTGGCGCGCTCGGGCACGGAGAGGGTGGCCACGCCCGGTCCGGCGTACTCGAACACCTTGCCCACGCCGCCCTTCACGGTCAGCATGCCGAGCAGATGCAGGATGATGTCCTTGGCGGTGGCCCAGCCGGTCAGCTCGCCTTCGAGCCGCACCTTCACCACCTTGGGCATGGTTATGTAATAGGGCTCGCCCGCCATGGCCAGGGCCACGGAGAGGCCGCCCGCTCCCATGGACAGGCTGCCCACGCCGCCCGCCGTGGGGGTGTGGGAGTCCGAGCCGATGAGGGTCTTGCCGGGCTTGGCGAAGTTCTCAAGGTGCAGCTGGTGGCAGATGCCGGTCCCCGGAGGCGAGAAGACCGCGCCGTATTTGGCCGCCACCGTGCGCAGGAACTGGTGGTCGTCCGGGTTGCGGAAGCCCTGCTGCAAGGTGTTGTGGTCCACGTAGCTCACCGACAGCTCGGTCTTCACCTTGGGGACGCCGATGGCCTCGAACTGGAGCCAGGCCATGGTGCCGGTGGCGTCCTGGGTGAGGGTCTGGTCGATGCGAAGCCCGATCTCGCTGCCGGGCTTCATCTTGCCGCTCACCAGGTGAGAGGCGATGATCTTCTGGGTGATGTTCTTGCCCATGATTGTCCTCGCGTGAACGTGAAAGTTGGGACATGTGCCCCGGCTTTGCGGCAGATGTCAAGTTCGCTGAGCGGAACGCTCCTCCCCTACTCCCCGCCGAAGCGGATGCGGTTGATCTTGTTCTTGCGGAACTGGATCTCGAAATCCAGGCGCAGCTTCTCCTGCTTGGCCGAGTGGATCTCCTCGGCGAAGAAGACGCCCTTCATGGGGTTCTCACGGGCCTGGAGGGACTTTATGGACGCCACGACCGACGCCTGCTCTTTCTCGAAGTCCGCAATTTCTTTCTCGATGGATTCGATTTCGTCCTGCATGGTCACACTCGCATGAATTGTTTGAGGCCTCCGGCGGCCAGGGGGATCATCCCCCTGGACCCTCGATTGCTTCGCGGCTTAAGCTGGACAGCTTACCGGCAGCACGGTCAGGACCTGCGCACCGTAGCCGGCTTCATAAAGAAAAAGGGAGGCGCCCGAAAGCGCCTCCCCGGATACCGGCATGCGCCGGAATCAACTACTTCTTCTGGGCGGTGTGCTCGCCGGAAGCGGCGCGCTGCATCTTGACCTCGACCTTCTCGGTCAGGCCTTCATAGTACTCGCGCAGGATCAGCAGGCACTCGTCGCGGCCGAAGTGATCGGGGATCGCCTCGCCTTCGGACAGCATCTTGCGCAGCTTGGTGCCGGACAGGATGACGCGGTCTTCCTTGGTGTGCGGGCAGGTGCGCAGGGAGGCCATGCCGTCGCACTTGAAGCAGTAGAAGGTCCAGTCGATGTTCATGTTCTCGCAGAGCAGGGCCTTGCCGGGCTCGACGGCGCAAGCGGCCTCGGGGGTCGCGTAGGGGATGCGCTTGAAGATCTCCTGGGCCTCGAACATGCCGTAGAAGTCGCCCACGCCGGCGTGGTCACGGCCGATGATCATCTGGTTGATGCCGTAGTTCTGGCGGAAGGTGGCGTGCAGCAGGCCTTCGCGGGGACCGGCGTAGCGCATGTCCAGGGGGTAGCCGGCCTGGATCACGTGGTCCTTCACGAAGTAGTGCTCGACCAGGGTGTCGATGGCGCGCACGCGCACTTCGGCCGGGATGTCGCCGGGCTTCAGGTTGCCGATCAGGGAGTGGATGACCACGCCGTCGCACACTTCAACGGCGATCTTGGCCAGGAACTCGTGGGAGCGGTGCATGGGGTTGCGCAGCTGCAGAGCGGCGACCTTGCTCCAGCCCTTGGCGTCCATCTCGGCGCGCAGCTCGGCGGGGCGCTTGTAGACGCCCTTGTACTTGGTGGGGTACTCGGCCTCGGAGAGGACCTTCACGGAACCGGCCAGGTTCACGGGCTTCTGGCCCATGACCATCTGGACGCCGGGGTGATCCTTCAGGGCGGTCTCCCAGAACACGTCGTCGGCGGAGTCGGGGCCGGCGCCCTTGAACACCTGGTAGCACTCCCACTTCTTCTCTTCTTCGGTGAGGGTGTACTTCTCGGTGACGGTCATGATGGCCATCATCTCGCCTTCGGCGGACTCCAGGGCGATCTCCTGGCCCACGTTGATGCCGGCGGCATCTTCGGCGGAAACGGAGCAGGTGACGGGAACGGGCCAGAAGGTGCCGTCGGTGAGGGTCATCTTTTCGCAGACGCTCTTCCAGTCGGCCTTGCCCATGAAGTAGGTGATCGGCGAGAAGCCGCCGATGCCCATCATGATCAGGTCGCCCTTTTCACGGGGGGAGATGACGACTTTCTTCAGCGTGGCGGCCTTCTTGAGGGCCTCGGCGCGCTCGGCGCCTTCCAGCAGACAGATGGTGAGGCCTTTGCCACCATGCGGGGGAACCAGTCTGGACATGTTCGTTTCCTCTCCTTTACGGATAGTGTGGTTTCTCAAGTAGCCGCCCATGGCCGCGATGCGGCCGCCCACGCGACCGCGCCCGGCAGGGCTTCGGTACGCATCATGATAAAAAATTCACGTGGGAGTCTTATTGTGAAAAAATGCTCTCTTTGTCAAGCGCGTCCAGAGCGGCCTTGACGAGCCATGCGGGCGCGGGCATCCTTGGCCGCGCAACCCACGGAGAACATAGGCCATGCTGATCGAAAAAAGATTGGAGCACGGCGTGACAGCCGCCCGCGTCAACTCCCCGCGCATCGAGGCCCGCATCGCCGACCAACTGGCCGAAGGGCTCATCGAGGCCTACAGGCCCACCCACGCCATAGCCATCGACTTCTCCAAGGTGGACTTCATCGACTCCACGGGCATGAAGGCCATCATGACCGTCCTGCTCCACTGCCGCAAGACCGAGGGCGCGTGCGTGCTGCACGGAGTCTCCGAAGACATCATGAGCATCTTCGTCATCACTAGGCTCCACAAGCTCATTCCCATCGTGGACTCCGAGGAGGAAGCCATCAGGATGGCCAGGAGCATCGCCGAGGAGAACCTCCGCAGGACCAACGCCATCTGACCGGCCCCCAAGCGCAAGCCTCTTCATGAAATAATTGTCATCTTTCGCGCGAGGCTCAGACCAGTATCTCCACCGCGCTCTTGCGCGGCCGGGGGGCCGGGTCCTCCGCCGGACGGCCCACCGCCAGCAGGGCGATCACGCCAAGCTCACCGGGCAGGCCCAGCTTTCCTTTGACCATCTCCTCTTCCAGCCTTCCGATCCAGGTGGTTCCAAGGCCAAGCTCCACGGCACGGAGCATCATGGCGGACATGGCGATGGCCAGATTGAGCGCCGCCGCGCTCTTGAGTATGCCCGGAGGCCCGCACTCGGCCGGCTTGAGATAGGCCTCCTCCACGTCGTCCGCGAATTCCGGGGTCATGAGGCCCGCCTCGCGCAGGGCCTTGATGGTGGAGCGCGAGTCCTTCATGTAGGCCCCGGTGTCCACGCAGCAGACGATCACCGCGCCAGCCTTGCCCACCCAGCCCTGCCCGCCCGTGGCCTCGCCGCCGAACCAGCGGACGGCGTCACGGTCCGTGACCAATCTGAAGCGCCACGGCTGGGAGTTGCACCCGGACGGCGACAGCCTGGCGGCCTCGACCAGCTCCATGAGCTCCTCGAGGGTCACGGGCTCATCTGTAAAACGGCGGATTGAACGGCGCTTCCCGATGGCTTCCTTGACGGTCATTTCCGTATCCCTCCCTTATCGCGGCCTTGCCGTTCCGCGCCGTTGAAATACAGGATCACTCCATTCATGCGAGAGCCCACTAGTCCCAATCCAATTCCCCGGGGATCATCGCGCATCGATGGGAGGCCGGCGCGCAAGAGCATGGGCGCGCCCCTCTCCCCGTCCGCTATTCTTCACCCTTGAAGCAGCGGAATTGCACGTCGATGCCCTCGCCCAGCTCGATGAAGGCCATGCACGGCTTCTCGCCTGACAGGCTGCCCGGGTTGACCACCAGGGTGTCCCCGAACTGGACCTTGGTCTGCCTGTGCGTGTGCCCGAAGAGGATGAGGTCGAATCCAGGCCCGAAAGCTTCCGGCAGGCGGGCGGGCAGCGACGGCCTGTCCCCCCATCCGTGGGTGACGCCGACCACCTTGCCTCCCAGATTGAGGCGCAGCATGGCCGGGAGCTCCTGCCCCACGTAGGCGTCGCAGCAGTTGCCGGAGACGCCGTGGAAGTTGGGATGGTTCTGGGCCATGTAGTCGTGCATGGCCTTGCCCGTGGCGTCGCCACAGTGGATGAGCACGTCCGCATCAAGCAGGTGCTCGTCGAAGAAGCGTTTGAACCAATCGGAAGGCTCGCTCAGGTGCGTGTCGGATATCACTGCCAGTTTCACGGCTGTCCCTTCCCGTTCTTGCGTTCCCACCAGCAGGCGTCCGGCCCCAGGAACCACCAGTCCGTGTGGTCGGTGGTCATGATGGCCTGGGCCAGTTCGCGGCCCTGAGGCGTGCGCAGCCGCTCCAGGGCGCAGTCGAGCCACTTTTTGGCGTAGGCGTTGCCCAGGTCCATGCGCTCCTTGAGGTTGACCATCAGATCGAGCTGATCGGCGTCCTGGGCCAGCCGCGCCTCCAAAGACCCGGCATCCTCAAGCTCGTCGTGGAGCGCGAGCACGCCCTCGGACATGCCCGTGCCCTTGAGGCCGTCGGCCAGGGCGCGGCGAGAGTCCTGGGTATTGTAGAGCTTGTTTACGTAGTTGAAGTCGCCGGTACGGGCCTCGTGGATGTCGTGGAACAGGCACAAAAGCACCGTCTTCGCCGGATCGGCCCCGGCCATGGTGGCCAGGGCGTAGCCGATCACGGCCGCGCCGAAGCTGTGCTCGGCCACGTTCTCCGAGCCCGAGCCCAGGAACTGGTAGCCCGAGCGCGGCGTGCGCCGGAGCATGCTGACCTCGAAAAGGAAATCGGCCATGCGGGTCATGCGGCCCCGGCCGGTCATGTCTATTCTTGATGCGCCGTCTTGCATGGATGTGGACTCCGTTGGCTTGGAGAAAAGGAAAACCCCGGCGGCCAAGGAGGACTTTCCTCGCAGGCCGCCGGGGAAAATAGCGGAGCTTTGTCTAGCCGTCGAGCTTCAGGTTCTTGCGCCCGATGGAATAGTAGAGGTTGGCGATGGCGATCTGATGGTCCGTGAGGGCCTGGGTGAGCTGGAACTCTGCGCGGGACACGCGGGCCTGGGCGTCGAGCACGTCGGTGTTGGTGCCCACCTGGGCCTGATAGCGGGCCACGGCCATGCGGTAGCCCTCGTTGGCTGCGGCCAGCCCGGCCTTGGCCACGGCGATGCGCTTGGTGGCGTCCTGGATGTTGAGGTACTGGGTCTTGACCTCAGCGCCCACGTCCAGGCGCAGCCTGGCCAGGTCGGCCTGGAGCTTCTTCACGTTCTCGCCGGCCTGCCGGTAGGTGAAGAAGGTGTTCCCCCAATCCCAGGCCTTCCAGGTGAAGGTGAGCTGGAACTGGTGGCGCTCGGTGAAGGCGACGTTCTCGGCGCGCAGCCAGTACTTGTCGCCCTGGCGGATGTAGTCGTAATCGGCGCGCACCTGAGGCAGCATGGGGGAGAGGGCGATGGTGGCGTCCTTCTCCGCGATCTCCACCGACTTGAGCGCGATGGCGATGTCCGGACGCTGCTGGTAGGCTTCGTCAAGGGCGCTCTGGAGGGTCATCTTGAAAAGGGCGGGCTCCAACTCGCCCATGTAGTTGACCTGCTGTTCCAGGGGGATGTTCAGAAGCGAGTTGAGCTGGGCCAGCTGGATGTCCACGGAGTTCCTGGCCGCCAGCAGGGCCTGCTCGGCGCTTGCCAGGTCGGACTCGGCCTGGAGCACGTCCAGGCGGGGTCGCAGGCCGACCTCGTAGAAGGCCTTGGTCACCTTGAGCTGGGAGGCCAGGCGGGCCACGGAGTCCTCGTTGGACTTCACGTCCGCGCGTGACTTGAGCAGGGTGAGGAAGGCGGTCTGCACGGAACGGATGAGAGTCAGTTCGGTGCGCTTGTAGAGTGAGTCGGCCTGGTCGCGGGAGAGCTTGGCCTTCTGATAGCTGGAGAGCAGGCGGAAGCCGGTGAACAGCGGCTGGCTGACGTTGAGGTCCAGGTTGGCCAGAAAGGAGTCGGCCGTGGTGAGCGTCTGGCCCGCGACGCTCAGGCTGCTCAACCCCGGCCCGCTGACTCCGGTCGTGTTGAGCAGGCCGGGCATGCCCTGCGAGACGGTGGTGGGGGAGGTGGTCTGGGAGGCGCGGGTGAAATAGGAAACCGTGCCCGTGGGGCCGAAAGCGCCGGTGGCGGCGCGCACGCCCTGCTGCGCCCCGTAGATCTGCTGTTTGGCGGAGCGGATCTGGGGGTTGGCCTCGATGGCGCGCAGGACGGACTTCTCAAGGTCCATGCCCGGCGGCTCCTGCGCTAAGGCGGAAGCGGCCGTGATGGCGATGGACAGTGTTATGGCAAGAATTCGCAGCAGCATAATTGCGCCTCCCTAAGGAGTATTTGTCGGGCTCGCGCCGACCTGGTCTATAGCCAAGTTCCCCAATGTTGAAAAGAGCAAAAAAAGTCAGGGGCCGAAGCCCCTGACTCACACTGCGCGTGCTTAGGAACCCTACACGTCCAGAAGCACCACTTCGATTTTCTTCTTGCCAAACTGCAACGCCTGGCCCTGATCGTTCATGTAGATGTCCACCCACTTTGTTTTGCGGTCGGCCATCAGGTCGGTAATGACGAAGACGCCGTGGTTTTTGATGTAGACCTTTTTTCCGAAGACCCAGCCCTGTTGGAAAAGGTCGCGGGATACGGCGATGCCCCCTTCCCTGGGTTTGGTTGAAGAGGCGGTCAGCAGTTGCTGTCCAGGATACTCCCGGAGTTCCTCACAGCTGTAGGCGGTAACGGTGAGCGTCTTGTTGGGGATGGGGTCCGCTATCTTTGAAAGGTTGGCGGAAACCACCATCCTCAGAAGGTTCGATTCATCGCGCATCTTCTCAAGCTCAAGACGCATCTGCGATCTTTCGCCCTCGGCTGAGACAAGAATGGATTCCAACCGCACTGTCTCTTGCCTGAAATGATACGATCCTAAAGCCAGACAGGCCAGCAAAACGATATTGATGCATTTCAACATGGTAACCTCCAACAACGCGCCTGGGTGTATTTGGGATTCCCGGCCGATGCGGATGAAGGAAGCCGGGTTTGTGATGATGCCTCGACTAGCAGATCAGAAGTGGGCATGCAACAACTTTTTTTCACGCCTCCGGCGGTTGCCGGAGCTTCCCCAAACGGCTAAAAGGTCTGGAAAAGGATACCCCCATGCCCCTGAAGGACCACCTCCCGCAAGGCTCCGAGCCGCTTTTTCTCATTGATGGCTCATCCTTCATCTACAGGGGCTTTTACGCCTTCGGCGATCTGACACGTTCCGACGGTTTCCCAACCAACGCCCTTTTCTCCGTGCTGCGCCTTGGCCTGAGGCTCCTGAGGGAGATGCGCCCACGCCACGCGGCCTTCATCGTGGACGGGCGCGGCCCTTCCTTCAGGGCGGACCTCTTCCCGGCATACAAGGCGCAGCGCGAGAAGATGCCGGAGCCCCTGGCCCTGCAGATCGACCCAATCATGGAAGGCATGGAGCTGCTCGGTTTTCACGTCCTGCGGGAGCAGGGCGTCGAGGCGGACGACTCCATCGCCAGCCTGGCGGCCCGGTTCAAGGAGCGCGGCCCCGTGGTCATCGTGGGCTCGGACAAGGACCTGCGCCAGTGCCTGGACGAGAATGTCCTGCTCTGGGATCCGTCGGGAAAACAAGAGAAGATAGTTACGCTGGACTCCTTCATTTCCGAGTTTCCCGCAGGCCCCTCCCACTGGCCTGACTTCCAGGCCCTGACCGGCGACGCGAGCGACAACATTCCAGGCGTTCCCGGGGTTGGCCCCAAGACGGCAGCCGAGGTGATCGCCCAGTTCCCGAGCCTGGAGGAACTCAAGGAGGGCCTGCCCGCGCTCAAGCCAGCCTGGAGGAAAAAGATCGAGCCCCACATGGACGACCTCTTCGTCTACAGGGAACTCACCCGCCTGAAACTCGACGCCGCCGGGGGCGTAAGCCTGGACGATCTGGCAGTGACGCCCGCCCCTCCCGAGCAGATGACGCGTTTCCTCAACTCCTACGAGTTGCGCGCCCTCGCCCGCGACCTGCCGCGAAACGGCGGGGATGCGCCCCTAGCTCCCGCACGGCCTCAGCCCGCCTCCGGGGAGCGCGGCGGGCAGCTCTCGCTGTTCGGGAACGCCCCCATAGCGCCCGCGCCCCAGGACGCCGCGGAGCACGCCCCGACGCCGCTCCCGGCGCTGCCCTCCTTCGACGGCAAGGAGACCGCCGTCGTTCCCGCCGGGGGGGGGTTCCTTCTTGCCGTCCCCGGCAGCCAGTGGCTGGTGGAGGCCGGACCGGGCGACATCGCTCCCCTTCTGGCCAGGGCTTCCTCCGTTGCCGTCCCCTCGCTCAAGGACCTGCTCCAGGCGGACCCTGCCTGGGGGGCCGTCCCGCTGTACAGCTGGTTCGACCTGGGACTGGCCTCGTATCTGCTGAGCCCGGAGGACCGGGTCTATTCCTGGGGAAGGCTCATGGATTCGCTGTGGTCCGACCCCGGCTTCAACCCGGACGAGGCTCCAGGCCGGGCCCAGGGCCTGGCCTGCCTGGCGCTGGCGCGCCGGCTCGCCGCCCGCGTGGCCCAGGCGGGGCTCGAACCGCTGCTGCGCGGACTCGAGCTGCCCCTGGTCCCCGTGCTGGTGGACATGGAGCGGGCGGGCATCCGCATCGACAGGCAGGCCTTCGCCACCTTCGCGGGCGAGGTGAACGCCAGGCTCGACGCCCTGACCGCCCGCATGCGCCACGAGGCCGGGGTGGACTTCAACGTGCGCTCAAGCCAGCAGCTGGCGGATGTGCTCTACAACCGGCTCGGGCTCAAGGCTCCGGGCAAGACGCCCGGCGGCGCGGCCTCCACGTCGGCGGAAGTGCTGGAGCGCCTTGCCGGGAAGCACCCGCTGGTGGACTCCATCTTGGAGTTCCGCAAGCTCGAGAAGCTGCGCTCCACCTATCTGGAGCCGCTGCCGGGACTGGCCGACGGGGCGGACCGGGTGCACACGACCTTCAACCAGATGGCCACCGCCACCGGCAGGCTCTCTTCCAGCGCCCCCAACCTCCAGAACATTCCGGCCCGAGGCGAGCTCGGCAAGCGCATGCGCTCCCTGTTCACGGCCATGCCGGGCAACGTGCTGGCCAGCGCGGACTATTCCCAGATCGAACTGCGCGTGCTGGCCCATTTCTCCCGCGACGAAGCTCTCATGGCCGCCTTCCGGGAAGGCCAGGACATCCACTCCCGAACGGCCGCCATCCTGTTCGACAAGCCCCAGGACGCCGTGACCCAGGCGGAACGCCGCCAGGCCAAGACGATCAACTTCGGCCTGCTCTACGGCATGGGCCCCCAGAAGCTCGGGCGCGAGCTTGGCCTGACGCTCAATGAGGCCAAGGATTTCATAGCCCGCTACTTCGAACGCATGCAGGGCCTGAAGGAGTACTACCAGTCGGTGGTGGACCAGGCCACGCAATCGGGTTACGTCACCACCCTGGCCGGGCGCAGACGGCTCCTGCCGGACATCCGCTCGCGCAACAACCAGCTTCAGTCCCAGGCGCGCCGCCAGGCTGTGAACACGGTCATCCAGGGCAGCGCGGCGGACATCATCAAGATGGCCATGCTGGCCGTGGCGGGCGATGCGAAACTCGCGGCCCTGGGGGCGCGGCTCATCCTCCAGGTGCACGACGAACTCGTCATGGAGGTCCCCTCCGCCAACGGACGCGAGGCAGGGCTGCGGCTTTCGGGCCTCATGACCGGCGTGGTGAAGCTCGACGTGCCCCTGGCGGCGGATCTCGGCGTGGCTCCGGACTGGGGCGGCGCGCACTAAGGACGCATCGATGAAAATCACCGGCAAGACCATCAAGGAAGACCTGGCCCGCTCCAAGGGGGCCTACCTCAAGAACGAGGACCTGCGCTGCCTGGCAACCCTGGCCTCCGCGCTCAAGGCTTTCGTTTCCGTGAAGCTGCCCAGCATGGAGCGCATGGAGATCGAGAGCCAGTTCCGGGAGGCCTTCTCCAACGTCGGCAAGATCCCCAGGGTGATGAAGTTCGTCCCCAAGGGAATACCCTACGTCAAGGGGCAGGAGGCCAAGCTCTTCCAGTACATCGCCGCCGTGTACAAGAAGGTGCAGGAGGACATCGAGCGCGAGTCCCTTGAGCAGATGCGCGAACGCAAGCTCAAGATCGACCAGCTGGTCATCAAGGGGCAGAAGCTTCTGGACGAGGGGAACCTCCTGGAGGCGCAACGCAACTTCCGCGAGGCCGTGACCCTGCACGTGGACGAGGACGGCCTCTACCCCATGCTGGCCCTGAAGCTCATGGACAAGGGCCACCACAAGGCGTCGCTCGAGTATTTGCGCGGGGCAATCGAGACCAGCCCGGACAATCCCAGAGCCTACGACCTGCTGGTGACGGCCATAACCAAGCTCGGCGAGACGGAACCGGGGCTCAAGGTGCTCCACGACGCCCGCAGGAAGGCCGGGGACAACCCCCTGCTCCTTTGCGCCAGCGCACAGATCAAAGCCAAGGCCGGCAACTGGGCCGAGGCCAGGGCCGACGCCGAGGCAGCGCTGGCCGCACGGCCGGACCTGACCGCCGCCGCCAAGGTGGCCAAGGCCGCCGCCAGGAAGCTCGGCGGGTAAGTATGCGGGGCTCCGCCCCGTACCCCGGCAGGGCTCCGCGACTCCCCCCGCCAGGGGGGAGGCCCCCCTAGCCCGGGCGTACCCCGCGAAGCTATACGGGATTCCAAAGGGACATTGTCCCTTTGGCGGGAGAGTCCAGAGAGGGCGGCGCCCTCTCTGGCCGCCGGAGGCATCCTCCCTCTTGGCCTTGCATCATCCCGCGCCCATTCCCAGGAACTCCGCGACCCCCTTCCTGACCAGCATCACCGCTATGGCCGCCAGCAGCAGGTTGGCTATCTTGGAGACGATCTTGGCGCCGGTGACGCCGAGCACCCTGTTGATGGGCCGGGCCATGAAGAACACGGCCCCGGCGATTGCCGTGTTGGCGCACAATGCCGCCAGGGTGATCCAGACCCCGTGCAGCTCACGCTGGAGCATGGCCGTGGTGAGCACTGCCGGTCCGGCGATGAGGGGGATGCCAAGCGGCACCACCCCGAGGTCCTCGGGGCTCACGGGCTCGCCGCCTCCCGCGCCCACCAGGTCGGAGATGGCCATGACGAAGAGAAGCGCGCCGCCCGCCACCATGAAATCCGCCACCGTGATGCCCAGCATGGAAAGCAGGCTCGCCCCGAACGACACGAAGAGCCCGGCCACGGCCGTGGCCGAGACCACCGACTTCACGATGAGCGGCGTCAACGCCCCGCGCTCCATGCCCTGGGTGAACCCCAGGTAGAGCGGCAGGACACCCACGGCGTCCACGGCCACGAACAACGGCACGAAACAGGCCCAGAATTCCAGCATTGCCTCCTCCCGTCTTGACCTCACCGCGCCAAGGGCGGATAGTCACGAGCATGGTTTCCCTCAAATCAATCCCCGTGGCAAGCGCGCGCTTCCTCAGCAATGCCTGACCTCGCCGTGGCCGCATCCGGGCTCACCCGGATCTACCGCACGCCCGGCGGGGACGTGGCGGGCGTGCGCGGGGCCACCTTCACCGTGGATGCGGGGACCCTGGTCCATCTCAAGGGGGCCAGCGGGTCCGGAAAGTCCACCCTGCTCTCCCTGCTGGCGGGCATGGACGCGCCCACTTCAGGTTCACTGGTGGTGGCCGGGCACGATCTCTGCGCGCCGGGGACGGACCTCACCCATTTCCGGCGACGTGTTGCCGGCATGGTTTTCCAGAGCTTCAACCTGATGCCCACCATGACCGCGCTGGAGAACGTCTGCCTGCCAGCCCTGCTGGCCGGGGAGCCGCTGGCCTCGGCCCGGCCCAGGGCTCTCGCGCTTCTGGACATGCTCGGGCTCTCGCGCCGGGCCTCCCATCTGCCCGAGGAGCTCTCCGGAGGAGAGATGCAGCGGACGGCCATCGCCCGGGCCCTCGTCAACGACCCGCCTCTCATCCTGGCCGACGAGCCCACCGGCAACCTGGACAGCGAGAGCGGACGCGCCGTCATGGAACATCTGGCCGGCCTGTCCTCGCGCCTCGGGCGCACCGTGATCGTGGCCACCCACGCAGACCTGTACGGCCACGCGCCGGACAAGACCCTTTGCATGAGCGACGGGCTCGTGTCGGAACTGGCGTGCGGACCGCCCTGAACTTCGCGCGGGTCGCGTCCTGGTTCGTCCTGCGGCAGTGGATGCTCAGGAAGTGGCGGACGCTGGCCGTCATCGCCGGGGTGGCGCTGGGGGCTTCCGTCTTCCTCGGCGTCAGGCTGGCGGCGTCCACCTCCGCCGAGGCCTTCCGGCGCGGCATGGACGCTCTTGACGGAGGGGCCGCCATGGTGGCGGCCTCGCCTGGCTCGCGCGTTGACGACAGGCTGACGGGGGCGCTTCTGAGAAGCCCGGCGGTGCTGCACGCCGCCCCGATGCTCTCCGCTTACGTCCAGGCGGCGGACGGCCGTCCGCTCAGGCTCGTGGGCATCGACCCCATGCTGGACCGCCCCTTCCGGCTGACTCTGCTCAAGTTGGGAACGGACTCGCAGCCGGACATCCTCGCCCTCATGGCCCGGCCGCGCACCATCCTGCTCGGCGCTCCGGCTGCCGAGCGCCTCAATGCGCCACCAGGCAGCCGGATCGAGCTGGAGCACGCAGGAAGGAGGGAGGAATTCACCGTGCTCGGAGTCCTGGACGCCCAGGGCCTGGCTGGCGTGGAGGCAGGCCAGGCGGCGGTGGCCGACATCGCCACCGTCCAGGAATTTCTCGGACTCCAGGGGCTCCTGGACCGCATCGACATCATCCCGGCCCCGGGCGCGGCCGCGGCGGACATCCAGGCCGTGCTGCCCGGCGGCGTGCTCGCCGGGCCTCCGGGCGAGCCGAAGCGCTCCGGCATGGCCATGATCGGAGCCTACGAGCTCAACCTCACCGTGCTCTCCTTCGTCTCGCTGTTCGTGGGCATGTACCTGGTCTACAGCCTGGTGTCCCTGGACGCGGCCTCGCGCAGGAAGGAGATCGCCGTGCTCCGGGCGCTGGGGGCCGGACCGGGTCTCGTCAGGGGGCTTTTCCTCCTTCAGGGCTGCCTGCTGGGACTGCTGGGCTGGCTGGCGGGCATGCCCCTGGCCGCGCTGGCGACGGGGGCCTTGCTCGAAGGCGTGAGCGCCACCGTGAACAACCTCTTCGTGCGTGTGGCCGTGAGCGGCTCGGAGATGGACCCGGCCGAGGCGGCGTTGTCCCTGGCCGTCACCGTTGGCATCTCCGTTCTGGCATCGGCAGGTCCCGCCTCCCGCTCCATGAGGGTCCCCCCGCGCGAGGCCATGGCCATGCACGCCTCGGACAGGACGGAGAGCACGGCGCGTCCGCGCTCCTGGACCATCGCCGGCGCGACGCTTTGCGCCCTGGTCTGGCCCGTGTGCGCCCTGCCCTCCCCCGCCGGGTTTCCCCTACCCGGGTATCTGGCCATCTTCATGCTGTTCACGGGGCTCTCCCTGCTCGCGCCGGAGATCTTCGGCGTCTGCCTGGCCACGCTCTCCCCGGCGTTCTCGCGAAGCGGGGTGTCCGCCCGGCTGGCCGCTTCTCAATCGGCCAGCGGCGCCGCCCGCACGGCGGTGGCCGTGGGCGCGCTGGCGACGGCGATGGCGCTCTTCATCGCCCTCTCCACCATGATCCACAGCTTCCGGGCCAGCTTCGAGACCTGGCTCGGTCAGACCGTCACCGGGGACCTCTTCGTGCGGCCCTCCATGGCGGAGCTCAACGACTACCGCGACTCCCTGCCGGACGGTCTCGCGCCATGGCTCAAGGCGCGCGGCGGCGTGGAGGTCCTGCCCTATCTGCGCCGGTATTTGACCATGAACGGCGTTCCTTTCCAGTTCGAGGCCACGGACATGCCCATGCTTCTTGGCCTCTCCTCCTTCGCCGTGCTGGACAGCCTGCCGGACGCCCGAAGCCTGCTTCTGGAGGGGTGCGGCGTGGCCATCGCCGAGGCCCTGGCCAACCAGGCCGGGCTCAAGCCCGGCGACCGATTCCGGGTCGTCGCCGGGCGGGCCGTCGTGGACGCGACCGTGGCCATGGTGGTCCGCAGCTACCGCACCCGGGGCGGCGAGGCCTATTTCGACCTGGAGGCCTTCCGCAAGCTCGGAGGCGAATCCGGGGCGGGCGGCCTGCGCATCTACTTCAAAGACCGCAAAGGGGACCTGGATGCCAGGGCCGGGGAACTGAGGGACGAACTGCTCGCCGGGCCTTTCGGCTCCGGCATCGAGGCCGTTCCCGGCGCGGCCCTGCACCGCATCGTGAAGGACATCTTCGACGAGACCTTCGCCCTCACCACCGTGCTCCTGGTCATCGCCCTGGGCGTGGCCGCGCTCGGCGTCTCCGTGACGCTGACCGTCCGGGTTTTGGAACGCTCCCTCCAGCTCTCCACACTTTTCGCGCTGGGGGCCAGCCGGGCCCAGGTGACGGCCATGGTGCTCTGGGAGGCAGTGTATCTGGGGCTGGCCGGAGAGATCGCCGGCATGGCGGGCGGCTTGGCGCTCTCGCTGATCCTGGTTTTCGTCGTCAACCGCGACTCCTTCGGCTGGACTTTCATATATCTCACGGACTGGCGGGCCATGGCGCTGTCCCTGCCACTCATCCTGGCCACCGTGCTGGCCGCCGGGCCGCCCGCATGCAGGGCCGCGCTGTCGCGTCCGCCAGCGCTGGCGTTGAGGGAACGCTGATGTTCCGGCTCGTCCTCGCGGCGATGGTGCTTATTACCATGGCCATGCCGGCCACGCCCGCGGAAGAAGGCGGGTTCACTCCCGTGACAGGCCCATGCGGTTTCTCCTTCCCGCGCGACCACGGCCCGCACCCCGGCCACAAGACCGAATGGTGGTACTACACGGGAAGCCTTGCCGGACCTCGCGGCGAACGCTTCGGATTCCAGTTCACGCTGTTCAGGAGCAGGATTCTCCCCGGAAACGTCGAGGAAGCATGGCCGGAGCGACCCTCGGCCTGGAGGTCCAACCAGCTGTTGCTTGGCCATGCGGCCATCACGGACGTGAACGCGCGACAACACCATCAGGCTGAGACGGCGTCCCGCAAGGCCATGGACCTTGCTGGATGGAGCGTCGAGGGAGACCGCGCCTCGATTTTTCTGCGCGGCTGGTCGCTTGATATCTCTCCGGGAAGCCATCACCTCCGAGCCTCCGGCCCCGGTTTCTCCTATTCGCTCGGCCTGACGCCCTCCAAAGGCCCCGTGGCCCACGGCGACGGTGGATACAGCCTCAAGGGAGTCATGCCCGGGAGCGCGAGCTGCTACTACTCCTTCCCCCGCATGGACGTATCCGGGACAATCACCATCGGCAGCACGCCGCTTAAAGTCACCGGGCAGGCCTGGATGGATCACGAGTACTCGTCCGCGCCGCTGGAACCAGGCATCACCGGCTGGGACTGGTTCAGCCTGAGGCTCTCCGACGGGAGCGACCTGATGGCGTTCTTCCTGCGCCAGGGTGGCGGGTTCTCGCCAGCCAGCAGCGCCACGCTCATCGCACCGGACGGCGCCACCCGTCACGTGCCGCTCTCCGGACTCACGCTTTCGTCCATGGGCTCCTGGACGAGCCCGCGCAGCAAGGCCCGCTATCCTTCGGAATGGAAACTAGCCGCGCCCGGCATCAATCTCGCCATCGCCCCCGTCCTCCCTGACCAGGAGATGAACACGGCCGGCTCGACCGGAGTGAACTACTGGGAGGGGCTGGTGAAGGCCGAAGGGATGAAGGACGGCAACAAGGTGACCGGAGAGGGTTACGTGGAGCTGACCGGCTACGACAAGCCGTTCACGGCGAGATACTGAGTCCTCGATATGTTTCGCCCATGCAAAGAGTCCTGAGCGTCTCCAGGACGATGCGCTCGGCGACCGGCGCCGCCTCGCCCGCCATGAGCACGGCCACCGTCACACGTTCATTGGGTCCCATCGCGGTGAAACAACACCCGCACGCTCCCGGCCCTCCGCCCGTGTGCCCGTACGCGGGGCCGCCAGGAAAGGCAGCCTCGGCCTGGATGCCCAGCCCGTACCCCGGGGACTTGTACGGGCGGCCAGCGATGGCGGGGAAAATCCGCAGGCGGATCATGGCGTCCAGCTGCTCCTTAGACAGGAAATCCCCCCGGAAAAGCTCATGGTAGAACCGGGCCACGTCCTTTGCCGTGGAAGCCGCCACGCCGTGGGCCACCCAGCCAACCGAGTACCGTCGCGCGACCGCCGTCTCCGCGGCCTCCCCGAACCAGGGCCCCTGGCCGAAAGCCAGCGACGCGAGGTCCGCGTCACCGGCCACGAACGTATCCGAGAGACCGGACGGCTCTAGCACCAGCCCGGCCAAGGCGTCGGCGAAGGATGCGCCTGTCAGCTTCTCAAGCAGAAGCCGCAACACCATGTATCCGATGTTGGAATACGCCCACCCTTCGCCGGGTCTGAAAAGAAGTCGGTCCGACTTTGTCTCGCTGAAATACCGTTCAGGGGTCCAAGCAGGTTCGCTCGCAAGCACGGCCCTGTGGTAGGCCTCGAGCCCGCCGTAATCCGGCAGGCCGCTGGTGTGCGACATCAGGTGGCGCGGCGTGAAAAGGCGGGCGTTGGGCACGTCCGGCAGCCAGCCAGAGACGGGGCCGTCCACGTCGAGCGCCCCTTTCTGGGCCAGCCTGAGCACTGCCGCCGCGATGAACGTCTTGGTGATGCTGTAGACGAGAAACCGGTCGCGGATGCCGACGGAGCCACCTGCATTCCCGTCCCGGGGGATGATGAAACAGGCGCTCCCCCCGTCCAGGAGAGCCGCGACGCTCACCGGACCAACGCTTGTGTCATCAACTGCCTCGCTCAGGACCCGGCGGGCAACTGTCTCGATCCTTCCAAGCCCGGTGCGCTCCATGGCGCCGTCCGCCATGAGGACTGGTCCGGCCATCGCCCTATCCGGTCCGGCCCTGCCTGAAACGGGCCGCGGCCTTCACGAAATTCCCGGCCCAATGCGGGGCGCCCAGCGCGTGGATGTGCATGTACGCGGCGAAGGTGTTGCCGATGACCGCTCCGTCCATGCCGTCAAGCATTCCCGACCCGCGCTCCATCCTGAATGCGAAAACCGGCCGCTCGCCGTGCCCGGTATAGCTTGAACGGGCAAGGCAGCGAGAATAGTGGAACTCGTGCCCCTTGACCACCGATCCGGCGGGATGGAACGGATTGCCGGCGACCACGGGAGCCTGCGCATACCCCAGCCCCTGCGGTCTGGCGCAGAGGGTCGTGGCAAGCGGGAACACCCCGGCCATCGGGTAGATCTTTCCCTCGGCGTGCAGTTCCTCGCACAGGTACATGAAGCCGCCGCACTCGGCGTAGATGGGCATGCCGGAACGAGAGAATTCCAGAACCCGTGAGCGGACAGCCGCGTTGTCAGCCAGTGCCTGGGCCTGGGTCTCGGGGAAGCCTCCGCCGAGGTAGAGCCCGTCCAGTTCCGGCCATGGAGCGTTGGACAGCAGGGAAAGTTCAACCAGCTCGGCCCCCGCGCGGCGCAACGCCTCCAGGTTCTCCTGGTAGTAGAACCATAGCGCGGCGTCCAGGACGTAACCTATGCGAGGCGAAGCGTCCGTGACCCGCACGGGCCAGATGTCCGCCCCTCCAGCCCGGACCTCGGGAGCCCGGCGGGCGATCTCAAGAAGCCCCGGCAGATCACAGCTGTCGCCCACAACCTTGGCTATGCCTTCGAGAATGTCCTCCTGCCCCGCGTACTCGCGGTTGGAGATGAGCCCCATGTGCCTCTCGGGGATGGGGTTCTCGCGCATCTTGGGCAGCATGCCAAGGACCGGCACCCCCGTGTAGTGTTCGATGGCCTCGCGGAGGATTTTGCGATGCCTCTCCCCGGCCGTGCGGTTGAGGATCACCCCGGCGAGGTCGAGCCCCGGCTCGAAGTTGGCGCACCCCTGGACGATGGCCGCCACGGTCCGGGTCATCTTGGTGGCGTCTATGACCAGTACGAGCGGCGCGTCCAGCCTGCGGGCGAGCTGGCTGGTTGAATAGGAGCCCAGGGCGTCGCCGCCGTCGAAGAGCCCGCGGTTGCCCTCGGTGAAGGCTATGTCCGCTCCGGCCGCCTTTTGGGCGAAAAGGGAGGCCATGGTGTCCGGGTCCATGAGGAAGGGGTCCAGGTTGCAGGCCGGACGGCGAGCGGAAAGCCCCAGCCATGCGGCGTCGATGTAGTCCGGGCCCTTCTTGAAAGGGGCGACGGACAGGCCCTGGTTCGCCCAGGCGCGGGTGAGGCCGAGCGAGACGATGGTCTTTCCGGCGCCGCCGGAGAGTCCGGCCAGGACAAGGCGTGGAATGCGGGTCATAAAAAAAGGGGACCTGCCGGCCCCGGAATCGAGAGGTCCACGTCCCGCGCTCCTCTTGCCTGCGGCACGCAGTGCCGGAGGGAATACGAGCGCGGAACGCGGGAAGAAAGTTACGCCGAGACGGCCTACTCGCCTTCTTCGGTGGCGTGCTGCTTGCCGGCGCCCTTGAGGCCGATCATGGTGGTGGAGCCGGAGGACCAGTACTCCAGGGTACCCTCGGCCACCATCTGGTTGACCAGCTTGGAGACGGCCATCTTCTTCATGTCGGGCAGGAAGGCGTAGAAGTCCTTCAGGTAGAATTTGGACTTGTTGGTCTTGGACTTCAGAGTCGCAATGATATGCTCTTTGGCTTGTGCTTCGTCCATTCGTAACCTCGCTTTGGTTTCCGCGAGGCGCGGGCCTCGCGGCCCGCGCTTCGCGGTTCAAGTCACTTAGAACTTGAAGTTGGTGGACTGACGCCAGGTGAAGTACGCGGGATCGCGGAAGTCGTCGATCAGGTGGTGGGTGAAGTCCAGCTCACACTTCTCGAAGAAGCTCTCCCAGCCGATGCGCTCGGCCCAGTCGCCCAGGCGCTCGTACTTGTTGGCCTCGGCGGCGTACACCGAGATGATCTTCTTGACCACCTTGGCGAGGGTCGGCCAGCGGGGCGGCTCGTTGGGGATGAAGGCCACGGCCACCTTGGAGAACTTGGGCATGGAGATGCGGTTGGACACCTTGCCGCCCACCATGATGATCACGCCGTCGCCTTCCTGGTCGGAAAGGGGCAGCGAGGGGCACATGGTGTAGCAGTTGCCGCAGTACATGCAGCGCTCGTTGTTCACCAGGATGGTGTTGACCTTGCGGCCGTCGGGCAGATCGGTCTTGCCGGGCTTCAGGGCGCCGGTGGGGCAGGAGGCGATCGCCAGGGGGATCTCGCACAGGTTGTCAAGGTACTCGTGGTCGATCAGGGGCGGCTTGCGGTGGTAGCCCACGACGGCCACGTCGGAGCAGTGGCAGGCGCCGCACATGTTCAGGCAGCAGGCCACGGCCACGCGCACGATGGCGGGCATACGCATGTTGGTGAAGTCCTCAAAGAGCTCGTCCATGATGACTTTCACGGTGCCGGAAGCGTCGGTGGCCGGGGTGTGGCAGTGGATCCAACCCTGGGTGTGGACGATGTTGGACACGGAAGCGCCGGTGCCGCCGACGGGGAACTTGAAGGAACCCTTGTCGAACTTGCGGGAGTTCAGGTCGGCCTTCAGCTTCTTGGCGGTCTCAAGCGAAGGGGTCATGAACTCGATGTTGTTGCGGGTGGTCCAGCGGACGTAGCCGTCGCAGTACTGCTTGGCGATGGCGCAGACCTCGCGGATGTACTCGGTGGACACCAGGCGGGCGGAACCCACGCGCACGGTGTAGACCTTGTCGCCGCTCTCGGCTTCGTGGACCAGAAGGCCGGGCTCGAGGATCTCGTGGGAGACCCACTTGCCGTAGTTCTTCTCCAGGACGGGAGGCAGGAATTCCTTGTAGAACCGGGGTCCGATGTCGGAAATGCGGTTCTCCATCGGCTTGTCGGGATTGTACCCGGAAGAGACGAACGCCATATTGTGTTCCCCCTTTTAGCGCTGGTGCAGTTTGCGGTATTCGTTGATGTCGCGGGTCCAGCCGCCGGGCACCTCGTCTTCCTTCCAGAAGATGTAGGGGTTGGTGCGGGGCTCCTTGACGTGCTGGGCCATGGGCGGGATGTTGCACACTTCCAGAGCCTTCTGGAAGCCGAGGCGCTTCAGGGTCTCGCCCAGGCGCTCGCGGTTCTTGCCCTCTTCCATCCACCAGTCCCAGATGTTCTCGATGACTTCCTTGATCTCGTCGTAGGGATCCTCGGCCGGGATGAAGGGCACGAGCAGGGAGCTCATCTGGGCGCCATCCAGGATCGGGGCCTTGGCGCCGATCAGGATGGAGGCGCCGCGCTCGTCACCGATGCGCAGGGCCTTGGGCATGACGTTGATGCAGTGCATGCAGCGGTAGCAGTTCTTGGTGTCGATGGACAGCTTGCCGCCCTCGTAGCTCATGCACTGGGTGGGGCACAGCCCGATGACTTCCTTCTGGATGTCGAACTTGCCCCAGTCGCGGCCGGCGTGGGCGCCGCCGTTGGGGGCGATCTCGCCGCCGACGTAAGCCTTCACCGCGGCCTGGTCGATCTTGATGTCGTCCTTCCAGGTGCCGATGATGGAGAAGTCGGAGCGGGCGATGGAGGCCACGCAGCCGTTGGGGCAGCCGTCGAACTTGAACTTGAACTTGTAGGGGAACTGGGGACGGTGCAGCATGTCCTGATACTCGTTGGTCAGAGTATGGCACATGTGCTGAGCGTCGTAGCAGGCGAACTCGCAACGGGACATGCCCAGGCAGCAGGCCGGGGTACGCAGGTTGGAGCCGGAGCCGCCCAGGTCCTGATTGTGCTTGTGGGTCAGCTCGTAGAAGATCTCTTCAAGCTGGGGGGTGGTGGTGCCCAGCCAGATGATGTCGCCGGTGGAGCCGTGCATGTTGGTCATGCCGGAGCCGCGGAAGTCCCACAGGTCGCACAGCTGCTCGAGGTACTCGGCCTTGTAGTACAGGCCGGAGGGCTGAGCCAGGCGCACGGTGTGGAAGTGGGCCACGCCGGGGAACTTCTCGGGCTGGTCGCAGTAGCGGCCGATGACGCCGCCGCCGTAACCGAACACGCCGACGATGCCGCCGTGCTTCCAGTGGGTGGTTCCGTCGGTGAAGGACATTTCAAGCAGGCCCAGCAGGTCGTCGATGACGTCCTCGGGGATCTGCAGTTCGATGCCCTTGGGGTTCTTGTGACGCATCTCCGCGGCATGCTTCATGTCAGAGACGAAGCTGGGCCACGGACCGCTCTCAAGCTGGTCCAGCAACGGGGTCGGGTGTTTCGCCATGTGTTCCTCCAAAAGAGTTGTAAGAGTTACAGCCCTGTTTACGAAAATCGCGCCCCGCCCTTGCGGATGCGACGTTTTCCCGACTAAAGCCCACGAACGCGCGACAACGCTTTCATGGCGCGATATGGCATGGGGACGGACGAATCGATTAGAAGCATACAGGATTACTGTCAATCCTCCGAAATTACCACGCGCGTGAAGTTTCTAACATGGTTTCTCCCGGCCTGCAAAGGAAATTCCGCCGGGGCTCTGGCCTCCCGGCCCTTGCCAAGCCGATTGGGCCGAGAGGCACGAACAAGGTCGTTAAAACTTTCACAAGGATTTTCATGAACACGCATCTCCACTCGCCTACCTGCCGCCGCTGCGGTCAATGCTGCCTCAAGGGCGGCCCGGCCCTGCACCTGGAAGACCTGCCCCTGCTCGCCGCCGGAGTCCTGAAGCGGGCCCGCCTCATGACCCTTCGGGCCGGAGAGCCGGTGCACGAGAACGTGGCGGGCAAAGTCACGGAATTGGACACCGAGATCGTCAAGGTCGCCGGGGGCGGCGCCGGTTTCGCCTGCGGTTTCCTCGACCCGCGGGCGAATGCCTGCCTGATCCACGAAAACCGGCCGGCCGAATGCCGCGCGCTGTTTTGCGAGGACACATCGGCCATCGAGGGCCTCTATCTCCGCGGCAGGCTGACTCGGGCGGACATCGTGGACACGGGCGGAGGGCTGTGGGAACTGGTCGAGTTCCACGGCCAGGCCTTTCCGGCGGCCATGGCGGCGTCTCTGGCCAGACAGGCCTGGGACGGCAGTCGAAGGGCCATCGTGACTCTCACGGATCTCGTGGAGGCCGAGCAATCCTTCAGGCGGGCGTTTCTCGACCGCACCGGCGTCACGCCCGAGGAGCTGGACTTCTATTTCGGTCGCAGCCTGGCGAGAATATGCGCGCCGTTCGGGGTGACGCTGCCGGAATGACTTTTGCCTCCATCGTCACGCATCATTGAGCAAGGGCGGAATTATTTTCTATTAATCCCATATTTCTTTTTATATAATCAAAGCAAACGTTCTCCAGGAGAGAACCGCCTTGAAGTCACGATCCAACTCCACGCCTGCCAGACCGGAACTCCTCGCGGAGCTGGAACAGGCCCGCAGGCGCATCGCCGAACTGGAAGCCATCCTTAGGGAACGCCCTTTCCCCCTCAAATCGGGAAAGGACAACCACCCTGAATCGCGGAGCTTCCCCTACGGAGACATGGATTTCACCCGGACCCTCCTTGACACCTTGGAAGACGGCGTTGTCGTCTGCGACGCGGAGGGCAACATCATCTGCTTCAACCGCGCGGCCCGGGAGTGGCACGGCAAGGACGCCGCCCCGACGAGGCCCGGCGACTGGGCCTCGCAATACGGCTTGTTCGAGCCGGACGGCGTGACCCCCATGGCCATGGACAGGATCGCCCTTGCCCAGGCCCTTTCCGGCAGGCATGCGCGGGGAGTGCCGATGGCCATTCTCGCCGAAGGCCGTCCTCTCCGGCAGGTGATCACGAACGCCGCCCCTTTCCACGATGCGGACGGCAACCTGCTGGGCGCCGTCACCACGCTGCGCGACGTGACGGAAAGCCAGGAAGTGACGCGCGACCTGGAGCTGAGAACCGCGCAACTGTCCCTGGCGATGGACATGGCCAGGCTGGCCCGCTGGGAGGCGTGTCCCTCCGAAGGCGTGTTGACGCTCAACGACCAGTTCTACGCGCTGTACGGCACCAGCGCGGAAAAAGAGGGCGGCTACCTGATGCCCTACGAGACGTACATCCGCGAATTCTTCCATCCGGACGACATCCCGCTTTTCATGGAAGCCACGCGGAGGGCGTCATCGAACCAGGATCCCTCAGCCGTGCAAAGCGTGGTGCACCGGATCATCCGCCGGGACGGGGAATTGCGGCACATCCGGGTGCGCTTCTGCGTCCTGCCCGGGCACAGCCCTCCCCTCGTGGTCGGAGCCAACCAGGACATCACCGAACAGAAACTGGCCGAGCAGGAGATCCTGGAAAGCCGCGAAAACCTCAGGCTGTTCACTGAGAGGGTCGAGGAGTCGCTGCGCAAGACGCGCACCGTCCTGGACCACATACTCGAATCGATGCCTTCGGCCATCATCGCGCTGGACACGAATTGCGCCGTGACCCACTGGAACATGTGCGCCCGGGAACTGAGCGGAAAAACCTCCGCCGAGGCCCTGGGCGTCCCGCTCGGCTCCGTGTTTCCCTGGCTCTCGGGGAAGCTCCCCCACGTTCGCAGGGCTCTCGCCAGCGGAGTGAGCTCAAGCCAGGAGATAATTTCGTTTCATGAAGGAGCAGGCACGCGCCTGATGGAAATCATGATCTATCCGTTCGGATCGGGGGAGGTGGAGGGCGCCGTCCTGCGTCTGGACGACGTCACCGAACGCGTGCGGATTGAGCAGATGATGATCCACACGGAAAAAATGATCACGGCAGGAAGCATGGCCGGCGGCATGGCGCACGAGATCAACAACCCCCTGTCCGGGATTCTCCAGTCCGTCCAGATCATCAAGCGCCGCCTGGACCCGGATATCACCGCCAACCTGAAGACGGCCTCCGGGACCGGCGCCTGCATGGACAGCGTCATCGCTTACCTGGCGGAGCGCGGGATCCCCCAATTCCTGGACGCCATCGAGCACTCCGGCAAACGCGCGACCGCCATTGTCAAGAACATGCTCGGATTCATCCGCAAGAGCCCCGCCGAGCGCGCTCCCGCATCGCTTATCGATATCGTGGAGCGGGCTCTTGAACTGGCATCGACCGATTACGACCTGAAGAAAAGATTCGACTTCAAGCACATCAGAATAACGCGCGAATACCAGGTAGATATGCCTTCCGTGGCCTGCGCCTCCATGGAGATCGAGCAGGTGGTCTTCAATCTCCTCACCAACGCGGCCCATGCGTTCAAGGCCTGCAAGCGCGAGGGCTTCTCTCCCGGGATAACGCTCAGGGCGTTCACGGACGGCCCCCTGGCCATCATCCAGGTGGAGGACAACGGCCCGGGCATGGACGAATCGACCAGGGAAAAAATCTTCGAGCCTTTCTTCACCACCAAGGCGCCCGGCGAGGGAACCGGCCTGGGGCTCTCCGTGGCCTATTTCATCATGACCCGCAACCACGCGGGCTCCATCAGCGTGGCGTCGGAGCCGGGTTCAGGGGCCGTCTTCACCCTCACTCTGCCCATAACGTGAGAACCGGACGGACAGTTCCGCGCCATGCCGCCATCCTCCAATGCCGCCTGCAGAGCGAGGCAGTCCCGGACATGCCGGGCGAGCTCCCGCACGCGCGCAAGCCTCCTGACGCCCCCCGGCCCCGTCTGGCGTGGGCGAGCGCCCTTCCCTACTCCATCGGCCGGCCCGCCGCGGGCGGGCCGTAGTCGAAGTATCTGCGGCAGTAGATGATGCACCAGTCCGTGGCGCTGCGTATGGCGGGCTCGCAGCCGCGGAAGGCGTTCTCGCGCTGCGCGGCGGTCTGGAGCCCGTTGCAGCCCTTTATGCACTCCGCCTTGCTTGCGTGCTCCTGTTCGAGGTAGCTCCTGTAGGTGGAGCACAGGGAGTCGTCCCAGCAGTCGGTGTCCACCTGGGCGGGCCAGCAGTATCCGTAGAACTCCCCGGGTGTGATCGCCCGCTCGGCCCCGGAGCATCCGGCGAGCGGCGCGGCCAGGGCGAGGATGGCCAGGAGGCGTCTCATGGCGGCCTCAGCTCTTCATGTTCACGTACTGAAGCGGGGTGGGCAGGTCCTTGCCGTTCAGGAGCTGGATGACCGCCTGGAGGTCGTCTATCTTCTTGCCCGTGACGCGCACCATGTCGTCCATTATCTGGGCCTGCACCTTGATCTTGGAGTCCTTGATGAGCCCGGTGATCTTCTTGGCGGTGTCCTTGTCGATGCCCTCCTTGATCTTGGCCTCAAGGCGCTGCATGGAGCCACCGGCGGGCTTGACCTCGCCGAACTCCACGGACTTGGTGTCCACCTTGCGCTTGACGAGGTGTCCGATGAGCATGTCACGCACGGCCTTGGCTCGCATCTCGTTCTCGGTGGTCACGACGACGGCCTTGTTTTTCTTGTCCAGGCTCACTTCCGTCCTGGAGCCCTTGAAGTCGAAGCGGGTGGCGATCTCCTTGACCGTGTTGTTCACTGCGTTGTCCACTTCCTGCAGGTCGACCTTGCTGACGGCGTCGAAAGAAGGCATGATATACTCCTGTATTTCCGAGGTATTTTCGTGACGCTCCCCGCTTTTACCTTGTGCGGGGGGTCTTGGCAAGCAGCCAGGGCGTGAACCGGGAGGCGTACGTGAACGAACGGCGGGCGAGGCTCTTGAAGGACGGCGTTCCCGGCAAGGGGCCGGTGGTCTACTGGATGCACCGGGACCACCGCGCGCGCGACAACTGGGCGCTCCTTTACGCCGCGACGCTGGCCAGGCGGCGCGAGGCCGGATTCGTGGCCGCCCACTGCCTGGACCCGTCCTATCCCGCCGCCCGGCCCGGGCACTTCCGGTTTCTCCTGGAAGGGCTCGGCCAGGTGCGCGAGGACCTGCGCGCGCTCGGGGTGCCGTTCATCCAGCTCCTGGGCAGCCCCCCTGCGGAGGTGGCGGCCCTGGCCTCGCGCCTGGACGCGGCCGCCGTGGCCGCGGACTTCGACCCACTGCGCCACAAGCGCCGATGGCTGGCCGAGGCGGGGAGGGCCCTCGCCTGCCCCCTGTACGAAGTGGACGCGCGCAACGTGGTCCCCTGCTTCGCGGCCTCGGACAAGCCCGAGTACATGGCCCGCACCATCAGGCCGAAAATCCATCGGCAGCTGACTGAATTCCTGGAGGAATTCCCCGAGCCTCCCCGCCAGCGCTGCCCGGTCCCGGACATCGCCTCCGGAAGGACCCCGGAGGAAGTGGAACAGGCCATGCCAGGCCTGTCCGATGCCGCTCCGTCCCGTTTCTTCGAGCCGGGCGGGAGGGCGGCGGAGCGGGCGCTCGCGGATTTCATCGAGAACCGCCTGCCGGGTTACTCGTCCAGGCGCAACGACCCTTCCCTGGACGGACAGTCGGGCCTCTCGCCCTGGCTGCACTTCGGCATGCTCTCGGCCCAGCGCGCCGCGCTCGCGGCAGCGGCCTCGCACGCTCCGGCCGGGGACAAGGAAGCCTTCCTGGAGGAGCTGATCGTGCGCCGCGAGCTCTCCGACAACTTCTGCCTGCACCGGCAGGACTACGACAGCCCCACCTGCTACCCGGACTGGGCCAGGCGGACGCTCGACAAGCACGCCGCCGACCCGCGCCCCTACGTTTACACCCGGCGGGAGCTGGAGGCGGGCGAAACCCACGATCCGGCCTGGAACGCCGCCCAGCGCGAGATGGTCCTCACGGGAAAGATGCATGGCTACATGCGCATGTACTGGGGCAAGAAACTGCTGGAGTGGACCTCCTGCGCGGAGGAGGCCCACGAGATCGCCGTGGCGCTCAACGACGCCCACGAACTCGACGGGCGCGACCCCAACGGCTACGCCGGGATCGCCTGGTGCCTGGGCGGCGTGCACGACCGCCCCTGGAAGGAGCGGCCCGTGTTCGGCCAGATCAGGTACATGAATTTCGCCGGACTCAGGCGCAAGTTCGACGTGGATGCCTACGTCGCCAAGGTGGCGGCGCTCGGATGACGGCCCTCGTCCCTCCACTGGCCTGACCGGCCTCACGGGCCTCACGCGCGCAAGGCCGCAACGGTGGCCGGGGACGCGCGGGCGGCCACCCTCCGGGCCTCCCAGGCGCGAGGCCGCAACATTGTGCAGGACGCGCCCCCGTCATGCCGGCGGGGTTTTGCCGCCGGTGCTGGTTCCAGGCTGAAGACGCCCGTGTCAATCAAAGACGAAACGCCCGGCCGGTCACCGGGGCGTACCGGACCTCCTGACCCGCCCGCCGGACTGACGCGGCTTCGCCCCGCGCATTCGCGCCAGGGCCGCGCCGATCACGCCCGCGCCCATGAGGAGCATCGTACCCGGCTCCGGGTTGGGAATCGGAGGCGGAGGCTCCATTCCTATCCAGGCGCTCCCGGGCGATCCGGCCAGCCCCTGAACGTGGGCGGCCGCGTAATACATCCCCACATTGCGCGGGACGCCGTGGCCGAAATCCAGGGCGTTCAGGTTGTCCGCGGCCTGGGCGCTCGTGATGAGAATGCTCGATACCGTGCCCGCCCCGAACCTCTTGCCCCTGTTCGCGGTGGCGAACTCGATTCCGATGTCGAAAGCGTGAACCGGCCCGGCGTGGATGCCGTCTTCGTCGAGGGAGTATCCCGCGAACGGGATGCCGCCCTGGAGGGTGAACACCAGGTTGGAGAGCTCCTTGCCGGGATTGTAGTTGAACGCGATCCGGCTGGCGAACTCGGGGCTGACGAGCCCGGAAGCGCTGATGGTCAGCAGCACCCTGTTCAGCCCGGCATCGGAGAAGTCCAGGGTTATCCACGGAGCCTGCCCGGAGGGGACTCCCCCGGAATAGACCTGATCCAACCCCAAACCGAGCGCCTTCACCCCAGGCGCGCCGGCCAAAACGATCAGGCAGGCCATGATTATTCCATATGCGGCGCTTCTTGGCATGGATTTTCTCCCTTACGATGAAACTTCACGGGAAAATTCCGGAGCAACATCCATTCCAGAAAAATCACCAATCATATCATGCAGGTCTGTTTCCAGCAGCGAACATGCTGTAAGCAAAACCGGCAGGCACATGTAACGAACCGCCAAATCAAGCCGTCCCTACACCCCAACTGCCTTGCTGCCCGGGGCGGGCTCCTCTCGACAAATGCCGCCAGACATGTTTATTCCGATACTGGAACACTTCTCCATAAACCTTGCCTTAAACCAGCCGGACAATCATGAGGCATCTGATCACGGCCACCATCTGCGCCGCCACCGCCATCGCGGCCTGGCCTGCCGGGACATTCGCCGATTCTGGACAGCCATCCCCCGCCGCAATGTTCGATCTCGCGGAGCCGTGGGGCGCGGCCGCCACCCTCCTGGCCGCGCTCCAGGCCGGATTCATCGTCTTTCTCCTGGCGCGGTCCAGACGCGCCCGCGAGGCGGAGGACGAGCTTCGCCGGTCCGGCGGGGAACTGGAGAAGTTCTTCTCCCTGGGCCTCAATCTGCTGGCGGTGGCCAGCATGGAAGGACGCTTCCTGCGCCTCAACGCGGCATGGGAGAGCACCCTCGGCTACACCCTCGCCGGCCTGGAGGGCCTCCGCTACATGGACCTCGTCCACCCGGAGGACCGGGAGGCCACGGCCCGGGCTGCCGGGACGCTGCGAGACGGCTCTCCGGTCAACGGCTTCGTCAACCGCTACCGCCGCAAGGACGGCTCCTACAGGCGGATCGAGTGGGCCGCATTCCCGCATGACGGCAATATCTACGCCATGGCCCGCGACGTCACGGAATCCTCCCGCGCGCTCGAACTGCTGCGCGAGAGCGAGGAGCGTTTCCGCACCCTTCTGGACACCGTGGAGACCGTTTCCGTCCAGGGTTACTCGCCCGAGGGGGTCATCAGCTACTGGAACGCCGCCTCGGAGACCGTCTACGGCTACTCCCGGGAGGAGGCCCTGGGCAAAAACCTTGTGGACCTCATCATTCCCGGCCCCATGCGCGACGAAGTGCGCGCGGCAATACGCGGGATGGCCGAGACGGGCCGCCCCCTCCCGGCCGGGGAACTGGTCCTGGCGCGCAAGGACGGAACGCCCGCGACAGTCTTCTCCAGCCACGCCGTGGTGAAGACGGCTGGCGGCGAGACCATCCTCTTCTGCATGGACGTGGACATCTCCGGCCTCAAGAAAGCCCAGGACGCCCTGCGCGAGTCCGAGGAGCGCCTTCGGATGCTGGTCGAGTCAGCCGGAGACGCCCTCTACCTGACAGACCTCACCGGCCGTTTCGTGGACGTGAACCCCGAAGCGGAACGCATGACCGGATTCACGCGCCAGGAACTGCTGCGCATGGGGGTCACGGACCTCGATCTCAACCAGAACCCGGAAAGCATGGCGGCCTTCGCCAGGGTGATATCATCGCAAAGGCGCGTCGCGTTCGAGACTCTGCACAAGACCAAGGCCGGGGGCAGCGTCCCGGTGGAGCTCAAGGTGGCCTGCCTGGAGTCGGCCGGAAAGCCTCTGCTCATGGGCATCGCGCGCGACATCACCGTGCGCAAGCGCGCCGAGGAGACGCTCACCGAAGCCAACCGGGTGCTCACGGCCGTGCTGGACAGCGTCCCCGCCGAGATCAGCGCCGTGGATGTGGAGACGCACGAGATACTGTTCATGAACACGGCCATGAAACGGACCTTCCGGCGCGACTGCACGGGTGAGACCTGCTACCGGGCTTTCAGGGAACTCGAAGCGCCATGCGAAAACTGCGGCATCCCGGCCCTTTTCGGCGAAGACGGGCAACCATGCGGCGTGGTGGCCTGGGAGGACTACAACCCGGTCAGCGGCAAGTGGAACATCAACCACGACAAGGCCGTGCGCTGGCTGGACGGCAGGATGGCCCGCGTGCAGGTCGCCATAGACATCAGCGGGCGCAAGCTCGAGGAAGACCGGATGGCCGCATCCCTGAAGGAGAAGGAGGTGCTGCTCAGGGAGATTCACCACCGCGTGAAGAACAACCTCCAGATCGTCTCCAGCCTGCTCTCGCTCCAGGAGGGCCTCACGGACAACCCAGAGGCGCGGGAGGTCCTGGCCGACAGCATGGGCCGCGTCACCTCCATGGCCATGATCCACGAGCATCTCTACCGCTCCGACGATCTCACAGAGATAGACATGGAGTCCTATCTGCGACAACTTCTGCCGGGCATCGTGAACTCGCTTCGCGGACACAAGGACATCACGCTTGAGATAGAGGCCGTGCCGCTCCCGCTGTCCCTGGAGCAGGCCATCCCCTTCGGCCTCGTCATGAACGAACTTGCCGTGAACGCCCTCAAGCACGGCTTCGCCGGCCGCGACGAGGGGACGCTTCGCGTCTCGGTCCATCCCGGGGAAGTCATGGTCGCGGTGGAGGTGGCCGACGACGGGAACGGGCTTCCAGAAGGATTCGACCCCGCCAGGCCGGAGACTCTCGGCATGCAGCTGGTGACGACCCTCACCGGTCAGTTGGGAGGAATGCTGGAAGCGGAAAGCGGAAAGGGAGCCAAGTTCAGTGTGACGTTCCCGCTGGCGCGTGCCTGATCCGGCCACTGCCGGGCCTTGAAGGCATGGACATGGTTTCCGGGGGGTGGAAGCTGCTATACAGAATCATTTCCCCCGCAATGAAAGCGCGTCCGCGTCGCGGGGGAAACGTCTGGCCGCATCAGACGTCGTGGACGTGGCCCGGCGAGGGGACGTACCCGGAACCGCCCAGCATGGCCGCCACCTCGGGCAGCCGTTCGCTTCGCAGCCTCCGCTCGAGATGGACCAGGGCCATGGCGCCGGGGTTGGCCATCCTGGCCAGCTCCACCGCTTCGGCCACGCTGCCGTGGCCGGGCCTCACCGCTTCCAGCCCGAAGGCCTCCTGCACGATGAGCCCCGCGCCCCAGGCCAGGGCCAGGCACTCCGGCGCGGGCGCGCCGTCCCCCGAATAGTAGAGGCTCGTCTCGCCGTCCTCCAGGCGCAGGGCCAGGCAGGGCTCGGAGTGGGTGGTGTAGGCCCCGGCGAATGATATCCCTTCGATTTCCAGGCATTCGCCCGGCTCGCACTCATGGTAGCGCAGCTCGAAGCCAAGTTTTTCCCTCAACGCGGGGTAGGCCAGGTCGAGCGCCCTGGATACGGCCATGCCCACCCCCCGGCGTCCGGCCACGGCCAGCCCGCGCGTGCGCCCGGCCTGCTTCAGCCGCGCCGCCAGGGCGGGGAACCCCAGGAAGTGGTCTCCGTGGAAATGGGAAAGCCAGACGATGTCCGGCCCCTCGGGACTTGCGTCCAGCAGATGGCCCAGCCGCCAGTAGGAATAGGGCGCCGTGAAGCCGCAATCCAGGAGCACCTCCCGCCTCTCGCTCCCGGCCCGCGCCTCCACCAGAAGGCAGGTGTTGGGCAGGGTTTCGTCGAAGGCCTCGCCAACGCCGCAAAACAGGACGCGCAAGCTCAGAACCCCTTGGAGCGCTGTCGCTCCTCCCAGCGCCCGAGCAGGAAGCCGCAAAGGATGCCTACGATGCAGCTTATCATGCACATGATCCCGAAAAAGCCGATGAGGGCGTTGATCTCGCCCACCGTCCGCTTGCCGAAGAGCATGTGGCCGAAGGCGTAGAGCACCCAGATGATCATGCCCGCGTGGAAGCCGTAGAACAGGCCGTCCATCATGCGGTCGTGCACGTCGGTGGACTCTATGTACCGGTAGCAGATCAGCTGGCTTATCACGCCGAAAAGCGTGATGGACCCGAAGGACGCCAGGAACTGGATCAGGATGGTTATGATGGACGCGTAGAGAGGGTCCTTCTTGAACACCGAGATGAGAAACGCCGGAACCAGGCTCATTATCCAGATTCCAACGACTATGAGGTCTTCCCGGTGCGGGGAGAAAAAGGATACGGACTTTTCGCGCTTTCGAGTCTTTGGGACGATCATGGACGTTTAAGGCTCCAGGGTGGTCATGGAATCGCCATGCCTCGACATGGGTAATGCCAACGCCCCTGGAAAGCAAGCGAGGGTTGCCCCTTGCCAGTGAAATCACCTTGAGGCTATCTTCCCGGGCGATGCGAAACCTGCTCTTATCCATCTTCCTGGCGTTGATCCTGTCCGCCCTCCCGCCGGGCGCTGTCCGCGCCGGATTGACCGCCTCGCCCGAGGAGATGGAGGAACGCGCCGGAGTTATCCACAAATCCGGCGACCCGTCCCCCTTCACGGGCGTCGTGAAGGACCTCCACCAATCCGGCGCGCCGAGGCTGGAAGCCGTCTACGCGGGAGGCAAGCTCGTCACCAGCAAGGTCTGGTACGAGAACGGCCAGCTGGCCGAGGAGGTCTTTGTCTCCTCCGACGCTTGGACCATCCGCCGCTACGGCGAGTCCGGTCGGCTGGAGGAGGAGACCATGGCCACCTTCCGGGGCGGCCGCAAGGTCTCCGAGCACACGAAGCTGTGGAGCGAACAGGGAAAGCTGAAGACCGAGGCGGGGTTCATGGCCGGCAAGCTGCACGGCCCCCTCAAGGAATACGACGACGCGGGCGTCCTGATCCGCGACGAGATCTACGAACAGGGGAAACTGGTCAAGAAGATCAAATAGGAGTCGCCATGAAACGCCTCTTCCCGGCCGTCCTGGCCATCCTCCTTCTTGCCGGATGCTCCGGCGAGGACCTCAAGAAGCAGGTGGCCCAGAAAAGCCAGCTCATCGCCGCCCAGGAGTCCGAGATCAAGAAGCTCCGCGACGACCTCGCCGCCCGCGAGGCCGACCTCAAGGCCCAATGCGAGCAGCGTGTCCAGAAGCTCGCCGCCCAGCACAAGCACGAGGTGGAGGGCCTGCGGGCGAAGCTCGCCGCCCAGGCCAAGACCAGGGAAGCCGAGGCGCGAAAGAAGCAGGCTCCCGCGGCTTCATCCAAAACCAGACGCTAGGCGCCCTTGCCGCGACGCCTCGACAACAACGGCCACCCTCGGGCGGCGTCCTTCTGGGACCATGTCCGCATCCCGCGTTTCCGCTCGGCCTCGCCCCGGGTGCTTCTCATAACCAGCGGCTACTTCCTGCAGAGGGAGATCGTTAGCGCGGCGGCCCGGCTCGGCTGGGAACTCCGGGAGCTGCCGCTTCCTGAAGGGGACCGGGGATCGAGCGCCTTCGTGGAGTCCCTGCTCGGCGCGGCGGCGGCCTTCAGGCCCGACTTCGCCATCACCGTCAACCACCTCGGCCTCGACAGCAGGGGCGAACTCCTGCGCCTATTCGAAAGGATGGCCCTGCCGCTGGCCTCCTGGTTCGTGGACAGCCCCCGGCTCATCCTGCATGACCACCCGGGCCAGCCAAGCCCCTGGTGCGCCCTCTTCACCTGGGACCGCGACACCCTCGCCCCGCTTGAGGCGATGGGATTCGAGAAGCCCGTCTGGCTGCCCCTCGCCTCCGACACCTCGCTATTCAGGCCCGGCGCGGACGCGCCCCAAGCCTGGAGAGCGGAGGTCTCCTTCGTGGGCGACTCCATGACGAGGCCCTGCGCCGAACTGGCCCGGCGGCTGGAGAGCTTTCCGGAGGCCCTCGCCATGGCCCGCGAGGCAGCGCCGGGGTTCGAGGCGTCGCCCGAAAGGGAGGCGCTCGGCTACATGCGAAAGGAGCGGCCGGACCTTGCCCGGATTTGGGACGGCCTGCCGGGCGTCCGCGAAAGGCTCGACCTGGAGCGGTTCCTCACCTGGGAGGCCACGCGGCTGCACCGGCTCGGGCGCGTGCGGGCGCTCCTCCCGCTCGGACCGGCCATCGCCGGGGACCCCGGCTGGAGGCCCCTGCTGCCGTCCTCGGGCTGGAAGCTCCTGGGACCGCTGGACTACTACAGGGACCTGCCACGCTTCTATCCGGGGAGCAGGATCAATTTCAACGCCACCAGCCTTCAGATGAAGGGGGCGGTGAACCAGCGGGTTTTCGACGTTCCCGCGTGCGGAGGGTTTCTCCTTACGGACTGGCGGGAGCAGATGGAGGAACTGTTCGACTTGGAGGCCGAGACGGCCTGCTACCGCCATCCGGACGAGATCGAGGGGCTGGCCCGCCATTACCTGGCCAACCCCGGCGAGCGCGAGCGCGTCTCCCTGGCGGCGCGCCAGCGGGTGACCGGACAGCATGACTACACCCACCGCCTGACGGCCATGTTCAAGGCCATGCGCAAGCGCTACGCCTGAAGCCGTCAGCAGCTTCAAGACGCTGCTGCAGCACTCCATCCGGAAAACGATATCGAGTTTGACACTTTTAGTCGCAAAACTTGATCAAAATCGTTTGACATGCGATCATCCACCGCATGAAAAATGTACTGCGTTATCTGTTTTCCTTCCTGGTCATGGCCTTGATCGGCGTTGGCATCCATCACCTGAAAAAGGGCTCTCAATTATCCAAGGAAATGTCTGCGGCGATGGTGGACGCCTCGGCCTCGACGAGCCGCAATCCAGGAATTCGCGCGGCTGGGAAGGCAGGTGCCGCCGGGGCGGGAGTGTCTGCCATGGAGCAGGTCAATCGAGATGCCGAGAAAAGAGAAAAAGCGCGACAGGAGTTCGAACTCAACAAACTTGTAACGCGGATGGCGTTTGACAAGAAGGAGCTTGGAAAGCAAATACAAATCAATCTTGCGGTTGTCGAAGACAGCAACGGATATCTTGAAGACCCTGAAGAGTCGAACAAAAAACCAACACCCCGTTACAAATTTTGCATTCTCGGCCCTTCTGAAAGAAAATTCATCCTCACCAAAGATGAATATATCACCTACCTACGCCACACGGAAATTCCAACTCTCGCAAATTATGGCACTGCTACAGTAACAATAACAGACGACCTTTCAATTTTCAACGAAGGCTCATCCGGCACATACGCCTTAGTTATTGAAGGGCAAGGCCACCGCTGGTTCCAATAACGTAAACTCAGCAAGGTTATAACAGCCCGTTCGAAAACGGTAGCCTGAAGCTCTCGAGGCCGCCCTCCGCCGCTATCAGGGCCGGTTGCGGCGGCGCTCCTCCCACTCGATGCCCTTGTACTTGCTCTGGGCGTCGAGGAACCTGGATTTGGCCTTGGCTATGCGGTCCTTGTCTCCCGAGGCCTGGGCCTGGGCGAATTCGTTCTGGGCCTCCTGGTACTGCTTGGCGGCCACGGCCTTCTCGGCCTGGAAGGTTTCCTGCGTCATGAACTGGAGATTGCGCTCGTAGACTTCGTGCTTGGAGCAGCCTGCCGATGCCAGCAGCACGGCCATGGCGAAGAGGAGATATTTCATCCTGTCAACCTTTCTCGCAATATTGGGGGGATTTCGACCCATACCCGGAATCCGCCTTCGCGTCCACCGATTAGACCCGGGCCGGACAATCCTCAATCAAGCATGTAGTTCATGGGGTCCACGGCCTGGCCGTTGACGCGGACTTCGTAGTGCAGGTGCGAGCCCGTGGTGCGTCCGGTCATTCCGGAATGGGCTATGCGAGTTCCCCGCGTCACGTCCTCGCCCGGGGATACGAGCGCCGACTTCAGGTGGGCGTACACCGTGGAGATGCCGTGCCTGTGTTCCATGACCACCACGAGCCCGTAACCGGATTCGTACCCCACCGAGACGACCTTGCCGTCCGCGGGGGCTATGATCGGGCTGCCCACGGGCACGCCGATGTCCACTCCTTTGTGATGGTCCCTGGACCGGCCCATGTAGCGGTAGCCGAAGTCGGAGTTGAGGTTCCCGCGCACGGGCCACAGGGATGGCCTTGCCGCGAATTCCAGGGCCCGCTCGTGCAGTATGGAGGCCAGCTGGCGTTGCCTGCCCTCCTGGAAGGCGATCTCCTCCACAAGGGCGCGGGCCATGGCGGTGAGCTGGCGTCCAAGCCGCCTCTCGTTGCTCGTGCCGCTTTCCATCATGGCGGCGGAGCCGATGCCGCGCCTCTCGCCCGACGCTTCGGCCAGGCTGGTCACCGCTGCGAGCTTGGCGTTGAGCACGGCCACCGGGTCCATGGCCCGGCGCAGGGCGGCCAGGCGTTCATGGGCGTCGAGGAGCTGCCCCCGTTCCAGGGCGCGCTGTTTCCGGGCCTGATCGACCTCCGCCGAGAGCGTCCTGAGCGACGCCATCTCCGGCAGGCGCATGGCGAGATGCAGGGCGCCCGCCACGGTGAGGGCGATGAGCGCGGCGGGCAGCCAGCCGGGCAGGCGAAAGCCGTGGCGCAGCCTTCCGTCCTTTGTCCGCAGGTAGATCACATAGGAGGCGTGTACGGCCATCAATCCTCCAGCCATTGTTCGAGAGTGGGAGGTTCCAGTTCGAGACCGGCGTCCTGGCGCAGCTCGCACATGGCGTTGAGCTGCATGCCGGACTGAAAGATGAACACCGGGGAGTCGGCCGAGACCACGACCACGATGACACCCGGATGCATGGCGGTGAAGCGCAGGGCGGAGTTGAACCTGGCCCCCCGGGAGCGATCCTCGGATTCCACGGCCTTGCCGTCCAGCAGGCAGGCGAAGGCGTTGAGCTTGCCCCCGCCGGTCAGGTGCAGCGCCCCGTCCAGCTTGGCCAGGGCCTTGGCCAGGTCGAGAAAATGGGCGTCCTCCAGAGGCAGGGGCGGGTCCACTTGCTGCCCCGCCATCACGGGCAGCTCGGCCGGGGGGTCCAGCACCAGCGTGCAGCCGAAGCCCTCCTTGCGGGCCTCGTCCACGATGGCGCTGACTATCTGGAACAGGGCGTTTCCCTGGTCCGGGCCGATGCGCGACTCCAGAAGCGCCTCCTCCAGCACCACCAGGTTGGGCTTGCGCGTGGTGGACTGGTACATGCCGTCAAGGAAGCTGCAAACGGGCTTGCCGCCCAGGCGGAGGAACCCGTAGCGGTCCTGGAAGTCGGCGGTGAGCCTGGAGGACAGCCCGTTGGCCGGGCCGCAAACCCCGAGCACACGCTCTCCGTCGCTGACCAGCCTGCGCGAGGAGTTCTCCACGCACAAGAGCAGCTTGCGCACATGCTTGGCGTTATGCAGGTGGGGCCGCTCGATTTCGGGGAAGCGAACGAGCCAGGGCACGTTGCCGGCTTCGGCGGGCTCCACGAAGATGACCCTTCCGGTGGGAGGCAGGCCTTCCTCGCGCGTGGTGGAGATGCTGAGCACCGCCTCCAGGATGGGATAGAGGGGTATCCGGGGGGGACGGCCTAGGGAACGGTTCAGCTCCATGAAGAGATGGTTGCGCACGGCGTGGTGCTCGAAGGCCTCCAGGGCGTGCTTGGAGGCGGAGGTGAAGAAGGCCCCCTCGGAGGCGTAATCGTGGGCGAGCAGCCAGGACGCGTGCTCGAGCCAGCGCTCCGTGGGGCCCGTGGAGCACATGTTGGGGTGGAGTTCGGTGAACCACATCTGGTAGAAAAGCGGCTGGGAATAGCTGCCCGAACAGATGAGGCCCGTCAGGTGGAGCTTCTCCGCCCAGGCCGCCTGGCCGAACGGCTTCATGGCGGCGGTGTCCGGAGCCTTGTCGCGCCAGTCCTCGCTGTCGAAATAGATGCTGGCGAGCTTGGGCTCGTGGCCGCGCAAGAGCCGCCTGGGGTCGAGGACGCACAAGGGCGCGTCCCTGTGCTCGGCCATGATGAGCGCCACCCGGCTGGCTCCGGAAAAGCGGCTGAGGCCTTGTCGCAGGCCTTCGAGCACGTTGCGGGCGGATATCTGTTTCGCGGCTGTCTGAATCATGGTCCGGCGGACGCGACAGCTTCAGGGCGTTTTCCGCATTGATTCTTGCGGAAAACGGCGTATCAAGGATAATATCGGGATGAAAGGCTCAAAAAAACCCCTAGGGAAGCGTCCGCGGGTTCGTGATTACGTCAAACCCGTCCCGTTGGCAACCGGCTGTTCCCAGCGCCTGGTCATGGTCAGCCGGTTGCGGCCCGAGTCGCTGGCGTAGGCCACGGTCTCCATCACCGTGCCCATGATCCGCAGTCCCCAGCCGCCAAGTGGGAACGCCTCCGGCCTGTCGGAATCGGGTATGGCCGGCAGCGGGTCGGGAAAGGACTCGAACCCCCGGCCCATGTCGGAGACGACCACCGCCAGGCGGCCGTCCTTGAAGCTCACGTCCACCTCGACCAGATGCCCTTCCACCCGCCCGTAGGAGTGGATGATGGCGTTGTTGACCGCCTCGCATACGGCCAGCTCCACGAGGGGGATGTCCTGGCGGGGGCCCGGCTCGTTCTCCAGGATGCCCCGGAGAGCGTTTCCCACCAGGGAGACGTTTTCCAGGGAGCTCTCGATGGTCATGCGAAGCGACCTCACCCCTTTCATCGGCGCCGCCCTCCTCCCGCGCCGAGGGCGTCCACTGCCTCCTCGACGGTTTCGAACAGGTCCACCAGGCCCCTGTCCAGCTTCGTCACCTCGAAAAGCGCTCGCGGCTGGCGGCCCAGCCCCGCGCACGCCAGACGTCCTTTTCCGGAGAGGGACCGCACGGCGCCGATGATGACTGAGAGGCCCGTGGAATCGATGAAGGTGACCGCCGAAAGGTCGAGCACCACTCGCGTCTGGCCCCTGCCCAGGACCTCTTCCACGCGCCGCCTGAATTCGCCGCAACCCGCCGCGTCCAGCCTGGACGAGAGGGATGCCACCACCGAGACGCCGTTCATGGCGCTCTCAACCACCGTCATCGGACACCCCCCTGCCTTCCTGCCCGTTGTAGCCAAGCGCCAGGACGGTAAGGTCGTCCTGCGGTCTGGTCCGGCCGCCGAACCGGCGGATGTCCGCCATGAGCGCCTTCGTGCCTTTCCCGGCGGCTATCCACCGCTGGAGCCGCCTGACGCCGAACGCCGCTCCCTTGACCGATTCGAACTCCGTGAGCCCGTCCGTGAACAGCACCAGCCTGTCTCCGGGCGCGAGCACGGTCTCGCCGCGCTCGAAGGGCATGAGCCCGCCAAGGCCCACCACCGTCCCCCCGGCCTCCAGCCGTTCGACCCCCCCGGCGTCCCTGGCCAGGAACGGGGCGGGATGTCCGGCGTTGGAGTACCTGAGCCGCCCTGATTTCAGGTCAAGCGTCATGTAGAAAAGCGAGAAATACCTGTCGAAGCGCTCCATGGGGAACTCCTCGTCCAGGGCCTCCAGCACTCTTTCGGGCGCGGGCCCTCCGCCTGCCGAGGGGTCCCATTCCCTGGAGTGGAACTGAAGGGCCTGGGCGGCGGCGGCCGCCACCAGGGCCGAGGGCACGCCGTGGCCGCTCACGTCCAGGATGTAGGCGGCCATCAGGTCCGGCCCCAGGGTGAGGATGTTGAAGATGTCCCCGCCGATGGCGGCGCTGGGTTCGAAAAGCCAGCTGGCGTGGTAGCGCGCGTCCTCGGGGAGGTTCCTGGGGAGCAGGCCCTTCTGGATTTCCGCGGCGGCGCGCAGGTCCCGTTCCAGGGCGGCCTGCTGGCTGGCAAGGCGCTTGGTGTAGAGGCGCTTGGCCTCCTCGGCCCTTCTTCTGGCCGTGATGTCCCGTATTATGAAGGTCCTGAGAATCCTGGACGAGACCTCCACCTCGCTGACGGTCAGTTCCACGGGAAACCTCTCGCCCGAGAGCCTCGTCCCCGACGCCTCCCTGGCGGGTCCGCCTGACGCGGCGCGGCCCTGGAACCCGGGGACCACGTCTTCGAAAGCGCGCCCGTCCAGCCCCCCCTGGGGGTAGCCGAACATCTCCTCCGCCGCCGGGTTGGCGCCCTCGATGACGCCGTGGCGGTCCACGGTGACGATGCCCTCGCCCGCTCCGTTCAGGATGGCCCTGAGCCTGGCCTCGCGCTCGGCCGTGGCCTCCTCGGCCATCTTCCTGCCGGAGACGTCCACGCCCACGAGGAGATACCCCTCCACGCCGTGCGGCCCCTCGATGGAGGAAAGCGCCACCTCGGCGGCGAACCTGGAGCCGTCCTTGCGCACCAGGGTCCATTCACCGAAATCCCTGCGGCCCGACCGGGCCAGGGCCGTCACCACCGTCATGCCGGCCAGCGACTTGCCCTCGGCTCCGCCCAGCTCCCTGCCGCGCGCGGCGACCTCGTCCTCGTCCAGGAACGCCAGGGGGGTCTGGACCCCTTCCATCTCATCCGGGAGGTAGCCCAGCAGATTGGCCGCGCCGGGGTTGAACATGGTGATGACGCCGCTGACGCTGGTGGCAACGATGGCCACGCGCGAGGCAGCCTCAAGAACGCCCTTGAGCCTTCCGGAGAGTTCCTCCAGGGCCTGGACGGCCATCTGCCTAGCCGTGGATATCTGCCTGAGCTCGGCGTTGAGGCGGATGACGTCCAGGGTGCCGCGCCTGAGCTTCTCGGTTTCCTCGTGCTCGAGGGTGATGTCCCGGCCAAGGAAAGCCAGTGACGGCCCTTCCGGGGGGGCGTCCGGCAAGGGCAGGAAGGAAGCCGCGAGAACCAGCCTGCCGCCGTCGCCCCGGCTGACGGTCAGGACGGCTGTCCTGGGCGACCCCGTGGAAAGGCATTCCCCGGCCAGACTGTCGAAGCGCTGTTGCTCGGCCGGGGGAAACAGCGCCGAGGCGGCCTCCCCGGGCGATGGCTGCCGGAGCAGGCCAAGCACTGTGGCGGTCCCCGGGTTGGCCGCCACGATCCGGCCCCGCGCGTCAAGGAGAATGCACGCCATGACGCCGCTTTCACCCATGGCCCTGGCCAGGAGGGTGAACGGACCGCAGTCCCGCGAGGTGGAAGCCTTTCCGCCGGTTGTCTTCATGAGGTCGATTCCTGAAACGGTCATACACCGGCGCACCCCTCCGGTACAATAGCATTGGCCCCTGAAAGCGCCTTGCCTGCATGCTTCCGGGCATGCTAACCCCAAGGCTGAAGCGTAATCGCATCAGTTGGAGGAGTGGGGTGGAGGCTTCGAACAGACGTGCCGATTTCAGGGTCGAGGTGCCCCCGGTATTCCTCAACGAGCTGGCCATCTGGTTCTGCCAGGAGAAGGACTACGTCAGGCTATCCGCCTCCGAGCTGGGCAGGCCCCATCTCACGCTGACCCGCCTGGGCTCGGGCAGGATGACAGTGTCCGACTTGTCCATCCGGGGGATGGGCATGCATGTGGCGCTGCCTCCCGAGGCGACCGCCAAGCTCGCCTCGGCCAAGGCGTGCTTCATCTATCTGCAACTGGCCGACCCGACCGCGGACGACCCTTACGGGATCCTGAGCGTCTTCACCTACAGCGCCCTGGTACGCGTCGCTCCCCGCGACGGCGGGATATTCCTGGGGGCGCGTTTCGTCCGCTTCGCCGTGGGCTCCCGGCTGGAAAAGACCCTTGAGTTTCTCGACGCCCAGGCATGCGGAGTGACTGCCCTGGCGCGCTGGTGCGACAACGTGGCCCGGGGGGCCATGGCCGAGCCCGGCAGGCACCGCGCGGGACTCGACATGGACCACCTCCTCGAAGAGGTGGAGGCGGCGCTCGCATCGGCCGGGACGCATTCAGGAGAGCATAAATGATCGCCGTACTGGGCATTCTCGTGGTGGCGCTTTGCGTGGCCGGAGGCTACTGGATAGCGGGCGGAAAATTCGGCGTGCTATTCCAGCCCGCCGAGATCCTGGTCATCGGGGGGGCCGCCTTCGGGTCGCTCTTGATCGCCTCGACCAGGACCACCCTTTCCCTGGTCTTCCACAACCTGCGGCTCGTGTTCTCCGGCAAGCACTACGGCCGCGAGGACTACGCCGAGGTCTTAAGCCTTTTGGCCCGGCTGCTGATCAAGATCCGGCGCGAGGGCCTGGCCAGCGTGGAGCAGGACATCGAGCACCCGGAATCGAGCGTCATCTTCTCAAGCCACCGCCGGGTCCGCCAGGACGCGCAGGCCACGAGCTTCATCTGCGACACCTTCCGGGTCTACCTGGTCACGGGCGAGCCCGGCGAGATCGAGGGCATCATGCACGCCGACATGGAGTCCATGCACGCCCTGTCCAATCTGCCCGCGTACAACATCTCCAAGGTGGCCGAGTCGCTGCCGGGCCTTGGCATCGTGGCGGCGGTGCTCGGCGTGGTGCTCACCATGCAGAAGATCACCGCCCCGCCCGACGAGCTGGGCCACTCCATCGGCGCGGCCCTGGTTGGCACCTTCCTGGGCGTCCTGCTGTGCTACGGGTTCATCGGCCCCATGGGCACCAAGCTTGAGAACCGCTCCCAGGAACGCGAGGCCTTCTTCGGCGTCATCCGGGCCACCATCGCGGCCACGGCCCACGGCGCCACCCCAATGATCGCCCTGGAGTTCGGCCGCCGCTCCGTGCCGGACATCTACAGGCCCACCTTCGAGGAACTGGAGAGGATCATCAAGGGATGATCCGGGGATAAGGGCATGTCCACGAAGAAGAGTTCGCCCGCGATCAAGACCACCCGGCGGCACTCCAAGTTCCACGGAGGGAGCTGGAAGGTTGCCTACGCCGACTTCGTCACGGCCATGATGGCGTTTTTCCTTCTCATGTGGATCCTGAACATCGTGCCCAAGGACGTGCAGAAAGCCCTCGAGACATACTTCAAGGCCGAGGGCGTCTCGGGCGCGGGGGCCATCCACCCCGACCTGCCCCAGACGGGACCGCCGGAGGCAAAGCCGCACAAGCTCTCCGAGGAGCAGGCCGCCCGCTACGCAATCGCCATGCGCTTCAAGAAGATCATCACCGAGGACCCGTTCCTCAAGCGCAGCTCGGGAGTCAGCTCCGACGACGCCGGCGTGCTGCTTCGGGTCAACAACGACGTGATGTTCAAGCCGGGCTCAGCCGACCTCACCCCCGAGGCCGGCAAGGTGGTCAAGGAGGTGCAGGAGGTGATGCGCTCCTTCAACCTGAGCCTCATGGTTCGCGGGCACGCGGTCCCCGGCGAGCACAAGGGCGGGCCGTTCCCTTCCAACTGGGAGCTCTCCGGGGCCCGGGCAGGAGCCGTGGTGCGGGCCATCCTGGCCGACAAGGCCATCCCTCCGGGCCGCATCCGGGCCGTCTCCTATTCGGACACCCTGCCGCTCGTTCCGGCCCTGAGCCCTGACAGCGACGCGCTCAACCGGCGGGTGGAATTCTATTTCCACAGGCCGGACGTCATGAACCGCAGCGTCGTCAACTAGATGGCCCGCTTTTTCCCGAGCACGCTCAGGGCGAGGGTTTTCCTTCTCTGCGCCTGCCTTTCGGCCGCCATTGGCGCGGCGGCCATTGCGTTGTCGTGGACCGCCTTCCCCCAGAGCCTGGGCAGGCAGCACGAGAAGGAAATCCAGGGCGCCCTGGAAGTGGCCGCCTCCCTCATCCGGGGCCTGAACAGCGACCTTTCCGGAAGACGCCTGGACGCACTCATCGACACGCGCACCGAACTCACGCGGCAGTCGGCCCAGCTCATGGCTTTCATCGAGGCCGAGCGCCGCCAGGAGAAGGCCGGGCTGATCGACAGGGCCAGCGCCCAGCGCATGGCCATCGAGGCCGCCCGGATGGCTTCATCGCGCTCGGGGATGAACGTCTTCATATTCGACTCGGATTTCCAGGGCCTTGCGCACTCGGACCCGGCGATGGCCGGGCGCTCCTGGCGGGGCCTGAAGGGAATGGATGGCGAGGGGGCCCTTGAGAGGGCCGTCGAGGCCGCCAGGAGGGATGGCTCGGACACCCTGCTTTTGTGGTGGCCTTCGGACGCGGGCGAGTCCGGCTCCAAACATCTGGCCAGGATCGCCGCCTTCCCGGACTGGAACTGGTTCGTGGGGTTGAGCGTGGATTTCGGACGCATCGACGCCAAGACCATGCTGGAACGCAACAAGATGGTGAGCCACGTGCTCGGCTCACTCTCCCAGGCGCGCCTGGGCAACACGGGGAGGATGTTCGTCCTGGAAGGTTCTGGTTCGTCGGCGCTGCTCCTCCCTCCCGGCGTCACGAAGCAGGAGCTGGCATACGCGCTCACGCAGGCGGCCCTCGCGGCCCCCGGCTCGCAAGCACGGCTGAGCCGCCCCGCGCCCGGCGGGGATCTCGCCGTCTTTTCTCTCCAGATGCCGGATACCGGCTGGACGCTGGGACTGGTCATGAGCCAGGAGGAGCTCCCCGCCGTCAAGCCGCCCCAGCCCGCATGGCTGGCCGCCGCCCTTGCGGCGACGGCGGCCGCCGGACTCGCCGCCGCCTGGTTCTTCTCGGCGCGTTTGACAGCTCCTCTGCGGAACCTTGCGGCTCAGGCGTCCCCGGGCCGCTTCCCGGATGGACCGCCCCCCGGCCTGGCGGACACCATCCGCTCCCTTGCCGCCCGCAACTCCGGCGAGACGGGCGCGATAGCAGGCGCCCTGGCGGATGCGCTCCGCGCCTGCGAGGCGTCCATGGCAGGGCTGCGCGAGGCCGCCGAGTCCGGAGAACGCCAAGCCCGCGCGCTGGCGGACACCAAAACCGAGCTCACGCATCTCAACGCCGAGTTGGAGACGAGGGTCCGCCTGCGGACCGCCGCCCTGGAGGCGGCGTACGCGCGCCTCAAATCCAGCGAGGCGCGCTACCGGGGCCTGTTCGAGGATTCCCCGGCGGCCTTCATGGAGATGGATTTTTCCCAGCTCGCGCATTTCCTCCGCGCCCCGGAGTTGGCGAGGATCAAGGACATGCCCATCCTGCCGGGTTCCGAGTCCGGCCTTGCCGCCGACTCGCTTCGCCTGACCCGGCTTCTTGACGCCAACCCCTCGGCCCTCCAGCTCTTCGGCTCGGGCAGCAAGGACCGGCTGGCCGAAGGCTTGCACCTGACAGCCCAGCTCGGGACTCTTCCTCCCATCGCGCGGATGCTCTGCGCGTTCGGACACGGGGCGCGCACCTCCTCGGAAGAGGTTCCCATGAGGCGCCTCGACGGAACGGTCATGAACCTGGTCATGTGCATGCGCCCCATGCCGGGCCATGAGGAGTCCCTGGACCGGGTGCTCGTCTCGCTGCAGGACATCACGGCCATCAAGCAGGTGGAGGAACGCCTGCGGGCCGCCAACGAGCAGTCTCTGGCCGCGAACAAGGCCAAGAGCGGCTTCCTGGCCAACATGAGCCATGAACTGCGCACACCCATAAGCGCCATTCTCGGGCTGACGGACATCTCCAGGCGGACCCGCGATACGGGCAAGATAATGGCGCACCTGGGCATGATCGCCGACTCGGCTCGCAATCTGCTCGCCATTGTCGGCGACGTCCTCGACCTTTCGAAAATCGAATCGGGCAAGCTCGTGCTGGACGAGGCTCCCTTCGACACGCGCGGGGTGGTCGAGGAGGCGGTCAGACCCTTCAGGCTTCCGTGCGAGGAGAAGGGCCTGGAACTCGCGGTCGAGATCGCGCAAGACATACCCGGGGTTCTGGTGGGTGACGCGGTCAGGCTCGGCCAGGTCATCTCGAACCTGGCCGGCAACGCGGTGAAGTTCACCCAGGCCGGCCGCGTCCGGCTCCTGGCCGCCGTGGAGGAACGCTCGGAGGACGGCTTGACTCTCCGCTTCACCGTGGTGGACACGGGGCCGGGCATCGAGCCCGGCATGACGGAAGCCATTTTCGAGAGTTTCAGGCAGGCGGATTCGTCCCTGTCCAAGCCGCACCAGGGGGCCGGGCTGGGACTTGCCATCTGCAGGGAGCTGACGGCGCTCATGGGCGGGGGGATATGGGTGGAAAGCACGCCCGGTCAGGGCAGCTCCTTCCATTTCACCGCCGTCTTCAGGCCTGGGGACGAAACCTGCCTGGACGGCTTCGAGACGCCTCTCGCGCCAGGCCCCCATGACGTGCCGTCCGGCGCGCCCCCCCTTCCCCAGCCGGAATCGTGCGCCCCGCCCGCCTCGTGGGCTGGCCGCGTCCTGATCGTGGAGGACAATCCTGTCAACCGGCATGTGTTCACGGAATATCTGCGGATTCTTGGCGTGGATGCGGTGACGGCCGAGGACGGGGCCGATGCCCTGCGGATTCTCTCCGCCGAGCCGGTGGACCTGGTGTTCATGGATGTCCAGATGCCGCGCATGGACGGCGTGGAGGCGGTGCGCCGCATACGCGCCGGAGAGTGCGGGGAGCGCGCGGCGGGGCTGCCGGTGGTGGCCTTGACGGCCTACGCCATGTCAGGAGACAGGCAACGCTTCCTGGACGCGGGCATGACCGGCTACCTGGCCAAGCCCATCGGCCTGGAGACCATCCGCGACACCCTGGCCCTCCACCTGCCCGAGCCGTCCGGATCGCCCACTCCGGAGGCGCGGCACGATGCCGCGCGGGCGGCCCTGGAGCCGCTCATGGCCGAATTCCTGGAGTACGTGCGAAAGCGCACGGACGAAGCCGGGGAGTATCTGGCGCGCGGCGACATGGAGCAGGCGGCCAAGGCCGCGCACGACGTGAAAGGCTCGTCCATGGCCTTCGGCGTGGAGAAGGTGAACAAGGCCGGCGCGAGGCTGGAGGCGGCCATAAAGGCCGGGGCTGAAACGGCGGCGGCCGGGGCCCTGCAGGAGGTCTACGAGGCCCTGGCGGAGCTCGAGCTTCCCGCGAGCCCGCGCTCTATGGCGTAGACGATCATCTCCGCCGAGCTTCTCACCCCGATCTTGCGTTTGATGTTCACCTTGTGGGTGTCCACCGTCTTGGGGCTCAGATCGAGCCTCGCGGCCACCTCCTTGCAGGTGAGGCCCGAGGCGATGAAGGAGAGCACCTCGCGCTCGCGTCCTGTGAGCAGCCCGTCATCCTCGATCAACCCGTGCACGCCGGGGCTCACGAATGAGTCGATGAGCATCTGGGCGATCTCCGGACAGACATAGGGACTTCCCCCGGCGACCTTCTCGATGGCCATGGCCAGTTCGTCCGCCTTGACGTTCTTGAGCAGGTACCCGTCCGCGCCCGCGGCCAGCGTCTTCTTCACCAGCTCCGGCTCCATGTAGGCGGTAAGGGCGAGAATGCCCGTCTGGGGGATGCGGCGCTTGATCTCGGCGATGGCGTCGGCGCCGTCCATGCGGGGCATGGAGAGATCCATGAGGATGACGTCGGGCTCAAGCTCCATGGCCATCCGGACGGCTTCGAGGCCGTCCCCGGCCTCCCCCGCCACTTCAAGGTGGGGATGTCCGGCCAGCAGCACCTTGAGCCCCTTTCGGAGAATTTCGATGTCCTCGGCCAGCAGCAAGCGGATTGTTTGTTCCGGCATAACGGCCTCCATGGTCCTTTCTATTTCGCACCATAGAACCGCTTCCTGGACAGGGCAATAGAAATCCTACGAAGATGCGCTAGGGGAATCACCCCACCGGCCGGGGAGGGTCTACTTGCCCTTGGACGCCTTGACCGCCTCTTCCAGTTCCTGGAACGTGGGCCTGTGGTGGTTGGGGATGGCCCGGCGGCCCGCCTCCAGGGCCACTGGCGGCGGGTTGCCGCCCACGAAGGCGGCAAGGGCGCACTTGACCACGATCAGGGCGTGTTCACCCTCTTTTGCCTTTGCCTCCATGCTGGCCGCGATGGGGCCGAAGATGCCGTAGCACATGAGAACGCCCAGAAAAGTGCCCACCAGCGCCGCGCCGATGTGGTGGCCGATGACCTCGGGCGGCTCGCTGATGACGCCCATGGTGATGATGACGCCGAGAACCGCCGCCACGATGCCGAGGCCGGGCAACGCGTCGGCCATCTTGTTGATGGCGCCGGCGGGGGCCACGGCCTCGTGCGCGTAGGCCTCGATGTCGGCATCCATGATGTTCTCGAATTCGTGCTGTTCGATGTTGACGGTGGAGAACACGCGCATGGTGTCGCACACGAACTCCACGATGAACTTGTTGGATTTGTCCTTGAGGAAGGTGGTGAATATCTGGCTGGATTCGGGGGCTTCGATGTCCTTCTCGATGGCCACCAGGCCTTCGCGCCGGATCTTCATGAAGAGCATTGAGAGCATGATGAGCATGTCCAGGAAAAAGGCCTTGCTGGACTTGGAACCGCCGAATACGCCGCCCATGCCCTTGAGCGCGCCGATGACAACCACCTTTGGGTTGCCCAGGACCATGGACCCGAACGCCGCGCCGAAGATGACTATCAGCTCGGCGGGCTGCCAGAGCACGCTGAAGTTGCCATGCTGCAGCATGTAGCCCAGGATGACCGCGCTGAGGACCATGGTTATGCCGATGATGGCGAACATGCTCTACGTACCGTGCCTTATTGTTTTCCCTTGATGGACTCGTCGTAAAGCCTTTCTATCTGCCGGTCCAGGATTTCCCGCTTCTCCTGGGGGATGGGCGATGGCGGGGGCGCGGGCGGCTCCTGGGGTTTGACCTCCTTCCCGGCCTGCTTCCCCGCGGGCTGCTTCAGCGCCCCGGCCTTCTCCCCGTCTTCCTGGGGCGGCTTGGGAATCTCCACCACAAGCCTTATGCGGCGGTTCCTGGGATCGAAGGGGTTCTCCGGAACCAGCGGCCTCGTGGCCGCGTAACCGGCCACCATGCCGATGGCCTCCTGGGACACCTTGGCCTTCTCAAGTTCGCGCCGCGCGGCAGAGGCTCGCTCGGTGGAGAGCTCCCAGTTTGTGAAGCGCTCTCCGGCGTAAGTGTAGGCGTCCGTGTGGCCCTCGATGGTCAGCTTGCCCTTGGCGGCCTTGGCGGCCTGGGGGGCCACGGCGGCCAGGGCGCGCTTGGCGTCAGCGGTCAGGTCGGCCTTGCCCAGGGCGAAGAGCGGCTTGCCCTTGGCGTCCTCGGTGACCTCGATGATGAGCTTGTCCGCCTCGGTCTTGACGATGATCTGCTCCTTGAGGTCCGGCGTCTCGGCCTCGATGGCCTCCTTGACGGCCTGGGCGGCCTTCTCGGCCTCGGAGAGCTCCTTGGCAGGGCCGGCGGGCGTCTCGGAGATGGGCTCGACGATGTTCGGGGGGTTCTGGTCTGGCGTCACCTGGGAGAGGTCCGTGGCCGGGATGAGCCCCGGCTTCCCTCCGGTGTCCAGCAGGCTGAAGGAACGGAAATACTGGGCGATCTGCTCGCGCTTCTCCACCGTGACCGAGTTGACCAGCCACATGACCAGGAAGAACGCCATCATGGCCGTGACGAAGTCGGCATAGGCCACCTTCCAGCTGCCGCCGTGGTGTCCGCCGTGCCCGCCCTTCTTCACCTTCTTGATGATGATTTTCTTGTGTTCCTTGTCAGCCATGGAGCTCCCTCCCGGGAAGGAATGCATGCAAAACAAAGGCCATGCAAGATATTCCGCAAGACCAGGGCAACATATAGGTCTCCGGGAGGCCTCGCGCAAGGGCAAGCCCGGTCCGCGCGGGCCCTGGCGTCAAGGATTTGAACGCGCAGGAAGGGCAACGCAAAAAAGGCGGCCCGGGGGACCGCCCTTTTTGAAAGATGCGAGAGTACCGGCTAGGCCGCGGCGGGAACCACGTGAACGCGGGTCTTCACCTTGCGGTTGCGGATGTACTTCTCGAAGGAAACGGTTCCGTCGATCAGGGCGAAGAGGGTGTAATCCCTGCCCAGTCCGACGTTGTCGCCGGGGTGGAACTTGGTGCCCAGCTGGCGCACCAGGATGTTTCCGGCCTTCACGACCTGGCCGCCGTAGCGCTTGACGCCGCGGCGTTGTCCGGCGCTGTCGCGTCCGTTGCGCGAGCTGCCGCCTGCTTTTTTGTGAGCCATGGTGAGCCTCCTAGGCCTGGATCGCCTTGATCTTCAGGGTGGTAAGGTCCTGGCGATGGCCGGTCTTCTTGTGGGAGTCGTTGCGACGCCACTTGTGGAAGACCATGATCTTGGGGCCGCGCACGTGCTCGACCACCTCGCAGGTCACCTTGGCGCCATCAACATAGGGAGCGCCGACCTTCAGGCCGGAATCCTCGCCCACCAGAAGCACCTTGTCCAGGGCCACTTCGGCGCCAGCGTCAGCCGTGAGCTTCTCAACGGTGATTTTGGCGCCCTCGACGACGCGGTACTGTTTACCGCCGGTTTCAACAATAGCGTACATGTTAGACCTCCGCAAACGGGGAAGCAGTTCTTAAGTAGGCGGGAAGAAAATGTCAACCCCTCCCCCGGATTTTCCCGGCGAGACATCAGTCCCTGGCCGCCACCAGCACCTCGACCCTCGCCGCCCCGGCCGTCAGCAACGCCTTGGCGGCCGCTTCCAGGGTGCTGCCCGTGGTCATCACGTCGTCCACCAGGAGGATTCGCCTCCCCCCGGCCAGAGCCGTATCCGCGACGAAGGCCCCGGCCAGGTTTGCCTTGCGCTCCCTGGCCCCGAGCCTGCTCTGGGGCGTTGTGTGGCGCGTCTTGCGCAGCGCCCCCGGCACCATGGGGACGCCAATCGCATCCGCCACGGCGCGGGCCAATTCCGCACTTTGGTTGTAGCCCCGCGACAAAAGCCGCCGCCAGTGCATGGGCACGGCCGCGACCAACTCCGGCCCTTCATGGCAGAAGCCGCCTGGGCGCTCGCGGTGCAGGCGGTAGGCGTGGCGCATGAGGTCCGAAAGCAGACCGAGCCCGGCAAGCCTCCCGCCGAACTTGAGCGAGAGCACCGCGTCCCTGAGACGCCCCTCGTATTCACCGAAGAACCCCATGGCGGCCCATGGCCTGGGCGTGACCCGGCAACGCGAGCATCTGGTCACGGGCTGTTCCGGCATCTCCGCGAGCTCGCCGCAACCGGGACAGAAGCCCGACAGGCGCGGCGCGATCTCACCGGCGCAGTCCGGGCAGAGTCCCGGCCCGTCCGTCACCGTCCCGCAGGTGAGGCAGCGCGCCCCGGTCAGGTCCCTGGCGACTGCGGCCAGGGCTTCCCTCAGGCGGTCCGGCGTCATGCCTTGGCCTTCTCCCAGGCCTTGGCCGCGAACTCCCGCACCGCGTCGCGGGCTTTCCCGTCGCTTCGCAGGTCGTCCGGGCCGTCGATGCCGTGGAGGCGGAGATCCCCGGCAACGCGCGCCCCGAAGGGCCACAGGAAATACTTCATCGTGAGCATCGTCCCCTCGAAAAGCTTCTCCCCCCGGCTGCGGCCCGCCACAAGCACTACGTGTGCCGGGCGGCCGGACAGGGAGTTCAGCACGGGGTCGCCCGAGTTCCTGGCCACGTAGTAGCGCTGGGCGCGGTCGATGAAGCCCTTGAAGGCCGCCGGGACGTGGTAGAAATAGATGGGGGACGCGAAGAACAGCGCCGGGGCCGTCAGCACCAGCCTGAACAGGTCCTCGGCCTGGTCGCGCTTCATGAGCACGCAGGAGAAGTCCGGGGCCTCGCCGCAATGCTGGCAGCCACGGCAGGGCATGATGTCGCGCTCGCGCAGGAAGACCAGTCCGGGGGAAGCCCCGGCCGCCTCAAGACCCTCGGCGATCAGGCGCGCCGCCAGATCCGAATTGCCGCCCTTGCGGGGGCTGCACGCCAGCACGAGCGGCGATGCTCCCGGCTTGTAATCCTTGACGATGCTCTCCATGGTCCCCCCCTTGGCCGCCGCTATATGGGCAATCTTGCGGGATGCCCTGTCCGCCGGAGGCATCTTCAACTCTTTTGACGTCTGGAAAACCGCCCGCCCCTACCCCGTGAAGTCGCTGAAATAGGGGTTGTGCAGCTTCTCCGCGGCCACGGTGGTGTCCGGCCCGTGCCCCGGGTAGATGGCCGTCTCAGGCGGCAGGCTGAAAATCTTGGCCTTCACCGAATCCAGAAGCGTCTGAAGGTTGCCGCCGGGGAAGTCGGTGCGGCCTATGGAGCGGTAGAAGACCACGTCGCCGGCGAAAACCGCGCCGCCGTCCGGAAAGTAGTAGGAGAGGCTTCCCGACGTGTGCCCGGGGGTGTGCAGGGCCACGCACCGGACGCCCGCGAGGTCCAATTCCCCCTCGCCCACGCTCTGGTACTCGAAGGGCTTCACCGCGGGGAAGCCCATGAAGCCGCCGCGCCCGAGCTCGCTCTCCATGAGGTAGGCGTCGTCCGCCCCGGCCAGGACCGGCGCGCCCGTGGCGTCGCTCAAGGCCCTGACCCCGTAGATATGGTCGAAGTGCAGGTGGGTGAGCAGGATGTGCGTGAGCGTGACATCGTGCTTCTTCAGGTATTTGAGCATGGACGACGGGTCGCCGCCCACGTCCACGGCCACGGCGCTTGAGCCCGTGACCGCCAGGTGGCTGTTGGTTTCAAGCGGCCCCAGGGCGAACATCTCAACCTTCATCATGATCCTCCCGCACGGGTTCCAGTAAGAGTTGCTCAAGCGGCTTGCGGTCAGATGATCCTTTCTGGCCGGGCCTGCCCGCCGCGATCACGGCCATGAGCTCCAGGCGCGTCTCGTCCAGGCCCAGCGCCCTGGTCACCTGGGGCTCCTGGTTGATGATCTCGCCCAGCCAGACAGCGCCCAGGCCCAACGCGTGCGCGGCCAGCAGCATGTTCTGCAGGCAGGCCCCGGCGCCCTGAAGGTCCTTTGCCCGGTTGTAGACAGTGTCCTTGTCCAGGAAGACGCAGAAGAGCGCCCCGGCCCTGCGCACGATGTGGGCGTACTTGGTGTGCGCGGCCAGGGTCTCCACGCGCGGGTCGCCCGCGCGCACCACCAGGAACCGCCAGGGCTGGTTGTTGAGCCCGCTCGGGGCCCAGCGGCCCGCCTCCAGCACGGCTTCGATCTCCCCCCTGGCGACCGGCTCGTCCGTGAACTTACGTATGCTGCGGCGCTCCCTGAGCGCCGCCAGGATCTGCTCGTCCGGCATGGCTCCCCCTCTGGCCCAGCCAATAGCCCATGGACCTGCCGCGGGCAACCCCGACGGACATCCGGCCCCTTGCCCCGGGCCGCCTCAGCCGCTACAAGCCACCCATGCCAGAAAGCACCCCACCCCCGCGCCCGGGGGGCGTCCGCCTCACCCGCCACGACCTCATCGCGGGAGAGCACGCCCTCAAGGATGCGCTCCAGTCCTTCGTCGGCTTCAAATCCTACAGCCTCTACTTCCCTCCCGGGGACGACTCGGGCGACTCGCTCGAAGCCGTGTACCTGCGCGGAGAGCAGAAGCTCCTGCTGCCGCTCAGGCTGGACGGCGAGTTCCTTGGCATGTTCATGGCGCGCGGGGTCCGGGCCAATCAGAACAAGGCCGCGCTGTCCCTCCTGGAAAAAGCCGCCGGGCTGTGCCTGGAGAACCTGCTCCTGGCCAAGGCCTGCCGCACCGACGCCGCCACGGGCCTGGCCAACAGGGAAACGCTCACCTCGGCCATGGAGCGCGAGATCGAACTGGTGCAGGCCTGCATCCTGCCCGGCTCGGCCGACTGCCTGGAGTCCGGCGGCGAGGCCAGAGGCGGCTTCGGGCTGGTGCTCTTCGACATGGATTTCTTCTCCTGGGTGAACCAGGGCTACGGATTCCTGTTCGGGGAGTCGCTGCTGGCCAAGGTTGGGGCGCTCCTCTCCTCCACGGCCCCGGATGACGCGCTCCGCGCCCGCCTGGGCGAGGACGTGTTCGCCGTGCTCCTTCCCGGCGCGTCCGCCGCCCGCTGCCAGGAACTGGCCGAGTCTTTCCGGGCCGCAGTGGCCGAGGAGGTGTTCGAGTACCCGGTCAACGGCGAGCGCATCCGCCTGACCGTCAGCGCGGGCTTCGCCCTCTACCCGCGCGACCTGCACGGCGGACAGCTGGCAGCGCCCGTGGGCGAGGCCGCGCGCATCCTCATCCAAAAGGCCCGCAAGACGCTCGCCTGCGCCAAGGACCTGGGCCGCGACCAGGTCATGAGCTTCTCCAAGCTCCTGCGAGAGGGCGGGCAGGTGCTGGAGCGCCTGCCGCTCGGGCGTCTGGCCGTGAGCCTGGGCCGCGCGGTGGACGCCAAGGAGGGCCAGCGCTATCTTGTCTGGTCGCCCCGGGCCGGAGGCGCGCACGCGCTGGTGCGCGGCGGAGAGCACCGCGTGTCCGGACGCTATCCGGCCATGGTCAAGGGCGAGGTCATCCTCATGGAGACCCAGGAGGACGTGTCCTTCGCCGAGGTGCTGCACCTGACCGACGCCTCCTGGGACATCGAACCCGGCGACCGCCTGCTCCTGGCCCAGGAACCCGAGGACCTCTTCCCGGGCGGGGCCGAACCCGCCGCCCCCCTCCAGCGGGACATGGTCAGCGGCCTGCTCGGCCACCGCGACTTCATCCGCCACGTCACCCAGGCCCGCGAATCGGTGAGCGTGTTCACGCTGGCGCTCATCCGCCTGCCCGAGACCGGCAAGGACCACAAGCCAGCCGGGCTTTCCCCGGCCGAGTCCGGCGTGCAGGAGGCCGCCACCCTGTGCCGCGAGAGCTTCGGGCAGGAGGCCGTGGGCGGCCGGTTCTCCACCGGCAGCCTCATCTATTTCATACCGGGGCACGACCCGCTGGTGCTGCGTGAGCGCTTCGAGGCCATGATGGACGCTGCGCAGTCGCGCCTGGGGCTCAGGCTCGCGGTGGGGCTGGCCGGGTATCCGTTCCTGAATTTCGGCAAGGCCGACGTGCTGGAGAACTGCCGCAAGGCCCTGGACCACTCGCTCCTCATGGGCGAGGGCCGCAGGCTTGCCGTGTTCGACTCCATATCGCTCACCATCAGCGCCGACCGGCTCTTCACCGTGGGCGACGTCTACGGGGCCATCGAGGACTACAAGCTGGCGCTTCTCGCCGACGAGGAGAACCGGCTGGCCCGCAACTCGCTGGGCATCTGCCTGGCCAGGCTCGGACGCATGGCCCAGGCCAAGGCCGAGTTCGAACGCGTGCTGAAGAAGGACCCGCGAAACCTCATGGCCCTCTACAACCTGGGCCACGCCTGCCACCGCCTGGGCGAGGAGGCCGCCGCGCGCAAGGCCTTCCAGCGCTGCCTGAAACTAAACGGCGGGGACGTGTACAGTCTGCTCAGGCTTGGCCGCATGGCCGAGGAGGCGGGCAAGCTCGCCAACGCCAGGAAATACTACGAGAAGGCGGCTGCGCTGCCCCAGGGCAAGGGCATGGCCATGAAGCACCTGGCCCGCGTGGCCCTGGCCCAGGGCAAGCCCGAGGAGGGGCGCGAGTTCCTGCACCAGGCCCTGCTGCATGATCCTAAAGACGCGTTCTCGCTCAACCTGCTTGCCCGGCTCTACCTGGACGGCGGCGAGGACCCGGCCATCGCCGAGGCCCTGGCCCGCCAGAGCGCCGCGCTCAGGCCCGACCAGAAGCAGTTCTGGAGGGACCTGGCCCGCGCGCTGGAAAAGCAGGGGAAGGTGGACGAGGCCCGGCAGGCCATGGGGAGGGGGTAGCGATGAAACCAATCGACCTGCGCGCGGCGTGCGCGTCCATCGGCTCGCTCTGGTCGCCGCGCGTGGCCGCGAAGATCAACGACACCTACGTGAAGCTCGGCCGCATCCACGGCGACTTCGTCTGGCACGCCCACGAAAACGAGGACGAGATGTTCGTCGTCCTCAAGGGGCGGCTGTGCATCAGGTTCCGGCACGGGGACGTGTGGCTGGAGGAAGGCCAGGCGCTCAACATCCCGCGCGGCGTGGAGCACTGCCCCCACGCGCCCGAAGAGGTCCACATCATGCTGATCGAGCCCGCCACCACGGTGAACACCGGAGATGCCGAGGGCGACGCGCTGACGCAGGCCGAGGCCCCCTGGCTGGAGAACTGAGGGCACCATCAATCTTAGCGCGTCATTCATGGACTGATCACATAAAGCCGCCGCAACTGCTTATCAGGAAACCCAAGGCCTGCTCATGGGAATACTCCGTTTTATTCTGGCCCTATCCGTCGTTGTCGGCCATTCAGACCATGCTTTGGGCCTCAATCTCATACACACCACCGTCGCTGTACGCTCCTTTTATGTCGTCTCCGGATTCTACATGGCCCTCGTTCTCAACACGAAATACATCGGCAAACCATATTATGTTTTCATAAGAAGCAGATATCTCCGCCTCGCTCCGGCTTACTGGTGCACCCTAGCATTGACATTATTACTAGGCACAGTCGTATATTTCGTTCGTGGAACTGTTGAATGGCCTTTTCAGGCATGGTCAAGAACCATAACCGATCTACCTACAGGTTCCCTGGTAGCCCTTGCTTTCTCCAATGCATTCATTCTCGGACAGGATATTCTGTCATATTGCATCTTCGATTCGTCCGGCTCATTGAAATTCAATCTTTTGGGCCATGCTCAGGACGCCAATTTTTCCGGGTACATGCTCATATCGCAGGCCTGGACGCTGGGCATAGAGTTCCTTTTCTACCTGACGGCGCCGCTGCTGGTCACTCGGGGCATGGGCGTGATTCTGGCTACTTCGGCTGCCAGCCTTGGCTGCAAGTATATTCTCTATCCGGCATTCGGATTCCCGGCCGAGGCTCTCGGCTACAGATTTTTTCCCTTTGAACTTATATATTTCATGCTCGGGGCCATTTCGTACCATATTCTCGGCCTTCTCCGGTCGCGCCCCCCCGGGAAGACGGCGACCTTGGCGGCCACCATCATCCTCGGACTCGCATACGTCATCCCCCAATCGGAACAGACGACATGGACTCGGTATGCCCTGCTGGCTCTGTGCATCCCATTTCTTTTCACTTTCACCGGGAAAAGCAGGGCCGACAGGATAATCGGCGAACTCTCCTATCCGATGTACATCACCCACCTGCTCGTCTTCTACACCCTGACGCAATTCACGGGGTGGAGCACTGAAGGTGCGGGCACGGCCATCACCATCGCACTGTCGTTCCTGATGTTTCTTCTGGTGGACAGACGTATCGACCGCTGGCGTGAAGAGATGGCGAGAGTTTCCATACGATCGTGGCCGCACGCCCGCACGGTGGGGGCAGCGGCGTTGGCGATAAGTTTCGTCATCGCCGTGCCGCTTGTAATCCGGCATGTTGCACAGACCACCCATCTGGCTAGAAGCCTGCCGATTGAAAGCCACGACCTGCTGAAGGTCTCTCCTGCCCAACTTGTCACGGTTGGCTTGGAGCCTGCCGAGTATTCCGGCGACACGCGCTGGCGATGGGGGATGGGACCGAAAACGGAGATGCTCTTTTCCCTTCCCGTGCCCGTGAACATTACCCTCACCCTTGAATACGACCCGCTAGCAGAAGGACAGGAGGTAGCCGTGGAGTTCAACGGAACGCCCATTGAAACCCTCTCCCACTCGACTGGGCAAAGGACGTACCGCCAGTACCTTCTGCCTGGCAGAAAAGAGAACAACGTCATCAAACTGAGCTTCAACGACTGGAATCACAAGACCAGGGCATACGTTCCAGGCGACTCAAGACAGCTGGCCGTGTCTTTCAACAAGCTTGAGCTGACGTTCCCGCCATCCGCGCAGCAGTGACTTTCACCCCTTGAAGAAGCGCAGCCTGAGGGCATTGGCGACCACCGAAACCGAACTCATGGCCATGGCCGCGCCAGCGATCATGGGGCTCAGCGTGGGACCGCCGAAGGCGTGCAGAAGCCCCGCCGCCACCGGGATGCCAAGCACGTTGTAGGCGAAGGCCCAGAACAGGTTCTGCCTGATGTTGCGCACCGTGGCCCGCGAGAGCCCAAGCGCCGTCACCAGCCCGCGCAGGTCCCCGCGCATGAGCACCACATCGCCCGTCTCGATGGCCACGTCGATGCCAGTCCCCATGGATATTCCCACGTCCGCCGCCGCCAGCGCGGGCGCGTCGTTGATGCCGTCGCCCACCATGGCCACGGCCAGTCCGCGCGCCTTGAGCTCGCGCACCTTCTCCGCCTTGCCCTCGGGCGTCACCTGGGCGAACGTCTCCGCGACCCCGGCTTGAGCCGCGATGGCCCCGGCCGTGCGCGGGTTGTCGCCCGTGAGCATGACCGCCCTCACCCCCATCTCCGACAGCTCGCGGACGACCTGTGCCGCCTCCGGCCTGATGGCGTCCGCCACGGCCAGGATGCCAAGCGCCTTGCCGCCCGACGCCACGAAGAGCGGGGTCTTGCCCTCGCCGGAGAGGCGGTGCCCCTCTTGGAGAAGCTCCTCCGAAACGCGGACGCCCTCCGCGGCCAGCCACTGGGACCGCCCCACGAGAACGCGCGCCCCCTCCACCGAGGCCGCCACCCCCTGCCCCGGCACGGCCGAGGCGTCCGTGGCACGGGGAAGCGGGACGCCGCTTTTCTTCGCGGCCTCCACCACGGCGTGCCCGAGCGGATGGGCCGAGAGCGCCTCCACCGCAGCCGCGCGGGCGAGGATGGAGCGCGGGTCCTCTCCGGGGGCCGGAACGGTCTCCGCCAGCTCCGGCCTGCCCAGGGTGAGCGTGCCGGTCTTGTCCAGGGCCACGGCCCTGACGGCGCTTGCCGCCTCCAGGGCGCGGCCGCTCTTGATCAGCACGCCGAGCCTGGCCCCCCGCCCGGTGCCCACCATGATGGACATGGGCGTGGCCAGCCCCATGGCGCACGGGCAGGCGATCACCATCACGGACACGAAGATGCGTAGCGCGAAGGGCCAGCCCTCACCGGCGGCCAGCCAGGCCAGCGCCGAGGCCACGGCCAGGGCCATCACCGCCGGGACGAAGTAGAGGCTCACGCGGTCGGCGAGGCTGGCGATGGGGGCCTTTGAGCCCTGCGCCTCGCGAACCAGCCTGACGATGCGGGCGAGCACCGTGTCCGCGCCCACCCGCTCGGCGCGCATGGTCAGCGCGCCAAGGGCGTTCTGCGTCCCGGAGGAGAGAGGATCGCCCGGCCCCTTGGCCACGGGGACGCTCTCGCCGGTGAGCATGGACTCGTCCACTTCCGAGGCTCCCTCCACCACCGAGCCGTCCACGGGCACGCGCTCTCCGGGCAGCACCCGCAGGAGGTCGCCGGGCCGCACGTCCTTCACGGGGACCATCCTGGCCTCGCCGCCCTCAACCAGACGGGCCTCGTCAGGAGCCAGGGAGATGAGCGCCTTCACCGCCTCCCCGGTCCTGGTCTTGGAGAGCGCCTCGAAATACTTGCCCAGCGAGATGAGGGCGATGATCACCGCCGCCGACTCGTAATAGAGCTCATGAACCTTGTGGTGCGGGTCGATGCCGAGCAGGATCTCGATGGTGGACCACAGCGAGGCAAGGAAGGCCGCGCCCGTGCCCAGGGCTATCAGGGTGTCCATGTTGGGACCGCCGCGCGCGAGCGCCGGGATGCCGTCCAGATAGAAACGCCGCCCCAGCCATATCATGGGCGCGGTCAGTGCCAGCTGCAGCAGGGCGTAGGCGGCCGGGGAGGTCTCGGGGGCAAGCAAGCCGGGCAGCGGAATGCCCACCATGGGCCCCATGGCCGCCACGAGCACCAGCGCGCCCAGGATGAGCTTTGGGGCCAGGGCCTTGCGCTGGGCTTCCAGACGCACGGCGGATTCGCGCTCGTGGGCGTGGTAAAGCGTCTCGTCCTCGCCCGTGAGTGGCGTGGCCGTGAAACCCAGACCGGCCACCCGTTCGAGCACCATGTCCAGCGTTGGGCCGCCTGGGGCCAGCTCCAGTTCGCCGGTCTCCGTGGCAAGGTTCACGCGCATGGCGTTCACGCCCTCCATGTTGCCCACCGCGTTCTCTATGCGGCGCGAACACGAGGCGCAGTGCATGCCGCCGATGGCCAGCCTGATGACCTCGGACGGGCCGGGCAGGACCGCCTCGAACCCCAGGCCCTTGACGCGCTCCGCGACGGCTTCAAGCGACGTGGCCGCCGGGTCGAGGGTGACGTCCATGGTCTCGGTGGCCAGGTTCACGGCCACGGACTCCACGCCTTCCATCTGCCCCACCGCGCGCTCGATGCGGCTCGAGCACGAGGCGCAGTGCATGCCCCGGATGGGAACGGTGATTTTGCTCATGCCCCCTTCCTCCCGGCTTATTTCAGGAAGCGCGAGAGCGCCGTCCTTACTTCGTCCAGCAGCTCCTGGCGGCTCATGGGCCGGGCCTTCTCATGCTCTGAGCCAGTGCCGTGCCCCAAAACGCACGTTTCGAGATGGCTCGCGAGCAGCTCCACTCCCAGCGCGTCCAGCGCGGAACGCGCTGCCGCTATCTGGTTCAGGATGTCCAGACAGTAGCGCCCCTCGTCAATCATGCGCCGTATTCCTTCCACCTGCCCCGCGACGCGGTTGACGCGGGCGGTCAGCTTCTTGTCCGGGGCGGCCCCGTGCGAACAGTTACCGCATTCCATGCCGGTGTCTCCTTCAGGGGCGGACGCGCCGCCCACCCGGAATAAATACTCCACGGGGGTATATTGTCAACCTCGCCGCTCGATCATCCGTGAAGACCTCGCCCCAGGCGTGCGGCGTCTTTGACCGTACAGGAGACAACACATCAGGGAAATCAATCAGCTGCCCGGAGCAGTCCCAAGGAGGGCGGGCTTTGATCAGGCCGCGACCCCCTCCAGGCCGTGGCCTCCATTTCCGGCCTGACTTCGCGCGCGGGAGCAGGAGGCCTCCCCCTCCCCGGCCATTGGCTCGCGAGGGGAAGTCTGCTAGGGGTCACGGCTCCCATGGAGAAGCGAGAGAAAGTACTCATCCTTGCCGCCCACGGCTCCTCCCATCCCGCCGCCAAGGGCGCGCTGGAGAGGTTCGCCGGGCGGGCGAGGGAGAGGCGCCCCGAGGCGCGGGTGTCGCTGGCCTTCACGGCCTCGCCCCGGCCGGGCAGCCATCCGGGCGGGAAGCCCGGACTGGGCCTGGACGAGGTGCTTCAGGGGCTGGCCGTCCCGGCGCACGTCAGGGTGCTCTCGCTGCACGTGATCGCGGGCGGGGAGTTCGACCGCATGCGGCGGACGCTGGACGGCTTCGCGGCAGAGACCGGCTCGTCCGTGGAGGTGTCGGGCCCGCTTCTGACAAGCGCGGCGGACGCCCCCGGAGTGGCGCTCGCCCTTTCGCAGTGCCTGGGCGGGACGGCGGACGGCGAGGCCGCGGTGCTCATGGGCCACGGCACCACCCACGGCGCGCAGGAACTCTACCGCGCCCTGGCGGGGGAGCTGGGCGGGGTTCTGCCCGGCGCTCGCCTGGGGGTGCTGGAGGCCGCCGATCCGGGCGACCCTCTCTCCATAAAGGCCATCGCCCGCGACCTGGCCGCGCGCGGCGTAGTGAAGGCCCGGCTGGTCCCCTTCCTCACCGTGGCCGGACGCCACGCCCACAAGGACCTGGCAGGCGGCCAGCCCTGCTCGTGGAAGTCCGTGCTCGAAGCGCACGGCGTGGCCTGCGAGCCCGACCTGGCGGGGCTTATCGAGCGCGAGGCCTTCGCTAAGCTCTGGCTCGGCCGGATAGCTCTTCTGACCCAACGCTCCAGCTAACGCCCTCTCAATTGCCCCCCATAAGTCTTCCAGCCATACCATGGCTTGACAAATGTATTTGCGCCATGCATATAAACTTCATGCTAAAAAAACTATCAAATATCAAAATTAACCCAGAGAACCCATTTGAAAATGACTGCCTAAACCGCAAACCTTTTGCTGACAAACTTGAAAAGCTCATATCCTCTTTGAGCCAACCTTTTGTCCTTGCTCTTCATTCCCCGTGGGGAACCGGAAAAACTGAATTTATTAGGATGTGGACAAATGAACTACACAACAAAAAATTCCCTTGCATCTATTTCAACGCATGGGAAAACGACCATTATGAAAAACCATTGATGTCATTTATTGGGAATTTTAACTCGAATCTCCCAATTGTTCTTGCTAACTTCGCAGGACAACAGGACACACACCACGAGTTGTTAAAAACAACGAAGTCAGCATTGAAGAAACTCGCCGTACCAGCACTAAAGATTGTCACTAGAGGCGCACTTGAAGCGGATGAAATTAAAGAGTTACTATCTTTCTCACCAAAAGCTGGCGAAGGCTTAACAGAGATTGTTTCAAAAATTGCGGAAGACCAGCTGAAGGAATACGAGAAGAAAGCTTCATCGATAAATGGATTCAAAGAAGCTCTACAAGAGCTAAGAGATACTCTTGATCACTACGACATCAAACACCCGTTCATCTTTTTCGTTGACGAACTCGACCGCTGCAGACCTACCTTTGCCCTTGAACTATTGGAAAATATCAAACACTTTTTCCAATCCAAAGGCTTTTTATTTATTCTTAGCATCGACAAAAACCAACTATCCAACATAATACGCACAATTTATGGACAAAAGCTAGATACAGACGAATATTTAAGAAAATTTATTGACCTCGAGATCATACTACCTACCCCGGACACAAAGAACTTTTGCACCTACCTATCAAGAACCCTCAACCTGTCATCAGCCATTAAGTCGGACACGGAATACGTCAAGAACAACATATTATATATTCTTAACAAATCTTTTTCCCACTTCAAAATTGGCCTCAGAACACAATCGCAGATATTCACCGAACTCATAGCCATACTCTCACTGCTTGACGAATCAGACCATCGAAACTGCAGTCTCCTTGTTCCATTTCTTTTGTGCTTGAGAGCACATAACAAGGATGATTTCACCGCCTTGTTTGACAAAGAATTAACTGAAGGATCCATCAATAGGCTCATACCTCCCCCGGACGAACAATACGAGGCAATACAATATCACAAAACCATTACAAGCCACATCATGCGACACATACTAACCGACGATGACTATACATCTTACACAGAAGAACACAAAGAAGACGCTCCGACATACAAATTCTTAAAACAGATCAGCGACACACGGTTCGCAGCCAAGTCATTCGAAATGATTAACATCATCTCTAGGTGATTTCTTGTTTACCTATTGCCGCCTATCCACCCCTTCCGTCTGAAGTAGAACAGCATCCCCACCGCGGTGACGGCCATGACGACGAGCACCGCGAAGTATCCGTAATGCCATTTAAGCTCCGGCATGTTCTCGAAGTTCATGCCGTAG
>JBMORI010000014.1:0-3574 GCA_049322415.1 Thermodesulfobacteriota bacterium | reverse complement strand
GGCGGGGCCATCAAGGGAGCGCATCCCGGCCTCCGTTTTCGTGCGTTCCCGGACCATGAAGGGAGACGCATCCACTTCCGCCTTGCCTCGACACGCTTTCGTAATGGTTGCCGGGTTAGCTCAAAGGCCGTATCCATCGTGCCGCCGCCGGGCAGGTCCCGGACGGCGTGGTCCGGCCGCCGGCGTATGGAAGCGGGCAGCGCCGTTTCCTGCCTCCGCCCTGGCCTCTACAGGCCCGGCAGCGGCGAGGGCGGCGCTGGAACGCAACAAACTCCCCCATGGATGCGCACGTGAAATCCCGAATTGCCTGGGGCCTGGTTCTTGCCGCCCTGGCGGCTATCGCCGCCGCGTGGGTGTCCCACGCGGACGCCGTTTTCGCCTTCGCCAAGGACATCGCCCTCCACTGGCGGGGGTACGCCGCCGCCTACCCGGCCGCCTGCTGGCTGGGCCTGCTCGCGCTCGGGTCGATAGCCATCAACTGCCCGGTGCCCCTGGCCGCGCTCGTCAAGGTCCTCGCCGGGTTCTTCTTCGGATTGCAGGCCGGGTTTGCCCTGAACGTGAGCATGTCCGTGACGGGCGGGCTCGCCGGGTTCATGGCCGCGCGGCACCTGCTTTACCGCCCCCTCTATTCCAGGTTCAGCGGGAAGCTTGCCCGGGTCAACCTGGACATCGCGCGCAACGGCTTCTGGTACGTTCTCTCGTCCCGCCTGCTCATGGCCACGCCCTTCTTTCTGGTGAACGTGCTGGCCGGGCTCTCCTGCATCCGCAAGCGCAAGTTCCTGCTGGGCACGTTCCTCGGGGTGTTCCCAAGCTCCTTCATCTACGCGGAGTCCGGCAGGCATCTGGCGTCCTTCACGTCCATGTCCGATTTCGCCAGCCCCCGCGCCGTCCTCGTCCTGGCGCTCCTGGCGGCGGCATCTGCGCTTCCAGCAATTGCCGGGCGAGTGAAGCGCCCTGTCCGCTAGTAATAAACCTCCCGTGGTGGTATGGGGGGGAATCCCCCCCAACCTTTGCCCTGGAGGAATGCATGAAAACCGTATTCAGATCCCTCATCCTGCTCGTGCTCATGTTCGTCGCGGGGAATGCGGCCCAGGCCCAGTTCGGGTTCATCCAGAAGGGGCTCGACGCCGCCAAGGGTGGCAAGAGCGGCGCGCACAACGTCGCCGACGAGAAAACAGGAGGGAAAGGCTACGCCACCGCCCAGAACTTCACCAACTCCGAACGCGGCTTCACCTACATGGTGCCGGCGGGGTGGAGGCTTGAGAACGGCCAGCCCACGGGCAACAGCCCCGTGTTCATGAAGCCCGGAACCACCTGGAGCTTCCAATTCCATTACACCGCCATGACCCCGGACTTCCCTTCCGGAGCGTCGGTGGCCGCGTCTCTCAAACAATCGACCCAGGAAATCAAGACCGGGAAATACAGCGAGGCCAAGCGCCGCGACCAGGGCGATCCCAAGAAGAAGTGCGGCGTCATCGGCTGGGAAGTGACCGAGACGCCCACCGGCGGGGGCGGATCGCACCAACGCATGATCTGGCAGTGCTATGACGGACAGAAGTATTATTACAACTTCATGGTTGCCTCGCACCCTGATCAGTTCGAGCAAGCGAAATCTGAGTTGCGCTCTGTCCTCGATTCTATTAAGTTCTGTCAATAGAATCATCGATTCGGAGGTGGCCATGTCCTGTCGTTATTCGAGTTTCACGTCGCCGGGTCGCGTGGCCGCCGCCGCGCTCCTGCTGATCTGCCTCGCGGTGGGTGCCTGTTCGGCAGCCCGGCATCCGGTGGGACACGTCAAGAGGGCGCTCGATCCGGCCGGGTTCCCCCAGGCCGCGTCAAGCGCCGGATGGGACGTGGCGGCCGTGCGCGTCACAACCGGGCCGGGCGGGCTGGACTACTCGGGAACGCAGCTGCTGCCGGTGCTCCTGGTGCTCAAGAACAAAAGCTCCGGTCAGCCGCAGGTGATCCTGGAGGACATCCGCGCCATCGGAGCCAACGCCGAATACCTGGTCTACGGGGCCGACGAGGCCATGAGGCTGGCCACCGCGTCCACCTTCTCGCGCAAGGCGGGCAGCGCCGCCAGGAGCGGCGCGGTAGGGGCAGGCGTGGGCGCGGCCCTGGGAGCCGGCGCGGGGGCCGTCCTCTACGCGTTCACCGGGCAGAAGAACCCCGAATACCTCTGGATGGGCGCTGCCGCCGGAGGCGCGGCCGGAACGCTCGCCGGAGCGGCGGTCTCCGACTCTTCCTTCTCCAAGCAGGAGCAGGACACCATACGCGCGGACCTCACGGCGAACGTCTGGCAGGAAGACCCCATCACCCCCGGCACCACCCGGACGGGCTATATCCTGCTCCCGGCGGGGCTCGACATCGCCTCCATAAGGATCGTCATACGCACGGACTCCGCCATGGAGACCAAGACGCTCAAGATCGCATCCGAAAAGGACTACAACCCGGGCAGCGCCGAAACGGCCGCCCTGACCAACGACAAGCCCCCGGCGCGGCAGGCCGTCCCGGCGGTCCAGAATCCGCCGCCCGGTCCGGTGGCGCAGGACGGGCCGGAGCAACCCGAGGAAGGTCAGGTCCCCATCGAGATATGAAACCGTCCGCGCCACTGTCCAAAAAAGCCCTCCCTGGCGGCATGCCGCCGGGGAGGGCTTCGTTTTCCCCTGATCAAATAGCCGTCAGAGATCGCGCACGTCGAACGTTTTTCCTGACAAACCGTGCCAGTCGCGCATTAGGATGCGGATGAGTCCCATGGCCGACATCTCGGGCATGATGAGCTTGCCGCGTTCCAGCCACGGCCTGTAAAGGGCGCGGAGCGCCTCGCCGCCTCCGCCCACGGCGTTGCGGGCCTGCTCCTGCATCCGGGTATCGACGAGCCCCGGGCGGTAGACGAAGCTGGTCAGCCAGGGAGCCTCCGCCGCGAGCTGTCTGCAGAAATGCTCCTCCGCGGCCTTGGCCGCGCAGTACAACCCGATGCCCTTCTGCGTGACCGACGCCGCCCCGGACCCCACGAACACTGCCAGCCCTTGCCCGGATTTGGCCAGTTCCGGCGCGCAAAAGCGCGCCAGCTGCCAGGCAGCCTTCACGTTGGAGGTGAAAATTTCGTCGAATCCCGCGCCGTCCATCTCCCAGACAAGCGGTCCGGGCCTGAGCACGGCCGCGCAGTGGATGAAGCCAGTGAAGTCGCCAAGTTCGCGCGCCGCATCCACGAGAGCCTTCACCGTGGACGCCTTGGAACAGTCGCCCGGAACGGGAACTGCCTTGGCCGCGACCATGTCGCAGCTCTGCCAGGCCTCCTCCAACGCCTCCGGGCCGCGCGCGTTCAGCACGAGTTTGGCCCCCAGGACGGCCAAGGCCTCTGCCAGCGCCCGCCCGATGCCCATGGAAGCGCCGGTGATGATGAGTGTCTTGTCCTTGAGGAGCATTGGTGCGTCCTTGGTTTGGTAGAGTAGAGTTGAGTAGAGAAGCAGGGCTCCGCCCTGGACCCGCCAGGGGGGAGCCCCCCTGGACCCGGCAATTGCTTCGCGGGCTTGGTTGTCGCCCTGGTCGTGTCCGTCGTGCGCCGAAACGG
>JBMORI010000013.1:0-27020 GCA_049322415.1 Thermodesulfobacteriota bacterium | reverse complement strand
AAAATACTAGAGTCAGTTGTTGACGGGTTACGTTCGTCGTACTCAAAGAAAAATATTTCTCTTGTTATTTGTATTAAGACAAAGGATGGTGTGTCTTGCGGCGATCCATTTTTTCCATGTGATACCTCGCTCTTGGAGATTGCTGCTGTAAATATCATCAAGAACGCTTATGAGGCGGCACCTCAAGGAAGTACTATAGATTTGTTATGCGTAATTGATTCGCTTGGTATCACGTGTAAGATTGTGAATGAGGGGGCAGTTCCGTTGTCAATTAGATACTGTTTTTTTGAGAAATACATATCTACAGGAAAGAAGTACGGTGTTGGGCTGGGTACTTATATAGCAAAAAGAGCCATTGAAGCGCATGGAGGAAGGATAGCACTTGAAGTCATTGACGAATCAGTGACGAGCATAGAGTTCTTCATTCCGAGTTTGGTGCGTGATGATCCGTGATTTTCGCGGCGAACTAGTTGAGGTGGTGGTTGAACACGGTGCATCATCGTCGGACAATCATCAACTCACGCATAGCGCTATGTGGGGAAAATGAAGAATTATTCGCCTTCCCGGGACGAGTCGCCGCCCCCCTTCCGATTCCACTTGCCTGCCGCGCTCCGAGGCCTTATGTAGGCCCGGCGTGGGGCCGGTTCGTTAGCGCCCCTCCCTAACGGCGACCGCCGAAACACCTTTCAAGGACGATCAATGGAAATCTTGAGCCAGTTCATCTGGATGCTCGGCCACGTCAAGGAAACCCTCGAGATGCTTGTGACCAACTACGGCGCCTGGACGTACATGGTGCTGTTCCTGGTGATCTTCTGCGAGACCGGGCTCGTGGTGACGCCGTTTCTTCCGGGCGATTCGCTGCTCTTCATCATCGGGGCGTTCTGCGGCGCGGGCAGCCTGGACCTGGGCCTCACCGTGGGGCTTCTGACCGCCGCCGCCATCATGGGCGACAACACCAACTACTGGATAGGCCGCACGGTCGGTCCAGCCGTGTTCAGGCGCGAGGACAGCAAGCTGCTCAACAAGAAGCACCTGGAGAAAACCCACGCCTTCTATGAGAAGCACGGCGGCAAGACCATCGTCATAGCCCGCTTCATGCCCATCGTGCGCACGTTCGCGCCTTTCGTGGCGGGCATCGGCAAGATGGCCTACGCCAAGTTCGTGAGCTATTCCGTGGGCGGCGGCATCCTGTGGATCGGGGGCCTGATCGGCCTTGGATATCTGGTGGGCGACCTGCCCATCGTGAAGACCCATTTCAACAAGGTGATCTACCTGATCATCCTGCTCTCCATCATGCCCGGCATCATCGAGTTCATGAAGGCCAGGCGCGCCGCGGTGAGGGCCACGCGCTAGCTTCCCTCTTGCCTCTTTCACCACAAAGGCCGCCCTCCGGGGCGGCCTTTTCCGTCACAATTTCGCATCAAACCCGCGAAGCAATAAAGGGTCCAGGGGTATCATCCCCCTGGCGGGTGCAGGGCGGCACCCTGCCGGGGTCCGGGGCGGAGCCCCGCTTCTACGCCATCTCCTTCAATGCCTCCCGCACGGCGGTCTCCACCAGCGCCGGGCACCTGCTCTTGAAGAGACCCTGGGCCGCCGCCAGTTTCATACCCTCTTCCGTGGCCATGTCCGTTCCCAGGAGTTCCGAGCAGTTGAGCGCGCCGAACTCCTTCTTCACTGCGGCCATATACCGGCGCATGATCATCTTGGTTTTCTCCGTGGCGGAACTGTCGCCGTCCGAGGTCCTGCCGAAGCGCATGCCGATGGCCATGACGGCTCCGGTGACCGCGCCGCAGGTCATGCCGTTCCACATGCCCGCCGCGAAGGGAGTGGTGAGGCGCGTGATTTCCCCGGGCGCGAGGCCCGCCTGGGGCGCGAGGGCCTCCAGCACGGCCTGCGTGCAGTTCCAGTGCGAGAGGAACCTCTCCCTGGCGAATCCGGGGGCGCCGGCCCCGGGCGGGGGCGTCACCGCCTCCGTGCCGCCCGGCAGCATCATCCCGGTGGCGAAACCGGCCCCGGCGCAGCACGCGCCTGTAAGAAACAGTCTGCGGTCGATACCCATTCATTGCTCCCCATCAATGCCGAAGTTATCGCCTCTCCGTCCATGCTTCCGCAAAGGAACGGGATTCCAAAGGGACTGGTCCCTTTGGCCGCCGGAGGCTTCCTGAACGCCGCCAGCGCGAGCTTCGACTCTGTAGGGATAAACTACGCGCTGGTCCAGCGCTTGGCGCGCGCTCTATAGATTAGGTCCGGAAGTCCCCGGAAGGAGAAATGCCTCGTCCCGTCCAGGGAAAGCTCCGGCTGCCGCCTGACCAGTGCCGGGTCCTCCTGGAGCAGCTCGTAGACGTGCTCGTAGTGGCGGATCATGCGCTCCTCCGCCCAGTGCTCGACGAGCCACTGGCGGCCGCGCGCGCCGAGCTCGCGCGTGAGGGCGTGCTCGCCCGCGAGGTGGTCGAGCACCTCGCCCGCATCCTCCAGGCGGCAGTTCACGAAGGGATGCCGGTCCGTGCCGGAAAAATGGCGCAGCAGGGCCAGGGAGCGCTCGTCCAGGAAGGAGAGCACGCACTTGCCCTGCGCCAGCCCTTCCAGGCCGGTGAGGTGGTAGCTGCCCGTGACCAGGTCGTCCACCACGATGCGCGAGAGGCGTTTGTCCGCCAGGGCTTCGGCCAGAGGGACTCCCGTGACCACGCGGATGGCCGCGCGCGTGCGCCTGGCAACGCCCTCGATGACCTCCACGGCCTCGGGCATGCCCTTGGTGCTCCAGCGGTCGGCCCAGGCGCTGAAGTCCTTGGTGGGGCTGTAGAAAATGTCCCAGCGCGGCGTTTTCGAAGAGGGAAGGTAGGCGTCCTCGTTCTCGGGCACGAAATTGGGGACCACCATGGCCTTGGGATAGAGGCGCTCGGGATACTGGGCGATGGCGAGGCAGGGGATGTCCTGGCCGAGCAGGGTCTCGGGAGTAATGCCCATGACCTGCGCCACCAGGTCGGGCGAGGAGTGGAACTGCCGGACCACGCGTTTGCCCGCGCGGGCAAGCTCGCCGAAGTCGATGCGGCCGAAGGCCTTGGAATCGTAGTCCAGGTAGTTGTGCAGGTGGATGACGTCGGCTTCCCAGGCCAGGTCCCAGGCTTCGTCCGGGGACTCCTGGAAGACGAGGTCGTGGTCGTAGAGGCCGAAGCGCTTGAGATCCACCAGCCGGGCGTCCACGCCGGTGTGGCGGTTCAGGGCCTGGACCAGGCGGACGGGCATGCCCGCCAGGGGGGTGATGCTGAAGTGGACTGCTCTCATGGCGCTGGAAACAAGACCGCGCCGGATCGCGGTGGCGGTCCGGCGCGGTCTTGACGAATGATGTTCACGCCACCCCGGTTAGCGGTTCTGGGCCAGGGGGAACTCCAGGGCGGCCTCGGCGGCGGGGCTCACGGCCGGGGCGAGCTGGTCCCACTGCACCAGGTCCTCGTGCCGCACCGCGCCCACGAGAGTGCGGCCCAGAATTTCGTCCCAGTGGACCGGGCTCACGCCGTGTCCGGGGCACTTGACGGTGAGGTCGGCCTCGGTGAGCACGTGCCCGGCGGGCAGGTCGCGGGCGAAGACCACGCTCTTGCGGAGCTTGACGGCTGCCTTGCGCTCGGACTCGAAGACCTCCTTGCGGCAGACGGCCATGGCGGCTTCGGCCTCGCGGATGAGGGACATCATCTGGGCGAGCCCGGCCGGGTCCAGGGAAGCCTGGTGGTCGGTGCCGCGCAGCGTGCGGTCCAGGGTGAAGTGGCGCTCCACCACGCAGGCCCCGATGGCCGCAGCGGCTACGCTTGGGCCTATGCCGCTCTCGTGGCCGGAGTAGCCCACGTGCAGGCCGTAGCGCTTGGAGAGCTCGGCCATGACGGGAAGGCCCACGGCCTCGTCCGGGCAGGGGTAGGTGGAGTTGCAGTGCAGCACGATGATCTGGTCGTGGAAGCGGCGCAGCTCGGCCACGGCAAGGTCGATGTCCTCCAGGCTGCTCATGCCGGTGGAGAGGATGACGGGCAGCCCGGTCCTTCCGGCCTGGCGCAGGAGCGGCACGTTGACCAGGTCGGCCGAGCAGATTTTCAGAAGCTCCACGTCGAGATCGATGAGTTCGGCCAAACTGACCTGGTCCCAGGCGGAGGCGAAGAAGACCAGGCCAAGGGATTCGGCCAGGGCCTTGAGCTCGGCCATGTCCTCGATGGAAAGTTCCAGGGCGAGGCGGTGCTCGCCGTAGGTCTTGCCGAAGCTGTTGGGGCCGCCGTAGGGCATCTGGAGCCCCTCGTCGGTGAAGAGCGCGTTCATGTCCCGCTTCTGGAACTTGACGGCGTGGACCCCGGCCTTGGCAGCCTCCTCCACCATCTGGCGGGCGATGGCCAGTTCCCCCTGGTGGTTGTTGCCGATCTCGGCGACCACGAAGCAGGGGCGTCCGTGTCCGATTGCCGCGCCGGACTTGAGCCGGATGGGGGGGAGGGTCTTCATAAGCGTATGATCTCCACGTTTTGCCGCGACGTTAACTGTGCGAGCTGTTCGAAAATCTCCTCCTGGCAGCCGAAGGAGGTGATGACGACGGCCTGGGGCCGCAGCGATTCGAGAACCAGGGGCGGGGATATGACATGCCCGCCGAGGATCGTGCCGGCTTTGGCCGGGTCGCTGTCCACCAGGGCCATGACCTCGAATCCGCCGATGGCGCGGATGGCCTGGAGGACTATCTCGCAGGTCTCGGAGGCCCCGAAGAGGGTCAGCCGGACCAGCCCCCTGGCCTTTATCGCCCGCAGCTTGTGGGCGATTGCGGCCTTGAGGGCCGAGTATATCTGAACCGTCTCGGATGAGAAGCTGGAAAACATGGCCCGCCTGCGGGCTTCGCCCTCAACCGTGAGCACGTAGCGGAAGCTCTTTCCGTTCACGCGCTCATACTCGATGAGGTTATGGTCCACCATCTCCTTGAGATACTGGTTCACCATGGCGCCCGAGATGTTGGCCCTGCGGCCGAGCTCGCTCTGGCTGACCATGCTGTCCTGGGCCAGCGTGTCCAGGATGGCCAGGTACCGCGCGGACTTGCTCGGGCGGTAGTAGGTCTTGTTGACCAGGAACACTAGAGCCCGCCGTTCGTTAAGGCGTCGAACGCACGCGCCGGGACCGCAAAGCCCCGAACTTGCTTAAGGTACTTGGTTTCCGGAAGGATAACAAGAGCTTGCCGCATTTCAAAAAGTCCCGTTATTTCAGGGTGATGTTCACGCCTCAGCCGACCTGATCATTCGACTTGTAAATGATGTATCGGCAGGTATTTCCCTCCGCTTTACCCCCGCCGGGGGTGAAATGTCTTAAGCAATGATCGTGCCGTTTTTTGGGGGAGGCCGGACGCGGGGCAAGTTGCAATTGCTCGCGGCTCGGGTAAGAACCGGCGCGGAGGCCCACGTGACCAAACCTCTCATAGAAATAATCGACCTCGTCAAATCCTTCCAGGGGAAAGCCGTGCTCCGCGGGGTGAACCTGAGCATCCCGGCCGGGGGGCTCACGGCCGTGATCGGCAAGAGCGGTGAGGGCAAGAGCGTGCTGCTCAAGCACGTCATGGGGCTCATGCGGCCCGACTCCGGCGACGTGCATTTCGAGGGCAAGGCGCTCGGCTCCATGAGCCGGGCGGAGCGCTCGGGGCTCAAATCCGCCATGTCCTACATGTTCCAGGGCATGGCCCTGTTCGATTCCTTGACGGTCTACGACAACATCGCCTTGCCCCTGCGCGAGAAGCTGCGCCTGAAGGAGCCCGAGGTGCGCGAGAGGGTGGAACGAAAGCTCGCGGAACTGGAACTCTCCGAGGTGCCGGGCAAGTACCCGTCGCAGCTCTCCGGCGGCATGCAGAAGCGCGTGGCCCTGGCCCGGGCGCTGGTGACCGGGCCGCGCATCGTGCTCTTCGACGAACCCACCACGGGGCTGGACCCGCTGCGCAAGTGGGCGGTGTTCAAGCTGATCGACGATTCGCGCAAGGCCTTCGGGTTCACGGCGGTGATGGTCAGCCACGACATCCCGGACGTGTTCACCGTGGCTGACCGGGTGGCCCTGCTGGACGAAGGGAAGATAGTGTTCTCAGGGACTTCCAGGGAGGCGATGGAGTCGGACCACCCCATGCTCCGGGCGTTCATGCCCAGGATGTCCGGCGGCGTGGCGGCTCACGTGCCGGAATAGTGACGGTCCAGAAGGGTGAGGGCCTGGGAGAGTTCCCGGCCGTAGCGGTTTGTCATGGCGGCCCTGCCCACCAGCGGCGACTGGCCCCAGCAGGCCAGGCGGCGCTTGTACACCTCCTGGATCAGGGCCTTCTCGAACAGGGCCACGCGCCGCTCCTCGACGATCATCGGCTTGATGGCGTCGATGGCCGCCTCGAAGATGTCCGCCGCGCCCCCCGCTCCGTGCTGTACCGCCGTGCTCCAGAGCACCTCGCGGCTGGCCGGGGAGAGAGCCGAGACGTCCACCCCGGTCTGGCGGAAGATGGCCGCCACCGCCGGGCGGTAATGCGTGGACAGGATGAATTCGTACTGCAGCCGCTCGAAGCGCCGGGGCTCGTCGGACGCTATGTTCCGCCACTCCCGGGGCACGGCCCCCTCCGCGCCGCCCGTGTCTGCCGGACCTTTGCCGGAGAGTCTGACGGCGAGATCGGGCGCCGTGCGCTTGAGGTAGCGGATGAAGTTGGCGTAGGTGGGTGTTCCGGAGGCTATCTGGAACGTGCCGTAGCTGGTCCCGGCGGTGGGGGTGTGGCCCACGGCGGCCGCCCCTTCCGAGCCTGATTCGAACCGCGCGGCCAGGTGGCCGGGCGGGGCCGTGTGGCGTGGCCTGGCTCCGGGAGCGGGCTGTGCGATGAAGCAGGCCATGGTGTAGGTCGGCGTGGGGGCCAGGATCGCCCGCGACTTGCCGCGCAGGGTGGATTCCGCGAAAAGGGGCAGGGCGTCGGGGTCTTCCGTGGAGAGAGCTCCGGGCTCGATGCTGCGGCGGGCCTTGGTGTAGTCGATGCTCTGGCGCACCTCGCCGGACTCAAGCGGCGCGCGGCTCAGCATGTCCAGGGTGAGCCTGCGGGCCTGGGACGGAATCAGGGCAGGCCCCGCGAGATCAAGCAGGTCGGGCCGGGCAGGCGGCGAAAGCCTGGGCCAGAGCGGACTCACGCACAGCGCCTGCCAGACGCAAAGGGCGTAGCCGGCCAGCGCCGCCAGAAGCATCCGTCTGCTCCCGGCGTCCAGCCGTGCGATCATGCGGGCAGCGAAGCCCGGAGGGCGTTGGGCGCGTTCCATGGCCGTAGGGGCGGGCGGGGGCTTTACTTGATGGAAGGCCCGCCATATCGGAGCGCATATACGATTTCGCGGAGAGTGAAAAGTGCCGGATACTCCGGGCGGACATTTCCTGAAGCGCCTGCTTCGCTGGCTGGACCCGAAGAACGCGAGGACCGTCCTTTTCATGGCCGGCCTGGCCCTCACCGCCGGCTTCACCGCGCTGCACTGGGCGCGGCCGGACTGGCTGGCCTTCCTGGACTACAAGGTCTACGACGTCCTGCTCTCCAACCGCCCCAGGCACGAGCCCACGGGCCGCGTGACCGTGGTGGACGTGGACGAGAAAAGCCTGGCCGAGATCGGCCAGTTCCCCTGGCCCAGGTACCGGGCGGCGCTGCTGCTCTCCATGCTCAAGCAATACGGAGCGCTGGCCGTGGGCATGGACGTGGTGTTCTCCGAGCCGGACCGCACCTCCCCCGAGCGCATCCGGAGAGACCTGGCCTCCCTGGGGCTGGACGTGGACTTCACCGGGCTGCCGGAGGGGCTTCGCGACAACGACGAGCTCCTGGCCCGAAACCTCGCCCAGGGGCCGTACGTCCTGGGCTATTTCTTCACCTTCAAGGCGGCGGACGGCGCGGCTGGGCAGGAAGCCTGCACCCTCCCGCCGTCCAGGGTCGCCGTGCGCCGCGCCCCAGGGACTGGGCCGTGGCCGGTGCGCGTGGCCGCCGCCACGTCCGTGGTATGTCCCCTGCCGTCGCTGTCCAAGTCCGGAGGGTGGGCCGGGTTCTTCAACTCCTTCCCGGACCTCGACAACATCGTGCGCAGGGTGCCTCTGGCCATCGCATGGAAGGGGAACATCTACCCGAGCCTGGCCGTGGCCGCCATCATGCGCGCTTTCGGAGACAAGTCGGCGGTGCTTGCCGTGGCGGACAACCCCTACGGCGGCCAGGACCTCTCCTACTCGCTGGACCTGGGTGAGCTGGGAATAAGGACCGTCCCCCTTGACGAGGGCGGACGCTTGCTGCTCGATTTCCGCGGGCCGGCCCGCACCTTCGACTACGTGTCCGCCTCGGACGTGATGGCCGGGCGGGCTCCGAGGGACAAGCTCGAAGGCAGGATAGTGTTCATCGGCACGTCGGCGCGGGGTCTGGAGGACGTGCGCGCCACGCCAGCCGGCCAGGAGTACCCGGGTGTGGAGGCCCACGCCACGCTGGCCGACATGATCCTCGCGGACACGTTCATCCGCCGTCCGCCCGAGGCGTGGTACATAGAGCAGGTCCTTCTCGCGGCGTTCGGGCTGGGAGTCACGTTCACGCTCGTCCGCGCCAGATCGCTCTGGGTCGGGGCGGCGAGCCTCGCCGCCGGGACCGGGATGTGGCTGGCGGCCCAGGCCTCCATGAACCGGCTGGACATGTACATATCCCCCCTGACGCCGCTCATGGCCCTGGCCGCGTCCTTCACGCTGCTCACCTTCCTCAAGTTCCTGCGGGAGGAGCGCCGCAGGCGCTTCGTGCAGTCGGCCTTCTCGCACTACGTGTCGCCGCAGGTGGTGGACCAGCTGGTGGCGGAGCCCGAAAAGCTCAACCTCTCGGGAGAGGAGAAGGACGTCACCGTCCTGTTCTCGGACGTGCGCGGCTTCACCACCATGTCCGAGAAGCTCACTCCCACCCAGGTGGTGGACCTGCTCCACGAGTACCTGACGCCCATGACCCGCCTCATCAGGGAGAACTCCGGGACCATGGACAAGTTCATCGGCGACGCCATCATGGCCTTCTGGAACGCCCCGGCGGATGTTCCGGACCACCCCAGGCTGGCCGTGGAGACCTCGCTCGCCATGCTGCGCGAGCTGGACCGGCTGAACGCGGGCTTCAGGGATCGCTACGGCTTCGGCATAGAGATCGGCATCGGCCTCAACCGGGGCATGGCACGCGTGGGCAACTTCGGCTCCGAGGACCTCTTCGACTACACCCTCATCGGCGACAACGTGAATCTGTGCTCGCGCCTGGAGGGCCTCACCAAGTACTATCACCAGCGCATCCTGGCCAGCCAGGCCGTGCGAGACGGCGCGGGCGAGGGCTTCGCGTGGCGCGAGGTCGACCGGGTGCGGGTCAAGGGCAAGCACGAGCCGGTGACCATCCATTCAATCATGGAACGCGACGGCCCGGAGGCCCGGGACGAACTCGCGCGCTGGGAGGAAGGGCTCGCCCTCTACAGGGACGCGCGCTTCAAGGAGGCTCTCGATGCCTTCGAGGCGCTCGAGAGCTTCACAGGCGACAAGCTTTACGGGCTCTACGCGCAACGATGCCGGGACATGATTCAAAACCCGCCTCTCCCCGGATGGGACGGCGTCTTCGAACACACGAGCAAATGATGGCGGCGTATTCGATTTCCTTCATGCGCGCCTGGCGGCGCGAGTTTCATCCCGGGCAGGGTAAGGACAAGGGAGGGCGCGGTGGCGGGAGTCAATAACGACACCATCGTGGCTGTGGTCACTCCTCCGGGGAGAGGAGGGGTCGGCATCGTGCGTGTCAGCGGCCCGGCCGCGCGGGAGCTGGGCGGGAGGCTCTTTCTCTCGAAGAAACCCGGGTTTTCAGGTCTCAAGCCGTACCGCCTCCATCACGGCATCCTGACGGACGCGGCGGGGCGGCATCTGGACGACGTGCTGGCCGTCTTCATGCCCGGCCCGGGCTCCTACACCGGCGAGGACGTGCTGGAATTCAACTGCCACGGCTCCCCGGCCATCCTGCGCGCGGCCGTGGCGGCGTGCCTGTCCCTCGGGGCGCGGCACGCCAGGCCGGGCGAGTTCACCAAGCGGGCCTTCCTGGCAGGGCGCATGGACCTAAGCCAGGCCCAGGCCGTGGCCGAGCTGGTGGCGGCGGATACGACCGCCTCGTCCGGGCTCGCCCTGGCCCGGCTGGAGGGCCTCATGGCCCGGCGGGCGGCGGAACTGAGGCACGCGCTCGAGGCGCTCAGGGTGCAGGTATGCCTGGCCGTGGACTTCCCCGAGGACGAGGTGGAGTGCATGCCCCCGGACGCCTTCCTGGAAGCCGTCCGGGAGGTCATGGACAGCATCCGGACCCTCATCGACGCCCACGGCAGGGCCGCGCCCTTCCGCGAGGGGGCCATGGCCGTGCTCACCGGCCCCGTGAACGCCGGTAAATCGAGCCTCCTCAACGCCCTGGTGGGGCGCGAGAGGGCCATCGTCTGCGACGTGCCCGGCACCACCCGGGATTTTCTCGAGGAGCAGCTGGACCTGGACGGGCTGCCCGTGCGCCTGGTGGACACGGCGGGCCTGCGCCGCACGGACGATCCCGTGGAGCGCGAGGGCGTCGCGCGCTGCCTGGAGCTGGTCAGGCAATGCCGGGCCGTGGTCCTGGTGCTGGACGGGGCCGCCCGTTTCGACAGGTCCTGTCTCGAGGAGTTGCTCGGCCCGGTCCCGCTGGAGGCCTCCAGGGTGCTGGCCGTCATCAACAAGGCGGACCTTCCTCCGGCGGCGGACGGTCCAGCGTCCTTGCTCGCGGAGGCGGGAATCGAATCAGTGAGCGTGTCCGCCAGGACCGGGCAGGGCCTGGACGAACTGTGTGCTCGCCTTCGCCGGCGTTTCCTGTACGGCGGCGCTGTCCCGGACAGCGAGCCCGTGCCCAACGACAGGGAAAAGGCCCTGCTGGCGGAAGCTCTCCATGAACTTGACGCCCTCGCGGCGGACCTGGAGGCGGGCCTGCCTCCGGACCTCCTGGGAGTGCGCCTGGAAACCGCATGCGCCAGCCTCGACGGCATCACCGGGGCCATCACTCCCCAGGCGGTGCTGGACGCCATCTTTGACGGATTCTGCATCGGCAAATAGGCAGGGACGCTATTTCCCGTTTTCTTTTCGCCGGGACCGGATTACAATCAGCCAGGGAGGTTTCCGGCATGCAGGCTTTGGCCGCGGACTACCTGGAGCATTTCTCCTTGGATTTTTCGCAGGGGGTGGCCGTGAGCCTGTCCGGCTCGGCTCCGGAAGACCTTGCCGAACTGGACAGACTCGTCGGGGAGCTTTTCGGCCCCGGCAAGCTGATCTGCGTGTACGAGGCCCTCTGCGTGGCGGCTGATTCGGATCTGCCGCACTGCGCGGAGGTTGATGAAAAAGTCTGTCCCCTGGACATCTATTTCGTTGTGATCGACTTCCTGGGAGCGAGGGCGTTCCCAGCGAACGGAGGCGATTGATGCATTTTCGCGGCATTCACGCGGGGGCGCTTGTCCTCGCGCTCGGTATCATCCTCTGCATGGCCCCGGGCGTCCTCGCCCAGGACGCGCCCGCGACGGATTCCACCGCCGCGGAGCAACCCCAAACCATGCCGGCCAAGCCCCCGAGGGCCAAGGCCCCCGCGCCCAAGCCCCCCGCCAAGGCTGGCGAGGTGGTTCCTTTTGAGCAGCAGGCCGAACCCGGCGGCACGGCCCCGGCGGCTCCCGCCGTTCCGCCGCCCAAGGCCGCGAAGGCCCCGGCCGGGAGCCAGAAGGCGTCTGCCGCCCCCACGCGCGTGAAGCCGGGAGGCGGCAAAGCCGCAATCGGCGCGCTCCTCCCCCTGACCGGACCCAAGGCCACCCTGGGCCAGAGCGCGAAGACGGCCATTGAGCTGGCCGTCTCCGACCTCAACGCCCAACTTGCCGAGATAGGTTCCTCCTCCAGCGTTTCCGTGCAGATCGAGGATACCGCCTCCGCCAAGGCCACCGCCCTGGAGCGCGTCAAGGCCATGGCCGCCGCCGGGATCAAGCTGATCATCGGCCCCTACACCGACGACGAGGTCGACGCCGTCATCGACTTCGCGGGCAAGAACGGCATCATGCTGCTCTCCCCGGCCAGCGCCGGCCCCTACCTGGCCAAGCCGGGCGACAACCTCTTCAGGTTCAGCCCCTCCGACGCCTTCCAGGCCGAAGCCCTCGCCGTGCTGGCCAATCAGGAAGGGTGCACCCACCTCATCCCCATCTGGGTGGGAGACATGTACGGCGACGAGCTCATCACCCACGTGAAAGGCCAGTTCGCCAACCTGGGCGGTCAGGTGATCCCCGGAACCCGCTTCCGGCCGGACGAGACCAAGTTCCAGAAGTACGTGGCCGACCTCAAGGCCCAGATCGACAAGCACGCCAAGGACAAGAAGAAGCTCGCCATCCTGGTGGCGGCGCGCGGCGAGCAGACGGCCTCCATCCTGGCCGAGGCGGCCAAGCTTAGCGGGATGGACGAGCCCAAGTGGTACGGCGGTGACGACTCCGCCCTGCGCGGGGCCGTCACCCAGGACCAGATAGTGGCCCAGTTCGCGGCAAAGGTGCGCATGGCCTTCGCCCGCCCCGGAGAGACGGGCACGCAGCTCTACACCGCTCTTGAGAAGCGGCTTGAGGACAGGCTCCAGGCCTTCGTGGACACCCAGGCCGTGACCGCCTACGACGTGGTCTGGCTGGCGGCATACGTCAGCCTGTTCGCTGGCGACGATCCCGCAGGGCTGGCCAAGGCCATTCCAGCAATGGCCGAGCGCTTCTACGGCGCCAGCGGCTGGATGGCCGTCAACGAGAACGGCGACCGCCGCGAGGACTACGACTTCGACTTCTGGACCATCAAGAATGTTGACGGCAAGTACTACTGGGTCAAGACGGCCCGCTACCAGTTCGACCCGGGCAGCGTGAAGCAGCTCATCATGAACGCCGCCGAGAAATAGACCGGCCGGACTGTTCGAGAACGAATGAAGCGCCCCATCCCGGATGCCGGGAGGGGCGCTTTTTCGCGTGGAGCGAGGGACGGCCGGAGCAGATGCCTCCGGCGGCCAAAGGGACAAGTCCCTTTGGAATCCCCAATAGCATAAAGCCAGTGGCCGGAAACTGGCGGCAGGCGCGCAGCCGTAAGGGAGTCCAGAGGGCGAAGCCCTTCGGCCGCCGGAGGCTTCTTCCCCGCGGCTCTTGGCGTCGCGGCCTAGGCGTGGTCGATGGCCGCCGGGAAGCTCACGTGGAAGGCCGCGCCCTTGCCCGGCTCGGAATCGACGCAGATGGCCCCGCCGAAAAGCTCAACCAGGCTCTTCACGATGGTGAGCCCGAGCCCTGCGCCCATGCAGCGTATCTTATGGTCGTGGCAGAGCTGGGCGAACTGGTCGAACATGTACCGGGTTTCGGCCACGTCGAAGCCGATGCCGGTGTCGGACACCGTGATGAGCACGGTGATCCTTCCGTCGGGTCGCTTGGCGTGCGAAAGGGTGGCCGTCACAGTGCCCGAAGGAGTGAACTTGACGGCGTTGGAGATGAGGTTGCCGAATATCTGCCGCAGCTTGATCTCGTCGCAAAGAACCACTTCAGGGAAATCCCGCGGCGTTTCCAGGGTCAACGAGACTGACAGCCGCTCGGCATGCTCATGGTGCAGGCGCATGATCGAATCCGCCACGGCCGCGACGTTCACGGGCTGGACGCAAAGCATGTCCTTGCCGGAGTCGATCTTGGCGAAGTCGAGCAGGTTCTTGGCCAGTTCCAGGATGCGCTCGCAGGACTCCGAGGCCATGGAGACGTATTCCGACTGCTTGCCGGTGATTCCGGACTTGCGCAGGAGCTGGAGCATGCCGATGACGCCGATGAGCGGGGAGCGGATGTCGTGGCTCAGCACGGAGAGGATGTTGCGGGAGAATTCCTTGGCCTTGCGCTCGCCCTGGATGATCGCCTCGCGGCATCCGTCGCAGACCCGGCCGTTCTGGCTGGGGGTGATGACCCCCTCGATCCAGGATGGCCGCCCGTCGTCGCCGCTGACGGTTCTGCCCGAGACAGTGGTCAGCACCGGACCGGAGGACTGTGAGAGGAGGCGGCAGGACACGCTGAAAGGGCCGCCCGCGTTCACGGCGTCACGGACGCAGGTTACGAATTCGGGCCAGTCGTCGTTGTAGACGACCGCGCTCCAGTGGAAGGAAGAGTCGAGCCAGCCGTCGCGGCCAAAGTTGTAGTCGAGGACGTACGCCAGGCTGGTGTCGCCGAAAAGCCCGTCGCCGCCCGCCTCGGTCATGAATCTGGCGGGGGGCAAAGCCCCGGAACGGTCGTCGGACGTGTTCTCAGGCTTCAAGCAACCCTCCCAGCTACGTGGTGCGGACCCGCAGGAAACACAAAAGGCACATGTCTGGCGCTCCTGAAAGATTGGAGCAATACGGAGGGAATATTTCTAGTCCATTGCAGATTGGCAGCGCAAGGAAAAAAAGACGGTTCACACAAAGGCTTGGCCGAGGAGTGGCGCGCCTGGAGGCATGCTGCTACAGATGCGCTTGCGGCCAGGATGTTTTCGTGAGCAGGCCATGCAGGATATGCGACTTGTGATTCTTGATGCAGTTGAGCGCTATATTTCACGGCGGACATGATGCTTGGTGCCGCATTGTCGTGCCGGTCAATATGTGTGCAGATGTAATGCAAATAAAACATATGTCCCAGCGGGAGCGCGCGCCATGCGTTCAGGTGCGCAGTTCGCGGGAAAGGAACGGAATACGGGCAAGCCTGCGGTGCTAGGCGCCAGCTCTGTCGCGCCGGGGCAGGCTCAGGTTGGGGCGCGCGCCTCTCAGCCCGAGGCGCCGCCCTGCCTTCCGCGGCGCTTCCCGCCTCTGGCCGCCTTGCCGGGAAGGCGTTGCCCGGGTGTCTTACCCCTCGCTTTCAAGGGGCGGCCGGTTTCGCCCTCCGTGAGCTTCAGGTTCACCTCAAGCCTCCCCAGGTGCACGTCCGTCAGTTCCACGGTGACGTGCTGGCCCAGCCTGTAGCGCTTGCCGGTGTGCTGGCCGAGCAGCTCCTGCCGTTCCGGGAACAGGGCGTAGTAGTCGTCGGTAAGGGTCGAAAGGCGGACCATGCCCTCGGCCATCACCCCGGTGAGCTCCACCCAGAAGCCGAAGTCCGACAGCGAGCTGATGACTCCCTCGAAGCGCCCGCCCACCTTGTCCCGCAGGAAAAGCACCGTCAGGCGCTTGAGTATTTCGCGCTCGGCGTCCATGGCCACGCGCTCGCGCTGGCTGATGTGCTCGCATGCGCCCTGCATCCTGCGGGCGTTCAGGGGCGGCTCAAGACCGGCCAGCGCCGCCTTGAGGGCCCTGTGGGTCATGAGGTCCGCATAACGCCTGATGGGCGAGGTGAAGTGGCAGTAACACTCGGATGCCAGGCCGAAATGGCCCTGGTTCTGGGTGTGGTACTTGGCCTGCATCATTGCCCGCAGCAGGAGCCTGCTGGACAGGAACTCCATGTCCGTGCCCCGCGCCGCGGCCAGCATGGCCTGGAGCCCCTTGACCGTGGCCGAGGGCGGCAGCGAGGCGGAGATGTCCGTGCGGCGCAGGATGCCGAACAGGGTCTCCAGCTTGTCCGGGTCCGGCTCGGGGTGGATGCGGTATGGCAGCGGCGCGCCCCGATCGGTCAGGTGGCGGGCCACGGCCTCGTTGGCCGCGATCATGAACTCCTCGATGATCTGATGGCCGAAATGGCGTTCGCGGGGGCGGATGTCCTCGGTCTCGCCCTGGATGTTGATGAGTATCTCCGGCTCCGGAAGATCGAAATCGAGGCTGCCGCGCTCCAGGCGGCGGGCGTTGATCTGGCGGGCCAGCCGCTCGGCCGTCTCCAGCATGGGCAGCACGCGGGCGATGGCCTCGCGCTCCCTCCCGTCGCGGAGGAGAACGGCCAGGTTGACCTGGTCGTAGGTCAGGCGGGCCTTGCTGACTATCACGGCGGGATAGAACCTGCTCTCACCCGGCATGCCCTGGGCGCTGAAGCGCGTGTCCACCACCATGGCGAGCCTGGGCACGCCGGGATTCAAGCTGCACAGGCCGTTGGAGAGGGCCTCCGGGAACATGGGCTCCACCGACTGGGGGAAATAGTACGAGTTGCCGCGTTCCAGGGCCTCCAGGTCCAGGGGCGAGCCCTCGGGGACGTAGTGCGACACGTCGGCGATGGCCACGCGCAGCCTGAAGCCCCGGCCTTCCTCCTCCACGTGGATGGCGTCGTCGAAATCGCGGGCCTTGGCTCCGTCGATGGTGACGAAATCCACCCCGCGCAGGTCCTCGCGGCCTTGGAAGTCTTCCTCTCCGGGCTCGGGGGGCAGCGTCGCGGCCTGGTCCAGGCAGCGCTGGGAGAAGGGGCCCGGAATGGCGTGGTTGATCTTGACCAGCCGCTCCTGCACGGCGGCGTCGTCCTCGTTGCCCAGGTACTCGGCCGCCTCGGCGGCGTAGAGCTGATGGTCGAGCTTCTCCCCGGCGGTGATGGTGAGCACGTCCCCGGGGGCGGGCGGGGTCTCGCCCGGTTCCAGTTCCAGGAGCAGGGCGTGGGCGTGCCTGGGATCGGTGGGGCGGCACAGGAAGAACCCCTGGCGGATGCGGCGCTCCACGCGGCAGGGCAGGGTGGGGAACCCCCGCTCCAGCACGCGGGCCACGCGGCCTTCGGCGTTGGCTCCGCGCTGGCGGGTCACTGCCACGGCCACGCGGTCGCCGTGCCACGCGTCGCCGAAGTCTCTGGGGTTGATGAAGATGTCCTTGCGGCGTTTGTCGTCGCAGATGACGAAGCCAACTCCGGAACGCTGTATTTCGAGACGCCCGGTCAAGAGCTTCATGCTCTCGGCCAGGCCCCACGCGCCCTGCATGCGGATGATCCGGCCCTCGCGCGAGAGGGATTCGAGAATGTGCTGCACTTTGGCCTTGTGGACCTTGGCCGCCCCCAGCGCCTTGAGCACGTCCTTGACCGTGAGGGGTTTGGCCCTCTCCTTGAAGACGCGCAGGACCGTGGCCTGATCGAACGAGGAACCGTCCCGGCCTTTACCCTTGCTTCTGGCCATCAGGAACCCTCCACCCGGTTGCGGCCCTTGTTCTTGGCTGCGTAGAGGGCCGCATCGACGCGTCTCAGCAGCGAATCCACGCTTTCGCCTTCGGCCATCTCCGCCACTCCGAAGCTGCAGGTTATGCGCCCGGCCACCGGGAAATCCGCCTTCCCGACGGCAAGCCTCAGGCGCTCGGCCAGGTCCATGGCCTCATGCAGGGGCGTTAGCGGGGCAAGTATCATGAACTCCTCGCCGCCCCAGCGCCCAAGGGTGTCCGTGTCGCGGATGACCTCGGCCACTTCCCCGGCCAGACCCGCCAGGACCTGGTCTCCCGCGGCGTGCCCGAAGGTGTCGTTGACCTTCTTGAAGTGGTCGATGTCGAACATGATGAGGCTCATTGGTGTCCTGTACCGCCTGAAGCGGACGTGTTCGGCGTTGATGTGCTCGAATAGCTTGTGTCTGTTGGCCAGGCCGGTGAGGTTGTCCGTGGTGGCCTGGTAGAGCAGCTGGACCCTCTCGCGCTCCAGGTCCGTTATGTCGGTCATGGTGGCCACGATCCGGTCCAGCCCCGGGAATCTCCTGGCCTTGATCCAGAAGATGTTCGTCTCGCCCGGGCGGCCCTCCGGAGGCGGGACGGCGGCCATGACCCTGGGCGCGTCCTGGCTGGCCGCCGCCTCGATCCAGGCTGGATCGTTCAGCCGGTACTCCCTCCCGTCAATGGCAAGCCTGTCCATGAGCCCCTGCCGGCCCGAAAGGAATTCCTCCAGGTTCTCGTGCCCGGCGGAATGGAGCAGGGTCTTGTTGGCGTAATCTATGACGCCCCCCGCCGAGGAGACGATCAACTGCGGGTTTATGTCCAGGAGGTAGCTTATAAGCTGGTTCCTGGCCTCATCCTCCCTTCGCTGGAGAACCAGTTGGGCGTTCTTGTGCAGAACGGGGCGCAGCTTGTCCAGGTCGATGGGCTTGGCCACGTAGCCGTCCATGCCCACCTCAATGGCCCGCTGGAGGTAGTTCTCGTCGTTGTGGGCCGTGGCCGCGATGACTGGCGTATCCGGGGATTCCGCCTTGATGGCGGCGGTCATGGTGAGGCCGTCCATCACGGGCATGTTGAGGTCGGTGAGGACCATGTCCGGGCGGTGCTCCATGAAGACGCGCAGACCCTCCTGGCCGTCAGCGGCGGGGAGGGCCTTGCCGGTCACTCTCGCGAGCAGCCTGCCCAGCTGCTCGCGCGTGAAGGCGTCGTCCTCCACGTAGAGGAGCGTGATGCGTCTGAGGGTGTCTTCCCGGCCGTCGAGTGTTCTCATTTCAGTGTCACTCCAGGGAGTCCTCTTCCCTGGCCAGGGGCAGTCTCACTCTGAAGATCGCGCCCCCGTCCGCGTTCTCGAAAAATATGCGCCCGCCCATGTGGTCCTCGATGATCCGCTTGGACATGTATAACCCCAGACCCGTGCCTTTGTCCTGCGGTTTCGTGGTGTAATAGGGGTCGAAGACGCGCGGGGCCGCTTCGGGCGGCACGCCGCCGCCGTCGTCCTGGACCTCCAGCAGCGCCTCGTCTCCCTCCTTCCGGGACCTGAGGATGATCCTCCCGCCGCGCCTCCCGTCCCGGGACACGGCGTCGCGGGCGTTGGCCAGCAGGTTCAGGGCGACCTGGGAAAACTCGCCCCTGAACCCCCAGACCGGCGGCGCATCGGCCAGATCCGTCTCCAGCCTGATGCCGTGATGGGCGATGCTCGCCTCGACCAGGCTCAAGGCCTCGCGGGCGGGGCCGTCCAGCGTGAAGCGCCGCCTCTGGTTGTCCGGTTTGAAGAAGTTGCGGAAGTCGTCGATGGTCCTGGACATGCCGGCCAGGATGTCCCTGAAGTGTTTCTGGTAGTAGGCCGCTTCGTCAGAGGTCAGGGAGCCTTCCTTCGCGTCGAGCAGCATGTTGGCCACGAGAAGCCCCAGGGCGTTGAGAGGCTGCCGCCACTGGTGGGCGATGTTGCCGATCATCTCGCCCATGACCGCCAGGCGGGACTGCTGCACGAGCAGGGCGTCCTTGCGGCGGTTCTCGTCCGTGGCGGCTTGCACGCGGGCCTCCAGGGTCTCGTTGAGGGCCTGGATCTCCTTGTTTGAGGCCCGGACTTCTTCCAGCGCGTGCCGGTGCGACGTGACGTCCCGCACGAGGGTGAGAAGGCCCCTGGGCTGCCGTGGAGGGCCCACGGCCATCTTGAGCACGCTGAAAGCGCGGTCCTCGCCGCGCGAATGGCGGGTCATGCAGTACTCTATGCGTCCGAGGGTCCAGGCGGCCGCGTCGGTCTGAAGGCGCAGGCTCGTGGGGTTGCCGTCCAGGTCCTCGCCGCTTCCCGGCTTGGCCCCCGTGAAGCCCCGGTAGTCATCCCGGTCGATGCCGTGCGCGCGCAGCCAGGAGGGGTTGGCCACCAGCCAGCGGCCGCGGTCGTCCTTGAAGCAGACCTGGTCCGGGATGGCCTGGATGAGGGCGGCGAGCCTCTCCTCGCTCTCCTCGCGGGCCAGCTTCTCCAGGTTGCGCTCCTGTATCTCCAGGGTCATGGAGGCCAGGTCGGCCAGGGACGCCAGGAAGATCTGCCTGTCCAGGCTCTCCTCGCCCTGTTCCGTGGGGGAAAGGTGGCAGAGAACGCCGGCCAGCCGTCCCCTGCGCCGGATTCCCGCCGCCATGACGCCTCCTGGCCCCTCCGTCCGGAAGACCTCCCTTGCGAATGGGACGAAGAGAGGGGCGGTCTCCTTTCCGGCAGCCACGGCCCTGCCGGTGGAGAGGGAATCAAAGATGAAGGGATGGTCCTGGCCGGATATGGTCCTGCCCTTGGCCCCGGGTCCATCCTCCTGGCCGGCCATCTCCGTGACCGTGAACACCGTTCCGGCCGCGTTGGCCATGAGCAAGGCGGCATGGCCGCCGCCCATGACCCTGACAGCCGCCCCGGACAAAAGCCTGGCGGCCTGCCGCATGTCCCCGGCGGCGAACGCCGGATGTTTCGTCAACTCCGCCATGGCCTGGCTCTGTTCGATCAGGCGGCCCCCCCGGATTTCGAGCTCCTCCTCGCGTGTTCTCAGCGACTGGAAGAGCGTGTTCAAGGGGTCCTCGAAGGCGCAGTAGTTGAACGCGGCGTAGGCGAAACCGTAGGCCGCGACCTTGACCAGATGCCCGAGGAGGTTCGCGGGGTCGAATACGCCGCTGTAGGCGGTGAAGAGAAGCTCGGCCAGGGCCATGAGCGCCAGGAACACGCAAAGGGGGCGCGTCACCCGCGGGGCGAAGGGGGGGCGAGTCCACTTCAGGAGCGGGATGGAGATCGCGAAGGCGGCCGCGATGGCGTATCCGGCCGTGATCTTGAAGCGAGTCAGTCCGGTCCCCTCCACGTGGGCGCTTGGGAAGATGTCCCACCAGAGTATGGACGCCGCTGCGAGCGCCGTGACGGCGAGGAACGCGTGGAAGATCGTCCGGTATCCCGGCCGGGAGCCGGAGAACATGGGGGCCGCGAGCATGGCCGCCGCCTGGATGCCCCTGGCGGCCACCCACAGCTGGGTTGGGGTGTCCGTCGTGGCCGGGATGATGTTCATGCCCTTGTAGGAGATGGCGTGGAGCAGATCGAGCAGGCCGCAGAAGAAGAACGACGCGCCGATGATGTGCAGCCGGGGATCGGACACATAGCGCCTGGCGTTGAACAGGATGACGAATGTGGCGAGCCCGAGGACCACGCTGGCCAGCTCTGCCAGCAGATGGAAAAGCGGGTACGGGCCGGACAGGCCGAGCCAGGCGAGCACGGCCAGAGCGGCCGTCATCGCCCCTGCCAGCCCGCGGGGAAGGTCCTGGATTAATCGGAGCATGCTTTCTCCCTTCAGGAGTTCGACATTTCCAAAATGCCACAAATAGTGTATGGGCCAAAGAACATTTTACCGCAACGGCTTTGCGGCCGGGAGAGGAGCGATGACGGCAAGCGGTTTCGAGCTGACATGCGAGATTCGCCACGGGAGCGACATCTCCTTCGAGGAAGTGGGCGAGGTGGAAAACGAGATCAGGGAGAGGCTCGACAGGCTGCTCGCGCCTCTTGAACCGGCATACGTGGACATGCGCGTCACCGGCGACGACTTCGGCTTCGTGAGCTCCGTCAGGGCCGGAGGCCGCGAGGAGCTGCGCCAGGTGTGCTGGGAGCTGGCTTCCATGGTCGATCCCGGCGCGCGCGGCCGCCTTGTTGCCGTGGAAGCCGGGTTCGGGCCGGTCGTCATATGGCGTTTCTCGGCCAGCGGCGTGGACGAACATGTCGCGCAGGCGGCGGAGTAGGTAGCGGGCAAGATTGTCATCGGGAAGGTTCCGGTGACGGACGAGTGCAGGCCGGTCAGGAGGATCGTCCAGGAGCGGGAAGAGCTGGCGCTCCTGGTGGACGGACGGGGAGCCTCGGACTTGCGGCGGGGGTCAAGGCGACTGCCATTCATGGGTGGCTCGCTTGTTCCGGGCTGTGGATGCGCTGGCAGGCGTTGAGTGCTGCGAGGGGGCGTGCGATTTCCTGGGTGACACCCCTTGTGCCGGTCACAGGCAGTGTTCTCCCTGATGTTTTCTTTAAAAAATCAAGTTATTTCATTGCATTGATGCCTGCATCCGCCTGGGGGGCAGGCTGTTCAGCCAAGTGGCCGGAGGTGCGCAAAGTAGTGGCGCTGCAGTGAGGAAACTGTTAACGGTGCGTCCACTATTTATAAAGTCTATCGCTCAAGAGGTAAGTCATGGGTATCCGCCGTAAGATGTTCCTGCCTTTTGTCGCGGCCATCGCGGTGCTTGGCGGCGCGTGTCTTTGGGTGCTCCACGTTTCGCTCGACAACCTGGAGGAGAAGTTCGTCGGCCAGATAGTGGCCGGCAAGGCGGGGGAGGTCGAGGGGGCCATCGAGAACGTCTCCCGCATGGCCCTGGAGCAGGCCCTCCTCTTCACCCAGGTTCCTTCGGTGGTCGAGGCCTACAAGGAAGCCCTCTCGGGCAACATCGACGACGAGGCGGACCCGGCTGCTCAGCGCGCCAGGGAGCGCATCCGTAAGGAGCTGGGCGGGGCGCTCAAGGGTTTCTCCGACAGCCTGGGCGGGCGCAAGTTCCAGCTCCACTACCATCTTCCCAACGCGCGCAGCCTGGTGCGCGTCTGGCGAGACGCGCAACTCACGCGCGATGGCAAGAAGCTGGACATCTCCGACGACATCTCCTCATTCCGCCCCACGGTGGTGGAGGTCAACAAGACCGGCAAGACCCTGATGGGCATAGAGCTTGGCCAAGGCGGTTTCGCCATACGCGGCCTCGCCCCGGTCAGGGACCAGTCCGGCAGGCAGCTCGGTTCCGTGGAGACGCTGGCCGACTTCGAGCCCATCCTGGCCAGCGCTTCCGGAGGCGGCCAGCAGATGCTGCTCTACATGAACGCCGAGTTCCTCAAGATCACCGGAGCGCTGCGCGACGCATCCAAATATCCCGTCCTTGACGGCAGATTCGTCCTGGTGAGCGGGTCCAAGGACAAGCAGGCTGAGAAGGAGGTCTCGGCGGATTTCCTGGCCGCAGGGCAGAAGGGCCTCTCCATCTCCCGCCACGGGGACATGGCCCTGGGCGCGTTCCCCATCAAGGACTACAAGGGCGCCCAGATCGGCGTCATGGTGGCGGTGATCGACACCAAGGCCGAGACCGCGCTCATAAGGACGGCCAAGTACACCCTTGCCGGACTCCTGGCCGCGCTTCTGGTGATCCCGACAGGCATCGCGAGCGTGGCCTTCAACCGTTTCGTGGGGCGCCCGGTGGACCTCGTCGTCAGGAAGATCAAGGATATCACCGAGGACAAGGCCGACCTCACTGCCAAGCTCCCCGAGGACTCCTGCGACGAGATGGCCGACCTGGCGCACTGGTTCAACCAGCTCATGGCCAAGCTTGCCAGGCTCATCGCCCTGAACCAGGCCGTGCTCGATTCGGTTCCCGACCCGCTCTTCGTGGTGGACAAGGACAAGCGGGTGAAGCTGGCCAACAGGGCCACGGCCAGGTTCGCGGGCAAGCCCCGGGAGCAGGTGACGGGCATGAACTGCGCGGACATATTCCGCACGGGAGTGTGCGGCACGGGAAACTGCCCCATCCAGATGACCATGGACGCCAAGGCCATACCCCAGGACACCAGGATACTGTGCGACAAGGACGGCTCGCGGCTGGTTATCAAACCCTTCGTCGAGGTCATCAAGGACCCCGAGGGCAACGAGCTCGGCTGGCTGGAGCTGGCCCAGGACATCACCGCCATGGTGGACCGCGAGGACGAGCTGGAAAAGCACCTGGGCAGCCTGAGGCAGGTCAACGCGGAGATATCCGCCGTGTCGGAGGAGATAACCGGGGCGCTCGACGCCATCTCCCGGCAGGTGGAGGAGGTCAACCAGGGCGCGGGGGTGCAGCAGCGCAGGGTGGAGGAGACCATGACCTCCATGAGCCAGATGAGCGCCGCCGCCCACGAAGTGGCCCGCAACGCCCAGGCCGCCTCCACCCAGGCGGACGAAGCCAGGAACACCGCCAGGGAGGGGGAGGCGGTCGTTCGCCGGGCCACCGAGGTGATCCATGCGGTCAAGGATCAGGCCGAACTCCTGCGTTCCAACATGACCGCGCTCGGCCATCGGGCACAGGATATCGGGCGCATCCTCACCGTGATTTCAGACATCGCCGACCAGACCAACCTCCTGGCCCTCAACGCCGCCATCGAGGCCGCCCGGGCCGGTGAGGCCGGGCGTGGCTTCGCGGTGGTGGCGGACGAGGTGCGCAAGCTGGCCGAGAAGACCATGCAGGCCACCGGCGAAGTCACGCAGGTCATCACCGCCATACAGGGCGAGACGAAGAAGAACCTCGACGTGACGGAGCAGGCCGCCAGGACCGTGGACGAAGCCACGGACCTCTCGGGCCGCTCGGGCGAGACCCTGGGGCGCATCGTGGAACTGATCACACAGACCGCCGGACAGGTGCAGTCCATAGCCTCGGCCGCCGAGGAGCAGTCGGCGGTGAGCGAGCACATAAGCCGGGCGTTGTCGGACGTGAACGCGGTCTCCCTGAACACCGCCCGCGGCATGGACGAGTCCGCGAGCGCCCTGACCTCGCTGGGAGCCCTGGCCGGCAGGCTCAGGCAGGTCGCCTCGCTGAGGGAATGACCTGATCTTGCGGGATACGCAATCGAACTGGAAAAGGCCGCCTCCGGGCGGCCTTTTTCGCCGCCGGGGCTTGACCCCGCGGGGTGTGAACGGGCACTCCTCCAGCGGGAGCCATTCCCATCCGAGGAGCATCATGCACGCACGTCCGTCTTTTCGTCCCGCGTTCTTTTTCCTTCTGTCGCTGACTCTTGTACTCGGCGCCTGCCAGCCCAAGACCCCGGACATCGCCTTCGAGCCCAAGCCCACCTGGAAGGCCACGAAGCCCCTCGACGATTTGAGGGACATGCCCCAGGACGCCGCCGCCTACCTGGACAAGGCCAAGGCCGATACGCCCCTCATGAACGCCCAGGCCGCCAAGGCACGGGCCGAGATATACATCGAACGCTACTTCGGGCCGTGGCGCAACGGCGGCAATCCGGCCTACGCCCGCAAGTCCGCCATGCGTTCCCTGGCCGCCTATTCGCGCAACCCCGGCTACGACGCGGGAGGACAGCCCAATACGAAAGCCTGGGCCAACGGCATCGCCTGGAACGCCAACCTGCGCTATTTCGCCAAGTCGCGGCGGCCGGCCATCGCCGTGAACAACACCAACCTGAGGGCCATCCCCACCATGGACCCCAGGTTCGGCACGCCAGGCAAGCCCGGCCAGGGCTACCCCTTCGACATCCTCCAGATGTCCGCCCTGTGGGTGGGGACCCCCGTGCTGGTGGACCACGTAAGCCGCGACGGGGCCTGGGCCCTGGTGGAGACGGCCATCGCGCCCGGGTGGGTCCGCACCGAGGACCTGGCCTACGTGGATGGCGCCTTCATGAACCAGTACCTGTCCAAGCCGTTCGCCGCCCTGGTGGACGAGGACGTGCCGCTTCTCCCCGGCCCCGGCAAGGGCCTTCGCGGGGGAACCGGCGCGGTGCTCCCCGTGGAGGACTCGGACGGCGTGCGGGTCAAGGTTCTCGTCCCAGCGGCCGGGGCGGGGGGCATGGCCGAGACGCGAGCCGTCTGGCTGACCCAGGGACAGGCCGCTCTCATGCCGCTCGAGTCCACTCCCGCCAACATTGCCCGCATTGCCAACCGCATGATGGGACAGGCTTATGGGTGGGGCGGCCTGGACGGCAAGCGCGACTGCTCCGCCGCCACGCGCGACGTGCTGGCTCCGTTCGGCATCTGGCTGCCCCGCAACTCCGCTGCCCAGGCCAAGGCGGGCATGTTCGTCCCGCTGGAGGGCATGACCCGAGAGGAGAAGGAACAGGCCATCCTGAGGCACGGCGTGCCCTACGGCACCCTGGTCTGGATGCCGGGGCACATCCTGCTCTATATCGGGCAGTACAAGGGGCACCCGGTGGTCTTCCACGACGTATGGGGGATGCGCACCCTGGAGCCGGATGGCAGCGAGGGGCGCAAGGTCATCGGCAAGGTCGTCGTGACCACGCTCAGGGTGGGCGAGATATACCCCGAGGTCGGGCCGGAGCGGACCCTCATCAACCGCGTGCGCGGCCTGGCCATTCTCACGTCGGACGGCAGGGACGGCCTGGAGCCCGAGGCGGAGGCCCCGGAGGAGCAGTAGCCCCGCGTCTGCGGACACGGCGGGGGCAGGGCGCGGGTCGAGGCTCAGGGTCCGTTGTCCCTGGACGAACCTTCCTCAATCGTCTTTGAGAATGAGACGCCTGGAATCCGGGCCATCCGTGTGGACGCGTCCGGTTCTCATGCAGGCCGCGATGTGCCTGAACACCGCCCCCTGGGTCTGGTCGCGGTTGTCGATGAAGTAGGAATGGCCTTTGGGCATGTCATAGGCAGTGTTCACCTCGTCGCAATCGATGGCGTAGACGTTGGCCGGAGCCGCGTTCATGTCTTCCGGGCCGGTATGCCCCAGGCGCCTGGAAGCGATGGCGTTCTTGAGGTTGGCGATCTTGCTCGAGCGCAGCGCCAGGTCGTCCGAGGCGTAATACACCACCACGTTGCGGGCGCTCTGGCATATGAAGACGCCGTTCTTGTCCTTCTGCAGGGATTCGTTAACCACGTCCGCCGCGACCATGAAAATGTTGCGGAACACGTAGGGGATTTGACCGGACAGGGACGATGCCCAGTCCAGGAGGGTTCCGCGAAGGACCCTGTTGCCCATGGAGTGGGCCAGCACGTTTATCCGTTTCAGGCAAGGGGCGTTTATGTTGTTGTCCTGGTTCCTCCAGGCCAGAAACTTCGAGAGCGCCCTGGAAAAGGACGTGCTGCTAGCGTCGGCGGCCACCTGGTCGTCGTAGTAATCCTTCACCATGCCCAGGTCGTTGTCGCACGGCCAGATCACCGGAACCACCTCGATGGACAGGCCTTCGGCGGAGCACAGGCGCGACAGCGTCCCGGCGCGGGGGAAGATGTCTCTGTCGGGCAGGTTGCTGTATCCGTGAATGTAGAAGAGGATCTGGTCCGCCGGGGAGGCGCGCAGCCTGTTCAGGAACTCGATGGAGCCGATTTCCGTGAGTTCGCCTGATTCCCCCCCGGCCCTTTCGCAGAAGAAAATCGATTGCAAGGCGTTGTTGTTTTTCAGGTCGAAGCTGACCTTCCTGCCCGGGACCGTGTCCGGCCCCTCCACGAATGCCCTGTTGGTGATGAAAAGCATGATGCCCCTCCGCTGTTATATGTTGATACATATATGTCCGCGCGACAAGAGGCGCTGTTGTCCGGTCATGGGGCATCCATGCCGGGAAGGCAAGGCGAAAGGTTCAGGCGGCGTGAAGATTTCTCGAGAACCTATGCGAAATTGGCCAGGGTGATGCCGAGCGTCCTGGCGTCCAGGCAGGCCTCGATGTCGATCCCGCCCTGCGCGGCCCTGGGCTCAAGGGAGAGGTCAACCAGCACGGGGAGCT
>JBMORI010000012.1:15559-27037 GCA_049322415.1 Thermodesulfobacteriota bacterium | reverse complement strand
AGGCAGCTTCCCTTTTCAGGGGGGTGGGGCCGAAGCCCCTGCGGGGAGAGTTCCCGCTTCCGACTTTACGCCCTGCTGCAGGTACCAGCGCCCTGGGCGGAGGTACGGCAGCTCATGCGGGCCAGGGCGCGCTGCAGCGCGGCGGTGGCCCTGGCGTTGTCGATGGCCTCTTGTTGCTTGGCGATGCGAGTCCGGGCGCGCTCTTCGGCGCGGCGGGCGCGTTCCACATCGATCTCCTCGGCCCGTTCGGCCACTTCGGCCAGGACAGTCACCTTGTCGCCGCTGACTTCGGCAAAACCGCCGGCAACGAAGACGTAGTAAGTCTTGCCGCCGAGGTTGTAATGCAGGTTGCCGATGCCTAACGCGGAGAGGAAGGGTACGTGGCCGGGCAGCACGCCGAACTCGCCGAGCACGCCCGGAGCACCGACGTACTCGACGTCGGAGGACACGACCAGACGGTCGGGCGTGACGATTTCAAGGCGGAGTTCTTTGGCCATGGTATCTTACGCTTCCTTGGCTTTGGAAACGGCTTCCTCGATCCCGCCGACCATGTAGAAGGCGCCTTCGGGGAGGTCGTCATGCATGCCGTCAATGATTTCCTTGAAGCCGCGGATGGTGTCCTCGATCTTCACGTAGCGGCCTTCCTTGCCGGTGAACTGGGCGGCGACGAAGAACGGCTGGGAGAGGAAGCGCTGGATCTTGCGGGCGCGGGCCACGGTCAGCTTGTCCTCGTCGGAGAGTTCGTCCATGCCCAGAATGGCAATGATGTCCTGCAGATCCTTGTACTTCTGGAGAATCTGCTGCACCGCGCGGGCGACGCCGTAGTGCTCCACGCCCAGGACCAGGGGGTCCAGGATGCGGGAAGTGGAGTCAAGCGGATCCACCGCGGGATAGATGCCCAGTTCCGCGATCTGACGGGAAAGCACGAGCGTTCCGTCAAGGTGCGAGAACGTGGTGGCCGGCGCGGGGTCGGTAAGGTCGTCCGCGGGAACGTACACGGCCTGCACCGAGGTGATGGAACCCTTGGTGGTGGAGGTGATGCGCTCCTGCAGGGCGCCGAGGTCGGTGCCAAGGGTGGGCTGGTAACCCACCGCGGAGGGCATGCGGCCAAGCAGCGCCGACACTTCCGAGTTCGCCTGGGTGAAGCGGAAGATGTTGTCGATGAACAGCAGCACGTCCTGGCCTTCGGCGTCACGGAAGTATTCCGCGACGGTCAGGGCGGTCAGGGCGACGCGGGCGCGCGCTCCCGGGGGCTCGTTCATCTGGCCGTACACCAAGGCGGCTTTGTCCATGATGCCGGCTTCCTTGAACTCGTGGTAGAGGTCGTTGCCCTCGCGGGTACGCTCGCCCACGCCCGCGAACACGGACAGGCCGCCGTGCTGCTTGGCGATGTTGTTGATCATCTCCATCAGAATAACGGTCTTGCCCACGCCGGCGCCGCCGAACAGGCCCATCTTGCCGCCCTTGGGGAACGGGATGAGCAGGTCCACGACCTTGATGCCGGTTTCGAGCAGCTCGACCTTGGTGGAGAGTTCGACGAACTCGGGAGCGCTGCGGTGGATGGGCAGGTACTCGGTGGCGCCGATGTCGCCAGCCTCGTCAACGGGCACGCCCACGACGTTGATGATGCGGCCAAGAGGAGCGCGTCCGACCGGAGCCAGAATGGGCTTGCCGGTGTCCGTGCCTTCCATGCCGCGGACGAGACCGTCGGTTGCGTCCATGGCGATGGTGCGCACCACGTTGTTGCCGAGGTGCTGGGCAACTTCCAGGACCAGGTCCGTGGCGTTGGCGTTGTTGGTGTTGGTGAGAGTGATAGCGTTCATGATGGCGGGAAGCTGACCCTCGGGGAATTCGAGGTCAACGACCGCGCCGATGACTTGTACGATTTTTCCTTTGACACCGCTCATGATTATTCGCCCCCTTTATCCTTTGAGCGCTTCGGTTCCGCCGACGATGTCCATCAGCTCTTTGGTGATGCTCGCCTGCCTGGCCTTGTTGTACACCAGGGTGAGCGTGCCCACCATGTCGTCGCAGTTCCTGGTGGCGTTGTCCATGGCCCGCATGCGCGCGGCATGCTCGGAGGCCGATGTGTCCAACATGCCCCTGTAGAGCTGGACGTTGACGAACCGGGGCAGAAGCTCGGCCAGGAGGCCTTCCACCGAAGGTTCGTAGAGGTACTCCTGCTTGGGTCCCGCCGCCTGGGCTTCCTCAGCCTGCTGATCGGCGGCCATGGGCAGGAGAGTCAGCGTCGTGGCCTCCTGCCTGGGGATGGAGATGAACTTGCCGAAGACCAGATTCACTTCGTCGAAGTCGCCCTTGGTGTAGCCGCTGATCACGTCCATGCCCAGCTTGAGGGCCACGGTGTAATCGAAAGACCCCATCTGGTCGCCGAAGGAAGCCACCATTTCATAGGAGGTCTTTCTCACGGCGTCGCGGCCCTTCTTGCCCATGCAGACGAACTTGACCGTCTTGCCCTGGGCGGCCTTTTCCTTGGCGAGCTTCAAAGCCATGGTGATGAGGGATCCGTTGAAGGACCCGCAAAGCCCACGGTCGGAGGTGACCAGGACGATGAGGCTCGTCTTGATCTCCTCGCGGACCTCCAGAAGCGGATGCACGGAGGAATCCGCTCCGGCGGCCAGGCTGCCGAGCATCTCGTAGAACTTGTCAGCGTAAGGGCTGAACCGCTCTATGCGGGATTGCGCGTTGCGCAGCTTGGCCGAGGCCACCATGTTCATGGCCTTGGTGATCTGCTTGGTCTTCTTGACCGCAGCGATCTTTAATTGAACGTCTTTCAGGGATGGCATGTGTTAGCTCCCCTGGATTAACCTTCGGCCCGGAAGCCCTTTTTGAACTCCTCGATAGCGCCGCCCAGGCTGGCGGTGAGGCTGTCGTCGAGCGCCTTCTTCTCGCGGATGCCGGCCAGAACCTCGGGCTTGGAGTTGCGCAGGTAGCCCAGGAACTCCTCTTCGAACTTGCGCACGGCCGCCACGGGGATGTCGTCCATGAAGCCGCGGCCGGCGGCGAAGATCACCGCGACCTGCTCTTCAACCGGCAGGGGCTGGTACTGGGGCTGCTTGAGCAGTTCCACCATGCGCATGCCGCGGTTGAGCTTCAGCTGGGTGGCCTTGTCCAGGTCGGAGCCGAACTGCGCGAAGGCGGCGAGTTCGCGGTACTGGGCGAGGTCGAGACGCAGGGTGCCGGCGACCTGCTTCATGGCCTTGATCTGCGCCGCGCCGCCGACTCGGGAGACCGAGAGGCCGACGTTGACCGCGGGGCGGATGCCAGCGTTGAACAGGTTGGGCTCCAGGTACACCTGGCCGTCCGTGATCGAGATGACGTTGGTCGGGATGTACGCGGACACGTCGCCGGCCTGGGTCTCGATGATGGGCAGCGCGGTCAGGGAACCGGCGCCGCGGTTGTCGGAGAGCTTCGCCGCGCGCTCCAGCAGGCGGGAGTGCAGGTAGAAGACGTCGCCGGGGAAGGCTTCGCGGCCGGGAGGACGGCGGAGCAGCAGGGACATCTGGCGGTAGGCCACGGCCTGCTTGGACAGGTCATCATAGATGATGAGGGCGTGGCGGCCGGAGTCGCGGTAGTACTCGGCCATGGTGCAGCCGGCGTAGGCAGCGATGAACTGCAGCGGCGCGGGTTCGGAGGCGGTGGCGGAGATGACCGTGGTGTATTCCATGGCGCCGTACTTGCGCAGGGTGTCCACCACCAGGGCGACCGTGGACTTCTTCTGGCCGATGGCCACGTAGAAGCACTTCACGTCGCCGCCCTTCTGGGCCAGGATGGCGTCCAGGCAGACGGCTGTCTTGCCGACCTGACGGTCGCCGATGATCAGCTCGCGCTGGCCGCGGCCGATGGGGGTCATGGCGTCGATGGCCTTGATGCCGGTGGCCATGGGCTCATGGACCGACTTGCGGGCGATGATGCCGGGGGCCTTGATCTCGACCTCGCGGAATTCCTTGGAGGCGATGGGGCCCATGCCGTCGATGGGGTTGCCCAGGGGGTCGATGACGCGCCCGGACACCGCCTCGCCGACGGGCACGGAGAAGATCTTGCCGGTACGCTTGACCGGGTCGCCTTCCTTGATGTGGGTGTCTTCGCCCAGGAGCGCGACGCCCACGTTGTCCTCTTCCAGGTTCAGCACCAGACCCATGATGCCTCCGGGGAACTCCAGAAGCTCCATGGCCATGGCGCTCTGGCAGCCGTAGACACGAGCGATGCCGTCACCCACGGAGAGCACGGTGCCGGTCTCGCTCATCTCGACGCGAGACTCATAATTCTGAATCTGCTGCTCGATGATCTTGCTGATCTCTTCGGCTTTGATCTGCATGGCCCTACTCACCCCTCTTGATTTGATCTTTCAACAGCTGCAGCTGGGCCCGGAGGCTAGCGTCCAGGACCTTATCCCCCACCCGCAGGACAACCCCGCCCAGGATGGCGGAATCCACGCCGAAGTCGAGCACCAGCTTTTTGCCGGACTTCTTCTCCAGCTTGGCCTTGATGTCCTTCTGCCTCTTGGCCGGAAGCTCCATGGCGGTGGTCAGCTTGCCGCGAACCACGCCGCTCATGTCGTCCAGAAGTTCCGAGTAGGTTTTCTGGATGTCCGGGAGGCAGTCGAGACGACCTTTATCAGCAAGCACGGAGAGGAAGTTCACGGACAGGGGGGCCATGTTCAGCTTGCCCACCACGTCGCCCAGAACAGCCTTCTTCTCCTGCGTGTTGAAGCTTGGGCTTTTGAAAAGTTTCAGAAGATCGGGGTTGGCGTTCATCGCGCCGGCCAGCCCCTCCAGGTCCTTGCCGAAAGTGTCGGCCGCTTTCTCCTTCACGCCAAGCGAAAAGAGCGCCTTGGCGTAACGGCGGGCCACAATGTTACCGGTCAATTGAGCACCACCTTGCCTAAAGCGTCGTCAACCAGTTTATCCTGGACTTCGGCCGTGAGCTTCTTGGCCAGAACGTCCTGGGCGGCCTCGATGATCTTGTCGGCCATCTGGATGCGCAGGGCGTCCATGGCCATCTTGGCTTCCTGCTCGGCGGAAATGGCGGCCTGAGCCTTGATGCGTTCGGCCTGTTCCTCGGCGGCCTTGACGATGGAGGCCTTGAGCGCCTCGCCCTGGGCCTTGTAGTCGGCCAGGATGGCGGCCTTCTCGGTCTCCAGGTCGGCGATTGAACGCTCTACCTCGGCCAGCTTCTTGGTGGCGGAGACCTTGCGCTCCTCCAGATCGGCCAGCTGGTTCTCGATACCCAGCCTGCGGCCGCTGAAGGTGGCCTTGATCTTCTTGCCCGCGGCCCACCAGATGACCCCCACCACGATGGCGAAGTTGATGGTCCTGTAGACCAGGTTCATCCAGTTGGGCCCATCCTGGCCATCGCCAGAAGCCCAAGCGCACGCCGCGGTCAAGAGGCTCACCGCCAGTGCGAAGAGTACTATCCGTGTCTTCTTCAATGCCAACCTCCTTAAACGCTTGGGGCTGCCGGTTACAGGGCCTTGCCCAGAATCTTCGAGGCGGCCTTCTCGGCCATGCCGGTCACCCCTGCCAGCATGGTGTCGAAAGCAGCCTTGGACTCGCTAGCGACCTGGGCGCGGGCGGCCTTGAGGGTATCCCCGGCCTTGCTCCCGGCGTCTTCCAGGATGGCCTTCTCCTGAGCGGCGCCCTCCTCGCGAAGACCGGCGCGCACTGCGGCGGCTTCGGCGCGGGCTTTCTCAAGAGCGGCCTGGTAGTTCTTGATCTTGGCGTCGGCGGAAGAAGTGAACCCGTCGATTTCGGCAGTCTGGGCGGCGACAGTCTCGGCGCGCAGCTTGAGCATCCGGCGGATGGGCGCGATGAGCACCGCGTTCAGAACCACCAGGATGATGAGGAAGTTGGCCAGCTGTACGAAAAACCACCCGTCGAGAACAAGTATGTCCATCAACGCCCCCTAATTGTGAATTTTGTTTCAAGCCCGGGGCGTTCCTACCTGATTTCAGCGGGGGTGTCTAGGCCCTTTTTGGGAAAGGGTTCGAAAACCTACGGAAATTAAACGATTTGGATTTGATTGTTATGGATTTCACGAATTTCCGGAGGACTTTAAGGTCATTCCTCCTGACCGGCTCCCGCGCCGCCGTTGACCATCCTGAGCTGCCCCTCGATGACCGCCCCTTCCTCGACGGAGAGGGCCGGGGTGTGCATGGAGCCGGTAAAGCGGGCGGTTTTGTGTACCGTGATGCGAGTGGAAGCGGCGACCTCGCCGGAGAGCGTGCCGCCGAGCACGAGCTGCCCCACCCTCACCTGGCCCGTGATCACGGCCTCGCGGCCGACGACGAGGGTCCCCTCGGATTCGATCTCGCCCTCGAAAGTACCGTCGATCCTCACGGAACCGGTGAAATCCAGGCGGCCGCGATAGGTAGTGCCGACTCCGAGAAACGCATTGATTTCGTCTTTGGCCACTGTTGTCCTCCAGATGCGGCAACGCGCCTCAAGGCTTCTTGAAAACGAAACGGCGCATGGAAACGTTGAGCACGATGCCGATGAGACAGAAGTTCACTATGGTCGCGCTTCCGCCGTAGCTAATGAACGGAAGAGGGATGCCCACGACCGGCATTATCCCTACTACCATACCCATATTAATAAGGATTTGCCAGAAGAAATAGAAGAACACGCCCGCCGCCAGGAAAGACCCGAACCGGTCCTTCGCGTCTCGCGCCGCCCCCGCGATGAGGTACAAAAAAATGCAGAACAGCGCCACGAGCCCGATGGCCCCCACGAAGCCCCACTCCTCGGCGAACACCGCAACGGCGAAGTCAGTGTGTTTCTCTGGCAGGAACCTGAGCTGGCTCTGCGTCCCCTCCAGGAATCCCTTGCCCCACATCTGCCCCGAGCCGATGGCGATCTGGGACTGGATGATGTGGTATCCGGACCCAAGAGGGTCTCGTTCAGGATTGAACAAGGTCAGCACCCGGAGCTTCTGGTACGGCTTGAGGAAGAACCAGCCGCAGGGGATGAGCACGGGAATGACAGCCAGCAGCACCTTGAAGACCCCTCCTGCGAGTCCACGGTACAGGATCATCCCGGCCAGCAGCAGGAGGATGTTCAGACCGGAGCCGAGGTCGGGCTGGACGATGACCATGGCGGCCGGAGGCATGACTATGGCCAGCACTCCAAGCAGGCCCAGCCATCCCAGGCGTCCGGAATCCTTGGACAGGACGAGCGCCCCCACTAGCAGCGTCGAGAACTTCGCGAACTCGCTTGGCTGCAGGCTGAACAGGCCGAAATCGAGCCAGCGCTTCGCCCCGTAGACAGTCTTGCCCATGACCGGCACCAGAGCCAGCAGCACGATGGTGACGATCATGAGCGGCCAGGCCACGTGCTTGAGGTAACGGTAGTCGAAGAATGTAAGGGCTATCATGCAGCACAGGCCTGCGAGGCCCCAGATGCACTGTTTTTGATAGAACGGGTTGAGGGACACGCCATCGCCCATGCGGAAGCCGCTGGCCGAATAGAGGTTCAGCACGCCGACGCCGAACAGCATGGCGACCAACGCAAGCAGCGGCCAGTTGATGTGGCTGAAGAGCCGGCGGTCGACAGGAGTCATGCGGTCAATCCCCCATCTCGGCGGGCGGCTGCACGGCGGGTTTGGCGGCCGTCTTCCCCACGGCGGGAACGGGACCGAAAAGATAATCGTAAACGGCCTTTACCACCGGGCCCGCAGCCTCGCCGCCGTGTCCGCCGTGCTCCACCATGCAGACGACCACGTAGCTCTTGCCGCCCTTCTGGCCCCAGGAGGCCAGCCAGGCGTGGTCGCGGTGCTTGTATGCCATCTCATGGGTCTTCTGGCGCACGTCGGCGTTGGTCAGCCGCACCACCTGGGCGGTGCCGGTCTTGCCGCCTATGACCGCGTCCGGCCTCTTGAGCTTCTGAGCGGTGCCGGCCTGGACGGTGTCGGCCATGGATTTCAGGATGAACTCCCTGTCCTTGTCGCTCAGATTGAGCCTGCCCTGCACGTCCACCGGATCGCCCTGGACCAGGCTCGGCCTGACCACGTTCCCGCCGTTGAGCAGGGCGCCGATGAACTTGGCCAGCTGCAGCGGCGACACCTGCACGTAACCCTGGCCGATGGAGGCGTTGAGGGTCTCGCCCCGGGTCCAATTGGCGCCATACCGGCGCTTCTTCCAGGCCGTGGACGGGATGAGCCCGCTGCGCTCGTGGGGCAGGTCGATGCCGGTCGGGGCGCCGAACCCGGCCTGGAGGGCGTAGCGGTTGATCCGGTCGATGCCCAGCTTCTCGCCGAGCTGGTAGAAATAGACGTCGCAGGAGTGGACGAGGGCGGCGCGCATGTCCACCGTGCCATGACCGCCCTTCTTCCAGCAGTGGAAGTCGCGGTCGCCCACCCGGTAGGACCCCGAGCAGAAGGAGGTGTCCGATATCTTGACGAGGCCATCCGACAGAGCGCAGGCAGCCATGAGAATCTTGAACGTGGAGCCGGGCGGATAGACGGACTGGGCCACGCGGTTCTGGATGGGGTGCATGGGGTCGTCGCGAAGCTCCTTCCATTTCTTGGCCGGGATGCCAAGGACGAACAGGTTGTTGTCATAGGAAGGCTGGCTGACCAGGGCAAGCACCTTGCCGGTTTCAGGCTCGAGCACCACGACCGCTCCGGCCTGCCCCTCCAACTGCTTGGCGGCGTGCTTCTGGAGGTCCAGGTCCAGGGAGAGCTTCAGGTTGGCCCCGGCGCGGGGTTCCTGGATCACCTGCTGGTCGTGCTCGCGTCCGTACGCGTCCACCTCGATCTGCTTGAGCCCCTTCTCACCCCGCAGACGCTGCTCCAGCGTGTATTCGAGCCCCTGTTTGCCCACGTGGTCTCCCAGGGCCAGGCTGGGGTCCTTTTCCAACTCCTCCTCGTTGGCCTCGGCAACGTAGCCCAGGGCGTGCGCGGCAACTATGCCGTCGGGATAGTAGCGCTTGTGCCTGATGAGGATTTCCAGGCCCGGCCAGGAGATGGCGTTGGCCTCGATCCTGGCCAGCAGGTCGTAGGAGAGGTTGGAGATGAGCACCAGCGGCTCGAACGGCTTGGAGCGCTTCTTGCCCCGGATGTAAGTGTCCAGGAGCACCTGGTAGTCCAGGCCCGTCCATTCGGACACCTTGCGTAGCGTGGCCTGGATGTCGGAGCAGTCCTCGCGGATGAGGCCCAGGGCGAAGCTCGGCTCGTTGACGGCCAGGTGCTTGCCGTTGCGGTCCAGGATCATGCCGCGCGCGGCGATGATGGAGGCCTGGCGCATCTGGTTTTCCCTGGCCTGTTCGGCGAACTGCTCGCCCTTGTGTATTTGCAGATACCAGAAACGGATGGTGAAAAGGCAAAAGAGCCCCAGGACAAGGCACTGGAGCAGGATCAGGCCGCCGCGCGGCGATTGCTGCCCGTTTTCGGGCTCATACGTCTTGGGCATCGTGCGGCAGCTGGTTGTATATTATATAGAGTATTCCCCATTCCACGGGGAAGACCACGGCCTGTACGATAGACTCCATGAAAACCCTGCCTGCCGGCACGAGCCAGTCCTGAAGCTGGGTCATGACATGCATGAGTCCGAAATGCAAAACGCCCAGGCACGCGCCCAGGATGGCGATGAAGACGAAGTTGCGGGCCTCGAAGAGCCAGTGGCCGAAAAAGAACATCGCCGCCAGGACGCCGTACCAGATGACGGCCGTCCCGAAAGCGAGCGACCCCGTCCCCTCCTGGATGAGCAGCCACAAAAGCCCCAGGAAGACCGTGGTCCGGACCTTCTCCTCCTGAAGGCAGAGGATAAGCCCCGGCGCGAGGAAGTCCACCCCGGGCATGAAGCTCTGGAGCCACACTCCCGAGAGCGTGAACACGCTCCAGAAGGCGACCTTGCGGCCGTTCATTGGCCCTCGCCCCGTTTTTTCCTGGGCGATTCCGGAAGCCTGGCCTCAGGGGGTTCGTTTCGCGAACGTTTCTTGACCTCGCCCTTCTTCTCGGCAGTGCCCTTGGGCCGTTTGGTGGACGTATCGGGCAGGGAGTCCTCGTGTTCGGCGGCGGGTTCCGGGACGGGAGCCTTCTTCAGAAGGGCCACCTCTTCGAGCCGGGCCGGATTGAACATGGGGCCGGCCTGGACGTTGAGGAACAGCGACGCTCCCTCGCGGGTGACGCCCGTCACCTTGCCGATGGGCAGTCCCTCTGGGAATATGCCGGCAAGGCCCGTGGTGACCAGGGTCTCGCCCTCCTCCACCGGAGCGGAGAGCGAGACGTAGTGCAGCGAAAGCGGCAGCCCGGGACCGCGGCCCACCAGGATGCCCTGGGTGCGGGTCTTTTGGGAGATCACGGGAATCTTGCTGTTGGGGTCCGTGACCATGATGACCGTGGCCGCGCTCAGGGAGTTGCGCAGCACGCGTCCCACCACGCCCTCGGGGCTGACCACGGGGGTGTTGACGTCCACTCCGTGGCGGCTGCCCTTGTCGATGACGAAGGTCTCGAGGGCCGCGTTGGGTCCGAGCCTGTGGGCGATGACCCTGGCCCCCTCGCGGTTCCACTGGGCCGGGGGCTGGATGAGCAGTATGCTGGTGAGCCGCTTTGCCAGGGCGGCCTGCTCGCGGACCGCCACGAGTTCCTCGTTGGCTTTGGCCAGCTCGGCCTGGAGAGCTTCGTTCTCCTGCCGGAGGCCGACGAAGTAGATGTAGCGTTCCCAGAAAGAGGATAGACGCGTCCATGCCCACCTTCCGGGCGAAAGGACCCATCGGGTGAGTTCCAGGCCCGTATGGCTGGCCAGGTTATCGACGTATCCGGTGCGGATGTTCCAGGTGAACAGGCCCAGATAGACGAACAGGACCACCAGCAGACCCAGTGCGATGCGCTGGGGCGTGGGTTTAATCGATCGTTACCTCTTTAAGAACGTCCAGATTGTCCAGGGCTTTGCCCGATCCGAGCACAACCGCCGAGAGCGGGTCGTCCACGATGACGATGGGCAGGCTGGTCTCCTCGCGCAGGAGCTGGTCCAGGCCGCGAAGCAGCGCGCCCCCGCCGGTGAGCACGATGCCCCGGTCCACGATGTCGGCGGCCAGTTCGGGAGGGGTCTGCTCCAGGGCGATGCGCACCGCCTGGACGATGGACTCCACCTGCTCGCTGATGGCCTTCTCAACTTCCTCGGCGGTGATGATGATGTTCTGCGGGATGCCCGTGACCAGGTCGCGTCCCTTGACCTCCATCTCCCCCTGACTGGTGGAGTGGTGGGCGCTGGCGATCTGGATCTTGATCTGCTCGGCCGTGGATTCGCCGATGAGCATGTTGTACTTGCGCTTGACGTACTGCATGATGGCTTCGTCCATCTTGTCGCCGCCCACGCGCACGCTCTTGGAATACACGATGCCCGACAGCGAGATGACCGCCACCTCGGTGGTGCCGCCCCCGATGTCCACCACCATGTTGGAGGTGGGCTCGGTGATGGGCAGGTTGGCGCCGGGGGGGGCGGGCCTCGGCGGCGCGCGCACG
>JBMORI010000012.1:0-15549 GCA_049322415.1 Thermodesulfobacteriota bacterium | reverse complement strand
CCCCCCCCCCCCCCCCCCGCGGCTCCTCGATCAGGTAGACCTCGCGCGCGCCGGCGGACTGGGCTGATTCCTTCACCGCGCGCTTCTCCACCTGGGTGATGCCCGTGGGCACGCAGATGATGATGCGCGGGCGCACCAGGCGGCGGGAGTTGTGCACCTTGGAGATGAAGTGGCGCAGCATTGCCTCCGTGACCTCGAAGTCGGCGATGACGCCGTCCTTCATGGGGCGGATGGCCACGATGTTGCCGGGCGTGCGGCCCAGCATCTTCTTGGCCTCGGCGCCCACGGCCAGAACCTTGTTGACGCCCCGGGCGTCCTTCTTCACCGCCACCACCGAAGGCTCGGACAGCACGATGCCCTTGCCCTTCACGTAGACCAGGGTGTTGGCGGTTCCCAGGTCGATGGCCAGGTCGCTGGAGAAAAATCCCAATGCCGAATCCAAAAGTCTGGACATGGTCCCTTCCTTGGCTCACTTAGGGAGCCTGGCGTATTTGGAGGGCGTGTCGCGCCCGTACGTATGCTCTCGATGCCGACAAAAAAAGGCGGGCCGCGCGCGGCCGGCCTTGATGGTCGGCTGGGCGCCGGCCCATGGGGCGCGCCCGTCCGGGGTTGGTGTTGCGCCATCCCCCGCCGGATGTCAACGGTATTTTGCCATGATGAACCACGTTTCACCAAGACTGACCCAACCGCTCGGATACAATGGCGTCTCCGCGCGCTGGCGCGCGCTCTTCGGCAGGCCCGCCAGAAAAATCCCCCTGGACGCCGGATTCTCCTGTCCCAACCGCGACGGAACCATCTCCCGCGCCGGTTGCTCCTTCTGCAACGCCCAGGGCTCCGGCACGGGGCTTGGCGCGTCCATGACACTGACGGAGCAATGGGAGCTCTGGCGGGAACGGCGCAAGGCCAGATGGGGCGACGTTGCCCTCGTCGGCTACCTGCAGGCGTTCTCCAACACCCACGGACCAGCATCGCAGCTTGCCGCCGCGCTTGACGAACTGTCACGGATTCCAGACATATCGGGCCTTTGCATCGGCACCAGGCCGGACTGTCTGGATGAAGAGAAATTGGGTCTCCTGGCCGCCTTCCCCGTCAGGGAGCTCTGGCTGGAACTGGGTTTGCAAACGTCCAACCCGGCAACCCTTGCCCGCGCCGGACGCGGGCACGGGCCGGACTGTTTCGCCCGCGCCTGCGAGGACGCCGCCCGGAGGGGCATCAAGGTGGTGGCGCACGTGATCGCCGGGCTTCCGGGCGACACCCCGGACGACTGGGACGAAACCATCCGCTTCGTGGACCGGCTGCCCGTGGCGGGCGTGAAGTTCCACAACCTGTTCGTGGCGCGGGGCACCGCGCTGGAGAGGGAACATCGGGCCGGACGGTTCGCCCCGCCCGGACTGGACGAGTACGCCGCCTGGGTGGCCCGGTCCGTCGCCCGGCTGGGGCCGGAGGTGGTAATCCACCGCATGGCCGCCGATCCGGCCCACGGCGAGCTTGTCGCCCCGGATTGGGCTGGCTACAAGCGGCTCGTGCACAACACCATCCAGGAGACGCTCAGGCGTCTCGGCGTGCGGCAGGGCATGGACCGGCGGCAGGATTGAGAGGATGAAGGCCAGGACGGAGGATAAGCCTCCGGCGGCCAAAGGGCTCCGCACTTTGGAATCCCCGGCGGGATGCGGACTGAAGCGGTAAAGTATTGTTTGCAGGCCACGGGGATAATTTCTAGCGGGAGATGCCATGAGAGCAACACATGCGGCCTTGATCGTGCTTATCGCGCTCCTGGCGTCCGGCCAGGCGGCCAGGGCGCAGACGCGCCACTCCGCTCCGGACGGAACTTTCTCCATCAGCCTGCCTTCAGATTGGGTGCCCATCCCCACTCTGGAACTCTATTTTTTCGAGAATCCCGGGCGCAAAGGCCCCGTCCCGCCGGAAGTCCTGGCCGAATTCCGCGACACCCGCATGGGCTTTCAAATGCCGGCCGAGAAGTGGTTCACCCTGCCATACATGATCGTCACCGTGGAGAAAGGCAGAAAGCGTACCGCCAAGGACCTTTTCATGGAGAGCGTCATGGCCGAGAAGGACTCCGAAACAAGCGCGCCCAAGGAAGGATACCGATTCCTGGAGAAGGAGCACCTGCCCACCAAGCGCGTCACCTATTATAAGGACGTCAGCTACAGCGCCGCACAGGGCAGGAACGTGGCCATGGGCGTGTACACCTACCTGACCAGCCAGGGATTTTTGCGCGTGGCCTGGTTCGCCGCGGAGGACGATCCGCGCGCCACCGGGAACATGCTGCATCAGGCCGCCATGAGCGTTACGCTCTCGCCTCAGATGGAGTACAGGCCGGAGGGGAGGAAATGATCTCGGACGAGGTGGCCGTGGGCGGGCCCATCGCCCTGGAGCTTCACTGGGACGGCAACGTGATCGGCAACATGCGGCTGCGCTGGCGGACTGAGGGCGAGCAGGCCAGGGTCACGAGCGAAGCCGGGAAGGCCATGCAGGCGGCCCTGGAGCGCTACGTTGCGGGCGAGGACGCCTGCTGGCCGGAGTTGCCGGTGGATTTCGAGCCGCTGCCCCGCTTCCACCGCCGCGTACTGGAGGAGCTGAGTAAAGTCCCCGCCGGGGAGACGCTGAGCTACGGCGAACTGGCCGCGCGGTGCGGCAGCCCCAGAGCGGCGAGGGCGGTCGGACAGGTGATGGCGGCAAACCGCTGGCCGCTGGTGCTCCCGTGCCACAGGGTGCTGGCCGCAGGAGGGAGGCTCGGCGGGTTCGGCCCTGGGCCGGAGATGAAGAGGTGGTTATTGGGGTTGGAGGGGGCGTCCTCCAAAGAGTAACCCGACTGCGGCCTAACGCCCAAATTCCCCGACCGAATCCAGGAAGACACCCCCTTCCCCCTCGGCTATGGTGCCTCCATGGACCGCACCGCTCCGGAAGCATCCCCTCTCTCGGACGACGCCAGATGGGCCGCCGTCGTCTCCTGCGACAGCGCCTTCGACGGCCTGTTCCTCTATGGCGTGACCACCACCGGCATATTCTGCCGTCCGTCGTGCCGCTCAAAGACGCCGCGCCGGGAGAACGTCCTCTATTTCGAGGACGCCTCCCGGGCCGCCGCCCTCGGCTTCCGGCCGTGCAGGCGCTGCCGCCCGGACCTGCCCGCGACCGACCCGGCCCGCGAACTGGTGGACAGGGCGAAAGCACTTCTCTCGAACACCGGCTGCCCCGCGCCGTCACCGGACGCCGTGGCCGCAGCCCTGGGCGTCAGCCCGTCCGCCCTGCGCCGCGCCTTCAAGGCAGTGCTGGGCGTGACGCCTGCCCGCCACGCCGCATCCGCGCGGGTCGGCAAGGCCTGCCGCCTGCTTCTTGAAACCGGAGCATCAATCGCGGAAACCAGCCTGGAATGCGGCTTCGAGAGCCTCTCCAGCTTCTATAAGTGCTTCAAGGAACTCACCGGAACCTCCCCCGCCCGCTTCCGCGAGGAAGCCAGAAGGACACGGCCATGAACTTGTCGCTCATTGAGACTCCGGCGGGCCTGCTGGGCATCGCGGAAGCGGACGGCGCGGTCACGAACCTCTGGTTCGAGACCGACCGCCTGCCGGACATCCGTCCCGCCCCGCCGACCCCGGCCATATCCCGCGCCGCGGCCGAGCTGCTGGCCTACTTCGCCGGGGAGCTGCGCGAGTTCACGGTCCCGCTGGCCCCGCGCGGCACGCCCTACATGACGCGGATATGGGAACTCCTGCGCCGCGTCCCCTACGGCGGAACGGCCACCTACGGCGAAATCGCCGCACTGTCCGGCAACCCCAAGGCCGCCCGCGCCGTGGGGCTGGCCAACAACAGAAACCCGGTCCCGCTCTTCATCCCCTGCCACCGGATAGTGGGAAGCGGCGGGAAACTTACCGGATACCGGGGCGGCCTGGAGCTCAAACGCCGCCTGCTCGGGCTGGAAAAGGGCAATGCGATTCTTCCCCTACGGAAAGGCTGAGACCGAGCACCTGAAACGCCGCGACGCAACGCTCGGCGAGGCCATGGACCGCCTCGGGCGCGTGGAGCGCGAGGTCACCCCCGACCCGTTCCAGGCCCTGCTCAGGAGCGTGGTAGCCCAGCAGATATCGGCCAAGGCAGCCGCGACGGTGTGGACGCGGATTCGGGAAATGCTCGGGGAAGTGACTCCGGCGCGCGTCGCGGAAGCCGGAGCCGAGGCCCTCAAGCGTTGCGGCCTGTCCTTGCGCAAGGCGTCGCGCATCCACGCCATCGGCCGCGCGGCCGCGCGTGGCGAGGTCGATTTCGAAGGACTGCGAGCCTTGAATGACGCCGAGGTGGTGGCCCGGCTCACCGCCCTGCCGGGCGTGGGGGCCTGGACCGCCGAGATGCTCCTCATCCACTGCCTGGAGCGGCCGGACGTGGTCAGCCGGGGCGACCTGGCCATCCGGCGGGGCATGATGCGCCTTTACCGCCTGGACTCGCTCCCGAGGACGGTATTCGACGAATTCGCCCGCCGGTACTCGCCCCACGGGTCCGTGGCCTCCATCTATCTGTGGCGGCTGTCGGCGGAGGACTGACCCCGCGGCCGGAATCGTCACGCCATCGCCTTTTGCCTCCCGGCGAAAAAACTGTTAGGCGTGCCGCGTGAACATCGCCGACCTTGCCCTGCTCATCATCTGGGGCTTCTTCTTTTTCCGGGGATACTACCGGGGTCTCGTGAAGGAGGCCGCCTCCATCCTGGCCCTGATCCTGGGCTTCAAGCTGGCCGTGGCCTACTCGCCGCAGGTGGCCCCTCACCTGACCGGCCTGGTGTCCAACCCGGCATTCGCCAGCCCCGCCGCCTTCATCCTGATCTTCGTGGCCGTGATGATCGGCTGCTCGCTTGTGGTGAGCGCCCTCACGGCGCTCATGAAGCTGACGCTCATCGACTGGGCCAACAAGTTCTTCGGCGGCTTCTTCGGGCTGGCCAAGGGCATCCTGATCACGGCGCTCGTCCTGTGGGTGTGGACGGTGCTGCTGCCCAAACCCGACTTCATGGCCAGCTCCAAGCTCGTGCCGGTGCTCGAGAAGGTGGACGCCCATCTTTCCGAGTACATCCCACCGGACTGGAAGAAGAAGCTCAAAAGCCTGACGCCACCTCCGGTCGTTCCGCAGAAGAAGACTGTCGAGGAGCCCAAGCCAGCGCCCAAGCCCGCCCCGCAGCAGGGCCAGCCCAAGCCGCAGCCCCCAAAAGGATGATTCATGTCCGATCAAGCAAGCCTTTCCCTGGCCAAGCTGCGCCAGGTGGTGGCCACCCTCATAGGCCCCGGCGGATGCCCGTGGGACCGCAAGCAGACGCCTGAGACCCTCTGCGACTACGTCATCGAGGAATCCTTCGAGCTGGTGGAGGCCATCCGCTCGGGCGACCCCGGCAACGCCCGCGAAGAGCTGGGCGACGTCCTGTTCCTGCTGTGCTTCGTGGCCGCGCTCTACGAGGCCGGGGGGGCCTTCACCCTGGCCGATTCCATCGACGCCATCGCGGCCAAGATGATCCGCCGCCATCCCCATGTGTTCGAGGGCCTCGCGGTCGAGAACCAGGAGGAGCTGCTGCGCAACTGGGAGCGCATTAAGCGTCAGGAGAAGGACAACAAGGAAGGCATCTTCGACTCGCTTCCCAAAGGGCTGCCGCCGCTTCTCAAGGCCTACCGCCTGAACGCCAAGGCCGCCCGACACCACTTCACCTGGGAGAACGACAAGGACCAGGCGGAGCAGATGGCGGGGGAGTGGGCGGAACTCCAGGAGGCCGTGGCCTCCGGCGACCAGGCGCGAGTGGAGGCCGAGTACGGTGATTATCTCTTCAGCGTCGTGGAGTACGGCAGGCGTCTCGGCGTGAAGGCCAACGCGGCCCTGGAGGGCGCGAACGCCAAGTTTCTGTCGAGATTCCGGAAGATGGAGGAGTTGGCCCGCAGCAGGGGCCTGGACACCTCCGCGTTCGGTCTTAAGGATTGGGACGAACTCTGGGACGAGGTGAAGAGGGGGGAGTAGGTCTCCCCCGGCCCTCCAATCTGCGTCGGACAGGCTCCGTTTATTGGAGCTGACCGGTTATGTTGACGTTCCAATGCTCGGCCGGGATGGGCAGGCATACGGTGCGGCCCTCGAAATCGGCGCACATGATGAGCTCGCCCCCGGTTTCGTTCCAGTAGAGCTTCGAAGCGAAGAGCTTCACGATCTCGCCGATGGTCATGGCCTCGACGCTGCCCGCGCCCATCACCTTGACCAGGAGCGACCGGGCTGCCTTCCCAAGCGCGCTCAGGGCCTCGCGGGAGATGGCCACGTCGGATGTTTCCAGCTCGTGAAGCTTGTTTCTTTCAGTGTTCTGGTTGGCGGCCAGGGCGTCCAGGAATGTGCTGTTGGCATCGGACATGACGGCCTCCTTGTTTGGAATCATTCCAAGCAAGATGCGGGCCATTTAAATTCAGCGCGGAGGCATCATGCGCTTTGGCGATCTCAGGTCGGCTAAGATTCCCTTTTTCGTCTGCCTCGCTCTCTTTGCGGCGATGGTCTATTTCGGCAATTCAAGCTCCCCCCCGGTGCTGCTGAAAGGGATCGTGAAGGGGACGCTGGAGCAGGAGGACTTGTTGAGGGCCGTTGCAGTGGACGTGAACGGCGAGCGGTACGTGGTGAAGTTCACCAACGAATTTCTGCTGCGAAACGTCCCCCCCAAACTCCAGAAGAACCAGGAGGTCGAACTCATGGCCACCAAGTTCAAGGCCGTGAAGCAGGGCGTCACCTGCGAGTTCGTGGAGATGGTCAAGGCGGGCCCCGTCCGCGACGACCTACCTCCAGACGGGGACGAATCGCTGACCGTCGACGATCTCAAGCATACCCTCGGATACAAAGGTATGTAGGCAGAAGCTGCCGGGCACGAGCTCAGGTTCCAGCCTGGCAACCTCCACCTCCTCGTAGCCCGTCCCGTCCAGCCTGGTGATTTCCATCACCGCCAGGGCGCGGCCGTACCAGCCCGACGAGTCCTGCGCCGGGCGGAAGAGCCTGCCGTCCCGGACGATCACTGGCCCGGCTGGCCTGGCGCGGCGCACGTCGGACACCACCGGGTTGAGAGGGTGGGGCTTGAAGGGGCCGAGCCTGGAGGCGCTCCGGAACAGATGCAGCTCGTCCCAGGAGGACCCGCCCGGGGCGCGCACGTTCACGAACATCCACCACTCCCCCCCGTGCTCCAGGAAGGTGGCGTCCGTGCCGGGGACGCCGTCCAGCAGCACCCTGTCCAGCGCCCAGCCCCCCGGGAAGTCCCCGGCGCGGTAGAGCCTGACCTGCCCCGCCTGGGATGTCTCGGGCACCATGTACGCCGCCCCCTCGTGCTCGAACACGTTGGGGTAGGAAAGGTGGAAGGGTTCCTCCAGCACCCGCCGGGGTTTCCCGAAGCCCCCGCCGGGCAGCAACTCCATGACCGATATGACGCCCTTGCCCCGCCCCGGAATCTCCTCGATGAAAAGCCACGAGCGCCTGTCCTTCGAGAACGGGAAGGGGTCGGCCCAGCCCGTGCCTCTGGGCGGCAGGACCGGAACGAAGGGCTCGCCCGCGAATCCGGCCCGGCGCGGGTCGCCGTCGCCGGGACGCACGGCAAGATACCACTGTCGGCGGTGGAGGAGGTCCAGCCAGGCCCTCTTCAGGCCGAACCCGGCCAGCCCGGCCAGGAAACGCGCCCAGCCCGCCGCCCCGGGCGCGAACGAACCCCGCGTAGGCCCGGCCTCGGGGAGGCCGTCCCAGACCGCCTCCCCTTCCAGGTCCAGCCGGGCCAGAAGCCGCGACGGCATGAGCGCGGCCTTGGCCAGGTGCGGACCGGCCCAGCCCAGGGGGAACGGCCCCTGGACGCAGGTGGCGGTGGAACAGGCCAGCCTCGGGGCGAGGCCCGCGCGACGCCAGATCATGCGGCCCGGGAGCAAGCCGCCGGAGAACGTCGCGGGGTCCAGCGCGTCGAATTCCAGGGCGCCCAGCGGCAGGCGCGCGAGCAGCTCAGGCGTGGCCTGGCAGCCGGGCGGTAGAATGAGCATGCCCGGCCGGGCGGCGTCCATGGACTCCGCCGTGTTGCCTGTCCTGGCGAAAAGGTCCGTCCTGGGCCGGGCCAAAAGCCGCTCGACCTCCAGAAGCACCCTCCAGGGCATGGGGACCACGGGCAAGGCGGGGCCGTCCCATTCCACGGCCACCCCCCGCGCTCCGAGCGCCTCCAGCATGATCCCCTGCCACTTCCACGCGCCTTCCCTCGGGATGGCGACACCGATACGCCCGGCTTCGTGCTTCACGTGCTTCCTCCGGCCTGGTGAGCTACCGCCAGGGGCGGGAGTTGTCAAAACATGCTCCATCGGGTAAGACGCGCCGACCCGTTCACGGAGTCTCGCCCAAAAATCCGCATTACCGCAGGACAGCATGGTTTTCAGCTCAGCTTCTTTCTTGTTCTATTTCCTACCCCTGGTGCTGCTGCTTTACTTCACGGCAGCCCGGACACTGAGCCTTCGCAACCTCGTGCTCCTGGCCGCCAGCATGGTCTTCTACGCCTGGGGCGAGGGCATCTACACCGTGGTGATGATCATCTCCATCATCGCTAACTATTTCTTCGGCCTGTGGGTCTACCGGGCGCACGCCCACAGCTCCGCCAAGGTGCAGATCGGGCTTGCGATCGCCTTCAACATCACCCTGCTGGTGATCTTCAAGTACACCAACTTCATCGTCGACAACCTGAACTCCTTCGCCCTGGCCCCCCTGGGCCTGCCTCAGATCGAGATAGGGAAGGTGCACCTGCCCATCGGCGTCTCCTTCTTCACCTTCCACTGCATCTCCTACCTGATGGACATCTACCGCAAGCAGACTCCGCCCAACGGCTCCCTGCCTCAGCTTGCGCTCTACATCTCGCTTTTCCCGCAGCTGGTGGCGGGCCCCATCATCCGCTACAAGGACATCGCCGAACAGCTCACCAAGCGCACCGTCAACGTGGAGCGCTTCGCCCACGGCATCAACCGCTTCGTGGCGGGCCTGGGCAAGAAGGTGCTCATAGCCAACGTGGTGGCTCTTCCCGCCGACAGGATCTTCGCCATCCCCCCGGACCAGCTCACCGCTCCCGTGGCCTGGCTCGGAGCCGTCTGCTACACCTTGCAGATCTATTTCGACTTCTCGGGCTACTCGGACATGGCCATCGGCCTTGCCCACATGTTCGGGTTCAAGTTCATGGAGAACTTCAACTACCCCTACATTTCCCGCAGCATTCGCGAGTTCTGGCGGCGCTGGCACATATCCCTCTCCACCTGGTACCGCGACTATCTCTACATCCCGCTGGGCGGCAACCGCTGCTCCAACGCGCGCGTCACCTTCAACCTGGTGCTGGTGTTCTTCCTGTGCGGGCTTTGGCACGGCGCAAGCTGGAGCTTCATCGTCTGGGGCCTCTTCCACGGCTTCTTCCTGGGCCTTGAGCGCACCGGGTTCGGCAAGTGGATGGACGATTCCTGGCGCCCCTTAAGCCACCTGTACTGCATTCTGGTGTTCATGGTGGGCTGGGTGTTCTTCAGGGCCGAGAACCTGACCCAGGCCATGTCTTTCCTTCAGGCCATGGCCGGGATGGGAACCGGCTCCGGCAAGGAGTGGCACGTCGGGCTTTTCCTCAACCCCAAGGTCGTGATCATGATCGCGCTTGGAGTCATCGGGTCCATGCCTATCATACCCTGGATCAGGGACTGGCGTCACCGCAGGCTCGAGCAGGCGCCCAGCATGGCCCTCGGCCCCGGCGTGGACGCCCTGGTGGGATTGGTGGCCACCCCCGTCATCCTTCTTCTGTCCTGCATGTCGCTGGCCAGCGGAACGCACAATCCCTTCATCTATTTCCAGTTCTAGGCATGCAATCGGCTTGGTCACGCTCACTGGGCCGCGCGGCCGCCATCCTGACGACGGCCTTATTCATAGCCGCCATCTGCATTCCTGCCACGGCGAACCTCTTGCGATGGAACCCGCCCGTCCCGCTGCAGGAATCCGAACCCAACCCGATGCCCAGGCTCTCCGCCGACCCCTCCACCCTCGGCCATGTGATCTACACGCTGAGACGCAACTGGCTTGACCGCAATTTCGGGCTGCGCAAGGTGCTGGTGCGCTGGGAGCAACTCATGGACGTGCGGCTGCTCCGGGCTTCCATGCCGACCGACCCCGTGCTGGCCGGCGACGGCGACTGGCTCTACCTTGCCCAGGAGAACCCCCAGCTCAACGTGATAAACGACTACCGGGTCGTGAAGCCCCTGACCAGGGAGCACCTGGCCGTCTGGGCCAAGGTGTTCAGAGCCCGGCACGACTGGCTGGCCGCTCGCGGCATCAGGTACATGGTGGTCATCGCCCCCAACAAGCCGAGCATCTACCCCGATCACATCCCCTCGCGGTTCAACAAGATCCGCGAGGAGACCAAGCTCGACCAGATGGTCAAGGCCCTGGCTGACGCGGGCATCGACGTGGTGGACCTGCGCCCGAGCCTCCTCGAGGCCAGGACCAAGGGCCTCAGCTATTACCGCACGGACAGCCACTGGACCCCGTTCGGCGCCTTCCACGCCTACCGGCAGCTGACGCAACGGCTCGCCCGCCACTTTCCCGGCATGGCGCCCATGGAGCTATCGGCTTTCACCGTCTCGGAGAAGCCCGGACTTCTCGGCGGCCTCTCCTACATGATCGCAATGGGCGACCTCTACCCCGAAAACGTGATCGTCATGGAGCCCAAGGGCAAGCGCAACTCCGCCGAGGTCCACGGCAAGGAGGCCGGACTCAACCACTTCCAGCCCCTGGCCGTCTACGAGAACACGGACAAATCCCTGCCCCGCGCCTTCTTCTTCCGCGACTCCTTCGCGCACGAGATGATCCCCTTCCTGGGGGAGCATTTCTCGCGCATGTACTTCCAGTGGCCCTTCCCCACCGACGCGGTCAATGTCCGCGCCTTCGACACCTCCGCCATACTCAGGGAGAAACCGGACATCGTCATCGACCAGTTCGTCGAACGCTACTTCACCCAGCCGCCGCCGCCGTCGGCCCTGTCATCGTTGCCGGGGGAGCCATGACCACTCCATTCGTACCGCCCCGGGCCCTGCTGCCCGAAGAGTTCGCCTGCCTGCCCCTGGCGCGTTTCGAAGGCGACGTGATAGTCGCCCAGACTCCCGGAGATGCCCTTGACGCCCTGGGCAAGCTCAATGGTTCCAAGGTGCTCGGATTCGATACGGAGACGAGGCCAACCTTCAAAAAGGGCGTCAGCTACTCGCCTTCGCTGGTGCAGTTCGCGGGCGACGGCGTCGTGGTGCTCCTCCGGACGGGTGCGTTTCCCGCCTGGGAGGCAGTGGCAGGGATCATCGGGGACGCGGGAGTGGTCAAGGCTGGCGTGGCCGTGCGGGACGACCTTGCCGCCCTGGGCAAGATAGGTCCGGTCGAGCCAAAGGGGTTCGAGGACATCGGGGAATGGGCCAAGCGTTTCGGTTGGCCCGTGACGGGTTTGCGCAACCTCGCGGCCGGGCTTCTGGGGCTCAGGGTGTCCAAAAAGGCCCGCCTCACCAACTGGGAGGCCAAGACCCTCAGCCCAGCCCAGATCTGCTACGCCGCCACGGACGCCTGGGTGAGCCGCGAACTGTACCTGGCCATCAAGAAGCTGGGCCTGAAGCCCAAAAAAATGAATCCGCCCTCACGCGCCTTGCCGGATGACCGGCCTCGCCCCGAGTGATTGCTCCGGGCCCTTGCTCGCGTCTGGCGGATCCAGGAGGGCGCTCAACCGCCCGTTATGGGGATTCGGATTAACGATCACTACCCTCCGTTGGGGTCAGGCCTGCCTGCCAAAGAACGCCTTCGGCATTGATTCCACCCCTACTCCTCTCGCAATCCGCCGCAACAAAAAAAAATCCTGCGCATGAAGCGGGTTAGGCGCCCTGGCTTCGGATCGGCCATGATAACGGACAGATAGGACGCGTATATTTTTTATGCAGCGATTACGGACAGATAAGCGCGCCATGCGCTCGGGTGCCGGTTCCGGAGGCGCTGCCCGGAAAGAATCAACAGAAAGCTGGCAGCAGGACGATCTTGACGACTGGGAGACAGGCCAGCAGGGCGGAGAGGATCGCCGCCGTATCCAGCGCCGCGTCCATCCTGTTTTTCCTGGCGAACCCGCTTACGAGCTTCTCGTATTTCTCAATATCATCGTGTACGGCTGTCATCATCGGCAGCAAATATAACATACCTCCAAGGTAGGCAATTCTTTTTGATACGAACAATTCCCATGCCCAACAGCTCATCCCGGCGCGTATTGCCCTGAGAAAACGCCGGAGGTACACACCCGGCATGGGCTATCTGCGTGTCACTCTCCCCGACGGCGTCGGGTTGTCCGTCTACGACCGGCGGGACGGGTCCGGAACTCCCCTGCTTTTCATTCACGGCAACAGCTGCGACCACGGCTTCTTCGCGCCCCAGTTGGATCACTTCGCGCCGAGCCGCCCTGTCTGCGCCCCGGACCTTCGCGGACACGGTGAAAGCGACAAGCCCGATGGCGACTACGCCTTCTCGCGGCTGGCGGACGATCTGGCGGCGCTCTTGGACAGCCTGGGCATTCCCCGCTGCGTGGCCGTGGGGCACAGCATGGGCGGCATGGTGGCGATGGAGCTTTGCGCCCGGTGGCCGGAAAAGGTGGCGGGCGTCGCCTGCCTGGACTCCACGCTTCTGACGCCGCCCGGCCGCCCGAGCAGGATGCATTCCCTGCTGGAGGGACTCAAGTCTCCGGCCTGGCAGGGGTATTTCAGGCGCTACTTCGAGGCCGCGTTCGAACCCTGGGACGACCCCGGCCGCAAGGCGGCCATCCTGCAGCGCATGCTGGAAACACCCCGGCACGTGGTCGTCAGGCTGTTCGAACAGTGGCGGCTCTCGGACGGCGCCACGGCCGTCCGGGCCTGCCGCGTTCCTTTTCTGTACGTGGCCTCGTCGCGCCCGAGAACCGACGTGGTCCAGTTGGGGGAGCTGAGCCCGCAGCTGATGACGGGTCAGGTTGTCGGGGCCGGGCACTTCCTGACGCTGGAAGCGCCGGACCAGGTCAACGCGATGCTTGAGAGATTTTTCCAGATAAACGGGCTATGATCGTACGGCGTCCATGATGCGGGCGAAGACCTCGTCCAGGGTGAGCCCGGACGTGTCAACCACCACGGCGTCCCCGGCTGGGACGAGCGGCGCGATGGGGCGGTTGCGGTCCTGCTCGTCGCGCTGGCGGATGGAGGCCTCGATGGCGTCCAGGTCCGCCTCCTGGCCCATCCCTCGAAGCTGCTCCACCCTGCGCATGGCACGCACGCGCGGGGCTGCGTCGAGGAATATCTTGCACCTGGCTTGAGGGAACACCACGGTGCCCATGTCGCGACCCTCGGCAACCAGGGACGTGTTTCGCCCGATGGCCCGCTGGGCCGCCTTCTGGAACTCCCTCACCTCCGGCCTGGCAGCCACGTTGGAGGCCCACATGCCCACGTGCTCCGCCCGGACCTCGTCCCCGACGGGCGTGCCGTTCATGAGGAGCACGGAGTCCCCGCCCGCGCCCTCCAGGCTGAATGTGAATCCGTCCAGCCGGGCGGCCAGCTCCGGCCCGGGAAGCTCCCATGAATGGGGGCCGAGCTTCAGGGCGGTTGCCCGGAACATGGCCCCCGTGTCCAGGTAGGCGACGCCCAAGGCCTGGGCCACCATGCGGGCCAGGGTGGTCTTGCCCACTCCGGCCGGCCCGTCCAGCGTGATGATGACGGGATCAGCCACGGGAGGCGAGCACCTCCTCGAAGGCCTTGACGAAGGCTTCGTTCTCGGGCTGGCTGCCGATGCTCACCCGCAGGTTGCCGGGCATGCCGTAGCTGGCCAGGGGGCGGATGATGATTCCTTTGGCCAGCAGGGCCTCGAACGCCTCGCGGGCGTCCATGGGCGGGGTAAAAAGCAGGAAGTTGGCCTGGGACGGATACACCTTGCAGCCGAGCCGCGAGAGCTCCTCGCCGAGGTATGTCCTTCCCCGGCGCACCGTCTCCAGCGTGGCCTGCCGGAAGTGCAGGTCCTCCAGGGCGGCCAGCCCGGCGGCCTCGGCCAGCAGGTTCACGCTAAACGGCAGGCGCACCCGCAACAGCAGATCGGCCAGCCACTCCGGCATGACGCCGAACCCGAGCCTGAGGCCCGCCAGCCCGTACAGCTTGGAGAAGGTGCGCAGCACCACCACGTTGGGCAGGCTTTCGAGCCTGCCCATCACGGAATACTCCTCTTCCGGCTCGGCGAACTCCACGTAGGCCTCGTCCACCACCAGGAGCGCCCGTTTGGGCAGCGCACTGGCCAGCAGGGCCAGCTCGGCCGCCTTCACGGCGTGGCCGGAGGGGTTGTCCGGGTTGGTGACGAACACGAGGGCGGTGTTGCCGTCGCACAGGGACAGCAGGTCCTCGAAGGGGAAGCGGAAGTCCTCGCCGAGCTTGGCCTGCCTGAGCTCCACCCCGCACAGCTTGGCCTGGAGCCTGTAGATGCTGAAGCACGGCTCGAAGGCCACCACGTTGTCCATGCCCGGCCGGGCTTTCACCCGAAGGAGCAGGTCGATGATCTCGTCCGACCCGTTGCCCGGCACCACGCACTTGGCCGGGACGCCGTGGAAGTCCGCGATGGCACGCACCAGCCGGGGGTTGCCGGACTGCGGGTAGCGGAACGCCGCCTCGGCCCTGCGCGACAGCACCCGCTGCACGAGCGGCGAGGTTCCCAGGGGGTTCTCGTTGCTGGCCAGCTTGATCACGCTGGCCAGCCCGTGGCGCTCGCGTATCTCGTCTATGGAGAGGCCCGGAGTGTACGGCGTGAACTCCAGCACTTCCGGCCTCAGTGTGTCTCTCGGGTCCATTCAATCCTCGTCGTGGGGCTCGGGGCGGATGGTCAGCACCGGACAGGAAGAGCTCTTCACCACCTTCTCGGCCACGGAGCCGAAAAGGATGCGGTCGATGCCGGTGCGGCCGTGGGTGCCCATTATGATGAGATCGGCCTTCTCGTCCTCGGCAAGGTTGAGTATCTCCTCGGCGGGATAGCCCACCAGCACCCTGCCCTCTGCGTTGGCCCCGGCGAAATGCTCGTCCAGGTAGGCCTTCATGCTGGTGTCGGCTCCGGCCACGATCTCGCCCACGAACGCCTCGATGGAGCTGGGCGGCACGTGGAAGCCCACGTACTGCGACAGCGACGGGGCCACGTACACGCACAGGAGCTTCGCGCCGGTGCAGCGGGCCAGGGTCTTGGCGTAGTCGGCCAGCTTCGGGCTATGGTCGGAGAAGTCCACCGCGCACAGAATCTTCTTGAAATCGGCCATGGGAGCCTCCAGATTTTTCGCGTTGTCCGGACCGGCAATGTAGCCAACCAGACGGAGAATAGACAAGAGGTTTCGCGTGTACTACTTGGGGGTTGGAGCTGGTAAAGAGGAAGACGCCTCCGGCGGCCAAAGGGACAATGTCCCTTTGGAATCCCTTTTGGCTTCGCGACGTTTGGATGCACGCATCCGGGAGGCACTTACCGTCCGGGGTGTCCTCGCCCGCGCCGGTCGAGCGC
>JBMORI010000011.1:4967-27056 GCA_049322415.1 Thermodesulfobacteriota bacterium | reverse complement strand
AAGAGCAGGATGACGTCCCAGGGGATCTTCACGGCGGTCTTCCAGTCCAGCAGGAACACGCCCTTCTTGAAGTCGGAGGGGATGCAGAACAGGGCCAGCGAGGCGGCGATGGCGATGGACGCGTCGGACACGCCCTTGAACACCGGCCACTTCACGAAGCCCATGATGATCCAGGTGACGGCCGCGGCCAGGAAGACCAGCATGATCCATTTCTCTTCCTTCTTCATGGGGCCGAGCTTGGCCAGTTCCTCGCGGACCAGGGTCTCGCCCTTGCCCATGAGGATGTCGCCCTTGACCGGGAAGATGACCTTGGTGAGCAGCAGCCAGGCGATGACCATGAAGCTGACGGCCAGGGGCACGCCGATGGCCATGAAGGTGCCGAAGGAGATGGTCTGGCCGTAGAGCTTGTCGATCTGGGCCACCATGACCGTGTTGGGCGGCGTGCCGATGATGGTGCCGATGCCGCCGATGGAGGCCGCGTAGGCCAGGGCCAGCATGAGGCAGGTGGCGAAGGGGTTCTTGGTGAAGTCCTTCTGGCCGGTGATCTCGCCAGTGGCCTCGATGATGGCCAGCCCGATGGGCATCATCATGACCGTGGTGGCCGTGTTGGACACCCACATGGACAGGAAGCCCGCCGCGATCATGAAGCCGAGCACCATCCGCGAGGGGCTGGTGCCCACCAGCTGGATGGTCTTCATGGCGATGCGGTAGTGCAGGTTCCAGCGCTCCATGGTCACGGCGATGAAGAAGCCGCCCATGAACAGGTAGATGAGGTGGTTGGCGTAAGGCAGAGTGGCCTTGGCGCTGGGCATGATCTTGAAGAACGGGAACAGAACGATGGGCAGAAGCGCCGTGGCCGGTATGGGAATGGCCTCGGTTATCCACCATACGGCCATGAGGGCCGTGGTGCCCGCGCAGTACATGGCTGCGGGCGTGAGGCCCTGCGGAACGGGCAAGATGCAGAACAACAGGAACAATGCAGGTCCAAGGAAAAGACCTACCTGCTTGGCTCTATCCATGACTCCCTCCAGATTCTTCCGATTCAGATTGCCGTCGAATCAGGGCCGCCGCCCACGGATGCCTCCTAACCATCCGTTTTCTGGCTTGAGCGCCCTCGCATCCCGCGTTTTCGAAACCATCCGGTTCGCGTGCCTGGACAGACGCCTCATCCCTCGAACGGGTCCACCGGGGCTGACCGGCGTCGAACGACCCATCACGCTGAAAGGACGAGACAAATCGGCACGGTTGAAACGTGAGGCGTGGGAGTTTCCGGAAGATGCTTCCGAACCGCCTTGGCGAAATGCCTCGCTGGACGGCAGGCAGTTGATCCAGCTGCGGTCGCCAGGGTCTTTCCTTGTATACCTGACACAAATGATATGTCCAGCATGACAAGATGTAAGACAAACGCTTACATTATTTTTTTGTAACTGATAACTAAAATTCTGGCAACCCCGCGCCACCTCAGGGTGTCAACATGGAAACCAATTGCACATGTTGCGCTTTATCCTTAAATAACAGGCTATTAAACTTAAAGTTGCCCTCGTTTGCCGACGTATGGGCCGCAAACAGGCCCTAGAGATTTTCTCGACTCCAGACTGAACACTCCACGGCGAGCCTCTCATCATACGCCTCGCCAACTCCAGCCTGGCTGCCCGCGAAGGCTGCACGGAGCCAAGGCAACAGTTCACGCCACTCCGCTTCCGCGACCGCCTAGCCCTCCCGCACATTCTTGCGCGCCGGGCATGCGTCTCAGGCGCACTGCATGCCGCGCCCCATCCTGGGCGAAATCACCGCCACCGGCCTCGGCGCGTCCGTCGCCAGCAAGCGTTCCCGCAACAAGACCCGCCCCGGCGCAACCCAGGGCATTGCGGGCAAGTCCTGGCCGCGTAACACAACAAGAAGGCGTCCCCACCGGGGGGGGACGCCTTCTTGTCCGGGTTGGTTGCCGCAAGGCTATTTCTTGGGAATGGCCCACTCGGGCAGCACGTTCAGATCAATGCCCCAGACGGCGGGCATCAGGTACATGACCACCAGCGTGATCTGGATAATGCCCATGATGTTGAGCCAGAAGCCCGTCTTGGCCATCTGCTTGATCGTGACCGCTCCGGAGCCGAAGACCACCGCGTTGGGCGGCGTGGCCACGGGCAGCATGAAGGCGTAGGAGCAGGCGATGCACGCGGCAATGATTGGTCCGTAGGGGTGCACGCCCATGCCCACTGCGATGGCGCCCATCACGGGGATCATGAGCGTGGCCACGGCTGTGTTGGAGGTGACTTCCGTCAGGAAGATGTTCAAGGCCACGATGCACGCGATGATGACGATAAGCGGCATGCCCTGCAGGCCGGTGAGCTGCCCGGCGATGAACTTGGTCAGGCCGGTGGCCTGGAAGCCGTCGGCCAGGCACAGGCCGCCGCCGAAGAGCAGGATCACGTCCCAGGGAATCTTCACGGCGGTTTTCCAGTCCAGCAGGAACACGCCCTTCTTGAAATCGGCCGGACAGGCGAACAAGGCCAGCGCCCCGGCAATGGCCACTGTGGCGTCGGACACGCCCTTGAACAGCGGCATCTTCACCAGGCCCATCACTATCCAAGTCACGGCCACCACGGCGAATATCGCGATGATCTTTTTCTCCGGACCGGTAACGGGACCCAGCTTGGCCAGCTCCGCGTTGACCAACTGCTCGCCCTTACCCAACAGGATGTCGCCCTTGATCGGGTAGAGCACCTTGGTCATGATGAACCAGGTGCAAAGGAGGAACGTGGCAGCCAGCGGCACGCCAACCAGCATCCAGGAGCCGAAGGAGATGGTCTGGCCATAGAGCTTGTCGACCTGAGCCACCATGATGGTGTTGGGCGGGGTGCCGATGACCGTGCCCAGGCCGCCGATGGACGCGGCGTAGGCCAGGGCCAGCATGAGCGATATCGCGAAGGCGTTCTTGGTGAGATCCTTATCACCGGTGATCTCCGCGCAAGCCTTGATGATGGCCAGCCCGATGGGCATCATCATGACCGTGGTGGCCGTGTTGGACACCCACATGGAGAGGAACGCGGCCGCCACCATGAAGCCCAGGATGATCCGCGAAGGGCTGGTGCCCACGATCTTTATGGTGCGCATGGCTATGCGGTAGTGCAGGTTCCAGCGCTCCATGGTCACGGCGATGAAGAAGCCGCCCATGAACAGGTAGATCAGGTGGTTCGCGTAGGGCAGGGTCGCCTTGGCGCTGGGCATGATCTTGAAGAACGGAAACATCACGATGGGCAGAAGCGACGTGGCCGGTATTGGGATTGCCTCGGTTATCCACCAAGTGGCCATCAGCGCCGTGGTGGCGGCGCAGTACATCGCCTGGGGGCTGAGGCCCTGCGGCACGGGAAGGATACAGAAGAGGATGAAAAGAGCGGGGCCAAGGAACAGGCCGATCCGCTTCGCATTGTCCAGCATAGGTCCTCCAAATCTCAACCGATTCAGATTGCAGCCGATTGGGAGCGCGGTGTCCGGCGGCGCCTCCTTGGCGCCCCGCGACGGTGATTTGCGCCTCGCTTACCCGGCGTCATGACGCCGGACTCGCCGTCCGGGCCGGCGGATTCCCCGGAAGACGGTACATGGCTTGGTTCTCTCGGCGATGGGAGGAAGATCGACGGCGGCCCTGACAGGAGCCCGGACCCATGGCCCGGCATTGCCGCACGAACGCAATGCTCGTTCAATGCTACTGTCAGAATCGGCTGAATCGCGGCTTTCTCGAAGCGTACCCACACTCATACCTGAAGACAGGCATATGAAGTGGAATCTTCATGTCATCCGTGAACATCTTACTGGCATATTTCGCCAGATGTTGTAGGATAAATCCAAGGATGGCTGGCATGTTTTCCCTGGATTCAACGCATGGAAACCAGGCTAGCTCATGATAGTGCTTCCAACAACCCGCTTAGAGCAACACTTGGCAATGCTAATGCAATCTAAATGTCATGCATGGCCTGACCGCGTGAGCGGCCCCATCCTTCCAAGCTCAAGACCCTGGCCTGCCCCTGGGGTGTGCGCCCCGATGCCGCGGACCCACTCCGATTTGCGTAGCCAGACGGCCGGATGCCAACACTGCGGCGACACGTACAAGCAACCGCAGCCACTCGGATGGTGATCCTCAAGTTTTCCCAGATCACGGCCTGAACCTCGCACCGTTTGACGCGCAAAAAAACGCCCCCGAAGGGGGGGGGCGCGAAGGACTGCGGGAGGGCCCTGGGAGGTCAATCCCCGACAGGCCCGCCCCGGCTGGTGAAGGATATGCCCTGCTGGGCGCTGGTGCCTATCATCACCGCCTCCACCAGCACGGGGTTGGCGGGGACGTCAGCAATCCAGCGCACCATGAAGTTGGCGCCGGACCCGCCCGTGGAGTCCGTCTGGGCCACGATGTACTCGACTGTCATGAGCGGCTCCAGCCGCAAGGGCTTGTCCAGGTGCTTCTTCACCAGTTTACCCGCGGTGTCGTGGTAGTCCACGGCGGTGAGGATCACGGCCCGCTCAGGGTCGGTGTTGCGCACCGAGAGCGTGATGGTCAGGTCGATGGGGCGGGTCTTGATTCCGTGATAGATGTGCGAGTAGCAGGGGACGTACACCGTCTGGCCCTTGGAAAGGCCTCCGGCTGCCCCGGACACGGCTGGGAGACAGAGGGCCAATACAGCAGAGAGAAGGATCGCGCAAAGGGAGCGGTTCATGTTTCCTCCTTGAAGGACGACAGGCCCACCAGATAGCGCAATCCGGCCTGGGCGGGCAACTTCAAACCTGCCGGGCCGCCGTCCTTGCAATGCCCATCCCGGCAAGATATGCGAACTGGGATGGCCCCCAGCAAGTTTTTCGCGCCCCTGGCGCTACCCATCCACGCTTTCGCGCTGGCCATCCTGGCGGGAGGCGCGGCCCTCGGCAGCGGCATGAGCTCCGACGGGAAGCCGGTCCGCTTCCTGGACGCCCTCTTCACGGCCACGTCCGCCACCTGCGTTACCGGCCTCACCGTGGTTGACACGTCCACCGCGTTCAACACCACCGGGCAGGCTATCATTCTGGCGCTCTTCCAGCTGGGCGGCCTCGGCATCATGACCTACACCAGCCTGGTCTTCATACTCTGGCGCAGGCGGGTGTCCATGACCGACTTCGAGGCCGTGGGCGAAAGCCTCCTCCACGACCCCAGATTCAAGCTGGGAGGCTTCCTCGGCAGAATGGTGCTCATGGTCTTTCTCACCGAACTCGCTGGAGCTCTGGCCCTCCACCTCATGGACCCAGCCGGCTTCCCGCCGTTCTCGGCCCTGTTCCATGCCGTTTCGGCGTTCTGCAACGCCGGGTTCGCGCTTTTTCCGGACAACCTCACGCGCTACGCCGCCCATCCCGGGGTCAACCTGGTGGTCATGGGGCTCATCATCCTGGGCGGGCTGGGCTTCTCAACCCTGCACGAGACCCACCACAGGCTGAAAGGCCTGCTGAGACCCCGCTGCCCCGGCCCCCGTCCGGCGCTGTCCCTGCACGCCCGCATCGTGCTCTCCACCTCCGCGTTTCTCATCGTGGCCGGGGCAGCGGGAATCCATCTCGGGGAGCACGCGGCGGGCGGACCGGAGGCTGACCTTGCGAACAAGGCGCTGGCCGCGCTCTTCCAGTCTGTTTCCTGCCGCACGGCCGGGTTCAACACCGTGGACATCGGGGCCATGACCAACCTGTCGCTCACGGTCATGCTGTTTTTGATGTTCGTTGGCGGATCTCCGGCCTCGTGCGCCGGGGGGATCAAGACCACCACGTTCAGGGTGATGGTTTCCTTCGCCGCAGCTCAGTTAATGGGCCGGAACCAGACCGTGGTGCAAGGCATGGCGGTGGAGCCCCGCACCCTCAACAAGGCGCTCACACTGGCCATATTCGGCATGACCATCGTTTCCGCGGCCACCCTGGCCCTGTGCGTCACCGAGACGCCCCACCACTCCCCGGGCAGCCGGGCGCTGTTTCTGGACTCGCTCTTCGAGGTGGTCTCCGCGTTCGGCACTGTGGGCCTATCCACGGGCCTGACGCCGAACCTCTCCGACGCGGGAAAGGTGGTCATCATGCTCGTGATGTTCATCGGCCGCATCGGCCCCATCGCCTTCCTCTCCTTCCTCCAGGCCCTCCAGGAGCCCCCCCGCTACCGCTGGCCCGAGGAAGGCATGCTCATAGGATGATCAAGGAGCCCGGCATGGCGCGAGAACTGGAGATAGGAGTCATCGGACTGGGCAAATTCGGCCTGAATCTTGGAAAGTCGCTCGTCGGGCTGGGACACAGCGTCCTCGGACTTGACTCCGACCCTGACAATATCCGGCGCGCCCAGACCATCCTCACCAAGGTCTACCAGCTGGACGCCAGGGACAAGCGGGCCCTGGAGCAGGTGAACATCCACTCCATGAACCACGTGGCCGTGAGCGTCGGCCACTCCATGGATGCGAGCATCCTCATCTCGCTCTACCTCAAGGAGATGGGCGTCCAGAAGGTCTGGGTGAAGGCCATAAGCGAGGATCACGAAAAAATCCTCAGGCATATCGGCGTGGACGAGGTCATCTTCCCGGAGAAGTACGCCGCCATCCAGATGGCCCACCGCCTTGCCCGGCCGGGCCTCATCGAGCACCTGCCCTTCGAGCGGGACGTGGCGATCTGGGAGCTCACGGTCCAGCGATGGGCGGGCCTCTCCCTGCGGGAACTGGAACTGCCCGCCCGGCACGGCGCCCAGGTCATCGCAGTCCGCCACCCTGGCGCCGGAGAGAGCTACGACTTCGTACCCAAGGCCGGCCTGGTCCTGCGCGAAGGCGACAGGCTCGTGGTGCTCGGACGCGAGGAGGTCCTCACCGGGCTCAAGCCCTGAGCTTCCAGGCGGCTTGCCTTCGCGGCCGCATTCTGCTTCCATGGCGGCAAACCGGCCTTGCGGGCCGTTCGGAGAAGACGAGCCATGCAGACCATCACCGTTTCGGAAATCATGACCCCGGCCGGGAAACTCCCTTCCGTGAGCCTCAAGACCGGAATGCTGGACGCGGCGGATGCCCTTAAGAAAAGCGCCATGAACGCGCCCGTGCCCCTCCTGGTGGCCGTGCGCGGCGATGACGGCAACGTGGCCGGCATAATCGGCATGGTTGACCTCTTGAGGGGCCTGAATCCGAAGTACGCCGAGAAGGGTATCTTCTCGGACATGGCCGGCGAGCGGCTCAGCAAGGAGCTGCTCGGCATGTTCGTGGAGCGCTACAAGCTCTATCACGAATCCATGGCGCACATCTGCCGCGCTGCCTCGGAGTGCACCGTGGGCTGCCTGCTCCACCCGCCCGCCAAGGAGGAGACCGTGGAGGCCTCGGCCACCCTGGACGTGGCCATAGACCTCCTGGCCCTGCGGCGCAGGGATTATCTGTTGGTCATGGACAAGGGCGCGGCCGTTGGCGTTATCGACTCGGCCGGCGTATACGACGCCATCCTCAAGGCCATCGGCTTCTGCCCCATCTGACGGACCTCCGGCCAAGACCCGCGACACGAAAAAGGCCCCGCTCGCGCGGGGCCTGGCCTCGGATTGCTTGCAACCCCCTTCCGGTCAGACCGGGAGGGGGCCGCCTGTCATCAGTGCCGTGGCTGCCTGCTCGTCCCGCTAACGCCGGGCCGGGGCGCTACCACTGCAGCACGTAGTACCTGAGCCACACGTAGATCATGGCCATGAACACGGTGAGGAACATCACCGGCACGCCGTACTTCAGGAAGCGCACGAAGCTGATCTTGTGCCCGGCCTTCTCGGCCATGCCGACCACGATCACGTTGGCGGACGCGCCGATGGCCGAGCCGTTGCCGCCAAGGCACGCGCCCAGGGCCAGCGACCACCACACGGGCATCATGGTGGGGTCCTGCAGCTGGGCCAGCTCGGTGCCGCCGAAGATCTTGCCGGTCATGTTCACCAGCAGCGGGTTCATGGTGGCCACGAAGGGTATGTTGTCCACGATGGCCGAGGCGATGGCCGAGAACCACACCATGACCATGGACAGGACGAACATGTCGTCCTTGGTGGGTCCGGTGAGGTCGATCATCTTCTGGCTCATGAGTTCGATCAGCCCCACCTTCACCGTGCCGCCGATGATGATGAAAAGGCCCATGAAGAAGAAGATGGTGGGCCACTCCACTTCGGCCAGAACGTGGTGCGGGTCCTCCTTGGAGACCAGGAGCAGCGTGGCCGCGCCCATGAGGGCCACGGTGGCGGGCTCGTAGTGGAACACGCCGTGCAGGATGAAGCCCAGGATGGTGAGCCCGAGCACCGCGCCGGACTTCTTGAGAAGCGCCGGGTCCTTGATGAGCTTGTTCTCGTCCATGGCCATGATGCGGGCCTTGAGTTCCTCGCGCACGTGCAGGCGCTTGCCGAAGACCATCTTCCAGAAGACCATCCACACAACCATCATGACGATGACCGCCGGGGCCAAATGGTAGATGAAGTCCATGAAGGACAGGCCGGCCTTGGAGGCGATCATGATGTTGGGCGGGTCGCCGATGAGCGTCGCCGTGCCGCCGATGTTGGAGGCCAGGGCCTCGGTGATGAGGTAGGGGACCGGGTCCACCTCCAGTTCCTGCGCTATGAGCAGCGTCACCGGGGCCAGCAAAAGCACCGTGGTGACGTTGTCCAGGAACGCCGAGCCTATGGCCGTGACCACCGCGAAGATGGCCATGATGGTATACGGCTCCCCCTTGCCCATCTTGGCCGCCTTGATGGCCACGTACTGGAACACGCCCGTCTTGGTCATGACGTTCACGATGATCATCATGGAGATGAGCAGAAAGATGACGTTCCAGTCCACGCCCATGTGGATGTCGTGCAGGGCGTCCTGCTGTGTGAGCACCTTGAGGATGAGGGTGAGCGCCGCGCCGAAAAGGGCGACCTTGGTCTTGTGTATCTTCTCGGAGACGATGACTGCGTAGCAGGTGACGAATATGCCTGTTGCGACCCAGAACACTTCCCTAACCCTCCTTGCCTTCGCAACTGACGCCCAGGACATCCAGGGCGAGGTACTTCACGATGGTCTTGCGGGTGATCTCACCCAGCAGGCGTCCGTCGTCGTCCACCACGGGGAGCACGTTGCCGCCCTTCTCCCGGATGAGTGTCTCGGCTTCCACGAAATGGTCCGAGGGCCTGAGAGAGGCGACCAAGGGAGTCATGATATCCCGCGCGGTTTTCTCCTTGCTTGCTTCGTAGGCGTGCCGGACGACCGAGACGTCGTCGGGGAGCGCCCTCGCCAGGTTGGAGTCGATGTAGAACGGCGCGAGCGCGTTCAGCAGATCGTAGCTCGTTATGATGCCGAGCATCTTGCGATCTTCGTCCACCACGTGGATCTGGCGGGACGCCATGCACGCCTGCATGCGCAAAAGCTCCCTGAAAGGCGTGTCCGGTGACACAGTGACCACATTGGTCCGCATCATCTTGGAAACCTGCATCGACTCCTCCTTAGGCTGACCCGGCATTGCCGGCCGGGGATGGTGTCAAGGAAGGGGATGCGGGAGCACGCGACAAGACGGCGCCCCGCTTCTGGGAGGGATTTGTGGCGCGGCTGGCGGGCGCGCCACCATCGGGAAGTAACGGGACAAACGAGTCAACACATAGGCTGGCCCTATCAATCCCGAACAGAAGCCGACATGCACACAATCCCACAGACAAGGGAAGAATCAATTATTACCGGACGGGAGCAATTCTAAAGAGAAGGCCGGGAAGCGCCGGGCGGCAAGGACTTTTGCTTTCGACTGACGGGAAGGCCGGGCGGGCGCACCCGCCCGGCCTCATGGAGCCTACCACTTCAGGACGTAATAGCGCAGCCAGACATAGATCATGGACAGGACGATGGTGAGGAGCATCACGGGGATGCCGTATTTCATGAAGCGCACGAAAGTGATCTTGTGCCCGGCCTTCTCGGAGAGGCCCACAACGATGACGTTGGCGGACGCCCCGATGGCCGTTCCGTTGCCCCCCAGGCACGCGCCCAGGGCGAGCGCCCACCACACGGGCAGCATGGTGGGGTGCTGGAGGGACTCCACGCCGGTACTGCCGAAGATCTTGCTCGACATGCCGATGAGGAGCGGGTTCATGGTGGCCACGAAGGGGATGTTGTCCACGATGGCCGAGGCGATGGCCGCGAACCACACCATCACCATGGAGAGCACGAACATGTCGTCCTTGGTGGGACCGGTGAGGTCGATCATCTTCTGGCTCATGAGCTCGATCAGCCCCACCTTCACCGTGCCGCCGATGATGATGAAGAGGCCGATGAAGAAGAATATGGTGGGCCACTCCACTTCCATCAGGGCGTGGTGCGGGTCCTCCCCGGAGATGAGCAGCAGCGTGGCCGCGCCCATGAGGGCCACGGTGGCGGGCTCGTAGTGGAACACGCCGTGCAGGACGAAGCCCATGATGGTCAGCGCAAGCACCACGCCGGATTTCTTGAGCAGCGCCGGGTCCTTGATGAGCTTGCCCTCGTCCATGGACATGACCCTCTCCCGCAACTCATCGCGCACCTTCAGCCGCTTGCCGAAGACCATCTTCCATACCAGCATCCAGACCACCATGATGACGATGATGGCCGGGGTGAGGTGGTAGATGAAGTCCATGAAGTCGAACCCGGCCTTGGATGCGATCATGATGTTGGGCGGATCGCCGATCAAGGTGGCCGTGCCGCCGATGTTGGAGGCCAGGGCCTCCGTGATGAGGTAGGGCACCGGGTCCACCTCCAGCTCCTGCGCGATGAGCAGCGTCACCGGAGCAAGCAGCAGAACGGTGGTAACGTTGTCCAGGAAGGCGGAACCGATGGCGGTCACCACGGCGAAGATGGCCATTATGGTGTAGGGCTCGCCCCTGCCCACCTTGGCCGCCTTGATGGCCACGTACTGGAACACGCCAGTTTTGGTCATGATGTTGACGATTATCATCATGGAGATGAGCAGGAATACCACGTTCCAGTCCACGCCCAGGTCGATGTTGTGCAGGGCGTCGTGCTGGGTGAGAACCTTGGTGATGAGGGTGAGCGCCGCCCCGAAGAGGGCGACCTTGGTCTTGTGGACCTTCTCCGAGACGATTACCGCATAGGCGCAGACGAAGATTGCTGTAGCTACCCAGAACACTTACCTGCCCTCCCCGCCGCTGCCCAGGCCGAGCACGTTCAGCGCGATGTATTTGAGGATGACCTTGCGGGTTATCTCCCCAACCAGCCGGCCGTCATCGTCCACCACGGGCAGCACGTTGCCGCCTTTCTCGCGTATGAGGATGTCGGCTTCCAGGAACGTGCCGGAAGGCTTGAGGGAGGCCACGTCCGTGACCATCAGGTCGGCGGCGGTCTTGTGGGCGTTCGCGTTGTAGGCGTGCCGGATCACAGAGGCGTCGTCGGGAAGGGCCTTGACCAGGTTGGAGTCGATATAGAAGGGGGCCATCGGGGCGAGCAGATCGTAGCTGGTGATCATGCCAAGCATCTTGCCGCCCTCGTCCACCACGTAGATCTGGCGCATGGGCATGCATGCCTCCATGACCAGAAGCTTCTCGAACGTCTCGCCGGGCGGGACCTTCACAAGGTCCGTGCGCATCATCTCCGAAACATGCATCAAGGCCTCCTCGCATGACCGCCCGGCTGGGAGGGCCGGCCGGATTGTAGTTGAGAAGGACCGCTGGCGCTGGACCATGGGCTGGCAACCATGCGGACGCTCGCGGCTAGAATGGACGCATCAATTTCTAAAGCGTCTAGCCGAAAATGCGAGGCTTGGTAAATAGTCGGGAGAAATAGAGAAAAGTTTCACATGCCGCTCCAGGGAAACGGCAGGCGCCGAAGCAGTATCGCCAGCTTTGAGGCCGGGCCTGAACCGGGCCCGCGACGGGTCTTTCGGACGTGGCCCGGCCTGGAAAGGGCGAGGCCCGGCTGCCCGGGCCTCGGAGAAGGAGCGCGTCCGCGGCGATCAGCGTTTGACCGCCTCCGCCTTGATGATGACCACCGGCTCGCGCGGCACGTCGTTGTAAGGCCCCTTGGACGCGGTGGGCACGGCCTTGATGGCGTCCACCACCTGCCTGCCCTCCACCACCTTGCCGAACACCGCATAGCCCCATCCAGAGGCGTTCTTGCCCTTGTGGTCCAGCATGGAGTTGTCCACCACATTGATGAAGAACTGCCCCGTGGCCGAGTGCGGGTCCATGGTGCGGGCCATGGCCACGGTGTAGGCCTCGTTCTTCAGGCCGTTGTCCGCCTCGTTTTTAATGGGGGCGCGGCTGGATCTTGGCTCCATCTTGGCGTCCATGCCGCCTCCCTGGATCATGAACCCGTTTATGACCCTGTGGAAGATGAGGCCGTCGTAATAGCCGTCCTTCACGTACTTGAGGAAATTCTCCACGGTGGCCGGAGCCTTGTCCGGGTAGAGTTCCAGGACGATGTCGCCCTTGCTGGTGGCCAGCTTCACGTATTCGGGGCTCGCGGCGGCTGCCGCTCCCGCGAGACAGGCCAAGGCGGCCAATACGGCCATGATCATCGTCAGTTTCTTCATGCTGGCTCCTCTTCTTCCGTTTGCGCGCCACGGGTGGCGCGCCTTTTTGGGTTCTTCAATATGCGCGCCGCCTGCTTGTTTCCGGCCTTGGCCGCGAACCTTGTTCGCTTTAACCGGGCTCGAATCGGGGAACGGCTCCACAATCTCCATGACGCGTTTGAATACTCTTTGACCTCAGTGACATACGATCGAAAAGCATGTTCATGGTTCCCGGGGACGCGCCGCTAGTAATCGAATTTCCAGTTGATTCCGACTCCTGTCTTCGAGTCGAGGCCAACCTTGCTCTCCACGGTGATGTTCCTGGTGACGTCCACCTCCACGGACACGGCCCCGCTGGACGCGCCGAGGCCCTGGCTGGCCTCCACGTAGACGCCGTCCGCGATGTACTTGCCCGCCGCCACCGAGCTCTGGCCAAGCTCCTTGCCCGTGGACTTCACGCCCAGGTAGTCTAGCCCCGCGAGCTTGCGGGTCTTGCCCAGGAAGTCCAGCGAGCCTCCAGCCCCGGAAATGGTGGCCACGGCCTGGGCCAGCTGGAGGGCCTGGGGCGGGGTGAGCGACGAGACGCTCTGCCCGAAGAGGACCCGGGCCAGTATCTCGTCGCGGGGCACGGCGGGGTCCGAGGTAAAGTCGATTTTCGGGCGGGTCGCCGGTCCGGTCACGAGGATGCTGGCGGTGAGGTCCCCGGTCTGGGCCTGAGCCTCGATGTCCAGCATGGGAGCCGGGGGATCGCTGCCGTGGAAGGTGACCTCGCCGCGCGCCAGGCTGAAATTCTTGCCGAAGAAATCCAGCTGTCCCTTCACGATGCGCACCGCCCCGTCTATCACGGGCTGGCTGGCCAGCCCCTTTGTGTGGAGGTATCCGGCCCATACGGAGTCGAGCCCCAGGCCGCGCACGAATATCCTTCCCGGGAAGTCCACGGCCACGTCCAGCTCCACCGGATAGGGCGCGGAAGGCGCGGGGGCCTGGAGGGCCGGGCCGCCCGGAGCGTTGACCCTCGTCACCTGGATGGGCGTGGCGTCGGGCGGGATGCGGTCCGGCAGGTTCACCTCCACCGGCCCCACGTGCACGCCGCCGGCCACCTTGGCGCCGCGCGCGTCGCCCGAGGCGTCCACCTTGGCCGACACCGCGGCCGTGACAAGGTCCATGCGCACCGGGGTGAGCTTGTCCGCGACCATCTGGACCCAGAACAGCACCCCATGTGCCGAGGCCAGATCCGCCTTGCCGGTTGCGGACAGGCTCCCCTGGCCCATGTCCCTGGCGCTGAAGCGCTTTATAGCCACCTCTCCGCCGGAGGCCGTCACTTCCAGGAAGATGTCCCTGAGCCTCGTGCCGGTGGACACGTAAGCGGCCTCGCCCCCGTCCAGGGAGGCCCCGCCGGACAGGGCCGGGGCGGACAGCTTCCCCGAGGCGGTGAAATCCGCCTTGAGGATCCCTTTCAGCGAAAGCGACTCGTCCCCGCTCAGGGCTGCGGCGCGCGCCAGGTCCACGCTGCCGGAGAGCGCCCCCTCCAGGGCGGCGTCGCGCGGCACGGCGAAGTCGAAGGGAGAAAGCGACAGTCTGGCGGGAAGCGCGGCGCGGGCGTCAAAGGCCGCTTCCGGCCCGGCGGAGACCGAGCAGTCCGCCTCCAGGCGGCCGCCATCCAGGCGGGCCATTGCCTTGAGCGCCATTGCCGGGACCTCCCTGCCCTCGAGCGCCGGGGCCTTCACCCCGTCCAGGCCTAGCGTGGCGGAAACGCGAGGCCTGGACGGCGAGCCGGTCACGACGAGGCCCGCCGAGGCCGTGCCCGTGAGCGGCGGCAGACCGAACTTTCCAAGAACAGGGAGAGGCAGCGCGGCGACTTCCGCCGAGAAATCCACGCGGGACGGCTTCATCGTGCCCGATGCCGTGACGGTCCCGCCGCCCACGGCCAGGGTGAGACCGGCCAGGCCGAGCCCCCCCGGCTCGAACACGGCGGAGGCCGGGCGGGTCAGGGAGATGTCCACCCCCCGGACATCGGCCTTGAAGCTGGCAAGCGTCAGCTTGCCTCCGCCCGGGGCAGGCGCGAACGCGCCACCGGCCGAGGCCCGGAAAGGCCCCTGGAACGCGCCTTTGGCGGCAAGGTCGAATACGGCGTCCCGGCCCGAGCCCCTGGCCTTGAAGGTCAGGCTTTCCAACGCGGCTTCTCCCGCGGCCACGCCCGAGAGGCTTATGGCCGCCTCGCCCTTGGGGGCGCGGAGCGCGTCCCGCACCGAGGCGTCGAGCGCAGCGCGAGAAACGCGGACTCCCCCGGCCGCGACGCCCGTTGCCTCAAACCGCGCGGTCACGTCCTGGCTTTGCCCGCCAGCGGAGAACTTCGCCTCCAGCCTGGCCTTGCCGGCCATGGACCGGCCCAGGAAGCCGCCCAGCTCGGCAAGCCCGGCCGATGCCGTAAGCGAGCCCGAGGCGGTCTTGTTGTCCAGGGAGGCCGTCACGTCGCCCGAGAGGTCAAGCCCCGGCCCGGCCGCCCTGAGGCCGGTCACCCCGAGCTTCCGCCCGGCCAGGGAGAATGCCGTGCTCACCGCGAGCTTCCCCTTGCCCCTGACCGCCTCCGCCGAAAGATCGCCCGCGACCCCGCCCTTCTCCGGCCTGGCCTTGACCGTGAGCGCGGCCAGGTCCAGCCTGGTGGTGTCCACGGCCAGCTTTCCGGCCTCAACGGAGAACGAGATCAGCGGTGAGGCGATCTCCCCTTGGGCCTGGGCTTTGAGCGATGCCCGCCCCCCAAGAGCAGTCCCGGCCAGGCCCGCGAACAGGGCCAGATCCGGCGCGTTCGCTTCCGCCATGAGCTCCGCCGCGCGGACATCCAGGTCGTAGCGGCCCGAGGCCGTGAGCGAGAGGCCCCTGGACTCGAACCGGAGCGTATCGACAGCCACGCGCCTGCCCCGCTCAAGGCCCGCCTCGATCCTGAGCGCGGCCCTGCTCCCCAGGGCGGCGGCGATCTTCGGCCCGAAGCCCTGCCCGCCGGGGACGATCTCCCGGAGCGAGGCGTCCAGCAAGGCCGTGAAATCGAGCGATTTGACGTCGCCCTTCATCCGCGCCTTGATCTCCGCCTTGCCGCCGAGTTCGACGCCAAGCGGGGACAAGGCGCTCGCGAGGTCCGGCGAGGACAGGGAGACGTCCGCCCTGAACGGCCCGGCCGGGTCCACGTCCGCGTCCAACGTGCCGCTCGCCGCCACCGGGCCGGACTTCATGCCCAGCGCCCCCGGCTCGGACACGTTCAGGCCGAAGGTGAGCCTGGGCGAGAGGCCCATGGGGCCGCTGTCGCCGCTCAGCGTCGCTGAGGCGGCCTTGCCGGTAACGGTCAGATCCTCCACCAGGACCTTCCATTGGGAATCGGGAAGCCCGACACTGGACAGCACGCCCGTCAAGGACAGGCGAGGCTTCCCGCCCAAAGCCTCTCGAACCTGGGGAGGCACGGGCAGGAAGAAGGGATCGGCCTCTAGGGCGAGAGCGACTCTGGCGTCGTCCGCCGATGTCCGCCCAAGGCCGGCCTCCAGGGTGCCGGAGAGCATCTCCGTCCCGCCGCTCGTTGCCGTGAACGCCGCCTTGAACCCGGAAAGCGGCCCCTCGCCCAAGAGCGTGGCCGCAATAGGCAAGTCCGGCGGCAGCCCGGCCAGGGAGGCGAGGATTCCGCCCGCCGCCTCTTCGGCCTTCAAATCCAGACGGGCGGCGCGCGCCCCCGGGTCGAAGCGCGCCTCGAGCCCGGCCCGCGTTCCGGCTTCGCCGTCCAGGGAGCACTCCAGCCGGGCCTGGGCCGCTCCGCCCCGCGCCCGGGCGTCCAGGCGGAGGCTTCCGGAAAGTTCGCGCCCGGCCAGAGGAGCGCCCAGCCGCAAGGATCGCACCGTGACGTCCGCCCGGCCCTCCACGGGTATGGGCGCGAGGCCGTCCAGGAAGGCCAGAGGTCTTGACGGCGCGGGCGGCGGCCCCTGGTCCGGCGGCAGGACGGGAACGCGAGAGACCGTGGCCTCGCCCAGGGAAAGCGCCACCGAGGCCGCGCCCTCGCCAAGCGGCCAGGGCCTGACCGACAGCGAGACGTCCGAGAGGGCAAGCCACTCGCCCTGCCCGTCCGAGAGGCGGAGCGAGGGGATCCGGAGCGTGAAGGGCAGCACGCCCTCGGGGGTGGACATGTCCGCCTTCCAGCCCAGCCCGCGCGAGAGCGCGGCCGAGGCCTGGCTTGCCAGCAGCCGCTTGGCCCACGGCGTCTGCAAGGCAGCGAAGCCGGCCAGGGCGAGAAGGAGGAGTCCACCAAGCCCGGCGGCGGCCCACTTCCCCGCCTTCCTCAGGTGTCTCTTGCGCAAGCGTATCCTCATGCCGTGCCCGCCGTCAGAAAGCCTGTCCCAGGCTGATGTAGAGCTGGAAAGCGTCGTCCACGTCCTTCCTGCGGTACAGCGGCGTGGCCACGTCCACGCGGAACGGCCCTATGGGGGTGAACAGGCGCACGCCGGTCCCCACTCCCGCCAGGATGCCCTTGCCCGGGTCCGGGTACTCCGTCTCGTAGGCGTTGCCGCCGTCAAGGAAGAACACCAGCCCGAAAAGCTCGGTGAGCCTCAGGCGCAACTCCGCGCTGAAATCGAAAAGCGAGCGCCCTCCCAGGGGTTTGTCCCCCCTGAGCGGCCCGGCCTTCTGGTAGGCGTAGCCCCGGATGGAGCCGCTGCCTCCGGCGTAGAAGCGCACGTCGGGCGGAACGAGCTTCGAGGCGCCCACGCCCGAGATGGAGCCCGCGGAGACCCGGCTGGCCAGCACCACGGACGGCTTTTCGAGGATGTTCAGATAGTGGGCTCCTGAAACGGACGCCTTGACGAAGTTCAGGCTCCCGCCCTGGATGCCGAAGTGCGGCGCGGCTCCAAGCGAAAGCAGCCATCCCCTGGTTGCGTCCAGAGGGTCGTCGCGGGTGTCGGCGGAGAGCCCCAGCAGCACGGAGGCCAGGTTGTAGCGCGTGTTGGACACGTCTGGGTTGGCCGCGTCGTCATAGACAAGGCTCGAACGCCAGCCCGCCCCGGCCTCGGCCGAGAAGTGCTCCCACAGCTTGCGCGAGACCTTCACCTCGGCGGTGACGTTCTGGCCGTGATAGGCGTCGGTGTTCTCGTCCGCGGCCTTGAATCCGGCCAGCAGGCGCTGGCTCCGGTCGAGGAAAAAGGGATGCTCGAACTTGGCCTCGAAGAACTTGTTCACCGGGGAGGCCGAGGCCTGCAGGCGCAGCCGCTCGCCCCTGCCGAAGAGGTTGCGGTGCTCCCAGAACACTCGCGCGCCCGGGCCGTCGTCGGTGTTGTAGGTCACGCCGCCCTTGAAGGTGCGGTGCTTCCGCTCGATGAGCCCGGCCTCGATCACGGCCTTGTCCCGGTCCTCCAGCTCCCGGCGCGGGGCCACGGAGGCCTTGGCGAAGAGCCCCAGCTCCGCGAGCCTTCGCTGCAGGAGGTCCACCTTGTCCTGGCTGTACTCCTCGCCCTCCTTCCAGGGGACGAGCGGCGAGACCAGCCCCTCCTCCACGGTCTTGAGGCCGGTGAACACGGTGGGCCCGAACACGGCTCGGGGGCCGGGGTCCACGATGTAGGTGACGTGGAGCGTTAGCTCCCTGAAATCGGCCGCCGCCTTGCGATGGACTAGACGGGCGAAGGGACGGCCCCTGTTCTTGAAAACCTTCACCAGCCTGTCCCCGGCGTCCACGATGTCCTTGGACATGGCAGGGGCGTCCAGGGACAGCCCCAGCTCGCCCGCTTCGGGCAGGGTGAAGTTCACGGGCTCACCTCCTTCGGAAAGCTCCACGTCCACCCACTTGAGCAGGAAGGCGCCGCCCGGGTCCACCTTGAACGTCACCGTGACCGGGCTTGCGCCCTCGTCCACGCTGAAATCCACCTTGGCCGCGAAGTAGCCGCGCGAGGCCATGGCGTCCCCAAGCCTCTTCAGGTCGCCCCGGGCGCGCCCGCGCAGGAGGAACAGGCTGGCCGGGGGCTTCTCCCGGAGCCCGGCGGTCCGCGATACGGACCGGAGAAGGTCCAACAGAGCTTTGTCATCCACCCCCTCGAAGGCCACCTGGTAGCGCACCGGCGGGCCGCCTCCGCCCCCGGCCTGATCCGCGGCCATTGCTGGGGCGGCGACAAGGAGCGAGACGGCCAGCGCCGCGAGCGTGGCCAAGAAGCCAACGCGAACGGCGCGCGGGAGCGGCGCGAAGGTGTCTTCGTTCTTACTGTGCAAGGCCGTTTCCATTGCTGCAGCTCTCTCCGAGGCGAAGGACGGCCCTCCGCGACCGCCGGGCGGGTGGAATCAGGATCGCACGTGCTGTCCCGCGCTCCGCTGGCAAGGATATCCCGTTACTACCCGCCGGGCGGCGGCTTGGCAACGCCGCCGGGGGATAAAGTTCACCGCCCCCCTGGACTGCGCCGCCTCCCTGGAGTAGCGGAGTGCTCCGCCCTGACGGCGAAAAACCTGACCGGAGCCCCCCGCATGGACCTGGAAAGCTTCTTCAGACACGAAGTGAAGCCCGCGCTGGGCTGCACCGAACCCGGAGCGGTGGCCTACGCCGCATCCGTGGCGGCCCGTTTGCTGGACGGCCCGCCGCGCCACATCCACCTGCGGCTCTCCTCCAACGTGTTCAAGAACGGCGCGAGCGTGGGCATCCCCGGCACGGGCGGCCTCAAGGGCAACCTGCTGGCCGCCGCGCTGGGCGCTCTGGGCGGCGACCCGGAGAAGGGCCTCCAATCCCTGGAGACCCTCACCTGCGACGTGATCGCGGGAGCGAGGGCCATGCTCGAGGGCGGGCAGGTGACGCAGGAGATCGTGCCGGAAGTGCCTAGCGTCTACGTGGAGGTGGAAATGCTCCGCCAGGGCGGGAGCGTCACCGCCATCGTGTCCCACCGCCACGACAACGTGGTGGAGGTCCGCCGCAACGGACGCACGGTGCAGAGTTCCGAGGAGGGCGAGTCCGGGTCTGGCGTGCCCGCCTACCTGCGGGACCTCTCCCGCCTGGGCTTCGCACAGCTGTGGGACCTGGCCTCGGAAGTGGACGAACCCATCCGCGAGTTCATGCTGAGGGGCGCGCGCATGAACATGGCCGTGGCCGCCGAGGGGGTGGCCAAGCCCTGGGGACTGGGAGTGGGATACGGCCTGAACCGCCTGTTCGGCGCGGAAGGGCTGGGATCCCGCGTGAAGGCCTGGGCCGCCGCCGGGGCCGACGTGCGCATGGCCGGGGGCGACATGGCGGTCATGTCCAGCGCCGGAAGCGGCAACCACGGGCTCACAGCCATCATCCCCCTGGCCCTGGCCGCGCGGGAGTGGGGCTCGCCCGACGGCGTCCTGGCCGAGTCCCTTGCGCTCAGCCACCTCGTCACGGGGGCCATCAAGGCCAAGACCGGCAGGCTCACTCCCGTATGCGGCTGCACCGTGGCCGCCGGATCGGGCGCGGCGGCGGGGCTCACCCGGCTGGCCGGGGGGACGCCCGGACAGGCCGAGGGGGCGGCGGGCTACGTGATGGCCGCGCTCACGGGCATGATCTGCGACGGAGCCAAGGCCTCCTGCGCCCTCAAGGTGGCCACCGCGGCATCCGAGGCTTACTCCGCCGCCATGCTCTCCATGAACGCCCCGGCCATCACCGGGCAGGAGGGCATCATCGGCCCGGATTTCTCGGCCAACACCGCCTCCGTGGGGGAGCTGTGCTCCATGGGCTTCGCCGCCGTGGACTCCGCAATTCTCCGCATCATGCGCAAGGCATCCGATTTTTGACCGGCGAAGGCTCCCCCGGCCGTCGCGGCAGGGAAGTCTCAGGATCCTTCTGAGCCGTTGTTGCGCAAATCAGTCATTTTCCTTAGAATTGGAGGGCCTCGACCACCCTTCCCCACGTGAGGTTCCATGCAGATCTTCTCCAACCGGAGCATCCGGACCAAGCTGCTCGTGGCCTTCGTCCTCGCCGGCCTCATTCCCCTGGCCATCGCCACCGTCGGAGGCGGCAACCTTGCCTCCAACGCGCTCATGGAGAAATCCTTCGACCAGATAGCCTCCATCCAGGCCATCCGGAAGAAGCAGGTCGAGCTGGCCTTCCTCGAACGAATGGACGACCTCAAGGCGCTCGCGGCGGGCAGGGACATCCGCGACCTGGCGCGCATCCTGGCCGACCACGGCCGCGAACAGCGGCTGGCCCCCCACGACGGCTTCCCAGTCAACTCCGAGGCGTATCGCAAGCTCACCCAGGGCTACGACAAGATCCTCAAGGAAATATCCGCCGCCTACGGCTTCCGCGACCTGCTGCTGGTTTCGGCCGAGCACGGGCGGGTCATGTTCTCCGTGGCCAAGGAGGACGACCTCGGGACCAACCTGGAGTCGGGCCGCTACGCGAGATCCGGCCTGGCCGAAGCCTGGAGGGAGTCCCTCAAGTCCGGCGGATCATCCATGGTCGATTTCGCGCCCCACGGCGCCAGCGGCGGAGCCCAGAGGGCGTTCATGGGCTATCCGGTCAAGGGGCCGGACGGGGCGGCGATCGCCGTGGCGGTGGTGCTGCTGAACGCGGGCTTCATCGACGAGATCGTGGATTCGCGGGAGGGCATGGGCGAGACAGGCGAATCCTACCTCATCGCCCAGGACAAGACCGCTGGCAAAATGGCCTTCCGCAGCGCCATGCGCACCATGGGCGAAGGTAAGTACGTCATAGGCTACGTGCCCGGCTTCAGCCTCTCCTACTGGGACGCCGCCGCCTCTGGCGGCCTGAAGGGCGGCATCGGCGAATACGTGGACAGCGCGGGCAAAGGCGTGCTCGTGGCCTTCAACAAGCTCGACGTGCCGGGAGTGGACTGGTTCCTCATCTCCAAGATCGACAAGCGCGAGGTCATGCTCCCGCTCAAGGACATGGCCGTGAACGCGGCGTTGACGGGGCTCGCGCTCGCGGCGCTCATCGGCGCGGCGGCGCTTCTCATCTCGCGCAACTTCACCCGGCCCATCCTGGAGGACATGGAGTTCGCGGAGGCCATCTCCCACGGCAAGCTCGATTCAGTGCTCGAGGTCAAGCGCAACGACGAACTGGGCCAGCTCGGCCGCGCCCTGAACGCCATGGCCGCCAACCTGAGCCTCCAGGCATGGTTCCAGAACGGCAAGCAGTCCCTGGACGACGCCATGCGCGGCGAGATGGGAAGAATCACCCTGGCGGGGCGGTTCATCTCGGCCATGGTCAGGCAGCTGGACGCCCAACTGGGCGCTTTCTATCTGGCCGGAGACGACGGGGTGCTCATGCTGGCCGCCAGCCACGCCTTTTCGGACCGGGAGGGCAACTTCAACCGCGTCTGGCCGGGAGAGGGCCTGGTGGGCCAGGCCGTGCTGGAGAAGAAGACCATCATATTCACCAACGTGGCCGAGGCTTCGCCCATGCTCAACTACGGCGCGGGCGAGCTCAAGCCCGCGCACTACATGGTCTCCCCCCTGTACGCTGGGGAGGAGCTCATCGGCGCGTTCCTGATCGGCTCCGTCGCCCCCTTCGAGGAGCGCCACCGCCGCTTCGTGGAGGAGAACGCCCCCAACGCCGCCGTGCTCATGAACGCGGCCAAATCCCGCCGCACCATCCGCGACCTGCTC
>JBMORI010000011.1:0-4867 GCA_049322415.1 Thermodesulfobacteriota bacterium | reverse complement strand
AACGAGGAGCTGGAGGAGCAGACCCAGACCCTCTCCGACCAGAAGGAGCACATCCAGAAGAAGAACCTGGAGCTGGTGAAGGCCCAGTCCGCCATCAACCAGAAGGCCAGGGAGCTCGAGGTCGCCAGCCGGTACAAGTCCGAATTTCTGGCCAACATGTCCCACGAGTTGCGCACCCCGCTCAACAGCATCCTCATCCTCTCCCAGCTGCTCTCGGGCAACCGCGACGAGAACCTCACCTCCAAGCAGGTGGAGGCGGCCAAGGCCATCAACACCTCCGGCGCGGAGCTATTGAAGCTCATCAACGACATCCTGGACCTCTCCAAGGTGGAGGCCGGCAAGATCGAGCTCCAGGTGACGCAAAACAACATGGGGGATTTCCTGGCCGACCTGCGCCGCGTCTTCCGGGAGCAGGCCGAGGAAAAGGGGCTGGACTTCGTCATCGAGCGCCTGGAAGGGTCGCCGGAGACCATCCGCACCGACTCCCACCGTCTCCAGCAGGTGCTGAGGAACCTCCTGTCCAACGCCTTCAAGTTCACCGCCGAGGGAACCGTGACGGTGCGCGTTCGCAGGCCCGAACCCGAGGAGGTCGAGCTCACGGGGCTGGACCCGGCAACGTCCGTGGCCTTCAGCGTGATCGACCAGGGCATCGGCATCCCGGCCGACAAGCAGGCCCTCATCTTCGAGGCCTTCAAGCAGGCCGACGGCTCCACCAGCCGCACCTACGGCGGCACGGGCCTCGGCCTTTCCATCTCCCGCGAGCTGACCAAGCTCCTGGGCGGCGTCATCAGGCTGAAAAGCGCCATTGGCGAAGGCAGCGAATTCACCGTCATCCTGCCCGAGGAGTACGCCGGACCGGCAGGGGAGAGCGTCACGGCGGCAAAACGCGCGGGGGGCGAGGCGGCCGTGGAGGGTGCGCCCGCCCCGGCTGCGGAACAAGCCCCGGCAACGCCCATCCCAACGCCCCCGGCGGAGCCTGCCAGGGCGGAGGCTGCCCCGCCCGCTTCCCCGCCCCCACCCGCCGCCGTGGAGGACGTCAAGGACGACCGCAAGTCGCTCGCCCCCGGGGACAAGACCCTGCTCGTCATCGAGGACGACCCGCGCTTCTGCGAGGTCCTGCGCGACCTGGCCCACGAACGCGGCTTCAAGTGCCTGGTGGCCGGGGACGGCGAGACCGGCCTGCACTTCGCGGACTACCACCGCCCCAACGCCATCATCCTGGACATCGGGCTGCCCGGCATCGACGGCTGGACCGTCATGGAGCGGCTCAAGGCCAACCCGGACACTCGCCACATCCCGGTGCACTTCATGTCCGCCTCGGACAGCTCCCTGGACGCCATGCGCATGGGCGCGGTGGGCTTCCTCACCAAACCCGTGAGCCTTGAGAAGATCGATGAGGCCATGAGCCGCATCGAGAAGATCCTCTCCCGCTCCATGAGCAGGCTGCTGGTGGTGGAGGACGACGACATCCAGCGCGAATCCATAAGAAGCCTCATCGGCAACGGCGACGTGAAGACCACCGCCGTGCGCACCGGCGCGGAGGCCCTGGATGAGCTGAGCACCGATCAATACGACTGCATGATCCTGGACCTGGGCCTGGAGGACATGAGCGGCTTCGATCTGCTGGAGCGCATCCGCTCCGGCAAGAACCTGCCCCGCGTGCCCATCATCATCTACACCGGCCGCGACATAACCCGCGAAGAGGAAGCCCAGCTCGCCCGCTACGCGGAGTCCATCATCATAAAGGGGGCGCGCTCCCCCGAGAGGCTGGTGGAGGAGACCGCCCTCTTCCTGCACCGGGTGGAGTCCTCCATGCCACAGGAGAAACAGCGCAGGCTCAAGCTCGTGCACGACAAGGACGCCATCCTCTCCGGGCGGCGCATCCTCCTGGTGGACGACGACATGAGAAACGTCTTCGCCCTGACCAGCGTCCTGGAGGAGAAAGGGATAAACCCCATCATCGCCCGGAACGGACTGGAATGCCTTGAGAAACTCAAGGAGAACCCGGACACGGACCTTATCCTCATGGACATCATGATGCCCAAGATGGACGGTTACGAGGCCATGCGCGCCATCCGCAAGGACCCTCGCCACAAAAAGCTGCCCATCATCGCCCTCACGGCCAAGGCCATGGCCGGGGACCGTGCCAAGTGCATCGACGCCGGGGCCAGCGACTACCTGGCCAAGCCCGTGAACACGGACAAGCTCATCTCCATGCTCAGGGTGTGGCTCTATAAATGAACCCTGACAAGGCTACCCTCGCCAACGAGCGCATCGAGATAAAGCTCATTCTGGAAGCCATACTGCTCAAGTACGGCTACGACTTCCGGAACTACGCACCCGCCCACGTCAAGCGCCGCCTGGAGCACCGCCTGGGCCTCTCGGGACTCGGCGGCTATTGCGACATGCTCCGGGAAATCATCCACGACGAGGACTTCTTCAACCGCGTCCTCCTGGATCTGTCCATCAACGTCTCCGAGATGTTCCGCGATCCGGGCTTTTACAGGGCCGTGCGCGAGGTGGTGGTCCCGCACCTCATGACCTACCCGTTCATCAAGGTATGGCATGCGGGCTGCTCCGCGGGGCAGGAGGTCTACTCCATGTGCATCCTCCTGGAGGAGGAAGGCCTCAAGGACCGCAGCCAGGTCTACGCCACGGACTTCAACGAACTCATCCTCCAGAAGGCCAAGGCCGGGATCTACCCCATCGATGTGGTCAAGGACTACACCGCCAACTACCAGCAGTCTGGCGGCAAACGCTCCTTCGCGGACTACTACACCGCCCACTACGACTCGGTCATGATCCGCCCGGCGCTACGCAAGAGGGTGCTTTTTTCCTCGCACAACTTAGTCACGGACGGGGTGTTCGGGGAAATGAACGTGATCTTTTGCCGCAACGTGCTTATCTACTTCAACAGGGAGCTCCAGAACCGCGTGATCAGGCTCTTCCACGAGAGCCTCTGCCCCGGCGGTTTCCTATGCCTGGGCAGCAAGGAGAACATCAAGCTCTCCGACATGTCGGACCAGTTCGAACCCGTGGCTGAGCGCGAACGGATCTACCGGAAAAAAAGACAGCCCTCCGGCAAGATATGAGCAAACCTCCATCAAGCCCATACGACGCAGTGGTCATCGGGGTCTCGAGCGGCGGCCTCTCGGCGCTCTCCACCATCCTGCCGAAGCTGCCGGAGGATTTCCCCGCCAGCATCATCGTGGTGCAGCACATGAGCCCGGGCGCGGACGACTTCCTGGCGCGGCATCTGGACAACGTCTGCGCGCTCAAGGTCAGGGAGGCGGAAGACAAGGACATCCTCGAACCCGGCCGCGTCTACATAGCCCCGCCCAATTACCACCTCATGGTGGAGGAGGGAGGCGCCCTGGCCCTGTCCATCGAGCCCAGGGTCAACTACTCCCGCCCGTCCGTAGACGTGCTCTTCGAAACCGCCGCGGACGCCTTCGCGGACAGGCTCGTCGGCGTCGTCCTCACCGGCGCCAACAACGACGGAGCCAAAGGCCTCAAACGCATCAAGCAATACGGAGGCCTCACCATCGTGCAATCGCCGGACACGGCCCAGGCCGGCGCCATGCCGCGCGCGGCCATGGAGACCGCCGGGCCGCACCACGTCCTGCCGCTTGACTCCATCGCCCCTTTTCTGATTGATCTTTTCCGAAATGCCGACAATGAGTGAAGTCAAAGTCCTGGCGGTGGACGACAAGCCGGAAAACCTGCTGGTCCTGGAAGAACTCCTGGACGGGCCGGGAGTCACCGTCATCCGCGCCCTCTCAGGCAACGACGCGCTGGCCCTCACCCTGGACCACGATCTCGCGCTCATCCTGCTGGACGTGCAGATGCCCGGCATGAACGGCTTCGAGATCGCAGAGCTCCTGCGCGGCAACGCGCGCACCCGCACCATCCCGATCATCTTCGTCTCGGCGGAAAACCGGGAGCGGCACGACGTCTTCAAGGGCTACGACGCCGGCGCCGTGGACTATCTGGTCAAACCCATCGAGCCAAGGCTCCTCAAGAACAAGGTGGGGGTGTTTCTGGAGCTTGCCCGGCAACGCAACGAACTCCGGGCCAAGACCCTGGAGCTGGACGCCAAGATCAGCGAGATGGAGGAGCTGCAGCAACAGCTGGAGGAGAAGAACGAGCAGCTCAAGCTCCTTTCCTGCCTGGACGGACTCACCGGCGTGGTCAACCGCCGCCGCTTCGACGAGATACTCGGCGATGAGTGGAAGCGGGCTCAGCGCAACGGCTCAACCCTGTCGCTCATACTGGCCGACGTGGACTTCTTCAAGGATTACAACGACAACTACGGCCATGTCGCGGGCGACGAATGCCTGCGGCGCGTGGCCAAGGCCCTGAGCGGGACCGTCCGGCGTCAGATCGACACCCTTGCCCGGTACGGCGGCGAGGAATTCGCCGCCATCCTGCCCGAAACCAGCCAGGAGGGGGCCGAGATGGTGGTGCGGCACATGCAGGAAGCCGTGAGCAAGCTGGAAATCCCGCACAACTTCTCCAAGGCAGGCGACAGCATCACCTTCAGCTTCGGCATCTGCTCCGTGGTGCCCGAGCGGGACATGACCGCCATGACCCTTGTCAAGGCCGCCGACCGGGCCATGTACGAGGCCAAGCAGGCAGGGCGCAACCGCTGCCGCGTCTGCCAGGATTTCTGCCGCCCCGCGGAGTAGCCGCGAGCCCCCCGACGAATCCCGCCGCTTAACGCCGAATTCCGCCAACTGGGCCCGCCCCCATTTACAAGGCATGGTTGACCCGGCCTGCCTCAACTCCGTGGAGCGTCTGGAAAATGTGTCCAGGATGCGCCCGAAACGAAAAAAGGACCCCGGATTTCTCCGAGGTCCTTGTTTTC
>JBMORI010000010.1:0-29472 GCA_049322415.1 Thermodesulfobacteriota bacterium | reverse complement strand
CCGCGTAAGCTTCAATTTCGGACCCACCCTGCTCTCCTGGATGGAGCGGCGCGCCCCCCGCGTGTACGCGGGGGTGCTGGAGGCGGACAGGCTCTCGCGCAGGCGCTTCGGCGGCCACGGCTCGGCCATGGCCCAGGTGTACAACCACATGATCATGCCTCTGGCAAGCGACCGCGACAAGCGCATCCAGACCGCCTGGGGCATCGAGGACTTCATCCGCCGCTTCGGCCGCGACCCCGAAGGCATGTGGCTGCCCGAGTGCGCCGCGGATACCGCGTCCCTGGAGACGCTGGCCGGGGCGGGCATATCCTTCGTGGTGCTGGCCCAGCGGCAGGCCAGGCGGACGCGCCGCCTGGAGAAGCGGCCGGGGCCCTGGCGGGACCTCCAGGGCGACGTTGACCCGACTGCCGCCTGCAGGGTGAATCTGCCCTCGGGCAGGTCCTTGGCCGTCTTCTTCCACGACGCCCCCATCTCGGCGGACCTGGCCTTCACCCATCTGGCCGTGGACGGCCAGGCCCTTTACGGCCGCCTGCTCCAGGCCTTCACGCCGCAGGGGCGCGACTGGCCCCAGATCGTAAACGTCGCCGCCGACGGCGAGACCTTCGGGCACCACCACCCAGGCGGCGACATGGCCCTGGCGTGGTGCCTGGACCGCCTGGACAACGATCCGTCCGTCAAGCTCACCAACTACGCCCAGTACCTGGCCAGGCACCGGCCGGCCTTCGAGGTGGAGATACACGAGAACTCCTCCTGGAGCTGCGTCCACGGGGTGGAGCGCTGGCGCGCGGACTGCGGCTGCAACTCAGGTGGGCATCCCGGATGGAAACAGGACTGGCGAGCGCCGCTGCGCCAAGCCGTGGACTGGCTGGCCGCCAGGACGGACGAGGTGTTCCTCCGCATGGGCGCGAAGCTCCTCAAGGACCCGGACGCCGCGAGGAGGGATTACATCGCGGTTATCCTGGACCGTTCGCCCGCGGGCGTCGCCGCGTTCCTGGCCAGGCATGCCCTCGCCGCGCCGGAACCGCACGACACGGTGGCCGTGTTCAAGCTCCTGGAGATGGCCCGCATGGCCCAGCTCACCTTCACCAGCTGCGCCTGGTTCTTCGACGAGATATCCGGCATCGAGGGCGTGCAGATCATGCAGTACGGGGCCAGGTGCGCCCAACTGGCCGAGGAACTCTCGGGCCAGTCCGTCGAGGCGGGGTTCACGGCCATGCTGGCCAAGGCCCCGTCCAACGTGCTGGAGAACGGGGCCAGGGCCTATGCCCGGCACGCCAAGCCCGCCAAGGCCGGATTGCGCCACGTGGCGGCCCACGCGGCCATGGCCGTCTTGTTCTCGGGCCAGCCGGAGGAGTACTCCCTGGGATGCTGGAGGGTGCGCATGACAGGTCTTGCGTTCCTGGGCTCGCCCAACCACGGCGTGGTCAGCGGGCAATGCCGCGTGAGTTCCGAGCTGACCCTGGAGAGCCAGGAGTTCGTCTTCGCCGCCGCCCACCTGGGCGGGCACCAGGTGAGCTGCGGCGTGGACCGCTTCGAGGGCCAGGAGGACGTGCGCGCCCTGGGAGCGGGACTGGCCCGGGCATTCGAGCGCGGCGACCATTCGGCCTTGCTCGGCATCCTGCACGACCGCTTCCGCGAGCACGTCTACTCCCTGGCCAGGCTTTTCAGGGACGAGCAGCGCGCCGTGCTGGGCCGGGTGATGGCCCCGGCCGTATCCGGGGCGGTGGAGGCCTACCGCCGGGTGTTCAGGGAGAACGTGGAGAGCATGAAGTTCCTGGCCTGGCTTGGGTCGCCGCTGCCGCCCCAATTCCTGGACGCGGGGCGTCACGCCGTGCAGCACGGCCTTGAGGCAGTCTTCGCCTCGGACGGCGTGGACGCGGCGGCGCTCACCGAGGCCGCCGGACTGGCCGGACGCTGGAGATTCGGCCTGGACAGGGACCGGCTCGGGGTTCTGGCCACGGGCTGGATTGGCCGTTTCGCCGAGCGCTTCGAGCGCAAGCCCCGCGACCGTCGCGCCCTGGAGGACCTGCTGGCCGCCGTGGAGCTGTGCATGCCGCTTGAGCTGCCGCTTAAGCTTTGGAAGGCGCAGAACATCTGCTTCACGGCGTCACGCAAGACGTACCCGGCCATGCGGGCCAGGGCGGACGCGCCCGCCTGGGTGGAGGGTTTCGAGCGGCTGTGCGCGGCGCTCGGGGTGAGGGTGGACGGCGGATGAGCCTTGGCCGCGCGGGACATCCGCCGGACTTCAGATGAGAGTGACCCGGTTGCGCCCGCTCTGCTTGGAACGGTAGAGAAGATCGTCGGCCGCCTTGACGAGCCCGTCGAAGTCCTTGGTCCGCGAGGTGGACACCCCGATGCTCACCGTGCAGGGGATGATTGTTTCCGCGTGGCGCGCGTGGTTCGCGGCCACTTCCTTGCGGAAGGAGTCGAAGACCTCGAAGGCCTTGGCCGGGTCCATGTTCACGGCCAGCACGCAGAACTCCTCGCCCCCGAACCTGGCCAGGACGTCCGCCTCCCGGAAGCGGGCGCGCATGAGGCTTGCGAAGTGCCTGAGCACGGCGTCGCCCGCGTCGTGCCCGAAGGTGTCGTTGACCTTCTTGAAGTGGTCGATGTCCATGATGGCGGCGGTGAGGCTCAGGTTGCCCCGCAGATGGCTGGCGAAGAGCTTGTTGCCGGTCTCGAAGAGGTATTTGCGGTTGTTCAGCCCCGTGAGGAAGTCGCGGTTTGCCATGTCCGTGATGTCCTCGATGAGGTTGAGCATGTCCACGCTCTGGTTGACGCTGCAATAGAACTCCTCGGCCAGGAATGGCTTGGATATGAAGTCGTTGGCGCCGCTCTTCAGGAGCGCCACGGCGGTCGCCCTGTCGCCCTGGGCCGAGACGCCGATGACGGCCACCTCGTCCATCCCGGCCTTGTCGCGGATGGCCTTGGTGAGCTCGACGCCCGTCCTGTCCGGCATGTTGTGGTCCGTGACCACCAGCTTGATGCCCGGCTCGCTCTCCATGATCTCCAGGGCCTTGGCGGCGCAGTCCGCCTGGAACACCCGGTATCCGTGCGCCGAGAGGAAGGAGGCTATCTGGGAGCGGGATGTCCTGGAGTCGTCCACGGCCAGGGTCTTGAGCCCGGCGTTGCGCAAAAGGCGTTTCACCAGACGGACCACGTACCCCAACGTGTGGACGCCCTCCTTGCGCACGTAGTCCACGATGCGCTTGGACCATATCCGCTCGCGCAGGTCGTCCGAGAGCTCTCCCGTGAACACAACCGAGGGGATGCCGAGTTCGAGGACCTCGTCCACGACCTCGCCGTCGGGAGCGTCGGGAAGGTTCAGGTCGAGAAGCGCGGCGTCGAAGGCCTGCCCGGGCTTGGCGAGGGCGTCGCGGCATTCGCCGAGGCTTTTCGCCCAGACGCATTCGCAGCCCGTCTGCTTCTCCATGACTCTGACGAGCAGGGAGCCGAAGGTCTTGCTGTCGTCGACGATGAGGATGCGCTTCATGTGGTACTCCGCTGGGTATGGATGCCGGCGTGCGGGAGACGCGCGGGGAGAATGAAACAATACTGTCATCTTGAGGAACGGGGAAGTAAAGGAACCCGAAGGTTGTTCCGGATGTTGCCGGGATCATGAAAACAAGACGATGCCGTCCCATAATCAAGAAAACGGCTCTGTCTTGACCGGGCCTGAGTTCCGTGGACGCTGCCCCGGGGGCGGCCAATGCAAGCGGGGCGGGAGCGGGGCTGCGCTCAGCTGGCGGCGACCCGGTTCCGCCCTTCCTGCTTGGCCTTGTAGAGCAGATCGTCGGCGGCCTTGAGGAGCGCCTCGAACGTGGAGACCCGGCCCGTGTGCACGCCGATGCTCACGGTGCAGGAGATGACGCTCCCGTGGTGGTTGAGGGGCTTGTCCGCGACGTCGCGCCGGAATGCGTCGAACACGCCGAAGGCCCTGGCCGGGTCCATGTTCACCGACAGCACGCAGAATTCCTCGCCTCCGAAACGGGCGATCACGTCCGACTCGCGGAAGCGTTCGCGCAGAAGCGAGGCGAAGTGCCTGAGAACGGCGTCGCCCGCGTCGTGGCCGTGGGTGTCGTTGATCTTCTTGAAGTGGTCGATGTCCATGATTGCGGCAGTGAGGCTCAGGTTGCCGCGCAGCTGGTTGGCCAGAAGCTGCCTGCCGCTCTCGAAGAGATACTTCCTGTTGTGCAGGCCGGTGAGAAAATCCCGGTTGGCCATGCCGGTCAGATCCTCGATCATGTTGAGCATGTCCACGTTCTGCGAGATGCGGCAGTAGAACTCCTCGGCCTGGAAGGGGCGGGTGATGAAGTCGTTGGCGCCGCTTTTGAGCATGGCCACGGAGGTCAGGTAGCTGCCCTGGCTGGACATGCCGATGATGAAGAGCGACTCGCGCCGGGTGACCTCGCGTATGGCCTTGGTGAGGCGCGCGCCGTCCATGTCCGGCATGTTGAAGTCCGTGAGGACCAGGCGGATTTCCGGGTCCTTCTCGATGATGTACAGGGCCTCCCCGCCGTTGGACGCCTCGACCACGTCGTAGCCGTGCGCCGTGAGAAGCGCGGAGGCGTGGTTCCTGGCCATCTTGGAATCGTCGACCACCAGGGTCCTGAGCCCCTTGTTGCGCAGAATCCGCTTCAGGAGCGTGGCCACGTATTCCAGGTTGTGCAGGCTTTCCTTGAGCACGTAGTCCACGATGTGCTTGGACCAGATCACGTCGCGCAGGTCGTCCGAGAGCTCGCCCGTGAAGACGATTGAGGGCACGGCGTGGGAGAGGACAAGGTCCACCACCTGGCCGTCGGGCGCGTCGGGCAGGTTCAGGTCCAGAAGGGCCGCGTCGAACGATCTCTCCCCGCTTTCGAGCGTGGCCCTGCATTCCTCGTGGCTCTTCACCCAGACCGCCTCGCGGCCGGTCTCGCGCTCCACGAGGCGGACGAGGAGCGCCCCGAAGGTCTTGCTGTCTTCAACGATGAGGACGGTGCTCATGAACTGTACCCGGCCAAATGGATTGCGGCTGGACCGGCTTGCGGAGCCGGAGGCAGGCGGGTGCGGGATGCGGCCGGAAACACCCTAAGTGTTTTTCCCGGCACCGTAAAGGCGGGCCGCCTGAGAGCGCCCGGCGGCCCGCCTTTACGGTCATTCCAGTATGATGACGGTGAGTTCCTTGGGTCCGTGCACCCCGAAGGCCAGGGTCAGCTCGATGTCGGCGGTTTTCGAGGGGCCGGTTATGAGCAGGGCGTTGGCCGGCATGCCAGAGGCCGGGTCCATGAGGGCGATGGCACCGGCGAAGGTGGAGAGGATGCCGGTGGCCTTGAGCAGGACGACGTGAAGCGGCGGAACCAGCGACAGAAGCCTCGGCTCGCCGGGGTCCGGCACGACGAGGAGCGCCCCGTTCTCCGCGATGCCCGCCCTGGCCGAGGTCACGGAGGCGTCCAGGGTGAAGAGTTCGTCACGGAAGTCCTCGGCCTGCGCCGCGAACGGGCGGCCTTCGGGCAGCCCGTCCCTGCCGAGCATGGAGGCCAGGTCCTTCGCGAACCACGCGCCGGGGCCGTAGGCCACGGTGGCGGGCTTCTTCTCCTTCAAGACGCCCGCCAGCGCCTTCTTCCACTGCCCAAGCGGCGCGCGCAGCACCTGAGTCCCCACGGCCTCCATGCGCCGGGCGAAGACGTCCACGCGCTGGGAGGAGCCGGTCTCCGGGGCGCTCCAGGCCATGCGCGGGTCCAGGGGAACGGGCGCGGCCTTGCGCGCAGCGCCCAGCCGGGAAAGGATCGCCTCTCTCGCGTTCGTGCTACTCATGGCGGATTCCCTCCTCGCGCACCAGCTGGCGCAGGCTTTTGGGCGCGATCCTGGGCATGGTCCGCGCGCGTGTCCAGGCTTTGAGCGGCCCCAAGGCGGGGAGCCTGTCGCCCAGAAGCCCCGCCGCCCGCAGCAGTCTCTCCCTGAGCCAAGGCCTGGCCTCCACGAAGGCCCAGGCCTTCCAGGCCAGGGTCTCGGCCAGGGTGCGCTTCGATCCGCAGCCGGGGATGGAACAGGATTCGGGGTCTGTCTGGCCCTCGGCCCGCACCCGGCGCAGGAGCCCGGCCAGCGGGATGAGCACCGGGCAGACCTCCTCGCAGGCGCCGCACAGGCTCGACGCCCCGGCCAGCTCGCCCTTTTTGTCGATGCCCTCCAGAAGAGGGGTGATCACCGACCCGATGGGGCCGGGATACACCGAACAGTATGCATGCCCGCCCACGCGCACGTACACCGGGCAGTTGTTCAGGCAGGCCCCGCAGCGGATGCAGCGGAGCGCCGGGGACAGGCCGCCGTCCGCGAACATCCCGGAGCGGCCGTTGTCCACGATGACCAGGTGCACCTCGCGCGGGCCGTCCTTCTCGCCTTCGGCGCGGGGGGAGGTGATCATGTTGAGGTAGGTGGACATGAGCTGACCCGTGGCCGAGCCGGTGAGCAGGCGCATGAGCGGCGGCAGATCCTCCATCCTCTCGATGACCTTCTCGATGCCCATGAGCGCGATGTGCACGGGCGGCACGTGGGTGCACATGCGACCGTTGCCCTCGTTCTCCACGAGCACAAGCGTGCCGGTCTCGGCCACCGCGAAGTTGACCCCCGAGAGCCCGGCCCCGGCGGTGCGGAACTTCTCGCGCAGGGTCTTGCGGGCCAGGGCGTTCAGCTCCTGCACGTCCTCGGTGTAGGGCGCGCCGGGGATGAGCCTGTGGAACAGTTCGGCCACCTGCCGCTTGTTCTTGTGCACCGCCGGGGCGATGATGTGCGAGGGCGGCTCACCCGCCAGCTGGATGATGAACTCGCCCAGGTCGGTTTCCAGGGCCTCGATGCCGCGCTCCTCCAGGAAGCGGTTGAGGCCGGTCTCCTCGGAGACCATGGTCTTGCCTTTCACCAGCGTGGTTGCCCCGCTTTGGCGCATGATGGAGAGCACGATCTCGTTGGCCTGGCCGCCGGTCTCGGCCCAGTGCACCGTGATGCCGTTTTTGGCGCAGTTCTCCTCCAGCTTCGCCAACAGCTCGGGAAGTTTGGAGAGGGCGCGGGCCTTGATGGCCTTGCCCGTGGCCCGCAGCCTGGCCAGTTCGTCCGCGTCCGGGAAGATGGCCAGCCGCTTGCCGCGCAGGCCCCCCATGGCCGCCTTGAAGTTGCCGCCGATGGCCGGATCGGCCAGAGCCTTTTCCAATGCCGCCGTGAAATCGAACGTGTCGCTCTTAACCACGGGTGCGCTCCAGGAGGAATTGGGCCAGGTGCAGCCCCCGGACGGGCACGCCCATCCTGGCGGCCGCGCCTGTTATGTTGAGAAGGCAGCCGCAGTCGGCCGTGAGGACCACGGAGGCGCCGCTGGCCCGGATGTCCTCCACCTTGTCGCGTACCATGGCCGCCGAGACCTCGGGCCGCTTCACCGAGAACGTGCCGCCGAAGCCGCAGCACTCCCACTCCCGCGAAAGCTCCGCCAGGGTCACTCCCGGGAGGCCGCGCAGGATGGCCTTGGCCGCGCCGGTGGAGCCGGTCTCGCGCTGGGCGTGGCAGGAGGAGTGCCAGGTGACGGTGACTGGCGGGCCCGAGTCCTCGTAGCCTTCCGGGCGCGCGGCGTGCAGGAACTCGCACAGCTCCACCACCCGTTCGCTGAAGGAGAGGGCGTCGAAGTAGCGCGGATGGCCCTCGAAGAGCTTGGGATAATGGAGCTTCATCATGCCCGCGCAGGAGCCGGAGGGGACCACCACGGGACGTCCGGAGCCGGAAAATGCCTCGATCTGTTTGAGGGCCAGGGCGCGGGCCTCGGCGGGGAATCCGGAATTGTACGCGGGCTGCCCGCAACAGCCCTGGTCCAGGGGGTAGATCACCTTGAAGCCCAGGCGCTCGATGAGGCGCATGGCGGCCATGGCCGCTTCCGGGAAGACGGCGTCGGCCAGGCAGGTGCCGAAGAAATATACTTCCTCGGGGGTGTCCGGATGATTCATGGCTAACTCTCGCTTTATTATGTGCAGTCCGCGAGGATTATACCAGAGAGTGTCCGGAGGCAACGAACCTCGCGGGGATGGTTTCTTGATTGGCGGTTGGATTGAGGATATCGGGGAATGGAGTCCAACCTCTGGCAACGGACCGGTATGGGAAGGTTCCCCACTCCATCGCGATCAGCTCTCGCCCTCGTCCCGGCGATGTTCTTCGCGCTGGCCCTCTGGGCAGCCTTGCCGCCGCGCCCAGCCCTGGCGCGGGAGCGGGTGCTGCTGCTGCAATCATACCATCACGGCCTGGCCTGGTCCGAGGGTATCCAGAAAGGGGTCGAGCAGGCGCTGGCCTCGGCTGCCCCGGGGACGGAACTCGTCATCGAGTTCATGGACACGGCGCGCCTGTCCGGCCCGGAGGCGCGATACCTGAGCGACTCGGCCCTGCTGGCCTTTCTCAAGGCCAAACTGGCCTTCCTGCGCATGAACGCCGTCATCGCGGCGGACAATCCCGCCCTGGAGTTCTTCCTCAAGCACAGGGAGGAACTGGCCCCCGGCGTGCCCCTGGTGTTCTGCGGCATCAACAACTACTCGCCGGAGATGACGGCCGGGCACGGCCAGGTGACGGGGGTGGCCGAATCACCGTCTTTCGGGGAGACCCTGGAGGCGGCCCTGAGGCTCAGGCCCAATGCGTCCAGGCTTCTGATACTCGGGGAGGACACGTCCACCTTCCGGGCAAACAAGGCCCTGCTGGAGGGGGCATTGGAGCGTTTCCCGGGCCGGCTCGAAGTGGAATACCTCATGGACCCGGACATCGGGGCCATGGAGGAGAAGCTCGGCCGTCTGGGTCCTGCGTGGCTCGTCCTGCCGATGGCCCGCCCGCGCGAAAGCGGCATCGTGATGCCCGCGCTGGCCGGGGCGGGGCGCATCGCGGCGGCCAGCCCCGTCCCGGTGCTGGCAGGGTGGGATTTCTGGATGGGCTCCGGGGTGCTTGGGGGCAAGGTCGTCTCCGCCGCGGCCCAGGGGGTGGCGGCCGGGCGCATGGCGGCCGAGGCCCTGGCGCGCGGGAGCGTGTCTCATGTTCCCGTCATGCTGGAGAGCCCCAACGTCTTCGAGTTCGATCACGCGGCGCTCAGACGGTTCGCCGTGAACGAGGCGCTTCTGCCTCCGGGAAGCGTCGTGCAAGGCAAACCGCCGGGCTTCTACCAGGCCAACAAGGCATTGGTGCATACATACGCAGTCTTCACGGCGCTTCTGTTGTCCGCGCTGACGTTTCTTGCCGTGAACGTCATCCGCCGGAGCAGGGCCGAGGAGCGTCTGGAGAGCCAGCTCGGCCTCATGGGCATCCTCCTGGAGGCCCTGCCGAACCCCGTGTTCCAGAAGGACGCCAGCGGCGTCTACATCGCCTGCAACAAGGCCTTCGAGGAGTTTTTCGGCCTTGACAGGGAGAAGGTGCTGGGCCGGACGGTGTCCGGCGTCGTCAAGGGCGGGGATGCGCTGGTCTACGGCGAGATGGACAGGGAGGTCCTGTCCTCCGGCGGCTTGCGGACGTACGAATGGGTGGTGAACACCGCGTCGGGGCCGAGGCAGGCGCTCTTTAACAAGGCCGCCTACCGGGGGGCGGACGGCAAGGTCGCCGGACTGGTGGGAACCATCACGGACATCACCGAACGAAAGAATGCGGAGGAGGCGCTCAGGCAGAGCGAGGAGCGTTACGTCCTGGCGCTCAAGGGCTCCAATGACGGCATCTGGGACTGGGATCTCCGTTTGGGAAGGGTCTACTTCTCGGACCGCTGGAAGGAGATCATCGGCTACGCCCCCCATGAGATACCTGACGACCTGGAGGAATGGAAGAAACGCATCCACCCGGACGACATGGCGACGATACTCGGGGCCAACGCCAGGTGCATCCGGGGGGAGGCCCCCTCCTTCGAGGTGGAGTACCGGCTGCTGCACAAGGACGGCGGCTACCGCTGGATTCTCGGGCGCGGGGCGGCCCTCAAGGACGAGAGCGGCAAGGTTATCCGCATGTCCGGGGCGCATACCGACCTCACGGCGAGGAAACGGGCCGAGGAGGCGCTCAGGCAAAGCGAGGAGATGTTCCGGACCCTCTTCGAGACCATGGCCCAGGGCGTGGTCTACCAGGATGCCAGCGGCGTGGTCACGTCGGCCAACCCGGCCGCGCTGCGCATCCTGGGGCTCAGCATGGACGAGATGCAGGGGCGCTCCTCGCTGGACCCGCGCTGGCGCACCATCCGCGAGGACGGCGGCGAATTCCCCGGGAGCGAGCATCCTTCCATGGTGGCCCTGCGCACCGGCAGGCCCGTGACGGACGTGACCATGGGGGTCTACAACCCCGGAGACGATTCCCGCCGATGGATCATCGTCAACGCCGTGCCGGAGTTCATGCCCGGCCAGGACAAGCCATTCAGGGTCTACGCCTGCTTCGAGGACATCACCCGCCAGAAGCTGGCCGAGGACGCCCTGCGCGAGAGCGAGTCCAGGCACCGCCGCCTGCTGGCCACCATGCTGGAGGGCTACGCCAGCGTGGACATGGAGGGACGCATCAAGGAGTGCAACGCCGCCTTCCGGGACATGCTCGGCATGACCGGCGAGGAGATTCTCGCCTCCAGCTACGAGGACATCACCCCCGCCAAATGGCATGGGATTGAGGCGGACATCGTCCGCGAACAGGTCTTCGTGCGCGGGTTTTCCGACGTGTACGCCAAGGAGTACCGCCGCAAGGACGGGACGGTCTTTCCCGTTGAGCTTCGCACCTACCTCCTGCGGGACGATAAGGGGGATGCCTCGGGCATGTGGGCCATCGTGCGCGACGTGACCGAGCAGCGGCGCATGCAGGAGGCCATGGTCCAGACAGAGAAGATGATGAGCGTTGGCGGGCTGGCGGCGGGCATGGCCCACGAGATCAACAACCCCCTGGGCGGCATTCTGCAGTGCTCCCAGGTGATTCTTTCCCGGCTCAAGGGAACGCACCAGATGGACAAGGAACTGGCCAGCCGGGCCGGTTGCGGCATGGAGGCCGTGCGGACCTACCTGGAAAGCCGCGACATATTCACCCTGCTCGATTCGGTGCGTGATTCGGCAGCGCGCGCCGCCCGGATCGTCTCCAACATGCTGGAGTTCAGCCGCCGGGGGGACGCCGGGAAGATGCCCTTCGACCTGAACCTGATACTGGACACGGCCGTGGAGCTCGTCTCCAACGACTATGACGCCAGAAAGAAGTACGATTTCAGGAAAATCGAGATCGTGCGCCGCTACGCTCCGGACCTGCCTCCCGTGGTGTGCACGCCCACCCAGATAGAGCAGGTGGCGGTGAACATCCTGCGCAACGCCGCCCAGGCCATGGCCGCCCGGCCCCAGGGACTGGAGGGGGGGCGCATCGTCCTGGCCACGTCACTGGACGGGAGTTGCATCCGCGCCGAGATCAGGGACAACGGACCCGGCATGGACGAGGAGGTCCGCAGGAAGGCGTTCGAGCCCTTCTTCACCACCAAGAAGCCCGGGGAGGGGACGGGGCTCGGGTTGTCCGTGTCCTACTACATCATCACCTCCAACCATGACGGGACCATGGACATAGTGTCGAGCCCCGGCCAGGGGACGGCTTTCATAATCAGGCTTCCGGCCGCGTCCGGCGAGGCGGTCTGATCATCCGCCGGGAGGGCGCATGGCGAACGACGATTATCGTTCCCGCGAGGAACTCCAGGTTGAGCTGGCCCGGGTGCGCTCTCTCTTCGAGAACGCACCCCTGCCCTATCAGTCTCTGGATGAGAACGGCTTCTTCCTGGACGTGAACCGCAGATGGCTGGAAACGCTGGGGTATGAAAAAGACGAAGTGCTGGGCCGCTGGTTCGGGGATTTCCTGGGGCCTGGGTTCCAGGAACACTTCGGCCGCAATTTTCCGATCTTCAAGGACGCCTGCGCCATCGACGGAGTCGAGTTCGACATGGTCCGCAAGGACGCAAGCCATATCCGCGTCTCATTCAACGGGCGGGTGCAGCTGGACGGGAGCGGGGAATTCCTGCGCACCCACTGCATCTTCACGGACATCACGGAGCGCAGGCGCATGGAGGACTCCCTCACCTTCCTCATAACCAGCGGCTGGAACCCGGCGGGCGGCGAGAGCTTCTTCGATTCCCTGGCCGTCTATCTGGCCAAGGCGCTGGGGATGGAGTTCATCTGCATAGACGTGCTGGAGGGCGACGGCCAGAACGCAACCACGCTCTCGGTCTACCATGACGGGAAATTCGAGGACAACATCACCTACTCCCTCAAGGACACCCCCTGCGGCGAGGCCGCTGGGAAGATCATCTGCACCTACGAGAGGGACGTCCACAAGCGCTTCCCGAAGGACGAGCTGCTCCAGCAGATGAAGGCCCAGAGCTACGCGGGGACCACGCTCTTCAGCTCAAAGGGCGAGCCCATAGGCCTCATAGCCTGCATCGGCAAGACCCCGCTGCACGAATCCTCCTTCGCGGAGAACCTCCTGCGCATGGCCTCCATCCGCGCGGCCGGAGAGCTGGAGCGCAAGATCATAAACGACGGCCTGCTGCGGTCCAGGGAGTCGCTCAGGAAATCGCTGGAGGAGAAGATGGTGCTGATGCGGGAGGTGCACCACCGGGTCAAGAACAACCTCCAGATACTCATGAGCCTGGTCAATCTCCAGGCCGGGGCGGTGACGGAAGAAGGGGAGGCGCAGGCCCTCGCCGCCATGCAGAGCCGCATCCGCTCCATCGCGCTGGTGCACGAGCGCCTTTACCGCAGCCCGGACCTGGGGGCGGTGTGCATCAAGGGCTATCTGGAAGAGCTTACAGATCAGATCGGAAAGCCGTTCCGGGAGGCTGGGTCGCCCGTCGCCCCGAGCATCGACGTGGAGGAGATGGATTTCGGCGTGGACAAGGCCATCCCCCTGGGACTTCTGGTCAACGAGCTGGTGACCAACGCCTACAAGCACGCATTCAGGCCGGGAGTGACCGGGCGGCTTGGAGTGTCCCTGAAGCGGGAGAACGGACTCTGCACGCTCACCGTGACGGACGACGGCCCCGGCCTGCCCGCCGGGCTGGACCCTTCGCGCGCGCATACTCTCGGCCTTCAACTGGTGTCGGCCCTGGTGGGGCAGTTGAAAGGACAATCCGTCAGGACCGGCCCCCCCGGGACGCGCTACGAGGTCGTGTTTCCCCATTGCGGCTGAGGAGCGAGGCTGGCCGCCAGTTGCCGCGCCGGCGGGACTGGCCGCCTTTTCGTCCGCCGGGCAAGCATGAGGCCGGGCCGGGCGGCGCGGGGGGCAGTAGCCGCGACGCGCCGGCAAGGTGACCCCCGCCGGACAGCGCTTGAGCATCTCCGTTCGGGCTGATCGCCCATGGATGCGAAGGGTTCGCAGGTGTTTCACCGGCGTGGCCGGGCGTCAGCCGTCACCGGTCCCGGGCGCCACCCGGGTTAAGCTCAGTTGGTCCGGCCGCTGGCCGTGCTCTGCTGGGTGAGGGAGCGCTGCTCGTCCTGCGCCCGCTGGAGCCGCTGGGCGTTGTAGAGGCACTGGGACTGCTGCTGGCCGCAGGCCGCCTCGCACTGCTGGCGGCGGGCGAAGTCCGTGATGGAGGCGCAGCCGGTGCGGCAGGCGAAGTCCTGGTTGTTGCAGTCGCAGGTGAAGCAGGTGGGCGCCGGCGGCAGATTCTGGATCGTCACCTGGTTCTGCGTCTGGGTCTGTCCGGACGCGGAGGTGGACTGGGCGGCGGCGGGCGCGGCGAAGGCGGTCAGGGCCAGGGCTAAAAGCAGCGTTTTGATCATGGCGGTCTCCCGAGCCCTGGCGGTAGGCCAGGGCCCGGGGGAAGTCAAGGCCTACTCCTGAACCACCTCGAGAACCGGTTCGCCGTACTGGTCGGGCACGGCCTGCTTTACGGCGAGGAGCCCCGCCCAGCGGCGGACGGCGCTTACGATGACTATGGTCATCAGGGCCATGACCACGGCCGCGAGGGTAGCCAGAAGGTAGAGCTTCTTGGGAAGGAAGTTGCCGGTGATGTTCAGATACCCCGCCCACATGGTCATGCACACGAGGAAGATTCCGGGAACCGCGGTCATCCAGGCGTAGCGGGCCTTGTTCATGCGGATGATCAGGGTGGTGCCGATGAGAAGCCCCACGGCGGCCAGGAGCTGGTTGGACATGCCGAACAGCGGCCAGATGGTGGTGATGTCGCCGGTGTAGACCAGATACCCCCATGAGGCGGTGAACAGGGCGCTGGTGATGATTATCCCCGGCCACCAGCGCTTTTCCGCGAACCTGGGCACGAACTGGCCGATCATCTCCTGCAGGAAGAAGCGGCCCACGCGGGTGCCGGTGTCCACCGCCGTGAGGATGAACACGGCCTCGAACATGATGGCGAAATGGTACCAGTAGGCCATCATGGTCTTCATGAAGGGGATGGAGGAGAAGATGTAGGCCATGCCCACGGCCAGCGACACCGCGCCGCCGGGGCGGCCCTGGATCTTCTCGCCCACCTGCGCGGCCAGGTCGTTCAGGTGCACTGTGGCCATGCCCAGCTTCTCGAACGCGGCCGGGGGGGTGTTGATGGCGAAGTAGTCGGCCGGGACCAGCACGCACGCCGCGATGAGGGCCATGATGGCCACGAATCCCTCCACCAGCATGGCTCCGTAGCCCACGAAGAGGATGTCCCCCTCGGAGCCGATCATCTTGGGCGTGGTGCCCGAGCCGATGATGGCGTGGAAGCCGGAGATGGCCCCGCAGGCGATGGTTATGAGCAGGAACGGGAACACCGCGCCAGGGATGATGGGGCCTCCGCCGGCGACGAACTGGGTGGTGGCGGGCATCATGAGGTCCGGGCGAACCCAGAAGATGCCGATGGCCAGCATGGCGATGGTGCCGATCTTCAGGTACGTGGAGAGGTAGTCGCGCGGGCAAAGCAGCAGCCAGACCGGCAGCACGGAGGCCAGGAAGCCGTAGATCGGGATCGATATGGCGATGCCCGACCTGGGCAGGTGGAACAGCTTGGCCAGCTCAGGAGTGTCCGCCACCCATTTGCCGCCCACGATGGCCAGCACCAGCAGGACCACGCCGATCATGGACGCGCCCTTCACGTCGCCGTCGCGCCAGACGTGCAGGTACACGCCCATGAGCAGGGCGATGGGGATGGTGGCGAAGACGGTGAAGGTGCCCCAGGCCGACTCGAACATGGCATTGACCACGGCCAGCGACAGGCCGGCCAGGGTGAGAATCAGGATGAACAGCACCGCCACGGAGGCCACCGAGCCGGTGAGCTTCCCTATCTCCTGGGTGGCGATGTAGGCCAGACTCTGGCCCTTGTGGCGCACGGAGGCGAAGAGCACCACGGTGTCGTGGACGGCCCCGGCCAGCACGCACCCGACAAGGATCCACAGCGCGCCCGGCATGTAGCCGAACTGGGCGGCCAGCACCGGCCCGAGAAGAGGACCTGCGGCGGCGATGGCGGCGAAGTGGTGCCCGAACAGGACGTACTTGTTGGTTTTGACGTAGTCGTGGCCGTCGGACATCTTGACGGCGGGGGTCGTCCGGCCAGGATCCACCCCCAGCACCTTGCGGACGAAGAAGAGGCCGTAGAAGCGGTAGCCGATTGCAAAGACGCACAAGGCTGCAAAGACCAGGGTCAAGGCGTTCACGAAGACCTCCTGGGATGCGGGTTGGCCAAACGTCTTAGAAAAGTATGGCCAAAATCTAACAATAATTGCAAGTCTTCGTCAATGCTTGTTTTTTAGCCGAGTATGTCCAGGAGGAAGCGCAGGATGGCGTCCTTGTAAAGTGTGAAGCGCTCGATGTCGTTGTGTCCGGCGCTGATGACCCGCGTATAAGCCTTGTCCGTTCCCTTCCAGGCGTCGAAGACGGCCCGGCCCCGCTCGGGAGAGATCACGCCGTCCAGGCTGGCGGTGAGCACCAGCAGCGGAGCCGTGGCCCGGGCCGCGTCGGCCGTGACGTCGTAATGGTCCTTGAGCAGCCACTTCACGGGCATGAAGGGCCAGTGCTCCCTGGCGACCTCCAGCAGGGAATCGTAGGGGGTCACCAGGATGGCCCCGGCCACTTCCCGGTTCGCCGCCACATGCACGGCCATCCCCGAACCCAGGCTGCGCCCCATGACCACCGCCCGCTTGCCCGTGGCGGCCACGGCCTGGTCGTAGACGGCAAGGGCGTCGTCCATGAGCGCCTTCTGGCCGGGCCTGCCGGTGGAGCGGCCGTAGCCCCGGTAGTTCACGGACACGATGGACATCTCCGGGAACATCTTGGCCTGGGCGAGGAAGTCCGCCGCGTCCTCGGCGTTGCCTCCGAAATAGACGATGGCCGGAGCAAGCCCCCGGCCGAGCTTGCGCGGCAAAAACCAGCCCGCCAGGGCCTGGCCGTCCGGCGTGGACACCAGGAACACCTCCAGGCCGGGATGCGTGCTCATGAGCTGCGTCTCGTTCATTGGGTCCACGGGCCGGGGTTGGTAGAGTTGCGACTCCTGGCCGAAATAGAGGAAGGCCGCGAAACCGGCCCAGAGAATGATTATGAAGCCGATTATGAGCTTGAGGCCTGACATCATTGGTCGTCCCCCTTGATTGAGAGGTGTATGCACTCCTCCAGTATGGCGAGCGCGCGGCCGCACAGGCCGCCGCCTGCGCCACCCGTTCCCGGCGGAGGGCCGAACAGGGTGGCCCTGGCCTCGCGCAGGCCGCGCTCCGGCACGGCTTCGGGGTCCACGCGCGAGAGGGTCTGGGCCAGCCGCTCGGCGAGCAGATAGCCGGAGAGGCCCTTGGCCAGCAGCTCCATCGCCCTGGCGAAACCGGTGCGATGGCGCTCCAGGAAGGCCAGCCCGGCAGGGGAGGGCGAGAGCCCCAGCGCCTGGTCGAGCATGGCCAGGATGCCCGAGAGCTGCGCCCCCGGCAAGCCCTGCTTCCATCCCAGAAGCCAAGGCTCCCGCCAGGTGAGAAGCCCGTGGGCCTGGCCGAGCTCCACCGCCCCGAGCATCAGCTCCATGGCCCGCTCGAGGGCCGGGTCATCCCAACGCCGTGCGCCCTTGCCGATGCTCCAGAAAGGGGCGCTCCCGGACGGGCAGGGCAGGCCCGAAAGCTCCGAGACCATGTGCGAGAGCCAGGCGTTGGCCTCGGGCGAATCAGGCGATTCCAGGTGGGCGTGGGAGAGCACGTAGCGCCCCCTGCCGAACCGGCCGGACACGATGCACGGGTCGCCCTCGCGGAAGGCCGGGGCGAGGCGCACGCCGTAGAGGGCCTCCCAGTCGTCGATGGCCTCGGCGGGCACCAGCGAGAGCGGGATGTCCGCCATCATGAAGCCCGGTCCGGGGCGGCCGTAGGCCGCCACGACGGAGGCGTCCCTGCCGTGGGGCCTGAACTTGGCGGGCCACCAGATGGGGGCCAGCGGGCGCTCCAGGCCCGGAGGAGTGTATTCGCCGGGGCTCGGTATCAGCTCCACGTTGCCGCTGGCGAAGTGCTGGAGGCGGTGCTCGAAGGGCTCGCGGGTCCAGGGGCAGAGCCCCAGCCCGCCCGGGACGGTGAGTCCGAGCCCCGCGCCGCCGCAGATGCCAAGATAATTGCCGCCCGCGTCCACGTAGGCGCGCACGGCGTCGAGCCCGGCGGGCCCCAGGCAGGCTGCCTTGCGGCTGGCGAACCCGCCCGGCACGGCGAGCAGGGAGGGCGGCGATGCCGAAAGAATCCCCCCCGCGATCTCGTGGGCGCGCACGAGCCTGAGCGGCAGCCCCCAGGCGCGAACCGCCCGGAGCATGAGCACTCCCCAGAGGTGGGCTTCGTCCCAAAGCGCGTAAATCATGGCCCCTTGTGCCTCATACCCGCGCCCGTGACAACCGGGCCAAAAAAAGCTATGCGGCCCGCGACCCCAAGAGGAGTTGCATCCAATGTCCGACACAACGCTGGCCAAGGGTTACGAACCCGCAGAGGTCGAAGCCCGCTGGCTGTCCCACTGGCAGGAAAACGGGGCGGGGACCGCCGACCCCGCCGCCCCCGGCGATCCTTTCTCCATCGTCATCCCCCCGCCCAACGTCACGGGCGCGCTGCACATGGGCCACGCCCTCAACATCACCATCCAGGACATCCTGTGCCGCCACATGCGCCAGATGGGCCGCAAGGTGCTCTGGGTGCCCGGCACCGACCACGCGGGCATCGCCACCCAGAACGTGGTGGAGCGCAAGCTCGCCGCAGAGGGCAGCTCGCGTCACGAGCTCGGCCGCGAGCAGTTCATCGATCAGGTCTGGGAATGGCGCAAGGACTACGGCGGGCGCATCCTGAACCAGATCAAGCGCATGGGCGCGTCCGTGGACTGGACCCGCGAGCGCTTCACCATGGACGAGGGCCTCTCCCGCGCCGTGCGCGAGGTGTTCGTGCGCCTCTACGAGGAGGGCCTGATCTACAAGGGCGACTACATCATCAACTGGTGCCCGCGCTGCCAGACCGCCCTGGCCGACCTGGAAGTGGAGCACGGCCCCAAAAAGGGCGCGCTCTATCAGCTGCGCTACCCCCTGGCCGACGGCTCGGGCGAGCTGGTGGTGGCCACCACCCGCCCCGAGACCATGCTCGGCGACACCGCCGTGGCCGTCCACCCTGAAGACGAGCGCTACACGTCCTTCGTGGGCAAGATGGTGAAGCTCCCGCTCACCGGACGCGAGATCCCGGTCATCGCCGACTCCTACGTGGACCGCGAGTTCGGCACGGGCGCGCTCAAGGTCACCCCCGCCCACGACATGAACGACTTCGAGATGGGCCGCCGCCACAACCTGGAAGTCCTCCAGGTGATGGACGGCGAGGGCAACATGAACGCCGCCGCCGGGGCCGCCTACCAGGGCCTCTCGCGCGAGGCCTGCCGCAAGAAGGTGGTGGAGGACCTCAAGGAACAGGGTTTCCTGGCCGCCATCGAGGAGCACGACCACTCCGTCGGCGAGTGCTACCGCTGCAAGACCGTCATCGAGCCCCACGTCTCGCCCCAGTGGTTCGTCAAGGCAGGCCCGCTGGCCGAGGTGGCCCGCGCCGCCGTGGAGCAGGGCCGCACCCGGATATTCCCCGACCAGTGGACAACCACATACTACCACTGGCTGGACAACATCCGCGACTGGTGCATCTCCCGCCAGATCTGGTGGGGCCACCGCATCCCGGCCTGGACCTGCGAAACCTGCGGCAAACTGATCGTCTCCCGCGAGGACCCCTCGGCCTGCCCCTGCGGCGGCGCGCTCCAGCAGGACCCGGACGTGCTGGACACCTGGTTCTCCTCCGCGCTGTGGCCCTTCTCAACCCTGGGCTGGCCGGACAAGACCCCGGAACTGGCGGCGTTCTACCCCACGTCCGTGCTGGTCACGGCCTTCGACATCCTCTTCTTCTGGGTGGCCCGCATGATGATGATGGGCCTGCACTTCATGGAGGAGGTCCCGTTCAGGCACGTGTACATCCACGCCCTGGTGCGCGACGCCGAGGGCAAGAAGATGTCCAAGTCCACGGGCAACGTCATCGACCCGCTGGTCATGATCGAGAAGTTCGGCACCGATGCCCTGCGCTTCACCCTCACCGCCTTCGCCGCCATGGGCCGCGACATCAAGCTCTCCGAGGACCGCATCGAGGGCTACCGCCACTTCGTCAACAAGCTCTGGAACGCCGCCCGCTTCAGCCTCATGAACCTGCCGGAGGAGATCCCCGCCGTGGAGCTTGGGGGCGAGCTGCCCCTGCACCACGCCTGGATCCTCCACCGCCTGGAGGAGGTCAAGGCCTCCACGGGCAAGGCCATCGAAGGCTACCACTTCAACGAGGCCGCCCAGGGCCTGTACTCCTTCCTCTGGCTGGAGTTCTGCGACTGGTACCTGGAGATGGCCAAGGCCGATTTTGGCGGAGATGACCCCGAAGCCAAGGCCCTGGCCCAGAAGTGCCTGTGGACCGTGCTCTCGGAATTCCTGACGCTCATGCACCCCATAATGCCCTTCGTCACCCAGGAGATATGGAGCCACCTGCCCGGGCACGCCGAGAAGGACATCTCCAAGATGCCCTATCCGCCCGCCCGCCCGCACTGCCTGAAGCCCGAGGCCCAGGACCGCATGGCGCTCCTGCAGGAGGTGGTGGTCAGCGTGCGCAACATCCGCTCCGAGCTGTCCATAAATCCCGGCCTCAAGCTCGACTGCATGGTGCGCACCGCCGACGGCGACGACCTGGCCACGCTGCGCGACAACGAACGCCTGATCATGCTGCTGGCCAAGCTCGGCAGCTTCACCGCCGGGCCGGACGTGACCGCGCCCAAGGCGTCCGCCAGCGCGGCCGCCGGAGGCAACGCCGTGTTCGTGCCCCTGGCCGGAGCCGTGGACTTCGACGCGGAACTGGCCCGGCTCTCCAAGGAACTCGGCAAGACCGCCAAGGAGGCCGAGATCGTGGCCCGCAAGCTGGCCAACGAGGACTTCACCGCCCGCGCCCCGGCCGAGGTTGTGGCCAAGGAGCGCGAGAAGGACCAGATGCTTCGCGAGAAGGTGTCCAAGCTCGAGGAGCTGAAGGGAAGAATCGAGAGCTTGAAGGGATAGGAGAAAGAGCCTCCGGCGGCCAGGGCTCCGCCCTGGCCCCGGCAGTTGCTTCGCGCGTTTCACCGGGATGTTGAGCCGGGGGCGCGGGGGTGAGCCGCCGGGAACACGCCCAAGGCGGCGCTTATCCTGGCGGACCGCCATCGCCGCAAGCGGCGATATTTGAATATCTTAAATATAAAATTGAGCGGAGAGCGTGCTTTGCACGCTCTCCGCTCTTCGCATTCGTATCGCCCGAAACCCGCGAAGCAATCGCGGGGTCTGGGGGGATCATCCCCCCAGCGGGTCCGGGCGGAGCCCGGCTCTTATTCTTTCTCTTCTCTTACTTCGCCTCTACGAACTTGCCGCCCTTGACCTGCACCATGACCAGCGAGTCGGTGCCCAGGCCGTTGTGGTCCTCGGGGGTGACATTGTAGATGCCCGATATGGCCACGACTCCCTTCAGTCCTTCCAGGGCGTCGCGCAGCGCGGCGGGGTCGGCCTTTCCGGCCTTCTTGAGTCCTTCGACCAGCAGGGTCAGAGCGTCGGCGGCGTAGCCGGAATGGGTGTTCATGGGGAACTTTTCCTGGAGCCCGGCCTTCTCGTAGTCCTTCACGAAGGCGTCGATGACGGGCTTCTGCTTGTCGGAGGCGGGGAGGGTTGCGGCCACCATGAGCTTGGTGGCGGGCATGGCCACGTTCTCGGCGCCGGCTCCGGCCAGCTTGAGGAAGTTGGGTCCGGCGATGCCGTGGGACTGGACCAGCAAGGGCTTCTCGCCGGGCAGGTCGCCGAAGTTCTTGGCGGCGATGGCGGCGGCGGGTCCGATGGTCCAGATGACCACGGCCTGGGGTTTGGTCATGGCCACCTTGAAGGCTTCTGCGGAGAAGTCAGCGCCCTTGGAGTCGATGGTCTCCTCGCCCACGATGGTGATGCCGTGCTTGGCGGCCAGTTCCTTGAGGGCGGTCAGGCCGTCCTGGCCGAAGGGGTCCTTGGCGGTGAGCAGTGCGACCTTGGTGAGCCCCCTGGCCTTGAGGTGGCCGTAGATTTTGTCGACGGCGGTGTTTGTGCGCTGGGGCACCTTGAAGGTCCACTGGAAGGGGCCGTACTTGCCTCCGGCCACGATCACGTCGCCGCCCACGGTCATGACGGTGGGCACCTTCATCTCCTCGGTGTACTTCTTGACGGCCATGCCCTCGCCGGTGGAGGTGGGGCCGATGATGGCCAGCACCTTGTCGGATTCCATGAGCTGGCGTGTCATGCGCAGGGCCACCTCGGGGGTGGACTGTGTGTCGTAGGCGATGAGCTTGAGGGGTCTGCCCAGCACGCCGCCCTTTTCGTTGATTTCCTTGAGCTTCATTTCGGCCACGAGCCTGGTGGCGGTGCCGATTTCGGCGGTGGGGCCGGATTCCGCGAAAATGCCGCCTATGAGGATGGGGTCGGCGGCGAAGGCGTTGCCCGCGAAAAGGCAGGCAGCGGCCAGGACGGTGACGAGTTTCTTGAGCATGCGCCCTCCGGAATAAGTGTAACGTTCCGAAGGGAGTACACGCGATCGGCTAACGGGGCAACAGGCGCGGCAGGCCGGTCTCCCGCCAGTATCCGGCGATGAGAGCGGCCGCGAGGATGAGCCCGTGGACGAGGACTGTGGCCTCGCCCAGGGAGTGGAACCAGGCGATGAGCGACTCCAGGACCACCACGGCCGCGAGCGGGCGCACGAGCCTGCCGGGGCCGCCGATAACGAGGAAAAGGAGCGTCTTGAGGGAGAGCCCCAGGTCGAACTGGCCAGGGCTTATGAAGCCTGTGGAGTTTGCCAGCATCATCCCGGCCATGGCCGAGACCGCGCCGCCCAGGCCGAAGGAGACGGCACGGGCCGAAAGCCTGTCGATGCCGCAGCTGGAGGCGGCCAGGGCGTCGTCCTTGCAGGCCATGAGCGCCCGTCCCAGCCTGGAGTGGCGAACGGCCGCGAACACGTACCCCGAAAGTCCGATGAGGCCGAGCAGGGCCAGGAAGTTGGCCCGGTCGCCCTTGAGGGGGCCGAGAAGGGGGAGCGAGGGGGCGGCCTGGACCATCATGCCGTTGGAGCCGCCGGTGATCTCGGTGAAGCTGAGCACGAGATTCACGAAGATGAGGCCAAGGCAAAGGGTGGCCATGGCCAGGAAGCCTTCGCCCAGCTTTTCCAGGGGCTTGCTTACCATCGCGGCCAGGAGGAAGGCGGCCAGGGCCACTGCGGGGACGATGAGGAGCGTCCCTCCGGGCCAGCGTTCCAGCAGCATCACCGTGGCGTAGGCTCCGAAGCCGCAGAAGGCGCCGGAGGCCATGGACGCCTGTCCGCCCAGGCCCAGGCAGAAGTTGAGGGCCAGCACGTTGAGCGCCAGGAAGAGGTGCTGGTTCATCGCCAGCAGGTGCACGCCCGGCAGGAAGGCTCCGAGTCCGGCCATGCATGCCAGGAAAAGTCCGAGAAATTGCAGTTCGCGCCCCACGGCTACACCTTCTCGCGCCTGTGCTGGGGAGCGGGCGCCAGGACCAAGAGGCCCACGAGCAGCGCGTAGGTGAGCGTTTCCTTGAGGTCGGCCGAGAAGGCGAGGGTGAGCGCGGCCTCGACGACGCCCAGCAGGATGCCTCCGAGGAACACGCGCGAGAGCGATGCATATCCGCCCAGGGTGGCGGCCACGAATCCCTTGAGCCCCAGCCCGAAGCCCATGTCGTAGCGCAGCATTGTCTGCGGCCCGATGGAGAGCGCGGCCAGGGCGGCCAGCACGCCGGAGAGGGCGAAGGACAGGGCCTGGACCCGCACGGGGTTCACGCCCTGGAGCCTCGCGGCCAGGGCGTTCATGGATACTGCCCGGATGGCGCGGCCCGTGCGGGTGAGGCCCAGGAAGGCGGAAAGCACGGCCACGCTGGCCACGGCCAGCGCGAGGGACGTGACGGTGTTGGCGGAGAGGAAGACCGGTCCGGCCCTGAAGGCGGGCAGGGCGATGAACTGTTCGAGCTTGAGCGGGTTCTTGCCCCAGAGCAGGATGGCCGCCCCTTGCCAGATGAGGCTGGCGGCCACGGTGAGCATGAGCTGCCTGAGGGGCTTGGCCGTGAGCATGACGCCGAGGGTGGAGGCGTAGAGCACGTGTCCGAGCACGAAGCCGAAGACGGCGGTGGCGGCCAGCGCCGTGACGGGGCCGAGCTGGAAGGCCTGGGAAAGGCTGTACAAGACCAATCCGCCCAGGAGGAGCAGTTCCCCCTGGGCGAAGTTGATCAGGCGGCTCGAATTGTAGACCAGGGAGAAGCCCAGGGCCATCAGGCCGTAGACAGCCCCCAGCGCCAACCCGGAGTTGACGGCCTGGGCCAGGTAAAGCGCGAACACCTGTTACATGTGGCGGGCTAGTTGCCCACCTCCTCCATGTTGCCGAAGGTCCCGGTCTGCTGCGTGGAATCGACGTCCAGCGCGTAGGCCAGCACCAGGGTGCGGCGGTTCTTGAGCCCGGTGGGGCCGGGGTAGGTGTTGAGGCACACGACCAGGTCCTGGGTGTTGTCGTTCTCGATGTCGGCCACGTCGTAGCCCACGATGGTGCCCTTGATGCGGCGGGTCTTCCACTTGAGGTTCAGGCCCACGCCGTCCCAGGCCAGGGCGTGGATCTCGCCCTGGGAGAAGAAGCGGAAGTTCTCGAAGAACTGGGAGGCCACGGAGATGTTCTTGCTCACGATCAGTTCCGGGGTCTTGCCCAGGATGACCGGCACCAGCGGCAGCGGCACGTAGTAGTAGGACCAGAGGTAGTTGTCGTTGGGGGTGGCGGTGGGGGCCAGCAGGCTGTCGTGCTGGATGCCCAGTCCTGACCCGGCGTAGAGATCCTCTGTCTTGGCGATGACGTCGTTGCGTCCGGAGACCACGTTGAGGTGGTCGCCGTCGTCGGCGAAGACGAGTTTGTATCCGGCCTCCTCGGGCAGGTAGGCGAAGTTGAAGGGGTTGGCCTTGGCGGGCAGGGCGAGCTTGGAGCCCAGGCTCAGCTTGCCGCCGGAGTAGTTCATCTCGTAGACGCCGCCCGCGAAGAGCTCCTTGCGGTCGCCCTTGCTGCCGACCAGCTGGGGCTGGAAACGGGGGGGGAGCTTCACGGAGGCCAGGTAGAAGGGCAGCCGCTCGGCCTCGAGCACCAGCTTGTTGCCTTCCAGGTGGAAGATGCTGGCCTGGGGCAGCCTGTCGAAGTGGGCGGAGACCACGATCTTGGCGGCCTTTTCAGCGCCGAACTTCACGATGGACACGCGCACGTTGGTCAGGCGGGTGGAGCCCTCGTACTTGGCGATGGGGGCCAGCTGGCGGTCCTGCCAGCGGTAGACGTGCACGTCGGAGTTGGTGATGAGCACCACCTCGTTGCGGCCGTCGCTGTCCACGTCGCCCACGGCGATGCCGTTGGCTGCGAAGGGCAGGGTCTGGCTGCGCCAGGAGCCGGGCGTGTCGGAGTTGCCGGCGTAGCGGAAGTTGGGGTTCAGGTAGGTCTGCTGATTCTCCCCGGTCTGGTTGACCACGAAGGCGGGATTCATCTGGTTGACGCGTTCCACGGGCTGGCCGGTCTTGGGGTCGCGCGGCGCGTCGGGGCGCTTGAAAACCTGGGCGTTGATGTCCCTGGCCACGCCTTCCATGGCGGGAATGAGCGTGTTCAGCTTGGTCTGGGCGGCCTTGGGGATCACCTGTCCCTTGGAATCCATGACCTTCACGTCCAGGCTGGCGTCCTCGCCGGCCACGGTCATGGAGCCGAAGACCACGTAGTCGGCCTTGAGGGCCGACATGACGGCCTTGGCGTCCGCATCGGAGCGCGGGGCGGCCTTGGCCTTCTGGTCGATCAGGGATTTGTCCACCGGCTGGAACTTGCCCTGCCAGGTCAGGCGGGACACCAGCATGTCCTGGATGCCCTGGGAGAGGTAGGCGTACTTGTCGGGGCCGTTGACGGCGAAAGGCAGCACGGCGAAGGTCTTCACCTGGGCCACGGCGGCCGAAGCGGACAGAATGATGGCCAGTGCGGCCAGGAACACCACGCGGACGCGGATCATGCAAGAACCTCCATTGGCTGTGAAAAGCCTTTCCCGGCAATGCCGGGCGGGCAAGCTGTTAGCACTATCGCTACTTCGAGGCAAAAGAAATGTGCCGGGCTTTTTTCAGCCCGGGAGAGGTGTTGCCCCGAGGGCGGCGGGAATGAACAAATCTTCATCAGGATTGTGACGTCCGGAGAAGCCCCGCGGTTACGCCGGGGCTTCCCTGGAACCTTCCGGCCGGCCGGGCTCAATCGTCCCGCCGTCCGGAGCCGGAAGGCGAAATGGGATGATAGTCCGCCCGGCCGGACTTGCCAAGCTCGAAAGGTTGGGCCATCCTGCGCGTGTGGCGCGTTCATTCCGCATAGTCCGCGACGGCCCCTGGCTTCCGCTGGTGGAGGACCTCCTCCTCGCGCAGGGTTTCCGGTTCGAGCCGGAGCCCTTCAGCGACAGGTGCCGCAGGCTCCTTCACGAGCCATTCCCGCTGGGGGCGTCCCTTGCAGCCGCCTTCGGGCTCATCTACATCCAGGACCGCTCTTCCATGCTGCCGCCGCTGGCCCTGGCACCTGAAGAAGGCTCGGCCGTGCTGGACATGTGCGCCAGCCCCGGCGGAAAGACGTCCTTCGCCGCCCAGCTGGCCGGGCGCGCGGGCTACGTGCTCGGCAACGAACCCGGCGCGGACCGTCTGGCCACGCTCAGGCAGAACCTGGCGCGCATGAACCTCCCCCAGGCCGTGACCACCGGCATGAAGGGGCAGGATCTGCCCCTGCCGGACGGCTCGTTCGGCCGAATCCTGCTGGACCCGCCGTGCAGCGGCTGGGGCACGGCGGAGAAGAATCCCAAGGTGCTGGCCCTGTGGCGCGAGGACAAAGTGGACCCGCTCATAAGCCTGCAGCGTGAACTCCTGGCCAAGGCGGCGGCGCTTCTGGCGCCCGGCGGGCGGCTTCTCTATTCCACCTGCACCACCAACCGGGCTGAGAACGAGGAGCAGGCCGTGTGGGCGGCGTCCGAACTGGGGCTCGACATTTCGCCGCTTGCTCCCTTCGAGGGATTCTCCTTCCACGAGCCGGAGCTGGCGGGCGCGGCCGGGACCTTGCGGGTTGACCAGGAAGGCTCGGAGGCGCAGGGCTTTTATCTGGCGCTGATGGTGAAGCCTGGCGCGGACGAAGCTCGCAGTGATTCCGGGGAGGGTGTCCCGGGTCCTTCCCGGCCTCCCGGAAAGGGGGCACGCGCGGCCGGCGGAGTGCCGGACGGCCTCCCCGCCTCCGCGCTCGGCGATCCGGGCCTGGACTGGAACGGGATGCCGCCGGGCCGCTACGAGGTATTCAAGGACGAGCTGTGTTTCATCCCCGCCAGGGGCGAGGGGCTCCTGCCCGTCAGGCGCAAGGGCCAGCGTGTGGGTTCGGTGAGGGCCGGAGTGTTCCGCCCCTGGGCCAGGGCGTCGTTTCTGGTCCCGCCGCCGGGCTCCGGGCCGGAACTGGACGCCGCCGAGCCCCAGGCGTTATCGGCGCTCCTGGAAGGCAGGAGCATCCAGGCGAACGTGAAAACGGGCCGCATGGCCCTCTACTTCCGGGGGCTCCCCCTGGGATTTCTGACCGTGAAGGGCCAGCGGGCCCTGTGGTCCGACAGGTGATCAGATGGCAAGAAACGTGATGCCCAGAACCAGGCTGCGCCAGGCCAGCCGCTCCTCCAGCGCGCCGGAGCGATTCTTCGATTTCGCCCAGGGCCGAGCCACCTCTCCCATGGGCGGCATTCGCCGCCGTCTGGGGCGGCTTTTCAACCCCGAAAGCGGCAGGAGCGTGATCCTTCCGCTGGACCACGGCGTGGGCGAGGGAATGATGCCGGGCCTGGAGGCCGTGGGCCGGCTGATGGGCATGATCCACGGCCGCGACATCCAGGGGGTCGTCCTCAACAAGGGGCCTGCCAGGGCCCACCTGGAGAGCCTCCCCCTCGGGACGGCGCTGGTGGTGCAGCTATCCGGGGGGACCAAGCATGCCCTGCCGCCGTACGGCCGGGCGGTGGTCTGCTCCGTGGGCGAGGCCCTGCGCCTGGGCGCGGACGCGGTAAGCATCCAGATCAACATCGGCAACGACCAGGAAGAACGCATGCTGGCCGATTTCGGGGCCATGGCCGACGAGGCCCACATGGCCGGGCTGCCGGTGGTGGCGGTCATCGCCCCGAGGGGCGGGCAGATCGTCAACGAGCTGGACCCGAGCCTCGTCTCGCACTGCATCCGGCTCGGCTCGGAGCTTGGCGCCGATCTGACCGGCGTCCCCTACGGCGGCGACCCGGAGAGCTTCGCCGAGGCGGTGGAGGCCTCCGACGCACCGGTTCTGGTGACGGGAGGGCCTGGGCGGGGCGACCCGGCGCGCTTCCTCCAGGCCATGGACGAGGCCATCCGCTGCGGCGCGGCCGGGTTGTGCGTGGGGCGCAACATCTTCCAGGCCCCTGACCCCGATCTCATCCTGGACCAGGTCATCGAGCTTGTCCACGCCCCGCGAGGCGAGGCGGGCGCGGGCGAAGCGGTGGAGGAAACCGGGGAACACGCGGATAACGAGTAGGCGCCGTCCATGCGGCTAGGGAGGATCAGTTAATGGAACTCGCCCGGCTCTTCATCGGCCTGCCCCTGCCCGAAAGCTACCAGGAAGGCCTGTCCGGCCTCTTGCGCCAGCTGAGGCCCGCCGTGCCTGGAACCTGCACCTGGACAAGGCCCGGCAACTGGCACATCACCCTCAAGTTTCTGGGCGAAGTGCCAATGGAAATCCTGCCGGACATCACGTCGGCCCTGGCCTGCGTGAGCTTCAAGCCCGTCGCCTTCAGGGCGGGCGGCGGCGGGTTCTTCCCTTCCGCCGAACGCCCGCGCGTGATGTGGGTGGGGGCGGCTGAGGGCGGCTCGGCCTGCGTCGCACTTGCGTCGGACGTGGAGGCGGCGCTGGCCCGGGCGGGGTTCGCTCCCGGGGAGAGGCCCTTCTCGCTCCATCTGACCCTGGCCCGGGTCAAATCGTCGAAGCCGGGGGCGGACTGGACCAAGCCGCTGGGGATAGTGCTTGGGATGAAATGGCCCGCAATCGTGCTGGACCGGTTCGTGCTCTGGAGATCGTATCTGGGCGGAGAAAAAGGCGGGGCGGGCGGAGGCCCGCCGGGGCCCCGATACGTCCCGCTGGGGGAGTACGGGGCCTCCGGCTGATCCGCCAGGTCCGGTCAGGGGCGGGGCGGGCCCGTCGTTACAGGTAGTCGCCCCGGTTGAACTTGATCTTTTCCGTCACGGTCATGACTTCCAGTTCATTGACCAGGGACGAAAGCTGCGGGCTGTGCCCGTCCAGTCCGGGATGCTCGTCCTTGAGCCTTTTCACGCCGGAATGGATGTTTTCAAGGGTTCCGTAGGCCTGTCTCAGGCCCGTCTGGCCTCCGGCCAGCTGTCCGGAATATTTTTCCCACTGGTTGAGAATGCCGTCCACGTTGTCCATGACCGCCTGCCTTTCGCCCGCCACGCCGGCGGCCTTGGTTGCCGCCTGGGTGGCCATAGCCTGGGCCAGTCCGGCCATGCCGGAGATCGGAGGCGGCGCGGACGCCCTGGCCGTCTGCTGTCCCGCGCCCACCTCGTTCGCCAGAATCTCTCCGAAATTCGTGGCCGGAGCGGGCCTGGCCGGTTTGGTCTTTCCGGCCTCCTGGACGGGGACGATCTGATCCGGTTGGATTTTCATAGGCTTCATCTCCTCGCCCTGACGTGTACCTTGGCCGTGACAAGCAAAGGCCTTGCCAACTTAAGCCTTCCTGGTAAGTATCTTAAATTGATAACAAATTTAATTATGGGCCGGGAAATTATTTCCTCGGGACTCCGTCGGGCAGTTCTGCCCCGGGCCATTTAGCATTTGATGCCCGGCCATCTGGCTTCTGATCTTTTCTTTTGCGCCCGGCACTTACCGTCCGGGGTGTCCTCGCCCGCGCCGGTCGAGCGCGGCGACGGATCGTCTTCAAATCGA
>JBMORI010000009.1:0-3943 GCA_049322415.1 Thermodesulfobacteriota bacterium | reverse complement strand
CATCCTGCCCAACCTGGGAACCGAAGGAGCCCAAATGACCCGCCTCCTCTCCTCCTGCGGCCTGTGCTGGCCCGACCTGATACCCTGGCTGGCCCTCCTTGCCCTCGGCCTGGGCGTCGAGTGGTGGGCGATGCGGAATGTGGGGGTGTGGTGATGTTGTCCACCTACCACGACTTCCTTTCTGCCAAGGTCGCCCGCGCCGCGTCATCCGGGTTCGAGCCCGGTCCGGTCCACCCGATGCTCCTGCCACATCAGGCCGATATTTGCCGGTGGGCTATTCGGGGCGGTCGCCGGGCCATCTTCGCCAAGTTCGGCCTTGGCAAGACTTTCATGCAGCTCGAGATCATGCGCCAGATCCAGGCCAAGGAGGGCGGCTACCAGCTCATCATCGCGCCCCTGGGCGTCCGGCAGGAGTTCTTGGCGGACGCCGCCAAGCTGGGCATGGAGATCACCTTCATCCGACGCACCGAAGAGCTCGCCGGGCCCGGCCTCTACCTCACGAACTACGAGAGCGTGCGCGACGGCCGCCTGGACGTGAACGCCTTCAACTCTGTCTCCCTGGATGAGGCGAGCGTCCTGCGCTCCTACGGATCCTTGACCTTCCAGACGTTCCTCACGCTGTTCGCGGCCATCCCCTACCGCTTCGTGGCTACGGCCACGCCGTCGCCCAACCGGTACAAGGAGCTCATCCACTACGCCGGGTTTCTGGGCATCATGGACACTGGCCAGGCCCTGACCCGCTTCTTCCAGCGCGACAGCACGAAGGCCAACAACCTGACCCTCTACCCGCACAAGGAGCGCGAGTTCTGGATGTGGGTGAACACTTGGGCCGTGTTCCTCCAGAAACCTTCGGACCTTGGCTATTCGGATGAGGGCTACGAGCTGCCCGAGCTGCGCGTGCACTGGCACAAGGTCACGTCAGGTACCACCCCGGGGGCGGACCGGCGCGGCCAGCTCAAGCTCGTCTCGGACGCCGCGGTCTCCCTGGCCGACGCCTCGCGCGAGAAGCGGGCCAGCTTGCCGGCGCGCATCGAGAAGATGGTGGAGATCGTCCAGGCCGAGCCCGGCCGGCACGCCATCCTCTGGCATGACCAGGAGGCCGAGCGTCACGCCATCACCAAAGCCCTGCCCGAGGCCGTGGAGGTCTACGGCTCCCAGGACCTGGACGTGCGCGAGGAGCGCATCGTGGACTTCTCCAACGGGGTCTTCCCCCTGCTGGCCACCAAGCCCATCCTCTCGGGTTCCGGGTGCAACTTCCAGCGCCATTGCTCGAAAGAGGTCTTCCTGGGCGTCGGCTACAAGTTCAACGACTTCATCCAGGCCATCCACCGCATCTACCGGTACCTCCAGGCCCACGCCTGCGACATCCACATCATCTACGCAGACACCGAAGCCCGCATCGTGGAAGCCCTCAAGCGCAAGTGGAAACAGCATGACGAGATGGTGGAAAAAATGAGCGAGATCATCCGCAAGTACGGCCTCTCCCGGGAGGCCATGGCCGAGGAACTGCAGCGCTCCATGGGCGTCGAGCGCGTCGAGGTGCGCGGGCAGCTCTTCACGGCCGTGCACAACGATTGCGTGGTGGAGTGCCAGGCCATGGCCGAGAACTCGGTGGACCTGATCCACACGTCCATACCCTTCTCGAACCATTACGAGTACACGCCCAGCTACAACGATTTCGGCCACACTGACGGCAACGAGCACTTCTGGGCCCAGATGGACTTCCTGACCCCGGAGCTGCTGCGCGTGCTCCGCCCGGGCCGCATCTACGCATGCCACGTGAAGGACCGCATCCTGTTCGGCAACGTCACCGGCAGGGGTGCCCCCACGGTGAGCCCCTTCCACGCCGAGGCGCTGTTTCACGGCATGAAGCACGGGTTTGACTACATGGGCATGATAACCGTCGTCACCGACGTTGTGCGCGAGAACAACCAGACCTACCGTCTGGGCTGGTCCGAGCAGTGCAAGGACGGCACGAAGATGGGCGTCGGCTCGCCCGAGTACATCCTCATCTTCCGCAAGCCGCAGAGCGACCGCACGAAGGGCTATGCAGACGTGCCGGTGTTCAAGAGCAAGAGCGACTATACTCGGGCCCGGTGGCAGGTGGACGCGCACGCCTTTTGGCGTTCCAGCGGTGACCGCCTCATGACCGCCGAGGAGATGGCCGGGTACGGCCCGGATGTGCTGGCCAAAGTCTTCACCGAAGAGAGCCTGAAAGGGGTCTACGATTACGAAGAGCACGTGCGCATCGGGGAAGCCCTGGAGGTTCGCGGTGCTCTGCCGTCACAGTTCATGTGCCTGGCCCCCGGCAGCCATCACCCGGACGTCTGGCACGATGTGAACCGCATGCGCACCCTTAACGGCGAGCAGACCCAACGCGGCCTCAACAATCACGTCTGCCCTCTCCAGTTCGACATCGTGGACCGGATCATCACCAGATACAGCAATCCGGGCGAGCTGGTGTTTGACCCCTTCGCCGGGCTCATGACCGTTCCGTATCGGGCCGTGAAGCTCGGGCGGAAGGGCCGGGGCGTGGAACTCAACCAGGATTACTTCCTTGACGGCGTGAAGTACCTGCGCTGCGCGGAGCAGGAAGTGACCGCGCCGTCGCTCTTGGACTTCTGCCAGGCGGCCGACGTGCCTGCGAGGAAGGCGGGGTAGCATCATGTCCGTGACCGCCGCCGCTGTCGCTGCCGCCCTTGGCAGGTCCGAAGCCTGGGTGTACCGCCATAAGCGTGTGCTGGGCGGCGTCCAGGCTGTACCCCGTGGGGCCGTCATGTTCCCTGACAACTACATAGAGCGATTGGAGAAGAACAATGCCGTACAAGCAACCGAACGGCACATATCGAGCGTCGAAGATGATCAACGGGAAGCGGCGCCAGCGCGTCTTCCGCACCAAAGCCGAGGCCGTAAAGTGGGAAGCCGCTCAAGACGCCGAAGCCTGGGACCGGGAGGAGAGGCCGACCCATACGGCCTTGTCGTGGGGCACGGCATACCTCAAGCACGCTGAAGCCCGATTCTCGCACAAGACGTTCCTGGAGAAGCAGCTGGCCTTCCGGAACCTCTTTCGGTTCGTAGACCCATCCACACCGGCTGCGTCTATCCCGGCGAAAGGAATCCATGAGGCCCTGACCCACAGGGCGGTTTCTAGCGGGAATGCGGCCAACAAGGACCGCAAAAATCTGGGCGCGGCATGGGCCTGGGGACGGAAGGTGCTCGGGCTTCCCCGGGAAAACCCCTTCCTCGACGTGGAGCGGTTCGCGCATGACCCGAGAGTGCGGCATATGCCCACGGAAGAGGACTTCTGGAAGGCGCACGCGGCTGCTGGGGAGGAAGATCAGGTGTTCCTTCTGGCGGCGCTGCACACGGCGGCCAGGCGTGGTGAGCTGTTCCGGCTCACCTGGCCAGATGTGGATCTTGCCCAGCGCAAGATCAGGCTGGGCACCAAGAAGACCAAGGACGGGGGCATGGAATACGCTTGGCTCCCCATGACACCCCAACTACACCGGGCGATGGAGGAGCACGCCAGGGGGAAGCGCTCCATGTTCGTGTTCTGCCAGGAGGACGGCCAGCCGTTCACCTCGCGGCAGCACTACATGGAGAGGCTTTGCAGGCGGGCCAAGGTCAAGGCCTTCGGGTTCCACGGCATCCGGCACCTGACGGCCTCGATTCTAGCCAAGGCCGGGGTGGACATTCCGACCATCCAGGCCATCCTGAGGCACAAGAGCCCCAACACCACGGCCCGGTACATCCGGTCGCTGGGGTTCGTGGACACGACGCTTGCCGAGGTGTTCGGCGGGCAAGAAAAGAGCCCCCGGAGCGGCACCTCCGAGGGCTGAGAAAAAAGCGATTTACCCCTGATTTTACCCCGGCGTGAATCGCTTCTGGAAAAAGCTGGCGTCCCCAAGGGGATTTGAACCCCTGTTAGCGGCGTGAGAGGCCG
>JBMORI010000008.1:0-29677 GCA_049322415.1 Thermodesulfobacteriota bacterium | reverse complement strand
ATGGCGGCGTTCAAGGCAAGCAGGTTGGTCTGGTCCGCGATGTCGGTGATCATGTCGAGAACACGCCCGATGGACCTGGAGCGCTCGGAGAGGGTTGTCATGTCCTGGGAGAGCAGGCGCGCCGTCCGCTCCACCTGATTGATGGCCTCCACGGAACGCTCGACCACCACCGCCCCCTCGCTGGCCTTGCGCTCCGTGTCCAATGCGGCGCTAGAGGCGGCCTCGGCGTTTTCGGCCACCAGGAAGACGGACTTGTTGAGTTCTCGCAGATTATCCACGGCTTTAACCGTGCGCTCGCACTGGCCGAGCGACCCTCGGGCCACCTGGGCGATCTCTGCGTCCAGTTCCTGGCTCGCGCCGAGCAGGCCTTCTGAGATTCGGCCGATCTCGGCAGCCGCGCTCCGAAGGCTTTCGGCTCTCTCCAGGGCGAGTTTCTCGCTGATCCGTATCGCGGTCAGATCGTTGTAAACGCACATGCCGCCAATGAGTGCGCTTTCCAGGTCGTAAAGCTTCAGCCTGTCAGCCTGGACGTGGACCTTGCGACCCTTGCGGCCCGTGAGGACGGTCTCGCCGGTGATCTTGTCCTGCGCTTCGCGCATCACCTTGGCGACGTTGGTGTCGCGGGAGGGGTCCTCGTAGAAGAATTCCCCCGCCTTGCGCCCCAGCCAGGAGGCGGGAGTTCCCGGTATCTGGAGCATGTCCAGGGCTGGCTGATTCACGAAGGATATGGCGGCGTCCCTGTCCACGGTGAGCAGCGGGAGGGGGAATCCCTTTACCAGGGCGGTCATGAAGCCAAGCTCCCTTCTCGACGCCCTGACGATGTCCGCGCTTTCCCCGGCAATATCCGAGAATTCCGGCGCGAGGCCCGCGCGGGCATCCTCCGGGAGCGCGCCGCCGCGCACGGCCAGACGAAACGCGGCCAGGCCCCTCGACAGCGAGCGCATGGACACGATGAGCAGGACTGCCCCCGCGCCTGTCGCGGCATGGCTGGTCCATGAGGAGAACCCGAGGAGTTGGAAAACCGGGGAGAGAATGATCGAAATCCCCGCCAAGGCCAGCAGGGGCCAGATGGAAAGTGGGGGCATTGGGAGACCTCTTGCCGCGCCGGGAGGAAGCGTCGGGCGGTTTAAGGAATGAATATCCCGAATTTTTTGTTCAAATGCCAGCGGTTGTCAAGAAGTTGCCAAAAGAGCCGTGCATTGGGCGGATCCATCAAACGGCCCATCCGATTGACGCCGTTCGTGTTCTTGGTAATATGTATGGACGGTTATGCGCAGTTGTTGACGTTCCCTCAAACCATCCTGGAGGCGGGCATGGCGCCGGACAAACGCAAGCGGAGCAGGGTAGATACGGGTGTGGATGCCGTATTGTCCTGCGGGGGCGTCGAGAAGTATCCAATAAAGGTGAGAAACATCAGCCTCAAGGGCATGCTTTGCGAACCCGAGCCTCGGGTCTGCTGCCTCAAGGACTGCGTCGTCACCATCAGGCTCAGCCATTCGCTCAGCTTTCGCATCGAGGCCCGCATGGTGCGAAACGACGAGGTCGGCCTTGCTCTGGACTTCCAGGGAATGGACGAGCAGGCGTTTTTTCATCTGCGAAACCTCGTGCGCTACCACTCCCAGGATCCGGACGCCATCGACAGGGAGATCGCCATCCCCGCCTTCGGAAATCCAGGCCGGCAAGGGCGCAAATGAAGGATATGACTGCAGGAAGGACGCGCCCGTATTGATGCCCGCAGCGCCAGTGTGTCTCAAAAGCGCAAGGAGGCACGCAGCTTAGTGCGTCATCCCGTTGCCGCCGTGGCCGTCCTTCACCGTCTGTTGCGGCATGAAATGCAGCTTCATCTCCTGGCCCGGCATTTCCTCCATCATGTAGGTCCCTGACAGTCCCAGTTCCAGTCCGATCTCCTCGGCGCGGGCGTAGAGCGTCAAGGCGGCCAGCGCGGCCTTGTCCGGCGGGCATTCGCGATTGAAGCACAACAGGAACAGACCGTCCTCCCGGGACTCGATGACCAGGAACAGATTGTGCTCCACGAAATGGATATCCTCGAAGGAGTGGGTCACCTTCAGACCGAGGGGGGATATCAAGGAGTTGACGGCATCCACAGAAGACTGATCGCTCATTATGGGAAAATCCTTGCGGTTAGTCCGTGTCCTTGCACGGTGACCCCTTCGATACCCTCGAAGGCGAGGCTTTGCAAAGTCTTGGAATTTCAGGGACGTCCGTGTCACGGTCGAGACAGCGCGCCGCGCCCGCTCCGTGGCCGCCGAGGCCGGATGAATCCTGGCAGGCCCCGCGTCTTTCTGGACGCTCATCCCTCTTCCGGCCGCGCCGGTCCCGAGAGCACCCCGTTCTCCACGGCCATGCTGAACCGGGCTGCGAAGCCGAGCGAGTTGTCCTGGTAGCGTATCAGCCACGGCCTGAAACGGTACGGGACCGCTCCGGCCGCCAGTTTCCCCATCTCCCGCGGAGACCGCATCAGTTCCTTGGCGAATGGAAATTTCGCCAGATAGCATGCCAAGGCCCTGGCCTTGCCGGCGGAGCCGGACACCGGGATGGCGGTCCCTTCCATCTGGATTCCGCGGATTTCCCTCCAGGACGCGGCGTCCGGGTGCGCCTCGGCGGCGCATGCGGGGTTCAGCGCCAGGTCGCGGCAATGCCTGGACGACGCGGATGAATAGAATATGAGATCCAATCCGTCCGGAGCGAAGTAGACCGCCGCCGCCCAAGGCGCGCCGTCCGAGCAGGTGGCGAGCGTCATGGCCTTTTCACCGGCCAGGATTGCCCGGACGGCCTTGGAGAACGCTTCAGGATCCACGTCCGCTCCAGCGGCTGAACAGGTCGTTTCCAATGCCGAACTGGTCGAGAATCTTGCCCACGGTCTGGTCCACGATGTCCATTATTTCCTTGGGGCCGTGGTAGAACGCGGGAGCGGGCGGCAGGATGACCCCGCCCATCTCGGCGATGGCGGTCATGTGCCGCAGATGCCCCAGGTGCAGCGGGGTCTCCCTGGGGACGACCACGAGCTTGCGCCTCTCCTTAAGGGTGACGTCCGCCGCCCTCGAGAGCAGGTTGTCTCCCAGAGACAGGGCTATCTGGGCCAGGGTCTTCATGGAGCAGGGCGCGACGGCCATGCCCAGGACGGGAAACGACCCGCTCGAGATGGACGCGGCAAGGTCACGGTGGTCGTGGGCCACGTCCGCCAGGGCCTCCACCTCGCCGGGCTCCCGGCCGGTTTCGAGGCGGATGGTCAGGGCCGCCCCGACGCTAATGACGCAATGGGTCTCCACGTCCGGCACGGCGCGAAGGACCTCCAGCAGACGAACGCCGTACACGGCCCCGCTGGCCCCAGATATTCCCACGATGAGACGTTTCATGCGCGCGGTCCTTCACTTCGTCGCTCCATGCCCGGGCGGGCATGGGACTACCGTTTGGCGACGACCTCGATTTCCACCTTCACGTCCCTGGGCAGACGCGCCACCTCGACGCCCGAACGGGCCGGATAGGGCGCCTTGAAAAATGAAGCGTACACTTCGTTGACGGCCTGGAAATCGTTCATGTCCTTGAAGAAGACCGTGGCCTTGACCACGTTGTCGAGCCCCAGTCCGGCGGCTTCGAGCACGGCCTTCACGTTGGAGAGCACCTGACGGGCCTGGTCGGCGGCGGAACCGTCCACAAGCTGGCCCGTGGCCGGGTCTATGGGGATCTGGCCCGAGCAGAAAAGCAGGTCTCCGGCCCAGACAGCCTGCGAGTAGGGGCCGATGGCGGCGGGGGCGCTCGTTGTCTCGACAATGTTTTTGACTGCGTTCATTGGCTGCTCCTTGACTCGTTCCCCAGTCTGATACCTCAAGCCGGCAAAGAGGCCAAGCATCTGGCAAAAGCCGGCCGCATTTGCTACCGGTGATGAAACCGGCCACCGCCCCTGACGCGGGATGGCGGAGGCCGCTCGAAACAGCCAACCTGTCTTGACTGGACGTCGGGATCGATTTCGAGGGGGAGGCATGGCGAGCGGTTCGAAAAGCAAGCTGCTGTTGGCCGTCCTGCTGGCTTTGAGCCTTGGGCTCCTTATGTATTTCGCCTACGGCGTCCACTGGCACCAGCGCGACGAGGTCGCCAAACGCCTCCTGGAATGCGAATCGCTGGCGACCCTGGCCGAGCAGGTCCACCTCGCCTTCGTCGATCGCTACGTGGCCCTTTTCAGGGGTGTGGCCAACGTCCCTTCCTTCAGGAATCACGAGACCCGCGAGGCCAGCGACCTGCTCCGCCGTATCGAGGCGGAGTTCCCGGAGACCGAGAACCTGGCGGCCCTGGCCAGGAATGGCTGTTTCTTCGCCTCGGCCAAACCTCTCTCCTCCCCGCCCAGGTGCATCCCGGAAGCCGAATTTTTCCGGCGCGTGGCGGAGGGGGCTCCCTACGCCCTCATGCAGCCCCATACCGGGCCGGTCACGGGCGTCCTCGTTACCGGCGTGGTGGTTCCCATCCCCGGCGAGGATGGCGGATTCAACGGCGCCGTGGGAGCTTCCATACGTTACTCCGCCCTGGAAGACCGCTGGGAGGCCATCACCCGCTCAAGCCGCATAGCCTTGGCGGTCTACGGGGCCAACGGAGTGGTGCGGTTCGCTTCCGGGGAGATGTCTGGACTCGCGGGGGAGAGGATCGACGGCAAGGCGTCGTTTCTTGCGCGCATCGCCGCGGTGGACGGAGTGCCCACGACGGTTCGCGATGGCGTTGCGTGGGTGGCCAGCACGCTGACGTCGACACGGAGCGGACTGACGTTCGTGGCGCTCGCACCGAAGACGGTGGGCATGGAAGGCTATTTCAGTACACACGCGCAGGCCTATTGGATGCTGTGTCTCATTCTGCTCCTGCTTGCGGCCGCGGGATATCTGCACTGGAAGGACGGGCAATGGGTGAAGGCCTTGTCGGCCAGCGAGATACGGTTCAGGATGATACTCGAACACTCTCCGGTGGGCATCAGCCTCTACGACGCCCGGACCGGCGCGTGCGTCGCCGCCAACAGGGCGATGGCCGGCCTGGTGGGCGCTGGCGTGGAGGATGTGCTGCGGCAGAATTTCCGGCAGATCGAATCGTGGAAGCGCTCAGGACTGATCCGGCTCGCCGAGGAGGCCATCAGGGGGCATGGAACGCAGCGGATGGACCTGAGGCAGACAACCTCCTTCGGCAAGGATGTGCTGCTCGATTGCCTGCTCACGTGTTTCGAATCGCAATCCGTGACCTACCTGCTGCTCATCGCGGCAGACATCGCGGAGAAGCACCGCATGCAGCAGATAATGGTCCAGACCGAGAAGATGATGAACCTCGGCGGCCTCGCGGCCGGCATGGCCCACGAGATCAACAACCCTCTTTCAGGCATCATCCAGGGCTCCCAGGTCCTGGGCAGGCGTCTGGGCGACGACACCCCGGCGAACCGCTCGGCGGCCGAAGCGGCGGGGTGCGCCCTGGAGAACATCCGCGACTACCTCGGCCGCCGGGAGGTGTTACCTCTGCTTCAGAGCCTTCGCGATTCGGCGGTCCGCGCATCCTCCACCGTGAAGGGGATGCTGGAGTTCGCCCGCAAGACAGGCGGCGAAATGCAGCCCTGCGACCTGAACGGGATCATGGACAAGGCCTTGCAACTCTCGCTCAATGACTACGACCTCAAGAGCAAATACGACTTCCGGAAAGTGATCGTGGAGAAGCACTACGCCAGTGATCTTCCGGAGGTGTACTGCACCGCCAACCAGATCGAGCAGGTGCTCCTCAACCTTATGCGGAACGCCGCCCAGGCCATGGGCTGCTGCAAGGAGGGCACGCCCGGGGCGAAGATCGTGCTGCGCACGGTCCATGACGGGGAGTTCGTGCGCATGGAGGTTGAAGACAACGGCCCCGGGATGCCGGAAGAGGTCCGCAAGCGAGTCTTCGAACCTTTTTTCAGCACCAAGGGGCCAGGCGAAGGCACCGGGCTTGGCCTCTCGGTCTCCTATTTCATCATAACGGCCAATCACAAGGGGAGCCTGGAAGTGGAATCGGAACCCGGCCGTGGGACTAAATTCATCATCCGGCTGCCAGTGCATCCTCCAGAGCATGCCAGCGTCTGAATTGGCAATGCGAAATATCGCCTTGCACATACACAACCCGCCCCCCTGTCTTTGCCAAAACTCGATAGTAAGCGTTCCTGTTTGCGACATTTTTGGGGTAAATGCGCCTGGACGCCCCTCGAAATTCCATGCTATAAATAATTCTCATTAGTTCTTTGTGGTGGGAGAGCGGTGTAACGCACTAGACAGAGAAGTGGGGGGCGATTGATGAAGTTCGGCATTCTAGCGAAGATGTTGTCTCTTGGAATTGTTTTGACGCTTTTGCCAATGATCGCCATTTGGGGCGTCAACACCTACCAGGGAAGCCGGTCCATCGGCTTCGCCGCGAGCGAAACAAAGGAACTTGCCGACCAGGGTCTAGCCCAGACGCTTTCCGGAGTGTATTCCATGCTCGCTTCCCAGCAGGAACTGCTGGAGAAGGTCGTGGAAGGCAATCTCAACGTCGCATTCGAGCTGGCCAAGCTTGGCGGCGGAATACATACAGGCGAAGGCGTATGGAAGTGGGACGCCGTCAATCAGTTCACCAAACAGGCAAGCAGTGTCGATCTGCCCCGTCTCTACATCGGCGGCCACCCCATCGAAAAGGCCGCAGGCTTTTCCGAACAGAGCAGGCTGGTGGACGACGTAGGTAGGCTGGTGGGCGGAACCTGCACCATCTTCCAGCGCATGGACGAGGCGGGCAGCATGCTGCGCGTGGCGACCAACGTGAAGAAGCTCGACGGCGACAGGGCCACGGGCACCTTCATCCCGGCGGTGAACCCGGACGGCAAGCCCAACCCTGTCATCAGCACCGTCATGAGCGGCAAACGCTTCGTGGGCCGGGCATACGTCGTGAACGCATGGTACGTCACGGCCTACGAGCCGATATTCACTCCCGACAAGAAAATCATCGGTGTGCTCTATTACGGCATCCGCGAGGACAGCGCCAAGAGCCTGCGCGACCAGTTGCTGGCCATCACCATAGGCAAGGGCGGCTACGTCTTCGTAATGGACTCCTCCGGCAAGGTCATCATGAGCCCCAAGGGCAAGAAGGAAGGCGAAACAGTCCTGGACACGCTCGACACGGACGGCGTGCCCTACATCAAGGAGATCATCGCCAAGACCACCTCGGCCGAGCCGGGCAAGACATTCACCATGTCCTACAAGGAGAACTCCGGCGGCGATCATGCAATGATCGCCAAGTCCGTCTATTTCAAGAAGTGGGATTGGATCATCGTCGCGGTGGCCAGGGAGGGTGAGCTTTTCAAGCTCGTGGACACGCTCTCGGAGCTCAACGCCAGCAACCGCGTTACCGCCCTCGGAGTTCTGGCAGCCGCTCTCGTCCTGGTGAGCGGCGTCTGGTACCTGACAGCCAGGCGTTTCGTCACTCCCATAGCGAAGGCCACCATGCTCGCCGATTCCATCGCGCACGGCGACCTTGACGCCAAGGTGGACATCCGGTCCGCGGACGAAGTCGGACAGTTGGCCGCGTCGCTCAACACCATGGCAGAGAACCTGCGCAAGTCCATGCGCGATTTCGAGGACATGTCGCTAGAGGCCAAACGCGAGGCCGAGGCGTGCAGAATGGCCACCCAGGAGGCCGAGGGCGCGCTGGCGCTGGCCGAGAACGCCAAGCGCGAGGGCATGATCCAGGCTTCCGAGAGAATCCAGCTGGTGGCGGACAGGCTGAGCGCGGCCTCGGCCGAATTCTCCTCCAGGCTGGACCAGGCCTATCAGGACGCCGAAATGCAGTCCGGCCGCGCCTCGGAGACGTCCTCCGTCATGGCCAGGATGGACTCGGCCGTCCAGGAGGTGGCCAGTCACGCCACCAGTTCCGCCCAGGCTTCCGCCGAGGCCAGCGGCAAGGCCGAGGGCGGAGCGGGCATCGTTGGCCAGGTCGTGCAGTCCATCAGCCAGGTGCGCGACAAGGCTTTGGAACTCAAATCCAACATGGACGACCTGGACAAGCAGACCGAGGCCATCGGCCAGGTGATGGGGATCATCACCGACATCGCCGACCAGACCAACCTGCTGGCCCTCAACGCCGCCATCGAGGCCGCCCGCGCGGGAGAGGCGGGCAGGGGCTTCGCCGTGGTGGCCGACGAGGTGCGCAAGCTGGCCGAGAAGACCATGTCCGCCACCAAGGAGGTGGGCGTCACGATCAGCGGCATCCAGTCCGGGACCAGGGTGAACGTCCAGAGCGTGGAACAGGCCGTGGAACTCGTGGAGCAGGCCACCACCCTGGCCAGGCAGTCCGGGGACGCACTCAAGGAGATTGTGGAACTCGTGGGGGCGGTAAACGGGCAGGTCCGCTCCATCGAGGAGGCGAGCAAAGCCCAGACCCAGGCCAGCCGGGAGATCGGATCGTCCATCGAGGACATCAGCCGCCTCTCCAGCCAGACCGCGGCCATCATGAGCGAGGCGGCCGATTCCATCGAGGAGCTCACCGAGCTCACCCGCGAGCTGAACCAGCTCATCGCGGAGCTGCACGGGGACTTGTAACCCGTTTTCAAGCCGCTGCCGGGGCTGGTCCAGGGACATCGACATGGGCAAGGCCGGACGGTTCATCCGTCCGGCCTTGCCCATCAGCGTTTCAGGAAGCCGGCCCGCGCCTTGAACGCCGTGCCGGGAAAATCGGAAAACAGGCCGTCCACCCCGAGCGCGAAGAACTGGCGGTATTCCGCCCCCGGTTCGGAGTGGTAGTCCGGCGCCAGGAACCGCTCCTCGTCGCGGAAGGTGTAGGGATGGACCAGCAGCCCAGCCTCGTGGGCATCAGCCACGAGACGCGTGGGGGGGGCGAGGCTTCCGTCCTCCCTGGCGGGCACGATCAGCCGCTTCCACGGCCCGATGCCCGCCGCGAACGATGCGATGGCTCGAAGCTCCCCGGGGCTGGTCAAATCCGCGTAAGTCCGGGCGTCGCCTCTTGCCGCGAGGTCGAAAGGCCGCTCGCCGGGGCCGCCCATGAGAAAAACCAGCGGGACATCGATCATCTCTTTCAGGTCCTTGAGGTTTTGCATCTCGAAGGACTGGATGAAGACCGGCGAATCCCGCTTGTCCCAGCCGGCGGCCCTGAGCGCGCGCACCAGCGGCTCTTCAAGCCCGAGGCCGATGGACCGGAAATAAGTGGGGTGCTTCGTCTCCGGGTAGATGCCGATGACCCGGCCAAGTCCGGCGCTCTTGCGCTTGGCCAGGGCGATGATCTCATCCAGCGTGGCGACCTCGTACAGGCCGTCGTGGGAGCGGTCCCGGAAGGGAAGGCGCTCTCTGGCCCGGAGAGTCTTGAGCTCTGCCAGGGTGAAGTCCTCCGTGAACCATCCTTCCACCACGGCGCCGTCCACGGTCTTTCGCGTTTTGCGATCCGGGAATTTTTCGGCAACGTCCGTGGTTTCGGATATCTCGTTCTCATGGCGCGCGACCAGCACGCCGTCGCGGGTGGAGACGAGGTCCGGCTCCAGGAAATCAGCGCCCAGGTCAGCCGCGAGCTCGTAGGAGGCCAGGGTATGCTCGGGCCGCAGGCCGCACGCCCCCCTGTGCCCTATGATGACCGGTTTCGTTGTGGCGGCCATGGACATATCCTCCGGATGAATGATCGGCGCCAGGAGCGCCGCGAGACAAAAACAGGCAATCCTCATGCCGCGCTCCCCGCGATGGGCCTTGAACACGGGCATTTACCGCGCGCCCGATTTGTGGGAAAATACCACGTCATTTCGCCTCCAAGGACCTTCCATGAAAGACGTCATGCTCGTGCACATCTTCGGCCCCGACCGTCCCGGCATAGCCTCCACCGTCTCCGGCCTCCTGGCCCAGTATGGCGTGGACATACTCGACGTGGGCCAGTCCGTCATCCACGACGCCCTCTCCCTGGGCATGCTCATCCGCATCCCGGAGGGCGGCGAGTCGGCCGCGGCGGTCAAGGACCTCCTCTACGCCTCTCACGAGATGGGCGTCAGCTGCAAGTTCACACCCGTCGGAGCCCGGGACTACGAGCACTGGGTCGAGGCGGCGGGCAAGCCCCGCTGGATCGTCACGCTCCTTGGCCGCACAATCAGCGCCGCCCAGGTGGCCGCCGTGACCAGCGTCATCACATCCAACGGCCTGAACATACAGTCGGTGAACCGGCTGACCGGCCGCCCGGGCCTGGACGACGCGGACCAGGACCGCCCTGCCTGCATCGAGTTCTCCGTGCGCGGCACTCCCGGAGACGTGCGCGCCATGCGCAAGTCCTTCCTGGCCATCGCGGCCGAGATGGGCGTGGACATCGCCCTCCAGGAGGACAACGCCTTCCGCCGCAACCGCAGGCTGGTAGCCTTCGACATGGACTCCACCCTCATCCGCGTGGAGGTCATCGACGAACTGGCCAAGGCCTGGGGAGTGGGGGAGCAGGTGTCGGCCATCACCGAGTCCGCCATGCGCGGCGAACTGGATTTCCGCCAGAGCCTGAAAAAACGCCTCAGCCTTCTCAAGGGCATGCCCGTGGAGAGCCTGGACAAGGTGGCCGCCGCCATACCCCTCAACGACGGAGCGGAGAAGCTGGTCCGCAACCTCAAGCGCTTCGGCTACAAAACCGCCGTCATCTCGGGCGGCTTCACATTCTTCGGTGAAAAGCTCAAGGAGCGCCTCGGCATCGACCACGTTCACGCCAACAAGCTCGCCATCGAGGACGGCAGGCTCACTGGCGAGGTGGATGGTGAGATCGTGGACGCCAAACGCAAGGCAGACCTGCTCAGAGGCATCGCGGAGAGCGAGAACATCTCGCTTATGCAGACCATCGCCGTGGGCGACGGCGCCAATGACCTGCCCATGCTCAACCTGGCCGGCCTGGGCATCGCCTTCCGGGCCAAGCCCGTGGTGAAGGAAGGGGCCGGGCACGCGATCTCCACCCTCGGATTGGACGCCGTGCTCTATCTTCTCGGGTTCAGGGACCGCGACATTGAATAACTGAATCTTCCTTCGGCCGTACCTTCGTCCCGAGGCGGCCTTTCGGGCCGCCGCTTTTCCGTATGGTTCATCGCTATTTCCGTCAGGCGTCCGTTTGGCGCTTGCCATTTCCCCTCGCTCGGGTATTCTGAATGAGAATCGAATATCCGAGCGCGAAAGAATGCTTGCTCCATCTGTAAAACCCTGAAATCAAGTACCTTTCTCGCAAAGGCTGGTTGCATGATGGGGATGCGCGGATGAATGCCAAGGCCAGGCCCCTGGCTTCTCTCATGGACAAGGCTCAAACGCCCTGGGCCACCTCTGTACTCGTGTTCCTGGTCTTCTGCGCCATCGGTTTTTCCTATTTGCGCGCGCTGGTCAACGAAAGCGACGCAGCGGCGCAGCTCGCCCTGGAAACGACCGTGCAGGGACAGACGGAGGCCCTCCAGGCGATCATTCTCAAAGCCCAGGCGCCGCTCTACACCCTCGCGGATATCCTCGCCGTGCGAAAAGGCGAATTCGACGATTTCGACTCCTACGCCTCCTATCTGCTGCAGACGAACAAGGACGTCTCCGGTCTTTTCCTTACCAAGGACGGCGTGGTCTCCGCCGCGCACCCCCTCGCCGGGAACGAGGCGGCCTTGGGACACGACCTCCTCAAGGACCCCGACCGCCGCAAGGAGGTCGAGGAGGCCATCAACACTGGAAGAACCGTCCTGGCTGGGCCGGTGAACATGAGGCAGGGCGGAGTGGGGCTGTTCGCCAGGAAACCGGTCTTCTGGATGGAGAACGGCGAGAGGCGTTTCTGGGGCCTGGTGGTGGCCCTCATCAACTGGGAGACAGTCAAGAAGGCCATCGAAACCGAGGCTGGCGCGACGGGATGCTCCTACGTTCTCATGCGCAGACTCACTTCCGACCCCTCGCCGGTGCTTCTCTCAAGGTCCGCCGGCGACGTCGAACCAGAACGTGCCGTCACGCGATCCCTGAGCGTGCCCGGCGGAGAATGGATCATCACCATGTCGCCCGGCACCGCGTCCGGCGAGGTATTCCACATCGCGGGAGCGGCCATCGTGCTGGCGGCATCCTTCACCGCATCAATTCTTGTCTTCCTGCTGCTCACAAGCCGCCTGACCATTCTGACCCAGGCGGCCAGCATAATCCTCGCCAACGAAGAGTTGCAAAAACGGCTCGATGAACGGAATCTTTTGATAAAAGAGGTTCATCACCGGGTTAAGAACAATCTCCAGGTCATCATCAGCCTGCTTGATCTCCAGTCGCACGACAACGGAAACGAGGAATTCAAAACTCTGGTCGCCGCATGCAAAGGGCGCGTCAAGGCCATCGCCCTGGCCCACGAACAGATATATAAAGGGTCCGACGTGGGCATGATCGACGTGAAGAACTACCTGGAAGGCATATTGGTCAATGTCCTGAGAGGGTTCACGGGCGAAGCCAGGCACGTGGAGTACTCCGTTGCATCGGAAGGAGGGAGCATCCCGCTGGGCAAGGCGGTGCCGGTTGGGCTCATCGTGACCGAATTGGTCACCAATTCGCTGAAGTACGCCTTCGACGGGGTGGACAAGCCCTTGATTTCCATAACACTGGGGCAGGCCGGGCCGGATCGCTCTCTCTTGACGGTCCGAGACAACGGACAAGGCTTTCAGAATGGTATATGCCCGGAATCAGGCTCCACCCTGGGGATTATTCTTGTAAAGAGCCTCTCCGGCCAATTGGGAGGCGCCATGCGCTGCCATAACGACGGCGGCGCGGTGGTGGAAGTGGAGTTCCCACTCGGGAACGGCAAGACAGGACCTTGACCCGGGCTCGCGGCCCGTCACGCAACCCGTTCACTCGCGCTTCTTGCCGCCTGAACTGCCGTGCCAAATGCAGTTGAGCAGGGAGGAAGAAGTCATGTTCAAAACAATTCTCGCACCCGTCACTCCATCCGCATCCTGCGAACAGGCCGCCGATGCGGCGATTTCGCTGGCGAAACGCTTCGGATCGGAGCTTGTCATTATTCACGTCCACGGCTTCGAGCACCGCTGGGGAGAGGCGGAGCTTCTCGCCGCGCCTGGCGAATTGAAGGATGTGCGCGAAGGCATCGGCAAGCACTTCGCCGCAAGGCTGGAAGGTGTCGCCGCGCACTCGTTCGCGGTGGAGCAGGGCGTCCCCCACGTGGAGATTCTGCGTAAAGCCAGGGAGCTGGGGGCGGACCTCATCGTCATGTGTCCGCACCGAAGGGAGCTGCCGCGCATGCCGAAACCGGTCTGGAACAGCGTGGGCAACACGACTGAAAGGGTGATCAGCCTCTCCCAGTGCCCCGTGATGCTGGTCAACAGGCCTCTCAAGCGGGAAGAGCCTGTTTTGGCATCCATCCTGGCCACCACCGGACTCACGGTGAAGGACCAGGCCGGCGTTCATTACGCCGCGCAGCTGGCGCGCAAGTCAGGCGCGAGGCTGACCGTGCTCAACGTGCTGGACACGGACACCCCCGAGGGCAACGCCCCCCAGGAGGGGATCGCGCGCGTCATCGGCGAACGAAAGGACCGCATGGCCTCGGAATACGGCGGCATGGTCCAGGGGGTGGCGGGGGTGGAGTATGAATGCCTGGAGGGCCAGACCGTGGTGGAGATACTCAAGGCGGCCCGGACGCGGCGGGCGGACGCCATCGTCATGGCCCACCTGGGCGGCGAGGAGGACCTGGACTGCGCGTTCGAGCTGTCCACGGTGATCCACGTGGCCTGCACGGCCCTGTGCCCGGTGGTGAGCGTCAACCGCAAGTTCGACATGCCGGGATGACCGGCAGCCCGACAGCACAAATAAAACCGGCCGGTCCGCGTGCGCGGACCGGCCGGTTTGTTTTCATGCGCGCCAGATCGGCCTACACCTCGAACAGCATCTCCAGATCGTTGCGCGTCAGGCTCTTCCAGGCGTCCTGGCCTGGGATGATCGCGTCCGCAATGCCTTTCTTCATGTCCTGAAGCTTGAGTATCTTCTCTTCCACCGTGTTGGAACAGATCAATTTATACGCGAACACCTGCCGCTTCTGGCCGATGCGGTGCGTGCGGTCGGTGGCCTGGTTCTCCACGGCCGGGTTCCACCACGGGTCGTAGTGGATCACGTAGTCGGCGCTGGTGAGGTTCAGGCCCGTGCCGCCCGCCTTGAGCGAGATCAGGAAGATGGGGATGTCCGGGCTGTCGTTGAAGCGGTCCACCTGCTCGAAGCGGTCCTTGCTGGAGCCGTCGAGGTAGGCGAACGGGGTCTGGTTGATCTGCAGCCAGCTTCTTATGATGTGCAGCATCTGCACGAACTGCGAGAACACCAGCACCTTGTGGCCTTCCTCCACAATGTCCGTGACCAGGTCCTTGAAGGTGTCGAACTTGCCGGAAGGCAGGTTGGTGTTCACGCCGGGCATGTCGAGCTTCAAAAGCCTCGGGTGACAGCAGATCTGGCGCAGCTTGAGCAGCGCGTCCAGGATGGACATCTGGGACTTGGCCATGCCCTTCTCGTCCACGTCCTTCAGCACCTGGTCGCGCAGCTTCTTGGCCAGCTGCGCGTACAGTTCGGCCTGCTCGTCGATGAGGGCGCAGTACTGGACGTTCTCCACCTTGGGCGGCAGGTCCTTGGCCACCTCGGACTTGGTGCGGCGCAGGATGAACGGCTTAACGCGGCCGCGCAGGTAGTCGAGGGTCTCCTCGTCGCCGTCCTTGATGGGCTTGACGATGCCGCGCTGGAAGGAGTTCTGGCTGCCGAGGAACCCGGGCATGAGGAACTCGAAGAGGCTCCACAGCTCGAAGAGGTTGTTCTCGATGGGCGTGCCCGAGAGGCACAGGCGCATCTTGCCCCTGAGCCGCCTGACGGAGCGCGCGGTTATCGTGTTGGGATTCTTTATGTTCTGGGCTTCGTCGAGAATGATGGAGTTGAACTCGAAGTTGAGCAGCTCGTCCAGGTCGCGCCGAAGGAGGGCATAGGTGGTGACCACCAGCTGCGACTCGGCGATCTTCTTGAACATGCCCTCGCGCTTGGCCCCGTAAACGATGAGGCGCTTGAGCTGCGGGACGAACTTCTCGGCCTCGCGGTCCCAGTTGGGCAGCACGGAGGTGGGCACCACGATGAGGTTGGGCGCCTTGGAACCGCGCTCCACCAGGTGCTGGATGAAGGAGAGCGTCTGCACGGTCTTGCCCAGGCCCATTTCGTCGGCCAGGATGCCGCCGAAGCCGTATTCGCGCAGGAAGTTGAGGTAGGAGAGGCCCTGCAGCTGGTAGGGGCGCAATGACGCGTTCAGGTGGTTGGGCTGCTTGAGCGGCGTGATCTCCTTGAAGCTGTGGATCTTCTCGCGCAGGCTGTTCCAGAAGGAGTCGGTGTGCGCCTCGGGCAGGTCTTCCAGGATCTTGTCCAGTACCGGGGCCTCGAACTGCTTGAAGCGCTTCTGTGGCGGCTTGTCCGGGTCGTAGCCCAGGGCGCGCAGCTTGTGGCCGATGCGCTTGAGCCAGCTCTCGGGCAGGCTGGTGTAGGAGCCGTCTTTCAACTGCACGTAGCGCTTGCCCTGGGTCCAGGCTTTCCAGATCTTCTCGATGGGCACGCGCTGGTCGTCGTACTGCACGGCCAGCTCAAGGTCGAACCACTTCTCCTTCTCGTCGGACTCCACCTCGGCCACGATGACCGGCTGCGACAGGCGCACCTTGTAGCGGGTGAGGTTCTTCTCGCCGTAGATGCGGTACTTCTCCACCAGCCTGGGGTAGGCGTCCAGCAGGAAGACGATGGCTTCCTCGGGCTCCAGGAACCAGTTGGCGTTGTTTCGCGGCTGGAAATTCATCTCCTGGAGCTGGGCGATGAGCCCGGCCTCGGCCTCCTGGTCGCGCGCCAGGAGGAAGCTCTTGCCCTCGAACACGTAGGAGCCTGTCTGGAGTTCCGGGTTGGGTCCTTCCTGGAACACCTCCCCGTGCTCGGTCTCGTAGACGTTCTGCACCTGAAGGGTGAGCAGGCTGCCTTCCTCGTCCAGGAAGAGCTTGGGGTTGTAGTTGGCGGGCAGGAAGTTGGGCTTCATGCGCTCCAAAAACTCCTCCTGGCCGTGCAGGTCGGAGGCGGGGAACTTTGTCCAGACGCGATCGAGGAACTCGGACACGTCCGCCGAGGGGATGAGCGGCGGGTTCTCCACCATCTCGCGCACGAACGGGGCGGGCAGGCCGGTCTGGACGGGGTAGAAGCTCTTGTTCCAGCACACCCACAGGGGCAGCTGGCCGTAGAAGAAGGTCTCCTGGCCCCGGATGGAGAAGGGGGCCTTGCCGGGCCTGGCCAGGTAGATGTCGAACTTCAGGCCCTGCTCCTCGTCCATGATGGGGCGCAGCTGCAGGCGCATGGTGGAGCGCTCGACGCGCACGGGGCTGTCGGTGTCCTGCCAGTAGAGGTAGTACTCCTTGCCTATGGCCCACAGGAACCAGGACACGAGCCCGGCGGGGATGTCCACCCTGTGCCCCCGGTAGTCGAGGAAGTGGCCGATCTGCTCGGCGACGGCGGGCAGGGAAGGGGAGGTCTCGCACCAGTCAGGGTTCTGGATGATCTGCTCCAGCGTTATCTCCTGGTGCACCTGGGACAGGCCGGACTTGTTCTGGCGGCCCCGGAAGAACGCCACCTGGAGGCGCCCAGGTTCGGGATGGAAGCGGTAGATTATGTAATGCTTGCCCGCCTCCGGCTCGAAGGCGGTGGCGAAGAAATGGCGGAAGCTCTGGCGCCACTCGATGTTCTGGGCGGCGAGGGCTTCGCTTTCGGAGCTTTTCCTGCCGTCCAGGCTCTTGACGAACTTGAGGGCCGTCGCGCCCACATGCCTGCACACGCCGGAAAAGGACTCCGGGCAATTGCAGAAGAAGGTGACGGTTTCGTCCTCGAGATTGAGGCCAAGTTCGGAAGTGTATACCTGGAAATCGTCCCCCTGGACCTGCCCCTCCACATCCCAGTACTGTTCGCGCTTCTTGACGTCGATTTTCTGGACGCCGTCCTGCGCGACGATTGAATGCGAGCCATCAATGATATATTCGGGGATCGTCTCACGGACGAATTCCTGGAGAATCTGCTTGGCTTTGCTCTCCTCGCTGGTGAGGGCCATGTCTGTCGATACTCCGTGCAAGGCGTAAAAGGTTGAAAATTAACAATGTACCCAGCTGACTAACCACACACTCTATGCATTTTCAGCAGCAAAGCAAGCTTTTCTCCCGCTCCGGGAGGTTTTTCAGGCTTTTGGGAGCGTTGGCGCTCTTGTCGGCCATGGTCTGCGCCGGTTGCGACTCTTCCGGCAAGGACGCCGCGAAAACCCAGACCGGGGATGACCGGTCAGGCCCGGTCACGGGCGGGCGCATCGTCATGGCCACCATCGGCGAGCCAACCAACCTCATCCCGCCGCTCTCCACCGACTCGGCCTCCCACGAGGTGGCCTCGCTCATGTACGTGTCGCCGCTTCGCTACGACAAGAACATCAAGATCGAGCCCTACGCAGCCGAGTCGTTCGAGATCCTGGACGGCGGACGCCATTTCAAGTTCAAGCTGCGCGAGAACATCCGCTGGTTCGACGGCACGCCCCTCACCGCCCGGGACGTGGAGTTCACCTACAAGCTCATGATCGACCCCAAAACGCCCACGGCCTACGCGGGCGACTACCTGGCCATCAAGGAGTTCAGGCGCACGGGCGAGTACACCTTCGAGGTATTCTACGAGAAGCCCTTCGCCCGCGCCCTTGCCACCTGGGCGGGGGACATCCTGCCGAGGCACGCGCTGGAAGGGGAGGACCTGACCAACACCAAATACGCCCGCGAGCCGATGGGCGCGGGGCCGTACAAGCTCAAGCAGTGGGTGGAGAACCAGCGGGTCATCCTTACGGCCAACCCCGACTATTTCGAGGGCAGGCCCTACATCGACGAGGTGGTCTACCGCTCCGTCACCGACCAGACCACCCAGTTCATGGAACTCAAGGCCGGAAACCTGGATTACGTGGGTCTCACGCCGCCGCAGTACCTGTTCCTGACGAACGGCACCAAGTGGGAGGCGGGCTGGCGCAAGTACAAGTACCTGGCGTCCGCCTACACCTACATGGCCTACAACCTGGAGCACCCCCTGTTCAAGGACCGAAAGGCCCGCCAGGCCCTGGCCCACGCCATCGACAAGCGGGAGATCATCAAGGGGGCGCTCATGGGCCTGGGCGTGCCAACCATCGGCCACTTCAAGCCCGACTCCTGGGCCTACGGCCACGACATCAAGGACTACGAATACGACCCCGAAAAGGCCCTGCGGATGCTCGGCGAGCTGGGCTGGAAGCGGCAGTCCCCGGACGGCCCGCTCATGCGAGACGGCAGGCCCTTCGCCTTCTCGGTCATCACCAACCAGGGCAACGAGCAGCGCATAAAGACCTGCGCCATCATCCAGAACCAGTTGGCGCGCATCGGCATCCAGGTGAAGGTCCGCACCATCGAGTGGGCCACTTTCATCAAGGAGTTCGTGGACCAGCGGCGCTACGAGGCCATCGTGCTGGGCTGGTCCATCCCCCAGGACCCGGACGCCTTCGACGTCTGGCATTCGTCGAAGATAGCCAAACCTGGGCTTAATTTCGTAGGCTACGCCAATCCGGAAGCCGACGCCCTGCTGGAGCAGGGGCGCGTTGTGCTGGACCCGGCCCTGCGCAAGCCCATCTACGACCGCTTCCAGGAGATCCTGCACGAGGACCAGCCCTACTGCTTCCTGTACACGCCCTACGCCCTGCCCATCATAACCGCCAGGGTGCACGGCGTGGAACCGGCTCCGGCCGGCATTTCGTGGAACTTCAATCGCTGGTGGATTCCCGAATCCCAGCAAAGAAATACGTACTCCAAATGATCCGCATCAACGAGATAATGGACAAGGTCGCGCCGTACATGGACCAGCCCGGCCAGGACCTCGTCACCAAGGCCTACGTCTATTCCGCCGCCGCCCACGCCGGACAGACAAGGCTCTCCGGAGAGCCCTACCTGTCCCACCCTCTGGAGGTGGCCAACATCCTGGCCGAGATGCGCCTGGACGCCCCCAGCATCGCCGCCGGGCTTCTCCACGACACCGTGGAGGACACCATCGCCACCATCGACGAGATCGAGGACCAGTTCGGCGAGGAAGTGGCGGACATCGTGGACGGCGTCACCAAGATAAGCCTCATGTCCTTCGAATCCAAGGAGGAGGCCCAGGCCGAGAACATCCGCAAGATGGTGCTGGCCATGGCGGAGGACATCCGGGTCATCCTGGTGAAGCTGGCCGACCGCCTGCACAACATGCGCACCATGGACTTCCAGAAGCCCCTCAAACGCCAGCTCATCAGCCAGGAGACCATGGACATCTACGCGCCCCTGGCCAACCGTCTGGGCCTGCACAGAGTCAAGGTGGAGCTGGAGGACCTGGCCTTCAAGCACCTGAAGCCCGACATCTACGACCAGCTCAAGCATGGCGTGGACCAGCACGAGGTGCTCGACGAGGCCTACATCGAGAAGGTCATCTCCATCATCAGGGGCCTCATGGAGGAGAACGGCATCAAGGGCAGGGTGCTCGGGCGCAAGAAGCACCTGTGGAGCGTGCACAACAAGATGAAGGCGCAGGGCCTGGCCCTGGACCAGGTGCACGACATCGTGGCCTTCCGCATCATCGTGGGCAGCCTCAAGGACTGCTACGCCGTGCTTGGCCTGGCCCACTCGCTGTGGAAGCCGGTGCACGGGCGCTTCAAGGACTACATCTCCATGCCCAAGGCCAACATGTACCAGAGCCTGCACACCACCGTGATAGGCCCGGACGGCGAGCGCATAGAGATACAGATCCGCACCGAGGAGATGAACCAGCTGGCCGAGTACGGCGTGGCCGCCCACTGGGCCTACAAGGAGCGGAGCAAGGCGGGGCGCATGGCCGCCCGGGACGCGGAGCGGTTCACCTGGCTCAGGCAGATCATGGACTGGCAGCGCGAGGCCACAGACTCCAAGGAGTTCATGCACTCGCTGCGCTACGACCTCTTCCAGGAGGAGGTCTACGTCTTCACCCCCAAGGGCGACGTGAAGGAGATGCCCGAAGGCGCCACTCCCGTGGACTTCGCCTACGCCATTCACACCGAGGTGGGCAGCCACTGCTCAGGGGCCAAGGTCAACGGCAAGCTGGTCCCGCTCTCCACGCCGCTCAAGAACGGCGACACCGTGGAGATATTCACCGACAAGAACCGCAACCCCAGCAAGGACTGGCTCAAGTTCGTCAAGACGGCCAAGGCCCGCACGCGCATCAAGCACTGGGTGAAGACCCAGGAGCGCGAGGAGGCCATCGCCCTGGGCAAGGAGCTGCTGGAGAAGGAAGGCCGCAAGCACGGAGTCAACGTGCAGCGGGTCGTCAAGGAGGACGGCTTCGCCCCTGTCCTGGAGGAATACAATTTCCCGAGCGTGGACGAGCTGTTCGTTGCCATCGGCTATTCCAAGCTCACGCCGCGCAGGGTGCTCCGGGCGTTTTTGCCCAAACCCGAGGCGGTCAAGCCTGAAGTCGCCGCGGCAACGGAAGCGGCGGCGGCAGCGGCAGCCGCGGAGGCGGCCAAGACCAAGACCGGGGAGTCCATCCGCATCAAGGGCGTGGACAACGTGCTGGTGAACTTCGCGGGGTGCTGCACGCCTCTGCCGGGCGAACCCGTGGTGGGCTACATCAGCCGGGGCAGGGGGGTGATCGTGCACACCCACGACTGCCCCAACATCGCCCGGCTGGAACCGGAGCGCCTGCTCCAGGTCTCCTGGGAGGGCGAGGAGGACAAACCCTATCCGGCCAAGATCGCCATCCTGGCCCGCAACAAGCGCGGCGTCCTGGCCAAGATCTCCGCCATCCTATCCGACGACGGCGTGAACATCGACTCGGGCACGTTCAACTCCAACGTGGACGGCAAGACCGAGATCGTGCTCACCGTGGAGGTCAAGGATTCAGGCCATCTCTACCGTACCATCGAGCACATCCAGAAGCTTCCCGAGGTGATCGAGGTCAAGCGCACGGTGGAGGAGTCCTCGGACTGAAGACCTGCCCTTCTGGCGTCCGTGAACTGAACGCTGGAGAATGTCCGGATCAATGCGCCCAGAGGCGCGCGGGCGAGACGTCTCATGTTTTTCGCCACCTTCTCCTTTTTTTGTTCGCGTCCCTTGCAAATTGCGTCCAGATGAAGCAGAAAGGAAAGGAATCTTTTCATCTCTCGCCGTCCCGACATCAAAACAACGAGGTATCCCGGAGCAAACAGACTTTTACGCATGCTTCAAGAGCCAGGAGGCATCGCAATGAAGACGGTCTTCGCTTGTCTGCTGTTACCCATGTTGCTTGTGACCCCCTCGTTCTCGCAAACGACTTCGCCAACAGGCGCGGCTGCCGTTTTCCTGGGCGACTCCATGCTCTACGGGTTCGCCAACTTCCCTGAATACATTCCCGGGGGCGTGGTCAACCTGGCCGTGACCACCAGCAAATCATCCGGCGTCGTCCAGACGGTCAACACGGCAGTCCAGCACAATCCCAGGACCATCTTCATCATGACGGGCATCAACGACATCGCCGATGGCGATCTGTCCGGCTTCACGCGCAACTACAACACCATCCTGGACACCATCGCCGTGAAATCCCCCGGCTCGAAGGTGTACGTCCAGGCTCTGCTCCCGGTTAACTGGACCGCATTCCCGAGGGCCTATGACTTCGACAACGGAGCGGTCAATTCCTACAACTCCGCCATCAGCGGCGTGGCGGCCAGCCATGCGAACGCCACATACCTCGATTTCAGGCCGTACTTCACGGACGCGTCCGGCAATCTCAAGGCTGAGCTCAGCAAGGACGGCCTGCACCTCAACAGCGACGGGTACAAGATTTGGGGCGGATTGATGTCCAGGTACTTCTGAATCATGCAACGGGACGGAGACTCACGGGGTTTGGCGCGAGTCCTTTTTTGCCTCAGATGCTTCAGAACAGGGCCAAAAGAAAACGGGGGTCTACGATTAATTCGTAAACCCCCGTGTTTTTTGGTCGGGATGACATGATTCGAACATGCGACCTCTGCGTCCCGAACGCAGCGCTCTAGCCAGACTGAGCTACATCCCGTCGTGCGAGGAAGGCCTTTTATACAAGCCCAGACGATTTGGCAAGCATGATTTCATGTTGTCAAAGAGCCTTCCTTTCAAGTATCTTTTCAGTTGTCCTGCCTCATTCGCCACAAGGCCGGCTGTCCGGATACTCCTGGCGGGACGACGGGCCGGCACGCAGAAAGCCAAAGGATTCCATCGTGATCAGCGTTGTTGTTGTTGACGATTCAGCCTTCATGAGGAAGGCGCTCGCCTCCATGCTCGAAAAAGACCCGGAAATCCGGGTGGTCGCAACCGCACGCGACGGCCAGGAAGGACTGGACCTCATCCGCAAACACAATCCGGACGTCATAACGCTCGACATCGAGATGCCCCGGATGGACGGGCTCACGGCGCTTCGGCACATCATGATGGAGATGCCCAAGCCGGTCCTCATGGTCAGCTCGCTCACGGTGGAGGGAGCCGAAGCCACGCTCAAGGCCATGGAGCTCGGAGCTGTCGACTTCATCCCGAAGCAGCTCTCCAAGGTGTCGCTGGACATCGTCAAGATCGAGGAGGATCTCCAGGCCAAGGTCAAGCAGATCGCCCGGCGCAAGTTCCGTCCGCCTGTCATCGGCCGCAGGCCGGCGCCCACCCTCACGGGTGTGTCCCATGCACCCGGCGCCCACGCCGAGGCCGAGCCCAGGAAGGAATTCACAAAGCCCTCCGGCACGCTCGTCCGCGACGTGGTGGCCATCGGCGTTTCCACGGGCGGCCCTCCGGCCGTCCAGAAGGTGCTCTCGGTGCTGCCTTCGAACTTTCCCGCGTCGGTGGTGATAGCCCAGCACATGCCCGCCGCGTTCACCGGACCTTTCGCCAAACGGCTGGACGGAGTCTGCCAGGTCAAGGTCAAGGAGGCCGAAACCGGCGACCGGCTCATGCCCGGGCACGTCTTCATCGCTCCGGGCGGCAAGCATCTGAAGCTGGTGCAGAAGGTCAGTCGGGTGGAGATCGAGATAACCACCGAACCGGCGGAAGCGCTTTACAAACCCTCCGCCAACGTTCTCGTGGGCTCGGCCGCCGATGCGGTGGGCAAACGAGCCCTTGGCGTCATTTTGACGGGCATGGGGTCGGACGGCCTCGAGGGCGTCAAGGTCCTCAAGCAGAAGGGCGGGCGGGCGCTGGCCCAGTCGGACGCGTCCTGCGTGGTCTACGGCATGCCCAAGGCCATCGTGGACGCTGGCCTCGCGGACGAGATCGTGGACATCGACGAGATGGCCCAGGCCATCATGAACAGTCTTTACAAATAGCATCGAGGGCCGCCTCCGGGCGGCAGCCGGGGAAAACATGGGAGATCACGACGAACTGCTGAGCCAGCTTGAGTCCGGTGATGTCGAACTGGAACGCGAAGCCGCCTTCAAAGCCGGTGAGGGGCAGGTGGTTGAAGCCGTTCCATTGCTGACCAGGCTTGTCCAGAGCCAGAATCTTGGCGTGCAGGAGGCGGCTGACAGGGCGTTGCGCAGGATCGGGGGGCCCGTTGTGGTGCGGGCCATCGCTCCCCTTCTCCGTAGCGACGACCCCCCCGCCCGCAACATCGCCATGGACGTCATGCGAGAGGTGGGGGACCAGGATTTCCCCACGCTCGTGTCGCTTTTGCACGACGACGACCCGGACATGCGCATCTTCGCAAGCGACATAATCGGCTCCACCGCCAACACCCAGGCCGTCGATCCCCTCTGCGACGCGCTCCTGCGCGACCCCGAGGTCAACGTCCGTTATCAGGCGGCCGTGAGCCTCGGGACGCTCGGCAAGCCCGAAGCGGCCAAGTGCCTGAACAAGGCCCTTGCCGACGACGAATGGGTCCAGTTCGCGGTCATCGAATCCCTGGCCAAGATACGTGACGAGTCCTCGGTGAGCGCGCTGATCGGAGCGCTCGGCAAATCCTCGGACCTGGTGGCCTCTATGGTCGTGGACGCCCTGGGCGAGATCGGCAACGTCAAGGCCGTGGCCATGCTCATCAAACGGCTGGACGACTCGCCAGCCGCGCTCAGAAACAAGATATGCAAGGCCGTGGTGAAGATTCTGGGCGGAAGGTCGCTCACGCTGCTTTCCGAGAACGAGCGTGAGAAATTCCGCCAGTATCTCCTGGCCGCCCTGTCCGACGAGGACGCCGAGATCCAGGACGCCGCCGTCCATGGGTTGGCGTTCGTGGGAGGAGAAAAGGCATCCAAGGCGGTGCTCGCCCTGGCGGGCAGGCTCGACCCCGACCGCGACCAGGACCGTCTCCTTCTGTGCGTGGACTCGCTGGCGTCCATCGGCCTGGTCCCCGCGCTGGAACACGCGATAGGGCAGGGAGAGCACTCCGAGGCGATGGTGGCCGTTGAGGCCCTGGCCAGGATAGGCGGCACGGAAGTCTCGAACCTGTTGATGGACGTGTTCTGGCAACGCGACCGGGACATCCAGAGAGAGATCGCGCGGGCGCTGACGCAGGTCGGCGGAAAGGAATGCATCGACTTTTTCATGGACGTGCTTGAGCGGCACGACGACGGGACCGTCATCAAGGGCGCTTTGGCCTTCCTCGGACAGAAAATGCGCGAGGAGAAGGCCGCCGGGGCTTTCCTGACCCAGCTCGCCCATCCCTACGACGACGTCAAGGAAGCCGCCCTGGACGCCTGCATCGCCCTGGGAGGCCCCATGATGGCGGAGCGGTTCAGGGAGATGGCCCGGTCGGGCGACCCTCTTGAACGGCTCATGGCCATCTACGCCCTTGGCAAGATCGACATCGAGGGAAGCCTGGACACCATCAAGGCCGCGCTCGAGGACGAGGTGCCCGACATCAGGAAAGTGGCCCTGGAGGCGGTGGCAGGCCTTTGCGGACCTGATGGCGAGGGGCTGGAGCTGCTTGTTTCGCGCCTCTCCGACGAGTCCAGGGAGGTAAGGCTCTCGGTGGTGGAACAGCTCGGGCTGTGCTCGCTTTCCTCGGGAATTCCGTACCTCATCCAGGCCCTGGACGACCAGGACGACTGGGTGCGCATACGCGCCATGGAGTCGCTCGGAGCGAGCATGGCCGCCGGGGCAATTCCGAAGCTGGTCGAACTCCTGGACAGCCCCAACAAGCTCGTGGCCCTCAAGGTGATCGAGACGCTTGGTGAAATCGGAGGAAAGTCGGCTTTCCGCTCCCTGTTGGAAGTCCTGGGGACGGACGACCCTGAGCTGACTGAAGCGGCCGAAGCGGCCATCTCCAAGATACAAGAAGAACACGGAGAGGAACGCTAGATGTCTTCGCTTTTCTCCAAGACGATATCCCTGCGAAAGGAACTCAAGATCGCCGACTCGGAGTTCGTGCAGCTCAGGGATTTCATATACCAACAGTCCGGGATATATGTCGCGGACAACAGAAAATATCTTCTCGAGAACAGACTCGCCAACAGGCTCAAGGAACTCAACCTCAAGAGCTTCGCGGAATACTATCATTATCTCCAGTACGATCCCGGAAAACGCCAGGAGCTGGGCCGGCTCTTCGAGGTCATCACCACGAACGAGACGAGCTTCTACCGCAATCCCCCGCAGTTGGCGGTATTCCAGAACAACATCCTGCCCGAGGTTCTCGACAAGCAACGCAAGCAGGGCGGCAGGAAGCTTCGCATCTGGTCGGCTGGCTGCTCCACGGGCGAGGAACCCTACACCCTGGCCATCATACTGCACGAGGTGCTCAGGAGCGAGATCGCGTCCTGGGACATCAAGATAACCGCCAACGACCTCTCCGAGGCGGTTCTCTCCTCCGCCAGGTACGGCGTCTACAACGAGTACACCCTGCGGACCACTCCCAAGGAGATCGTCTCCCGCTATTTCCAGGCCGAGGACGGAAAGTTCAAGGTGAAGCCCGAGGTGAAGCGACTCGTCAGCTTCGGCCAGATCAATCTGAGCGACCGGAACATGCTCAAGCGGGTGGACCGCTCCCAGATAGTCTTTTGCCGCAACGTCATCATCTATTTCGACGACGAGATGAAAAAAAACGTCATCGGCTCATACTACGACAACCTCGTTCCCGGCGGATATCTGTTCATCGGCCACTCCGAATCCCTGCACAACATCTCCAGGGCGTTCAAGCCGAAGCACTACCCCGGAGCAATAGTATACCTCAAGGAAGGCTAAAGATATCCGGATGTTGACCGAATCATATGAGACAAGCAGGGAGCCTGCGTGGCCTATTGCGTAGTGGCCGTGGCGAACCAGAAGGGGGGCGTTGGCAAAACCACGACAGCCCTGTCGCTGGGGGCCGCCATGTCCAGGCTTGGGAAGCGGGTGCTTCTCATGGATCTCGATCCGCACGGATGCGCATCGGTCCATCTGGGACTCTACCCGGAGAACGTGGGCATTTCCGCCTACGACCTCCTGCTGGAAGAGTCGTATAACAAATCCTTGTGGGAGAAGGCCGTCTTCCAGGGCAGGCAAGGCGGCTTGGACGTGGTGGCCAGCAACGTGAAGCTCACGGAGCTGGACATCGATTTGAAGAGCAGGGAGAACAAGGGCCTGCTGTTGAAAATGCTTCTGGCGGAGGCCGCGCGGGAGTACGATTTCGTCATCCTGGACTGTCCGCCAAACATGGGTGTCCTGCTGGTGAACGCGATGGTGGCTTCGGACCTGCTCATCATCCCCATCCAGACGGATTTCCTGGCCCTGCACGGGCTGAGGCTCATTTTCGACTCCATACGCCTGCTCAACAAGGTCCTGCCTAGGCCCGTGGCCTGGAAGGCCCTGGCCACCATGTACGACCGGAGAGCCGGGGCATGCCGCCGGGTGCTGGCCCTGGTGCGGAAGAAACTGGGAACCAGGATGTTCGAGACGGTCATCGGCATGGACACGCAGTTCCGCGAGGCTAGCGCCTCCGGCAAGGTGATCTACGACGTGGCGCCCGATTCGCGCGGCGCCAGGGAATACATGGCTCTGGCAAAGGAAATACTGGCAGCATGAAGACCCTTGAGAATTATTTCCAGCAGGACGTCACCCCGCCGGAATCCGGCGGGGAATCCGGGGATCTCACCGATCCGGAGCGCGCCTTCCTGGACAAATACCTGGGCTTGGGCTGGCAGGCCACGCCGGAAGGCCGGTCCCTGTCGAAGCCCGTCGCGGCGGAACAGGTCATGGGGCTCTCCGGCGACGAACCGTGCCAGGGAGGCGAGGACCTCGAAGAAAGCCTGATGTCGGCCGGAGAAATCCGCCTGGTGAGCTTTTACGTCTCGGACCAGCTCTTCGCGGTGCCCATCATGCTGGTGCAGGAGGTTCTTCGGGCTGTCCCGGCCACGAAGCTTCCCGCCGCCCCGCCGTTCCTGGCGGGTGTGACCAACCTTCGGGGCAGGGTGACTCCCCTGGTGGACTTGGCATATCTGCTCGGCGTGAAGCAAAACGTGGATGGCGCGGACAGATTCCTCATCGTATGCCGGGTGCGCGGCATGCAGATGGGCCTTCTTGTCCGGGCCATCGACACAATGTACAAACCATCGCAGTCCGATATCGAGTGGAACATCGAAGCTCGGGTGGGCGTCAACGCGGACCTCATGTCAGGCCTCTTCAAGGAAGGAGACCGTCTGATAAAGATACTCTCCGTAAGCCGGCTTTTCACGAAAGTGCTCAAGAGCTAGGAGCAACTCATGTCAAAGACGATTCTTATAGTTGACGATTCGAAGACCGTTAGGAATCTTGTCGCGTTCATCATGAAAAAGGAAGGGTTCAAGGTCGTAACGGCCGAAGACGGCATTGACGGCCTGGAGAAGCTTTATTCCTCCGACAAGATCGATCTCATCGTAAGCGACATCAACATGCCCCGCATGGATGGCTTCACCTTCATAAAGAGCGTTCGCGAGCAGGACGCCTACAGGGACATTCCCATCGTGGTGCTGTCCACCGAAGGCCAGGAAAAGGATATCCAGGCCGGGCTTTCCATCGGCGCCAACATGTACATGGTGAAGCCGGCCCAGCCGGAGAAAATGGTCAAGAACATCAAGATGCTCCTTGGCTAGTAGCAAGCAACACGCCTTACAGAGGTGCGCATGAGCCAGGATTTCATGGATCCGGAACTTTTCGCCGATTTCATCGTCGAAGCCAAGGAACACCTTGAAACCATCGAGCCCAACCTGCTCGAATTGGAGAAGAATCCCGACAATCTCGGGCTTCTCAACGAGATATTCCGTCCCATGCACTCCCTCAAGGGAGCTTCGGGCTTTCTGGGTCTGAACCAGATAAACGGCCTGGCCCACAGGGCGGAGAACATCCTCGACGAGTTGCGCAAGGGCAAGATCGCGGTCACAGCGGCGATCATGGACGTCATCCTGGCCGCCACGGACGCGCTTCGCACCATGATCGACAGCCTCGAGACGCAAGGCTACGAGGGTGAAGTCGAGACGGCGTCCATCATCCACCGGATCGAAGCCATACTGGCAGGCGAGGACGGCGGCGCGGCGGGCGAGCCGGAAACCTCCGGGGCCCTGAAGGTCGGGACGGCGGATGTGCCTGAAGAACCGGACGAAACGGCTCGGGAACAATCCCAGGCCGTGGAGGTCCCCGAGGAGGCGGAAGCCGCGAAGCCCTCGGAAGGCGAGTCCCGCGGATTCGCGCTTCCCCCCGCCGTCGAGACCGGCCCGCCCTACGGGTTGCAGGCCATAGGGGAAGGCCACCTCAACGACTTCCTCGAGGAGGCCCAGGAGATCATCGAGAACCTCAATTCCTCGCTCCTGGAGCTTGAGAAGGACCCGGCGGCTGGCGGGGAACTCGTCAACGACATCTTCCGCTATTTCCACAATCTCAAGGGCAACTCCGGCATCATCGGCCACAAGGAACTCAACGCCCTCACGCACGAGGCCGAGACCCTGCTCAACAAGGTGCGCAAGGGGGAGATGATTCCGACCCCGCGCATGATCGACCTGCTGCTCGGCACCGTGGACATGATGGAAACGCTCGTTTCCAAGATCGACGCCAAGCACAACCAGGCCACGCCCCTGGACATCTCGATCCTGGTGGACAAGCTCCAGCAGGCCACCGCCACCGGCGACGTGGACCTGAGCGACCTCCAGGCCGCCGCGCCGGAGACTGAACCCGAAGCAGTCGCGCCAGCCGGGCCTGAGCAGGCCGCGGAACCTGAACCGGAACCCGCGGAGTCCGCAGCGAAGCCTGCCGCGCCGGAAGCGGCGGCGCCGTCACCGGGACAGGAGATCGATGAGGAAGACACGGAGATTTTCGAGCAGACCGTCACCCAGCTTCTGGCCAACATCGACCTGGCCTTGTCCGAACTCGCCAAGGACAGCTCCAACAAGGATTATATCGACGGCCTCTACCGCACCCTCGACTCCCTGCGCAATTCCTCGGGATACATGGGTTTTTCCGACCTCAAGCTCTACGCCGAGCGCACGGCCGGTCTCGTGGACCAGGCCCGCAAGTCCGGGCTCGATTTCGAATTGATGCTGGACATCCTCAGCCAGGAATGCGGCATCCTGTCCGACATGGCCCGCAAGGCAGTGGCCTCGCTCAAGGGCGGCGCTCCGGAGCCCAAGCCCGAGGAGAAGACTCCCGCGCCCAAGGTGGAGCCCGCCGCCGAGGCCGTGGCCGAACCCGCCCCAGCCCCGCCCAAGA
>JBMORI010000007.1:0-29819 GCA_049322415.1 Thermodesulfobacteriota bacterium | reverse complement strand
AGCCTCCTGGCCAAGACGATCATTGAAAACCTGCCCCCTCACTCCACCTACTGCGAGGTGTTCGCCGGAGCGGCCTGGGTCCTGTTCAAAAAGGAGCCCAGCAAGTATGAGGTTTTGAACGACATCAACAGCGACCTGGTCACCTTCTACCGGGTGGTCAAGCATCACCTGGAGGAGTTCGTGCGCCAGCTCAAGTGGTGCCTGCTCTCGCGGGAATGGTGGGACGATTGGACGCGGCAGCTGGCGGCCGGCGGGCTCACCGACATCCAGCGGGCTGCACGGTACTACTACATCCAGCGCCTCGGGTTCGGGGGCAAAGTGGCCGGGCGCACCTTCGGGGCCGGCCCGGGCAACCCGCCCCGGATCAACCTGCTGCGCATGGAGGAGGAGCTTTCCGCCTGCCACCTGCGCCTTGCCCGGGCCACCATCGAGCACTTGCCCTACCAGGCCTTCCTGGAGCGCTACGACAGGCCGGACACCTGCTTCTACCTGGATCCGCCCTACTGGGGCTGCGAGGACTTCTACGGGAAGGGCATCTTCGGCCGGGAGGACTTCACCAGGCTGGCCACGCTGCTTGGCGGCATCAAGGGCGCGTTCGTGCTCTCGCTCAATGACACCCCGGGGGTGAGAGAGGTCTTCGCCGGCTTCACCATCACGCCGGTTTCGACCCGGTATTCTTGCGCCAGGATGACGAATTCATCGGTGAATGAGGTGCTGATAACCAAAGCATGACAGAAGCGAGTGGAGGGCCAATTCCGGCACTCCACTCGCGCGCACGCGTAGCAACCAGGGTGCCAAGTGTCACCCCGTGGCCGAGCGCCCTGACCAAAACTAAGTGTCGTTGGGCCCAAAACTAAGTGTCGCGCTACAACAGACAACAGCCTGATCAGGTGGGTGGGGCCTTCATTGGAGTGTCACTTGGGTGTCACAAGAAAAAGGGGTCACAGTGTTTTTCACTGTAACCCCTTGTTTTCTTTGGTGGAGGCGATGAGGATCGAACTCACGACCTCAGCGTTGCGAACGCTGCGCTCTCCCAGCTGAGCTACGCCCCCGTAAGGAACGCGGAATTTAGACGCAAACCGCCTCGCGGTCAAGAGGATATCGCCTCCAGAATGGTGCCGATCCTGCGGGCGTAGGTGTGCTCCCGGGATATGAGATCCCGCCAGGCCGCTGTCAGCGCGGCGCGGCCTGCCTCCATGGAGTGGATGACGGTGAGAAGCTCGCTGGGCCTGCCGTAGGTAACGGGCCGGGTCAGATCCTCAGGGAAAATCGACAGGCCGGGCGTGTTGTCCGTGGCCAGGAGACCTCCGGCTGCCCAGACGTCGAAATGCCGCTGGGTCAGGCCGTGCGGCAGCAGCGGGCTGGTGGCCCCCACCACGCAGCGAGCCGATGCGTACATCCCGGCCAGCGGGCCGTAATAGTCCACTGGCGGCAGGAGATCGAAGTCCGCGTCAGAGAGTTCCCTCCACGCCTGGTCGCCGCACACGGCCAGCTTCCCGGCGCGCGCCGCTTCCGTGATGACCATCGACCGCCACTTCCGGCCGGATTCCTCGGCCCCGAGCCCTGCCAGCCGCACCTGCTTGCCCGGCCAGAGCCGGTCGGTGCCCGTGCGCTTCACCCACCACTCGAAGTCGGGCCGCTGGCCGCGCCCGAGCATGGCCTCGGCCTCGGCCCAGGCGTCTTTCGGGGGCTTTAAGCCCCCGAAGAAACCGTCGCGGCCTGGGAAGCCGCTTCGCCCCACGAACAGGAGCTTGTCCGCCAGACTCGGCGCGTCAGGCCTGGCCTTGAAAAAATTCTGGCTGGCGGCAAGCGGCAGATGGTGCACCCGCCTCGCGCCGTACTCCATGAGAGGCCGGATGAACCAGCTGTCGGTGACGAAGAGGTGCATGTCCTGCCAGAATCGGTTCTTCTGGCCGGAGAGGGCGTGGAAGGGGTTGTCCACCAGCCAGACAGCCACCGGCACCCCGGCGCGCCTTAGAAGCGACTGGGCCTGCCCGAACTCGTCAAGTCCCGCGAAGTTGACCGAGAGGTAGAGGTCAGGCCGCCCCTGCCTGAGCACCGATGCCAGTCCGTCCCAGGGCGCGACAAGGTTGGTGAAGCCGTTCCCGGCCAGCTCGGTCGCCAGCTCGCGGTAGAGAAGTCTGTTCTTGGTGGCGGGGAAGAGGGCCGTCCGGGCCGGCAGCTGGTTCAGTTCGCCGGGCCGGGGCAGCGCGAGGGCGGCCAGCGCCGGTCCCCAGAACCCCGGGAACAGGCGGAGTCCCCCCTTATATAATATGATGGTGGCGTCGGCCTCGGGGTCGAAGGATTCCACTCGCTCCCAGCCCCGGGGTATGGCGTCGCGCCAGTCCCGGCCGGCCTGGTCGGAGAAGGCGGGGCATTCCATGTAGCGCACCCGGGCCCCGGAGGGCATCCGCCCGGCCAGCGCCGCCGGGTCCGGACCCAGGCCCAGGACCAGCCAGTCGCGGCCTTGCGACAGGCGGACGGTGTCGTGGCCCGCGTGCGGGGTCTTGGGGGTTCCCAGTTCGTCCGTCAGGCGCATCCGCCCGGGAGGGGTTGGCATGTGCGTACGCCCTTTGCTACAGGTCCGGGCCGGAGGGGCCATGAAGAAACTGCACGATCATTATTTCAAGCGCGCCAAGCAGGAGAACTACCCGGCCCGCTCCATATACAAGCTCCAGGAGATGGACGCCGAGTTCAAGCTGTTCAAGCCCGGCCAGAAGGTGCTGGACCTGGGCGCGACCCCCGGCTCCTGGACGCTCTACGCCGCCAAGAAGGTCGGCCCGACGGGCAGGGTGCTGGGCGTTGACCTGAACCCCACGGACACGGCCTTCCCGGAGAACGTCACCTTAATGGTGGCCGACGCCCTAAATCCCGGGCCGGAGTTCTCGGCGGTGCTCGACTCCATGAAGCCCTTCCATCTGGTCATAAGCGACATGGCCCCCCGCACCACCGGCCAGCGCGTCACCGACCAGGCCCGCTCGCTTGAGCTGGTGGAGCAGGCCCTTGCAATAGCGGGGACTTGCCTGATAAAGGGCGGCCACTTCGTCGCCAAGATTTTCATGGGGCCAGACGTCAAGGCGTTCACCGATTCCATGCGCGGGGCCTTTGAAAAGGTCAAGACCGCAAAACCCAAAAGCTCCCGTTCGGAGAGCTTCGAACAGTTCATCGTGGGCCTTGGTTTCAAGGGCCTGAAGACATATTCGGAGGAGTAGATGGCCGGACATTCCAAATGGAAGAACATCCAGGTGCGCAAGGGCGCCCAGGACGCCAAGAAGGGCAAGGTTTTCACCAAGGTCACCAAGGAGATCATGCTGGCGGCCAAGGCCGGGGGCGGCGATCCCAACATCAACGCCCGACTGCGCAGCGCCATCGCGGCGGCCAAGGCCGTGAACCTGCCCAAGGACAAGATCGACACCGCCGTCAAGAAGGGCACCGGCGAGCTGGCCGGCGGCAACATCGAGGAAGTGACCTACGAGGGCTACGGACCCGGCGGCGTGGCCATCATGGTGGAGGCCGCCACCGACAACCGCAACCGCACCGTGGCCGACATCCGCTCAATCTGGGCCAAGAACGGCGGCCAGATGGGCGAGGCCGGTTGCGTGGCCTGGATGTTCGACAAGAAGGGCGTCATCTCCCTGGACAAGGCCAAGTATTCCGAGGACCAGGTGATGGAGGCCGCCCTCGAGGCCGGCGCCGAGGACGTGACCGGCGAAGGCGACAGCTGGGTGGTGGACACCGCCCCGGAGAATTTCGACGCCGTTCGCCAGGCCATCGAGGACGCCGGGCTGGAGGTCCAGGAGGCCGAGATATCCATGGTGCCCAAGAACACCGTTGACGTGGACGCCGAGACCGGCCGCAAGCTCCTGAAGCTGGTGGACGCCCTGGACGACTACGACGATGTGCAGGCGACCCACGCCAACTTCGAGCTGCCCGAGGAGCTCCTGGCGGAGATGTAAACCAAGCGGCCCGCCACGCGGGCCGTTTTTCTTTAAACGGCCAAGACCTGCGGAGAACATGTCCGTCATAACCGTCATCGGCCTCGACCCCGGCTCGCGCAACACCGGCTGGGGCATCGTCCGCGAGCAGTCGGGCGTGCTCACCCTCGTGGACGCCGGGGTCATCCGGGTGCAGTGCCTGGGGGACATGGACGTGCGCCTTGGGGCCATATTCGACGCCCTCTCCGGCTTCCTCTCCCGGCACAAGCCGGACGAGGCCGCCATGGAGGACGTGTTCGTCTCCAGGAACGCGGCCTCGGCGCTCAAGCTTGGGCAGGCGCGCGGCGCGGCCATGGCCGCCTGCGCCGTGGCCGGGGTGCGCGTGCGCGCCTACGAGCCCACCGTGGTCAAGAAGAGCCTGGTGGGCACGGGGCGGGCCGAGAAATCGCAGGTGGCCTTCATGGTCGCGCAGGTGCTGGGATGCCGGAAATCGCTGGCCGCCGACGCTACGGACGCGCTCGCCGTGGCCGTCTGCCATTGCAACCAGAGGCGCTTCAGGCGTCTGGCGGGGGAAGGATGATCGCCTATCTGCGCGGAGAACTCCTGGAGAAGTCGGACAAGACCTGCCTGATCCTTACGGCGTCCGGCGTGGGCTACGACGTGGCCGTGGCCACGTCCACCGCCGCTGGGCTTCCCGCCAAGGGGCAGCAGACGTCGCTGTACGTCCACGCCCAGACCGGCGAGGACGGAACCCGCCTGTTCGGGTTCGCCTCCGGCGAGGAGCGCGCCGCCTTCAGGGCTCTCATCGATATCCCGAAGCTCGGCCCCAAGACCGCGCTCTCCATGCTCTCCAGCTACTCCGTGGCCGACCTGGCCCTCATAGCGGCCCGCGAGGACGTGGCGGCGCTCTCCCAGGTGCCGGGCATCGGCAAGAAGAGCGCCCAGCGCCTCATCCTCGAAATCAAGTACGCCCTGGCGGACGTGGCCGCCGGACCGGCGTCGCGCCCCGTCCAGGGAGCGGCGGGGGGCGTCTACCAGGACGCCCTGGCGGCGCTCACCAACTTGGGCTATGCTGACTCCCAGGCCGGTCCCATCCTGCGCGAGGTTCTCGAAGCCGAACCCGACCTGGACGTGGCCCAGGCCATCCGTGCAAGCCTCAAGATGATCGCGGCCCAGAAAGCATGACCGTAAAAGCAGACGACACCATCCGCCCGGGCAGGCTCTCCGATTTCATCGGGCAGGACGACCTGCGCGCCAACCTGAACGTCTACCTCTCCTCGGCCTCGGAGCGAGGCAAGGCGCTGGACCACACGCTCTTCTACGGCCCCCCGGGCCTGGGCAAAACGACGCTCGCCCAGATCATGGCCTCGGAGCTGGGGGTGAACCTCATCACCACCTCCGGGCCGGTGCTGGAGCGCGGCGGCGACCTGGCCGCCATACTGACCAATCTGGGCCGCCACGACATCCTCTTCATCGACGAGATCCACCGCATGCCCCCGGCCGTGGAGGAGATCCTCTATCCGGCCATGGAGGACTTCAAGCTGGACCTCATTATCGGCCAGGGGCCCGGCGCGCGCACCGTGAAGATCGACCTGGAGCCCTTCACCCTGGTGGGGGCCACCACCCGCATAGGGCTTCTCACCTCGCCGCTGCGGGACCGTTTCGGCGTCATATTCCGGCTCGATTTTTATTCTTCGGGCGAACTGGCTACCATCGTCACCCGCGCCGCGGGGATACTCGGCGCCAGGCTCACGCCCGAGGCGGCGTTCGAGATCGGCAAGCGCTCGCGCGGCACGCCCCGCATCGCGGGAAGGCTGCTTCGCCGCGTGCGCGACTTCGCCGTGGTGCAGTCGAAAGAGGTGATCGACCGGGACCTGGCCCACGAAGCCCTGGGCCGCATGGACGTGGACCCGCACGGCCTGGACCAGATGGACCGCAAGATTCTCGGCTGCCTCGTCGAGCAGTTCGGCGGCGGGCCCGTGGGCGTGAAGACCCTGGCCGTGGCCTGCTCCGAGGAAGTGCGCACGCTCGAGGACATCTACGAACCCTATCTGATACAGTGCGGGCTCATAAAGCGTACCCCGCGCGGCAGGGTGGCCACCGCCAAGGCATACCAGCACCTGAAGACGCACCCGCTGGGCTGACGCGAGAGATGGCCAGGAGAAGGCCTCCGGCGGCCAAAGAGGGCTCCGCCCTCTCTGGACTCTCCCGCCAAAGGGACAATGTCCCTTTGGAATCCCGCATAGGGGTGATGCGTTGGGGGCGCTGCCGTTGCTGGGCAGGCGAGACAAGCAACCATGAACCGGCCGAGCCGGTGAGAGCAAGGCGAAACAATGCCCGGAAAAAAGCTCGACGTGGCCCTGTTGGCCTACACGCCGGAACCGCTGGCGCTCATATACGCCGCTTTCAGGCAGTGCTACCACGCCGGATTCGTGGCCGACATGTGGCCGCGCCTTCTGGCCGGGGAGATTCCAAGAGAGAAGCAGGCCGAGTTCGTGGCCAAGGTGCTTGAGTCCGGCCACGTGAGCCCCGTGGAGCACGTGAGCTTCACCTTCGCCATCGAAGGCGTCTCCCGCGCGCTCACCCACCAGCTGGTGCGCCACCGCATCGCCAGCTACTCCCAGCAGTCCCAGCGCTACGTGGACGCGTCCAATTTCGACTATATTTTGCCCCCGGCCATCAGGAAAATCCCCGAGGCCAAGGCCCGCTTCGAGGCATTCATGGAGGAGGTCGGCAACGCCTACCGAGACCTTAAAGCGATACTCGAAGAACACGGGCGGGGCGACAAGGCCAAGGAAGATGCCCGCTTCGTGCTGCCCCAGGCCGCCGAGACCCGCATCGTGGCCACCATGAACGTCCGTGCGCTCTTCAACTTCTTCGAGCACCGCTGCTGCGCCCGCGCCCAGTGGGAGATACGCGCCCTGGCGGACAAGATGCTGTCGCTTTGCCGCATGACCCTCCCGGAGGTGTTCGCCGTGGCCGGAGCCAGGTGCGAGCGGCTGGGGTACTGCCCGGAGGGGGAGAAGTTCACATGCGGGAAGTATCCCTTGAAGAACGGTTGATTGCGCAAGCGCCGCGTCCGAAAACAACGCCGGGATCGTTTGATTCCGGCGTTTTTTCATTATTTTTAGCAGGAATTTGTGGCAGATACATGTTGATCGGAATGATGATTCCACTCTTGCTTGGTGGCGTTGGCAATTCTGAAGTCTGTGGTGCGAGTTTATGAAATTTATGGTGAATGTATTTGTTGTTGTTGCTTTAGACATGGATTTGTTATGCGTGTGCAGTCTGTCGTTTCTATGATTTTTATTTTATTCAGTAGATTGATCATTTATCGCGAGGCTTAAAAGTACATATGTTCCGTGTTTGTTTGTCATTTGTTGTCCTTCTGTGTTAAATGTTTATGTAGTTTTGTTGCCGTATTCAGAAAATCTTGCATATGTCATGAATGGCGTTGTATACGTTGCCCAATTGTCGATAGGTGTGGTTCAGGACCATGATTTCGGTAGGAAGCCTTTCATTCTTAAGGAGTGTCGTTCATGCAATTGACAGTCGGCGTCAAGATCGGACTCGGCTTTGCGTTGGTCTTGGCCGCGATGGCCGCCAGTTCGGTCGCCATGACGTTGTCCCTGGGCAAGACCAAGGAGCGGGTTGAGCTTGTGCGTTCCGAGAGCCTGCCCTTCGCGGGACGGGCGGCAAACATGAAGCTCATGGCCGTCCAGGTGCAGCAGTATTTGTCGGACGTGTCTGCCACGGGCGAGGAGGACGGGTTCGCCGAAGCTGAAAAGGCCGCCAGGAGCTACAGGGAAATCCTGGCCGAATTCCGGGCCATGTTCGCCCGGGAGAAGAATGCGGCCATGCTGGCCGAGGCGGACGCCCTCGGAAAAGACTTCGAGGAAATGTACACGACGGGCATCCGCATGGCCAAGGCCTACATGTCTGAGGGACGCGATGCAGGAAACGCCGTCATGGAGGATTTCGACGCCCGCACCTCCGCCCTGTCCAATCGTCTGGACCCGCTGCAGTCGTCCCAATTCAAGGAGGCGGATGACCAGGTGACGGCGGTTGTGGGGCAATTGGCCTCCTGCCTGTCACTCCAGCTGTGGCTCCTGGGTGTTTCGCTGTTCGCTGGCATGGCCACGGCTTTCCTCGTTTCCCGCAGCATCCGGGGGCAGTTGGGCGCGGAGCCGCCGGCCGTGGCCCATATGGCCCGGCTTCTGGCGGGGGGGGAATTCGAGGCGACGCTCGCGGCGCGTTCGGGTCAGGAGACAGGTGTGTACGCCGCCATGATGGACATGGGCCAGAAACTGCGTGACGCTTTCGAGGACGTCCGCGAAGGCAAAGCCCGGGCCGAGGCCAAGACGGCCGAGGCCGAGCGCTGCCAGCTTGAGGCGGAGGAGGCCCGCAAGAAGGCCGAACTGGCTCGCATGGAGGGGCTCGGCGAAGCGGCGGAACGGCTCGGCGATTTCGTCAGGGAAGTGGCCGGGCTCGGGGAGGCGCTCTCGGGCCGGGTGGGGCAGGTGGTGCTGGTGAGCCAGGAGCAGCGGCAGCGGATGATCGAAACCGCCGCGGCCATGGAGGAGATGAACGCCACCGTGCTGGAGGTCGCGGGCAACGCGTCTCAGGCCGCGGAGAGCTCGCGCGAGGCCATGCAGAGGGCTCAGGCTGGCCTGGAGGTGGTCACGGGCGTGGCCATGTCCACGGACATGGTGAGGGAGCGCACGCAGGGCCTGAAGGCGAGCCTTGACTCTCTCGGCTCGCACGCCCAGGGCATCGGCCAGATCATGACCGTCATTTCCGACATCGCGGACCAGACCAATCTGCTGGCCCTGAACGCGGCCATCGAGGCCGCCCGCGCCGGCGAGGCGGGGCGCGGTTTCGCCGTGGTGGCCGACGAGGTGCGCAAGCTCGCGGAAAAGACCATGCAGGCCACCGGCGAGGTCTCCGGCGTGGTCGATGCCATACGGACGGGCGTCATGGAGAACATTCACGGGATGGAGGCGACCGCCGGCGCGGTGGACAAGGCTGCCGGGCTGGCCGCCAATGCCGGCAGGACGCTTGAAGCCATCGTGGCGATGGTGGAGGCCACGTCCGACCAGGTGCGGTCCATTGCCACAGCCGCCGAGCAGCAGTCCCAGGCCTCCGAGGAGATAAACCGCGCGGTGAACGCGGTGAGCGACTTGGCTTCCAGGACGTCCGAGGAGATGGGGACCGCCGGAAAGGACCTGGAAAAGCTGGCGGACGCTTCGGTCAGTCTCCGGGGAGTGGTGGATGCGATGCGCCGGGAGGCGCGGGGCGCCGGTTCGTAGTCACTGCCGCGAGGGGAATGCCGCCGCGCGGCATCGTCCCGATCCTGGCAATTCCAGTGCCCGTCGCGGCAAATCCGCGACGGGCGCTTTGTTTTTGCCCATTCGTCGAAAACGCCCGCGCCTATGCAGGACCGGGGCGATTCCGGCTCAGCCCGCAAGCGAAAGCGGCGCGCCCGGCCTGTTGGCCGGACGCGCCGCGCGTGGAACACGGTCCGGGTGGCCGGAATCTATCTGGGCAGAGCCTTGCTTGCGCCCGCGAGGACGCCCGGGGTCTTCTCCAGCCCGCCGTCCAGGAAGGTCTTCACATAGCGCTTGTCCGTCTTGCAGATGTGGTTCACCAGCCAGTCCTTGAGGAAGTTCATGAGGTCCATGGACACGTTGGCCTTGCCGGACTTGTATTGGTTGATGAAGTCCACCACCTTGCCCTTGAGGTCCTCGTGGATCCTCTTGTGCTGGGTGGTCTCGGAATACTTGAACTGGTCGAAATACTTCTCCTCCGTGCCGAAGTGCTGGACGGTGTATTCGGCCAGCCCGTCCAGGAGCTTCTCGAGCACGCCCTTGCCCTGCCCGGACTTCATGGCCGCGTAGAGCTTGTTGACCATGTCCACCAGCACGCGGTGCTGGTCGTCGATGATCCTGACTCCGGTGGCCAGTTCGCTCGTCCAGGGCATGAGCACGTCCGCCTGCATGCCGCTCTTGAAGTCGGCGATGAGCACCGACAGCTCCCTGGAGAGCTCGGTGAGCTGGTGCACGGCGTGGGCGGAGTCGTGAATGCCGTCGGCGATCTCGGTGGCCACGTGCTGCACTTCGTCGATGGCCTTGTTGATGTGCGCGGAGGTGGCGGACTGCTCCTCGGACGCCGCGGCGATGGAGTGGATCTTGAGTGTGTTGTCCTCGGCGTGGTCCAGGATGAGCCTGGCGGAGTCCCCGGCGCGCTCGGCCATGGAGGACGCCTCGTCAGCGCGGGAGACGGCCATGTCCATCTGCTCCACGTTCTGGTGGATGGCGTCCTGGATGGACTTGATGGAGTCGCCCACTTCCTTGGTGGCGTGCATGGTCTTCTCGGCGAGCTTGCGTACCTCGTCCGCCACCACGGCGAAGCCGCGTCCCGCCTCGCCTGCCCGGGCGGCCTCGATGGCGGCGTTCAGGGCAAGCAGGTTGGTCTGGTCGGCGATGTCGTTGATGACGTTTATGATGCGGTCGATGCTCCTGGCCTGCTCGCCAAGGCTTCCCATGTTCTGCTTGAGCGACGACGTGGCGTCGTTCACCTTGCCGATGGCGGAGACGGCGTCGGCCGCGATGCGGGCGCTGCTTCCGGCCTGTTCCTTGGCGTTCTCCACGCTGACGGAGGCGTCGGATGAGCTGCGGGAGATGTCCAGGATGGCCACGTTCATCTGCTCCATGGCCGTGGCCGTCTCCATCATGCGCTGCTTCTGCAGGTCCGCGCCCTCCGAGATGCGCTCCATCTGGCTGGAGAGGGATTCGGCGGAATGCATGACCCGCTCCACCACGGTTTCGAGCCTTGTGGAGGCGGAGAGCATGTTGTCGGCCCTGGCCTGCTCGGCCAGCCGGGAGGCCTCCTGGGCCTGGAGGATGGATTCCTCGCAGGCCTTGCGCGCGAGCTCAAGATCGGCGCGATGCTCCTCGGCCTGCTTGCGCGCATCGGCGAGACAGGCCGCGAGTTCCTTCAAAGCCTTCGAGACGGCGGCGAACTCGCCCGGTCCGGCGTCGGGAGAATCCTTGACGGGCCTGGACTGGAGGGCGTCCTCGGCCAGGGCGGCCAGGCGCCCCAGGGGGGAGGCGGCCGCCGCGAGATAGACGGCCAGGGAAACGATGATCATGACGCAAAGAATGATGACGAGCCACGTGGGAGCCGCCGCGCTCAAAGTCATCGCGGCTGTCGCGAGGGCGAGGCAGGCGGATGTTCCGAGGACGGCGGTGATCAATGATCTGACTGACATGCATGCTCCTGGGGAGGCGATTGGACAGACGCTAGCCGAGGCTGCTGCCGCTTGCAAGAGACAGGAAAGTTACAGACATGATAACGTCATGGAGCTTCAATCCGGCTTGATATCCATTTACGCTCAATATATCACTCTCGTTCGTCGTAATCAATCTTAATAATCAGGAGAAATCCTTATGGCAGACAAGCAAACTCCTCGCGGCGCCATCCTGCAGCGTGACGGCGAAACCTGGGCCATCGTGCCCCGCACCCCCGTGGGGCTCATCACCCCAGAGGTGCTGGACGCGCTCAATGGCGTCGTGAAGAAGTACTCCATCCCCATCGTCAAGATCACCTCCGGGCAGCGCATCGCACTGGTCGGAGTCAAGGCCGGGCAGGTGGAGGACATCTGGAAGGACCTTGGCACTTTGGTGGGCCAGGCCATCGAGCTGTGCGTGCACTTCGTCCAGGCCTGCCCGGGAACCAGCGTGTGCAAGTTCGGCGTCCAGGACTCGCTGGGGCTGGGGCTTGAGCTAGAACAGCTCTACGTCGGGATGGAGCTCCCGGCCAAGGTGAAGATGGGCGTCTCAGGCTGCCCCTTCTGCTGCGCCAGTTCGCTGGTCCGCGACGTGGGCGTCATCGGCAAGAAGACCGGCTTCACCGTCTCCTTCGGCGGCCACCCCGGCGGGAAGCCGCGCATCGCGGACGTGGTTGCCGAGAACCTGGACAAGGGCCAGGTGGTCGAGTTGGTGCGCAAGCTCCTGGAATACTACCGGGACAACGCCAAGAAGAAGGAACGCTGCGCCCGGTTCGTCGAGCGGGTGGGCATCGAGGCCGTCAAGGCCGCCGTGCTGTAGGCGAGGGGGCCGTCTCCGCAAGGGGGCGGCCCTTCATTGGTCATGAATCCCATCGTATCCGTACTCCTTCCGGTCCGCGACGCCGCTGACCATCTGCCGGGAGCGCTCGACAGCCTCCGCGGCCAGTCCCTGGCCGGACATGAAGTCATTGCCGTGGACGACGGATCGGACGACAGCGGGCGCACCGCCAGCGTGCTGGCCCGCTACGCCGCCCAGGACGAGCGGGTGAGGCATGTGTCCACCGGTCCCGAAGGGATAGCCTCCGCCCTGAATCTGGCCGCCTCGCTGGCTAGGGGGAAATACCTGGCCCGCATGGACGCCGACGACATCTGCCATCCCGAGCGCCTACTCAGGCAGGCCCGTTGGCTGGATTGCCATCCGGACGCGGACGTGGCCGGGTGCCTCGTCGCATTCGGAGGCGATCCCCAGGGCGCGGCGGGCTACGCCAGGCACGTTCACTGGGTGAACGAACTCCTGGAGCACGACGAGATGGCCCTCGGGGCTTTCCGCGACGCCCCGCTGGCGCATCCGTCCGTGATGTTCAGGGCCTCCTCCTTCGCCCGGTTCGGCGGATACAGGCACGGCCCCTTCCCCGAGGACTACGAGCTTTGGCTGCGCTGGCTGGAGGCCGGAGCCCGGCTCGGGAAGGTCCCCGAGGAGCTGCTGGTCTGGAACGATCCCCCAGGCAGGCTCTCCCGCACGGACCCGAGGTACTCCCAGGATGCGTTCCACATGCTCAAAGCGCGCTACCTGGCCCGTTGGCTGGCGGCGCGCAATGCGCACCACCCCGGCGTCGTGGTGGTGGGGGCCGGGCGGATCACCCGGCGCAGAGCGGAGCACCTCTGCGCGCATGGCGTCCGCATCCTGGCCTACCTGGACATCGATCCCCGAAAAATCGGGCGCTCCCACCAGGGCCGCCCGGTCCTGCACCACCGGGACGTGCCGCCTCCCGGCGAGGTTTTCGTGGTCTCGTATGTTTCCACCCCCGGCGCGGCCGGGCACGTGGCGCGTTTCCTGGAAGCCAGGGGATTCGCCGAAGGGGTTGACTATGTTCAGGCTGGTTGAGGGGTTGCGAAAGTGAAGGCCAATAATCGTCAGAATCTCCGTGAAACAAGCGATTCCGATTGAGGGAAACCCTTCCTTGCCTCTTTGCGGCGAAAAAGCGCATGTCTGGTTACGGATTAAATAGTTATATGTTTACAGTGTCTTGAGATGAATCTGAACTTTCGCTCTCCATCCAGTCCGGATGGCCAGGGGCTGAAAAAACGCATGGAACAGGACAAATGTGAGGGTAAGGTGGAGTAAATTGGTCAGAAAAGGAAATTAATTTTGAGCTATTTTGTTTAAAATGGAATAATATCTGTGGAAAACTTTTTATCATGCTGTGAAAATATTTTTGCTGTTCAGGTCGGCAACCCTTGCGGGCAGTGGCTTGCTGGCCTTGGCCGGACATTCGACACCCGCCCGTTGTTTGTCAAACTATTCAATCATGCCAAGAGGATAGCTTTTGGATAACCTCCCGGGGAGCCTCGCCCGCCATGCCTCTTGGCGGCGGTTGAGAAAAAGGGCCTTCGCTAGCATCACACTGCCCATGACGAACCCGACCTGGAACCACATACTGCGAATTCTCGAGCGAAGCCTGAATCCCGGTCTCTTTCAAGTCTGGATCAAGCCCCTCTCAGCCGCCATCAAGGAGGGCGGCCTTGTTCTGCATGCCCCTAACGAGTTCGTCGCCGCCTGGGTGAGAGACAAGCTCATGTCGCATATTGCCGAAGCGGCCTCGCAGGTGATGGGCCAGAACGTCTCCGTGGCCATCGTGGCCGGCGCGGGCAATGATTTCCCCGCCCGCAACGAGTCCCAGGGCGCGGCGCGGCTTGAATCGGTTCAAGCCGTGTCCGGAGAAAAGCCGGATGAATCCGGCAGGCTGTTCCGCTTCTCCTTCGACCACTTCGTTGTCGGGCCATCCAACGCCCTGGCCTACGAGGCCTCACTCGGCCTGTGCCGGGAGACCCTGCCGTCCAGTCAGCTTTTCATCAGCGCCGGCCCTGGCCTGGGCAAGACCCATCTGAGCCAGGCCATCGGCAACCTCCTGGTGGCCAAGGGCAGAACGGCCCAGCCAAGGGTGGTGTATCTCACCGCCGAGGAGTTTTCCTCGCGCCTGATCCTCGCCATCAAGATGCGCGAGGTGGAACGCTTCAAGGCGCGGTTCCGCGAGAACGTCGATATCCTTATCCTGGAGGACATCCACTTCTTCCAGGGGAAGCTGAAGCTCCAGGACGAGCTGCTCAACACTCTGAGCGCCCTTCAGTCCAGGGGGTGCCGGGTGGTGTTCACCAGCTCGTTCCTGCCCAAGGAGCTGACCGGCCTGGACAACCAGCTCGCCTCCAGGCTGTGCGCGGGGTTCATGGCCACCATCGAGCATCCCGACCTCCAGACCCGTCTCAATATCCTCACCAGCAAGGCCAGGCAGCACCAGGTGCTGTTGCCCGGGGACGTGGCCGGGCTCGTGGCCGACCGCATCCGCACGGACATACGGCAGCTTGAATCATGCCTGCAGAACCTTGCCCTCAAGGCCAGGATACTGGGACAGGCAATCTCCATGGAAATGGCCTGGGACGTTCTCAAGAACTACGACCTGGAGCAACCCGCCATGGGCCTGGATCAGATCGTGGAATACGTCTGCTCCGTCTACGGCATAAAACCCGAGCACCTGGCGTCCAAGAGCCGCAAACGCAGCTACGTCATCGCTCGCAACACCGCCTTCTTCCTGGCCCGCAAGCACACCAGCCTCTCACTTCAGGACATCGGCCAGCGCTTCAACCGCCGCCACTCCACGGTGGTCAAGGGCATCACGGCCGTTGAGAGGCAGCTGACTCTCCAGACGCCCCTCGGGAGGCAGATCGAGTCCACCATCGACCGGATGGTGCAGTAGGCCAGCCGTCCAAAGCGCCGCGCCAATGGACGCGCATCCGGCTGGATTCCAGGATCGCCTGACCTTGTGCCCGCCTGGAACATCTCCCGGCAGGCCAGGCATGCGCCATAATGAAAGCTCCCGGACGGCTCGTGCCCTCCGGGAGCTTTGCTTTCATCAATCAGGAATGTGGGGATCATTCCAGAACGGCCAGTTCCATGTCTCCCCACACGCCGATCCTGCCTCCCACCTGGGCGAACACGCCCAGAAGCCCTGCCGGGGCAAGGTCCCTGGCCCTTTCCAGCACCAGGGGGAGATGGTCCGGGCTTTTGGCGAGGTTGCACAGCGCCGTGGCTGCGGCGTCGGCGAACGCGCCCGACCCGGCCTTGACCGTGACCAGATCGGCGGTCCCGAAGGAGCGTGAGTGGCCGATGGTGGCCGAGGACGTGCACAGCGCGGCGGGGAAATCCCCTTTGGCGAGCCTGAGCGCGAGGCTCGCTCCCTTCACCGGCTCCGCCAGCAGGGCCACCAGCCTTTCTCTGGTGGAGTGCATGTAGATGTCGCCGCCGTTCTCCACCAGCACGTCGGGGGATTGGGAGGCGAACCTGTCCGCCACAGCCTGGGCTATGGCCCCCGCCACGGCCGCCATGGGGCCGACCCCGCAGGCCAGCCCGGCCGCGATCATGGCGGAGGCCAGCGGCGGGGCGGAGGGGTCCTCCGGCAGAGGCGCGAGGGAGGCCGCGAACTCGGGGCGCAGGAGGATGTAATTCTTGAGTCCTCCGCGCAGTGTGGTCAGGAATTCCCCAACCTCCTCCGAGATGTCCCGGCGGGCGGTGACGCGAAGGTCCGATTCCTCGACCGTCACCTGGAAGCTCGTCTCCCCGCTGGAGGGGGTGAGCCTGGCCCGATAAAGGCGCTCTGGGCTTTTGTGGATCATTCTTTGCGTGTTCCTCCAGTCAGGAGGTATCTCCTGGCGTGCGGCTTGTCCACTTCTCCGCGTCCTGGTGGGCGGGGCTTCCCCCGGGAGGCTGGAAGCTGTACATAAAGCCTGGGCGGCTAAAGGAATTTCTGAGCCAGCCGATGTGATTCCGCGGAACCCGCCGGAAAAGGACGAATAGCAGGAAAGAGGGAAACGATGCACAGGCTGTCCCGGCTGATGGAGGGGATGACCCCCGTCTCGCAACCGAAGCTTGTGGCCTCGGGCGTGGGGATGTGGCTGGTCTGGGACGGGCAGCTCTCTCCGGTCCTGAGCCAAATCTTCACCGAATTCGGCGGGTTTCAGAAAGCCCAGGATGGCAACCAGGCCCTGTGGTTCTTTTTCGGGGATGAGGCCTTCAGGGCGCTGGGGAGGCTCGCTGGCTACGCCCGAGTGAACCGGCTGCCGCTGTTCGTCCAGACGTTTCCGGCCCAGATTCTGCTTGGCTACAAGTTCGAGCAGACCCTGGCATGCGCCGAGGAGTATCTCAACCAGGAAGCGGGCGCGCCGCAGGACCTGGAGATTTTCGTCCATCCCCAGTTCTCGCAGCAGATCGAATCCCTGCCCGGCCTGTCGGTCAAACCGGCCCCGCCCATGCCCGGGCTTGCCCAGGCCGGTTTCAACGCCCTGGCCATCGACACGACCATGGCCCAGGAGTCCACGCTGGGCTGGTACTTCATGCTGCGCCCGCTGGGCGATCCCTTGGACAAGAACTGCGCCGAGGGGTGGCGCGCCATATTCTCGGAATTGCAGACGCTTCTGGAAAAGCTGGCCGTGAAGTATCTCTCCCACGAGGGGTACATCATCTTCGGAGTGGACAACATCCGCTCCTTCCGCAACATCACACGCGAACTCTTGAAGCTTGAATCGGCCATCAAGAGCCCCGAGTCCGGCAAGAAGTACTGGCCCTGCGTCATGGCCTGCGTGTTCAAGAAGGGGCAGCATTTCAACAAGGACCTGCCCAAGCGGGTCAACCTGGACTGGCGGCAGCTCACGCCCGATTACCCCCATATGAGCTTCAAGTCCGCGCTGTATCTGGGGCCGGGCTTCAAGGTGAACGACGTCCGCCATTCTTCCGGCTCCCTCACCATCGACGACTGGTGCCACATCTCCCTCGCCCCGGAGGAGGAATCAGGCGAGGCTCAGGGCGAACTGGCATTCTCGCTGCCGGGCAATCTGGTTGCCGGCACGAACCCGCACTGCTTCTATTGCGGCCTGACCGGCCACGAGCCGCTGGATTGTCCGTCCAAATCATTGACAACGAGGGACGAAAGCGTCTGGCAGGACATCGGAATGATCGGCCTGGACGATCTCGAACAGGCCGGAATGAGTCTCAATCAGGGGCTGGCAGGCAGCGGCGTCAAGGGCCTTCTGGATGCGATGGAGTCCAAGGACGCGGGGGGGCTCCTGGTCAGGGGCGTCATGGAGGCGGGCTTTCCGACGCAGCTCAGGTGCGTTCCATACATCTGGCGCAGCAAGGGCAGGGATCTGCCGGCCGGGTTCAACGACCTCTCAAGCCCCGACGAGGGCGAGTACCTCTGGGAGGCCCTCGATGCGGCCCGGCACGGCGACCTGGAGGCGTTCGAGCGCGAGATAGCCCAGGGCCTGGCAAAGTACGGCCGGGGGTTCCAGCCCCGTTCCATCCAGGGCTTCGTCGCCATGGAGCAGGCCGACTGGAGCAGGGCGGCGTATTTCTGGCAGGAGGCGGCCCGGAGCGCCTTCACCCCCCTGCAGCGCGGATGGCTGGCCTTCCTGGAAGGGCGGGCCCTGGAAGTGCAGGGAGACTGCCAGAAGGCCGTGGGCCTTTACAGGCAGGCCAAGTCCGAGTGCCCTCGCTGGATAGAGCCTGTCTACCGCCAGGGCGCGTGCATGGTGAAGCTCGGTTTCACCGACCAGGGCCTCTACGACCTGCTCGACCTGGTCAGGAGCCATCCTCCTCTGTTCAACAGGATACTCCTCGACCCGGAACTGGAGCGCGGCCGCATCCACGCCCTCCAGGCGCTCTGGCGGCCCTGGAGCGAGGCTAAGGCCGCCCGGGATGAAAAGGCGGTGCACCTCAAGGGGCTGCCGGAATACCTCAAGAGCTGGTTCCGGGAGGACCACCCCTTCCTCAAGGATGGTCTCGAAAAGGCCGGCATCCTGGCGGAGCTTGCCAAGATCGACAACTACGTCTGCTTCGACAGGGTGGTGAGGGAGTACGACCTCCTGCAGAAGGACCTGCACAACACCGTGGAGAAGGAAGTCTCCGCCATGAACGCCAGGCTCAAGGGAATCCACGAAGACCTCAAGGATATCCACCACGAGGCCGCCTGGTTCCCTTTCGGCAAGCTTCTGCGGGAATTCAACAAGGATTTCAACGCCTGCGCCAACAAGCTCAATTGGATGCGCGCCACCTCCCTGCAGGTGGCGGCCAACTTCCGCAAGAGCCAGGACTACATCGAGGAGATCGACGCGTCCATCAACCTGCTCAAGGCGCGGCTGGTGACGCTGCGCATCGTTCGTGACGCCACCCTTTTCGTCCTGCTCCTGGGCAAGAGCTTCATGTGGCTGGAACTCATCGGGCTGGCCTTGTCCCTGGTGGCCGTGCCCGGCGTCATCTTCCTGGCCCACAAGACGGGGCAGTCCTGGCTGGCTGGCATTCTGGAGACGCAGAAGTGGCAGGTGCAGAAGGGACTGGTAATCATCGTGAGCATCGTTGCCATGGCCCTTGCCGCCATCAAGACAGCCTTGAGCTTCGAGAGGAAGAGGGCCGAACTCTTCAAGGAAGAGGAGGAGAAGGCCGCCAAGGCCAAGCCCGTCAAGGGGAAGGCCGGGGCCAAGGCGTTGCCGGAGGGCAAAGGGGGCGCCGTCCCGGCCAAGGCCGGAGGAGGCAAGCCCGTCGCAGGGAAGGGGAAGGGGAAAGGGTAGCGCCACGATATTGAAAACGCATAGGGGGAGTGTTCCAATGTCGGCGACATGGTTCTCGCAAGCGTGCCAAGGTCTCGCCGGGGCGCATCCCCCCACGACATGAATGCCCCACCCTGTTTTGGCGTATACTATAAAGGCCGGGACGCAAAAAAAGCGGGATTCCTTCCGGAACCCCGCTTTACTTTCGCAAGGCGGTGCGGACTACACGCAGCCGGTGGGCTTGGGCAGGCCGGCCATCTTACAAGCTCCCTTGCCGGGGCCGGAGGGGAACAGCTCGTAGATGTGCTTCAGCTTGAATCCGGTCACCTTCGAGAGGATGCGGACCATGGGGGCGATGCCGTTCTTCTTGTAGTAGTCCTGAAGGAACTCGATCACCTTGTTGTGCTCTTCGGAGAGCTCTTTGATGCCCTCGGACTCCTTCACGTAATCGACCCAGTCAGGGTTCCAGTCTTCAAAGCGCTGCAGGAATCCGTCCTCGTCGACCTCGAAGGTTTTGCCCTTGAATTCAACAGTGGCCATTCTCCATCCTCCTTGGCGTTGCTTGAACTATCAGTCGGTTTCAGAATGCCGGGACCCTCTCGTGAGGGCACCTATTACCAGTAAACAGCGATCCGCTGTTTCGGTTCACCAGGTAAGAACTCGAGCCTTCTACCCGATACCGGCCCGCTATGCAAGCGTTCCGGTGTTCCACCGTGGTCCCCACCCGAATGCGTGCAGTCTTAAGTGCCAATTCCGAGTGTTGTCAAATGATTTCGATACCCGATCATTGGGGTGTGATTTGATTCAGATGCTCCCTGGCGAAGTCCAGCCCGGGGTCCATTTCCAGGGCCTTGCCGAGAAACTCCACTGCCGCATCGTTATGTCCTAGGAATTTATGGCAAAGGCCGAGGTTGGCCAGGTCCATCACCGAGCCGGAGTCCAGGGCGAGGGCGGCCTCGAAGTCGGCCGCGGCGTCCGAATAGTTTCCGGACTTGAACCGGGCCACGCCGCGAAGGTTATAGTATTCCTTCACCTCGGGGCAGAGGCTGATGGCCCTGCCGAGCAGCGGCTCGGCGTGGTCCCACTCGTCCAGGCGGGTGTGGGCGTAGGCGCGGTAGAAGATGGTGAGCGCCTCGTCCTCCTGGTCGGTCTGGATGCTTTCGGCATGCCGGAAAAGGTCCATCGCCTCTCCCGTGTCGCCTCGGCGCAACGCCAGCAGGCCGTTGTGGAAAGGGAGGTAGGGCGCGCCGGGACAGATCTCCCCGAGCACGCGCAGCCCCTCGGCGGCCTTGTCCTCGGCGGCGTCCTCGGCCAACACGCGGCCCACGAACATGCCCAGGCTGGCCCGGGGGGTGCGCTCGCGGAACAGGAAGCCCGGGACGAAGTTGTAGTTCGCGGACACGCCCAGCTCGGGGTGGGTGGTCTCCACCGTGTAGAGGGTGAATCCCTTGGCCTTGAGGCCCGAGGCGAACTCCTCGATCTCGTGGAGCATGTCGGCGCGCTCAAGGCTCGGCAGGCGCGAGAGGCTGGTTTCGGGCCCGTCCACGACCCAGGCCGTTTCGCCCAGATTCAGGAACTTGCGCAGGCCTGAAGCCTCGTAGTTGCTTCCGGTCTCGAAATCCCCCGCCAGTTGGGCGATCTCGGTGACGGCGCGCACGGCGGCCTTCACCGGGGAGCTGGCCGTTCCGGCGGTGAAGACGATCTCGCTTTTGAGGCCCAGGGTCGCAGGGTCGTAGGCCAGCGCGCCCACGGTGGGCACGGGCATGCCCAGGCTGAAGTCCTTGAGCCAGAGCTTGACGCCGTTGCGCTCGAAGGCGTCCACAAGCCCGCGCAGGACCGGGTCTTCCAGGCCGTGCGTCCGTATGGTCGGCAGGCGCGGCTCGTCCCGGTCCACGATGGCGCTCACGTGGCGCTCCACCAGTTCGCACGCGCCCTGGAGGATGGACTCCTCCAGGCAGTTGCCAGCGGACGATCCGTTGAATTCGTTGAGCTTCTTGAACCAGTCCAGAGGGACCATCACCTTCTCGCCGTCCAGGACGCGGGTGGCAGGGTGGAAGCGCCAGGGAAGCAGGTCCAGCAGGCGAGCAGCGTCCTCTTCCGAGAGGCTGTCGCCCACGGACTGGATTACCTCGCTTACCGGCATCACCTTGCCCGGCCAGAGTTTCTGCGCCTGGGACCAGGTGGCCGTGGTGAAGTTGGCCTCGTTGGCCCAGAAACTGAAATAGCTGAAGCGCTCGGCCAGCTCCATGAGCGCCGAGGCCTCGGCCTGGGCCGGGGACGCGCCCTTGCCCATCTGCTTGCGGGTGGGCATGACGCCGCGCGCCCTGGTTCCGCAGATGGAGAGGTAGACTGGTATGCCGAGGCGCCCCGTGTCGGTGCGCCTGAGTTCGCCCAGGATGCCGCCGTGGCTGGCGAACAGGGCCTTGACGCGTTCCACCGTGCGCTCGGGCGAGCAGAGTTTGTCGGAGTCGGCGGTGTACCCCTTGGGGGTGCTTTGCAGTTTACGCATCGGTACGGCTCCGCATGCGGAAGAGCACGCAGGTTTGGGACTCTCCGTCTCCGGCGCGGCAGGTGGACTGGGTGCGCTGGATGAGGAAGTCCTGGTTTATGCGGGCGAAGAACGGGGCGGCCTCGCGGCATCGGTCGCACGAGAGGAGCACGTGGCAGTCCGGGCCGGGCTTCAGGCTGGCCTTGAGAAGCGCCGCCAGGGGCTCGTGCAGGGCGGGCAGGTAGAGGGCCTCCGATCCCACGATCACGTCAAAGATGTCTCCGGCGGGAGGTTTGCTGATGTCCAGAAAACCCGCGCGCGCCTTGTCCTCCAGGCCGTTTTTCAGGATGCTGGCCCGGATGAAGAGCAACGCCTCGGGCTCGATGTCGGTGATGAGAGCCTCGAAGCCGCGCTTGGCCGCGGCCAGGCCGCATAGGCCCAGGCCCGCTCCCAGCTCGAGGAGCTTCGCGCCGGGCTTGGGGTCGAGCCTGGAGACGAGCATGGCCAGCGGAATGGAAGCGGGCCAGAGCTTGGCCCAGAAGGGCAGGGTCAGCTTCTCGCCGGGCCGCGACGTCTCCACCAGGCGGTCGATGTAGGCGGGCAGATCGGTGATCTGGAGGACGGAGATCTCCACCCCCCCCAGGGCGGCGGTTTCGAAATGAACGGGGTGTCTGGAGCCCGCCAGGGCCAGGATGTCGTCGAGCCGGGCGTCAGTCGCCAACGCCAGTTCAAGTGCGCGCGGGTCTGTTGTCACGGTGTCCAACTCCTCGTGGCGATCCCTCGGCACTCACGGACCGCAGGGCGTGGGCGGCAAGGCGGCGCCTGCCGCAATGAAAAAAGGCCGGTCCCTCCTGGGTCCGGCCTGTCCTGACTTGGTGGAGCGGGAGACGGGATTTGAACCCGCGACTTCAACCTTGGCAAGGTTGCACTCTACCACTGAGTTACTCCCGCGATCTGGAGGCGGCATCCGGATTTGAACCGGAGAATGGAGGTTTTGCAGACCTCTGCCTTACCACTTGGCTATGCCGCCCCGCGCAAAGGGAAGTCAGCTTTAGTGAAGTTCGGCTTCGCTGTCAACTTCATTCCCGTTCAAATCTTCGGCAAAAAAAACACTCCCCGGAGGGGGAGTGGAGCGGGAGACGGGATTTGAACCCGCGACTTCAACCTTGGCAAGGTTGCACTCTACCACTGAGTTACTCCCGCTCGGTGGCGAGAGGCGTGTTTAAATGGGAGAGGGGGGGATGTCAAGCGCTGATCGGAAAAAAAGCGAATTCGAGCCCGGGAGATGGCTGGAGAGCCCCGCCCGGTGCAATCAATGCAAGGAAAGCCCGGCGAACAATCGGGATGCGGCGGGCCGGGCTGCGCTTGCCGGGATCAGTTCCGGTTCTTATATTGGGAAGCCGGGTCATGACCTGGGAGAATGAACGGGAGCGAACACGGGGCTTTACCTCAGGCCGCAAATCCATTAAGTGGACTGACTTCTTCGACCCATGGGCGCTACGCCCCTCCGGAGGCTCTCTCTATGGAACAGAAAGATCTCGACTTCTTCCGGCAGTACATGAACGACTCCCTCCAGGACATCCTGAAGAAGGGGGAGGAGACCATCGAGGACATGACGGACACCGTGGAGGTGTACGCCGATCCAGCCGACCGGGCCACCGCCGAGTCCGACAGGGCCTTCACCCTGCGCCTGCGAGACCGCGAGCGCAAACTCATACGCAAGATCCAGGAAGCCCTGGAGCGCATCGAGGACGGCACCTACGGCATATGCGAGGAATGCGGCGAGGACATCAGCGTGGCGCGCCTCAAGGCCAGGCCCGTCACCACGCTGTGCATCAAGTGCAAGGCCCGCCAGGAGGCCGACGAGAACCTCAGGGGGGAGTAAGCCGCCCGGATGGACGCCGCATTCTTCAGGTTCCTCGGGCCTGAACTCGCAAGCGTCCTCAAGGGCGTTCGCATCGACACGGTCTTCAGCCCGGCCCCGGGCTTCTGGACCTTCGCCTTTTCTCCTCCCGTCCCTCTCCCGGCCGGGAGTGAGCCGGCCTGCCGCTTTCTGCTCGTCCGCGCCCACGCGCGAGACGGCATTCTTTTTTTGTCCGGCGTGAAGCCTGTCAACCCCATGTCTCCGCCCGCCAAGGCCATGTGGCTGCGCAAGAGGCTCCGGAACCGCAAGGTCGCCGGGGGCGTCGCAGACTGGCCCGGCAAGCGCTTGGCGCTCGAACTCTCCCCAGGCGAGGGCCGCTGGCTGCTCCTCTCCATGGAGGAGGACCCGGCCGTCCTGGAACGCCTCCCGGACGGCTTCGGAGATGCCCCCGGCTGGGCTTCCGCCGGCGAGGCCCACGCCGATCCGGCCTGTCCCCGCAGCCTGCGGCGGGCTATCGAGCGGGAGGACCCCGGGGACAGGGATGCCTTCCTGGCGGACTTTCTTGCCGGACGCGCGCGCGGCTTCTTTCTGGACGAGGACGCGCGCCAGCCGGGCGGTCCGCTTCCATGGCCGGCGGGACGCCAGAGCGTGCGGTGCGGCTCCGCCCTGGAGGCCGCCGCCCTGCACGCCCGGGACGCCTTCTTCGCCGCGCTGGCTCCGCCTGATGACGAGCCTAAGAAGGCGGAGGCGCGCAAACAGAAGCGGCTTGCCCACTTGGAAAAGGACAGGCAGCGCCTTCAGGGCCTGGAGAGGCAGCACTTGTTCGGAGAGGCCGTGGCGGCCAATCTTTCCTCGCTGGACCCCAAGGCCAAGTCCGGCCCCGTGGAGTTGCCGCATCCGGAGCTTGGGGCCATGCTGGTGCCGCTGGATCCGTCCGTGACAATTTTGCAAAACATGGAACGCTTCTTCCGCAAGGCTGCCAAGGGCAGGCGCGGGCAGGTGCACGTGGACCGCCTTAAGGCCGAGGCGGAGGAAGGCCGCCTGCCTCCCCGGAAGGCCCTGGCCCAGGATGGCGCCCGGGAAATCAAGTCCCGCGCCAAGCCGCCTTCCGTGCCGCTTCACCGCTTCCGTTCCTCCGACGGCTTCGTCATTCTGCGCGGCAGAAACAGCGCCGCCAACCACAGGCTCCTCTCCGAAATTGCCAGCCCCTTCGATTATTGGTTCCACGCAGAGGGCGGGCCGGGCGCGCACGTCATCCTCAGGCGCGACAGCCCTGGCAGGGACGTGCCCGGCAGAAGCATGGAGGAGGCGGCCGCCATCGCCGCCCTGGCCAGCTGGCGGGCCGCGGACGCCAAGGCGGACGTCCTGGTGGCACTGGCCTCGGAGGTCCGCAAGGTCAAGGGCGCGGCGCTCGGACAGGTCCGCCTGGACAAAGCCCGGACACTCCGCGTATCCCTGGACCCTTCCATCGAGGATGCCCTGCGCGACGATAGTTGACATTTTTGAAAATTCTCTCCAGATTCGGGCCGCGCCCGTAACTATTTTGGGAGGGGTTTTCGTCATGTCGCTCACGCGGAAAATGCAATTTTTGTCGCTGTTCTCACTGCTTCTCATACTGACCGTGTGGCTGGCCGCCTGGCTCGGCGCGGGCAGTCTTATGGACAAGGCCGGCCAATCGCCGCTGGCCTCGGAGATAGCCTCCTTCAAGAGCACGCTCCTGTGGGCGGGAATCGCGGCAATGGTCCTGGCCGCCGCCGCCGGTGCGATAACCGGGCTCGGACTCACCGGGCGCGTCCAGCGCATACTCGGCGTGATGGAGAAGGCGGAGAAGGGGGACCTCTCCGCCCGGTACGGCGTGTCCGGAGCGGACGAGGTCGAGCGCATCGGCGCTGAGGTCAACACGCTTCTCACGAAGGTTCAGGAACTGTTCGCCGAGGCCCGCGACCACGAGAGAAAGGCCGAGGAGAGCGCCCGCCAATGCCGCCTGGCCATGGACCACGCGACCGACGTGCGCCAACGCGCCGAGAACTCCCGGCGCCAGGGCATGGCCGGGGCCTCCGGGACCCTGCGCAAGGTGGTGGACGAGATCCAGGAGGTCGCCGGGAGCCTTTCCTCAGAGGTGGACAAGACTGCCTCGGGCGCGCGCCATCAGGCCGGGATGGTGGAGCAGACCGCCCAGGCCGTGGAGCAGCTGGACCAGGCAGTTCTCGAAGCCGCCCGCAACGCCTCCGGGGCGGCCGAACTCGCCGCCAAGGCCCGGGATCGCGCCGAGCGCGGGGCGGAGGTGGTGGAGGCCGTGCTCGGCTCCATCACGGGCGCGCATGCGCGCACCATGGAACTCAAAAGCGTGGTGGAGGATCTGGGCGGAAGGGCGGATTCCATCGGCCAGATCATGACCGTCATTTCCGACATCGCCGACCAGACCAACCTGCTGGCCCTGAACGCCGCCATTGAGGCGGCCCGCGCGGGCGAGGCGGGGCGCGGCTTCGCGGTGGTGGCCGACGAGGTGCGCAAGCTCGCGGAGAAGACCATGCAGGCCACCCGCGAGGTGGGCTCGGTCATCGACGCCATCCAGTCCGGCGCGCGCGGGGCAGTCTCCGGCATGGAGAGCACTGCCGCCGAGGTGGAGAGGGCCACCGGGCAGGCAAGACAGTCCGGCGAGGCCCTGGGCGAGATCGTCTCCATAGTCGAGGCCACCGCCGACCAGGTGCGCTCCATCGCCACCGCCGCCGAGCAGCAGTCCGCGGCCAGCAACCAGATAGGCCGCACGGTGTCCTCGGTGCGGGATATTTCGGCCGGGACACTTGACGGCATGACCCGATGCGAGCAAGGACTCGATACCCTCATCGAGCAGGTGCGCACCCTGGCCAACCTGAACAGCGTGTTTACTCTACTCGGGCAGGGGACGGTTCAGGACCTCGTTGAGGAACTGACCCACTCGGAAGACCTGTCCTCCATGGACCGCGGCCGCGTCGAGGACAGGCTCAAGAGGGCCATGGCCGCGAACCCCTACCTGGAGCTGGCTTACGTCACGGACGCCAGGGGCCGCCAGGTTATCAACAACATACCCCAGGCCGGTTTCGCCGCCCAGTACGAGGGCACCGGCCACGGCAAGGACTGGAGCGGCCGCCCCTGGTTCACCGGGGCCATGAAGACCAAGGACATCTACATATCCGAGGTCTACGTCTCCACCGCGTCCGGCGCCCCGTGCATCACGGTGAGCCGCCCGATAGAAAACGCCGGCGGGACGGTCGTCGGGCTTCTGGGGCTGGACGTGAAAATAGACTGAGCGAGGCCGGATGGCGCGGGACAATCCTTACGAGCGCAGGCTCGAATTCGACGACGCGGGGCTGGCCCGCGACCTCTTCGGGCCACACAACGCGAACCTCGCGTTCGTGACGGAAAAGACCGGCGTCAGGGCCGACTCCAGAGGCTCCGCTCTCACCCTGCGCGGTGACTCGGCCGAGGTGCTCGATCAGGTGGCCGAGGCCATGGTCAAGCTATACGGCATGCTCAAGAGGGGCATCCCGGTCCATCCGCGCGACATCGAGCCTGTACTCTCGCACTTGGGCAAGGCTCCCGGAGCCGGGATAAGGACCCTCTTCGAGGAACAGGCCTTCGTTGTCTCCCCCAAGAAGACCATTACCCCGCGCACCTACACCCAGCGCGAGTACATGGGCCACGTCCGGGCCAACGACCTGGTCTTCGGAGTCGGCCCGGCGGGCACGGGCAAGACATACCTGGCCGTGGCCATGGCCGTGGCCGACCTGCTGGCCCGGCGCGTGAAGCGGCTGGTGCTCACCAGGCCCGCAGTGGAGGCGGGCGAGAAGCTCGGCTTCCTCCCGGGCGACCTGATGGAAAAGGTGAACCCCTACCTGCGTCCCCTCTACGACGCCCTGCACGACATGCTGGACTTCCAGCGGGTCAACGAGATGCTCGCCGAGGGCGTCATCGAGGTGGCCCCGCTGGCCTTCATGCGCGGGCGCACCCTGAACGACGCCTTCATCATCCTGGACGAGGCCCAGAACACCACCCCCGAGCAGATGAAGATGTTCTTGACGCGGCTCGGGTTCGGGTCCAAAGCGGTGGTGACAGGCGACGTCACACAGATCGATCTGCCGCGAGGCGCTCCTTCCGGACTTGTCGAGGCGAGACGGATTTTGACCGGCGTGCCGGGACTTGCCTTTGTTTACTTCAACGAGGAGGACGTGATCCGCCACCCTCTGGTGGGGCGGATCGTGCAAGCTTATGAGCGGCATGCTGAGCCGTCTGAAGAAAAATAGCGGCGCCGCCAAACAGGGCGGCCCTCGGCAACCCGTCCAGGCGCGGCCCGCCGTGACCTGGGGGCTTGGCGTGTTCATCGCCGTCATCCTGGTGGCGAGCGTTTTGTCCTCGGTGCGCTTCGAATCCCCCGTGAAGGTCTACCTCGCGGGCGAGATCGCAAGCCAGGCAGTCACCGCCGACCAGTCTCTGCGCTTCGAGGACCGCGAGGCCACGCTCAGAAAGCGCGACCAGGTAGCGGAAAACCAGCCCCCCGTCTTCGACCTGAGTCCCGAGCCCTATGAAGCGTTGAAAAAGCACGTCCTGGAGATTCTGGCCCAGGTTCGCAAGCCCGATGAGGACCCCGAAAAGCTGCGGGCCGTCCTCTCCGAGGATCTGAACGCGGAAATCCCCAGGGAGATGATGAACCTGTGGCGCGCCCAGGAGTTCAACGACCTGATGACGCTGCAGCTGCTGCCATGGCTGGGAGAGGTGTACGCCAAGGGCGTCGCGCCCATGCCCGGAGCTTTCTCGGCCTACAAGCAGGGCATCCTGCTCAGGGAACTGCCCTCGGGCATGGAGACCCTCTATCTTGAGGGGCCCGGCATGGTGGACCTGGAGAGCCTCAAGGACGACCTGGACCAGCTCCTGCGCCGGGACCTCAAGAAGAACATCCGCACTCGCAAGGCCATCTTCACCATCCTGGGGCCGTTCCTGAAACCGAACCTCATCTTCAACCAGGAGACCACCCAGGCCCGCAAGCGAGAGATCGTCAGCGCCATGGAGCCGGTCTATTCCACCATCTACAAGGGCGAGATGGTCGTCCGCCAGGGCGAGCGCGTCACCCCCGAACAACAGACCAAGCTCCAGACCCTCTACGCCCACCGCAAAAGCTCCATCAAACCCTTCGCCATCCCCGGCACCTTCCTGCTCGCCTGCCTGTTCTTCGTGCTGCTGCACCGCTCGCAGGGCAAGAAGTCGGGCATCCGCTCGGTGAGCAACCGCGAGTGGCTGACCCTGGCGGCGGTCACGGCCTTTCTCGTCGTTCTCTCGAAATTCGTTGAGCTCGCCAGGGTGTCCGACGCGCACCTGCCCATGTTCCTCAAGTCCAGCCAGGTGGCCTTCGGGCTTCCCGTGGCCGGGGCGGCGGGCGTGCTGGCAATGTTCCTGCCGCAGGCGTTGTGCTCGTTCGCGGTGCTGCTCATCTCCTATCTCGTCACCACGGAGGTGGGCGGCAACCTCCACCTCTTCAGTTTCTACCTGCTGGGCGGGCTGGTCTACGCCGCCATCATCCGCAACTGCGAAACCCGTCACGACGTGCTCAGGTCCATCCTGCCGCTGATGGCCCTTTGCGTGGTCTCCTGGTTCGGCATAGTGATGATCCAGGAAGGCCTCTCCGGCGAGTTCAACCTGGCGGGAGGCGTGCACGCCACCTTCAACGCCGTTTTCTCGCTGCTTCTGGTGCTCGGCATGAGCCCCATCCTGGAGATGGTCTTCGGCTACACCTCGCGCTTCAAGCTCATGGAGCTCATGAGCCTGGAACAGCCTCTGCTCCAGGAACTCATGGTGGCCGCGCCCGGCACCTACCATCACTCGCTCATCGTGGCCAACATGGTGGAGGCGGCGGCGCGCGCCATCGGGGCCAACGCCCTGCTCGCCAAGGTGGCCGCGCTCTACCACGACATCGGAAAGCTCAAGAACCCCCAGTATTTCATCGAGAACCTCTTCGGGAAGGAGAACAAGCACAACAAGCTTTCCCCCTCCATGAGCGCCCTCATCCTGATCTCGCACGCCAAGAAGGGCGTGGAGCTTGCCAAGGAGCACAAGCTCGGCGACGAGATAGCCGACCTCATCGGCCAGCACCACGGCATGACACTCATCACCTACTTCTACCACAAGGCCCAGGAACAGGCCGAGGCCAAGGGCGAGGAACCCGTGCGCGAGGAGGAGTTCCGCTACCCCGGACCCAAACCGCAGTCCAAGGAGGCCGGCATCATCATGCTGGCCGACGCCATCGAGGCCTCAAGCCGCACCCTGGTGGACCCCACGCCCAGCCGCATCAAGGGCCACATCCAGTCCATCGTGCGCAAGCTCTACAACGAAGGCGAGCTGGACGGCTCCGAGCTGACGCTCAAGGACCTCACGCAGGCCTCCGAAACGTTCCACCGCATCCTCACCGGCATCTTCCACCACAGGATCGAATACCCCAACCTTGACCGCTCCAAGGAGAAGGCCAAGGAGAACGGGGCCGGGGAAAAGGCCGCGCCGCCCGAGAAGGCCGCGTAGGTGCGGGGGCGCGGCTTTGCGCGCTTCCGGCCTTGTTTCAATCCCGCATTGACCGATGCGAAGCCGTAAAGGATCCCAAAGGAACGAAGTTCCTTTGGCGGGAGA
>JBMORI010000006.1:0-4060 GCA_049322415.1 Thermodesulfobacteriota bacterium | reverse complement strand
ATGGCGAACTGCTGTACTTCGTTCTCACCCTGGCCCGCGATGGAAGCGAAGTTCGCATAGTTCGTGTCGAATTCCATGGGAGGATGGAACTCGTAGGACATGATGCCCCGACGGCGCATCATGCCCACGAACGTGACCATTTCCAGGTTTCCCTTCAGTTCGGCGCTCATGTGCAGCTTGCCGTCGACCAGCGCGACACGGCCGCGCATGGCCTCGGGAACCCCTTCGATGAAGCTGGAGGTGGAGAAGTCCATGGTGCAGGCCCCTACTCGAAGGCCAGGGTGGTGGACGCGCCGCCGCGCCGGATGGTCACGCCGCTCCTGCTGACGGAGCCGACCACCCCGCCATTGAAGCGATCCCCGGGCCGGACCGAAACCAGCTCCCCCGATTGCAGCCGGACCGTTGCCGTGGACTGGCCATCCACGCCTTGGACGGACACCACCATGGGCGATGTGCGCCTGGGCTTCTGCTCCAGTTGAGGCGTGGGGATTTCAGGCAGGTCGAGGGTCTTTGGCTGCGCGGCCGACACGACAACGGGCTTGGGAAGCATCTTCTCGCGCTCCTGGGCAATGGCCGCCTGGATGCGCAGCTCTTCGAGCTGGGCGCGAAGCGTCGTGATGACGGCCAGGTTCCCGGCCACGGGGACGCCGGGAACGGCAGCGCCCGTGGCCGGAGGGGCTGAAGGCTGCCCCTCGGACTTGGCCCCGGACTCCCGGGTATCCGCCGCGCCCTTTGCCTGGGTGGCCTGTGCTGCGGGCGGCCTGGAGGCCTTGGGAGCCTTGGAGGCGACAGGCACCGGAGGCGGCGGAGGCGCAAGCCACGTGCTCAAGGCCAGATGGCCCATGAAGAGGAGGGACAACACGGCGAGCCCGCCGCCGACGATCCAGACGATCCGCTTTCTGTTACCTCGGAACAGCATAGATAGCCCCCTTGAACGACCAGGAGCCCTTGTCCTGGATGATGCTAGACAACATGAGCCCTGGCATTGCGGTGAACCCTTCGGGAAGCGACGCATCGAGCACGACGGCGGCAGGAACATCGACAAGCTCCCACTGGCCCTTTTGCCAGGGAGAGATCACCTCGATGCCTTCGATTTCGCGTTTCTCCTGCGCATGGAACTGGAGCTTCAGACGTCCGCCCATGAGTTGAGTGCCTTGATAGAAGCGCCTGGTGCAGTCCTCGCGGGGGATCAGGGCTGCCGCGCCCTGGAGTCTGGACACCTTCCCGGCCGGGAAGCGGGACACGGCCTTTTGAGGATTCTCGATGCGCGCTCCAGGAGGGAGCTGCGTGAAATCGGCCCCAGGGCGATGGCCCCAGGCGACCGTGACGGCCTGGCCATCGAAGGTCGCGCTTTCCAGAACCCATCCGCTGGCCACCGACGGAAGGCCCAGGATGGCGATGATGCCGGACCGGATGCTTTCCGCCACATCCGGCGCTTCCAGCCAGGGGCGCTGGAAATGGGCTTCCGGGTTGGCCATGATCTCCCGACGCCGCTGCTCCTTATCCAGCATGGCCGTCCTGGCGGCTTCCACGGCCCGCTTTCCGGCCTGGTGCTCCAGGAAGAGCTTGAGCACGTAGCTCCCCGATAGCAGGAGGAGCACCACGATCCCGGCGATGACCTGGTTGCGTCGCTGGGACGGCACGGGCTGAAGCGGCAACAGCGTGCCGCTCTGCTTGCCCGCGATCCACAGCGGCATGGAAGGCACAAGGGGGGAAAGCCATTCCAGGCTTTCCCGGAAAGTCTCGCACGTCACGGAATCCTCGAAGTCCTCATCCATGAGGCCGCGAAGAGACCGAATCCACGAGTCCGCTTCGGAACGGCTTGTGAAGACCTGGTCGCCCATGCCCACCACAAGCGCCTGGTGCAGCGCGAACACCCACCAGTACGAGCCTTCATCATCCTCCAGGCAGAAGAGCCCGAGAAAGGATGGCGTGGCCAGCTTCACCGAGGCCGCCAGGGCGCGCACGCCACGCCAGGCCCGGACATCGCCCTGGCTCGCGCCAAAGGCATGTTGACGTTGACGGAAGCCCACCAGGTCAAGGTTTGGATCTTCCTTCCGGGCCAGGCGGCGCAGCTCAGGCACGCCCAGCCTGGCGTTGCTCAAATACCACTGAAGGCCAACGGCCCAGGTCTTTTTGTGGATGGAAACCCGGCGCACTCTACACCTCCGCCGATTCCACCTGGATCGTGATCACCAGGAGGGTCCTGCCCGCCTTGGACACCCTGCCGGTGGAGGGGATGCCAAGCGACGTGCTCGCCTCGGTGGACTGCTTTTCAAACCCGCACAGCACGAGGGTCTGCCCCATCCGCATGGTGGAGCGTTGCGCGAAAGCCCGCGTCGAAGTTTGGGGCAGCTGGATCGTGATGTCCGACGCCTCGAACTCCTTCATCTCTTCCAGGGACGAGAGGTTGATGTTGTATTGGAGGATCACCCGCCGCTGATCCAGGATGTGCGGGATGACGGTCATGGCGAAACCCGTGGTCACTTCGCCCGGGGTCAGCTCCGTGGTCTGCTGGTAGTTCGTGGTGGAGACTCCGGCGCTGGCCAGGTAGGCGTGGCGCTCGATGGCCATGACCGGCACAGGCTGGTTGCTCATCACCAGGCCGCCTGCGGACGTCACCTGGGAGGCCTTTCCCCATTGGCGTAAAGCCTGGAGCACGGCCGAGGAGCCCTTGAGCTTGCCGGACACGATGGTGGCGGCAGCCGTGTTGAGGGTTCCGATGTTCGTGAGGCTCCCGGCCGTGATCGAGACGTCCTTGTCCTCGAAGATGGCCTGGAGGTTGAAACCCACGTCGGTATTGTCGGAGATGCTCAGTGACCAGACCTGCACCGTGAGCGCCACCTGACGGCCGAGCCTGCCGTTGATGTCCTCCACGAAGCTCGAAACCCGCCTGATGCTGTCCGGCGTATCCCGGACCGTGAGCGTTCCCGCAGCCTGGTTGACCACCACCGAGCCCTTCGGTGAGAGCAGCGCCTTCACGCCTTTCTCGGTGTCCGAGAAGATGTCGAAGCTCAGCTTCGTGCCGGTGGACTGCGACGTCTGCGAAGCCGTGTCCGAACTGGAGACCGTGGAGTTGATGTTCGATCCGCTGAGGGCCGACGTTGAGTTTTCTTTGGATTTGTTCGTGACCTTGTTCTCGAACGTGACCGTCCCGGGAGCCCCCAGGATCGTGAAGGTCCGTACCATCATCCGGGCGAACAGGATGTTGCCGCTGCTGGCGTCGTAGTCCCAGCCGTACCCGGAGAGCATGGCCACGTGGTCCAGGAGCCCGCGAAGGGGACCTTCGTAGGACACCGAGAGCTGGCGGGAGTCACCGACGCCCACGGCCGCAGCCGAGCTGCCGCCGGGCACCGCCAAGAGGGCCTCCAGGTCCATGTTGACGCCCCCCGCCGGAGCGGAAGGAGGCGTGGGGACAGGAGACTGAGCATGGGAGGAGCCCGGAGAAGCATAACGCGGTTGCTGCTTCTGCTCCTCCGGCTCCTGTGCGGCGACCTGGACCGGCATGGACGTCAGCTCGCTGATGGCCGCCGCGATGGTGGGGAGAGTCCCTTTGCGCTTGAGCGTGACGTACTTGTTCAGGACCGGATTGGAAGTCCCTCGGAACTCCACCGCCTTGGCCCCGAGATAGGGTTCAGGAGTCACCTCCACGGCCCTGGACCGGGCCTGGTCCCTGAACTGTTGCCCCTGGTGTTCGATGGCATCAATTTGTGGGTGCCTCCTGGTGCAACCGCTGAGGGCGGCGAGGACCAACACAAACAACAGAACTGCACGTCTCGACATTCTAATCCTCCGCCACTTCAATCACGTTGTTTCCCTGATAGACCGTCACTCGCAGGGCGTGTCCGCCGCGATGCAACCCGGCAAAGAGCTGCTTGATCGCCGAGACGAAATCGCCGGAGAAATTCGCGTTGGTTTCCAACTCGAAGTCGTGCTTCGCTTTCCAGACCAACTGATACTGAGCCTTGGACGACCACGATTCGAGCTGGGCATGGAGACCGCCCGGGTTGACGGACCAGGTTGGAGCCGGAACCGCCGGGGCCACGGGAGGCGCTTCCGC
>JBMORI010000005.1:0-30854 GCA_049322415.1 Thermodesulfobacteriota bacterium | reverse complement strand
AACCTTCGCGAGTGCATCGCCTGGACGCTCAAGCCCCTGGATGTCCTAGCCAGGAGGAAGGGGCTTGAAATCGTCACCACCTTCGAGCACGGCACCCCCGAGGAAATCGTGGGCGACGCCCAGCGGCTCGGACAGGTGCTCACCAACATCATCGGGAACGCGGTCAAGTTCTCGGAGCGCGGCCGGGTGGAGGCCGTCATCGGTCCATCGGCCGCCAGGCTCGCCGACGGGCGGGAGCGCCTTCGCTTCGCGATCAGGGACCAGGGTCCGGGCATTCCGGCGGGCAAGCTGGGCTCCATCTTCGAAAGCTTCGTCCAGGCTCCGGACCAGACCCGCCTCAAGCACGGGGGGACCGGCCTGGGCTTGGCCATCGCCAAGAACCTGGTCGAGAGCATGGGGGGAAGCATCCGGGTGGAGAGCGCTCTGGGCAAGGGGAGCGAGTTCGTGTTCACGGCAGTGTTCGGGCAGGCCTCCTCCGAGCGCGGCAAGGAGGCGGCGGGGGGGGGCATCCCCTCGGGGACGGCCAAACCGCTCAACATCCTGCTTGCCGAGGACAACCCGGTCAACCAGATCTACATGCGCGAACTGCTTGGGCGCATGAACCACAAGGTCACCACCGCCGTGAACGGCGCTGACGCCTTGCGCAAGCTCTCGGGCGAGAAGTTCGACCTGGTCCTCATGGACGTGCTCATGCCGGAAATGGACGGATTGGAGGCCCTGCGCCGCATACGAGGAGGCGAAGCGGGCGACCCCAACATTCCCGTGGTGGCGCTCACCGCCCATTCCCTGCGGGGCGACCGGGAAAACCTGCTGGCGGCGGGGATGGACGGCTACATCTCCAAACCCGTCGACATCAACAATTTGTGGGTCATGCTGAACCGGTTCGGCCGGATGGCCTGAGTCGCGGGGGATGCTGTTCCGGCCTGGGGAATGCGCTGGATTTTCTCCGGCGGAAAGCATATTTTATCCGGATGTCCAACGAATCCAAAGACGATCCGTCCCGCACCATCGCGCGCCTTCTCATCACGTGCGCCGACAGGCCCGGAATCGTGGCCGCGGTCACGCAGTTCATCTTCTCCCACGGGGCCAACATCACCCAGCTGGACCAGCATTCCACCGATCCGGAGGGCGGCACGCTCTTCATGCGCCTGGAATTCCAGACGCCCCATCTGGACGTGGGCCGCGAGGCTCTCGAAGCCGCCTTCCGCAAGGTGATAGGAGACCCCTTCCAGATGGACTGGGCCCTGCGCTACGCATGGCCGCCCAAGCGCCTGGCCGTAATGGTGTCGCGCCACGAGCACTGCCTGATGGAGCTGCTGTGGCGCTGGTCCAGGGGGGAACTGCCCTGCGAGGTGGCCATGGTCATAAGCAACCACCCGGACCTGCGCGAGGCCGTGGAGCGCTTCGGCGTCCCCTTCCACCACGTGCCTGTCCCGCCCGTGGACGCCGAAGGCAAGGCCCGGGCCGAGCGCGAGGCGCTCTCGCTGATGGAGGGCAAGGCGGACACCCTGGTGCTTGCCCGCTACATGCAGATCCTCTCTGCGGATTTCGTTGACGCCATGCCCGGCAGCATAATCAACATCCACCACTCCTTCCTCCCGGCCTTCGTGGGCGCGGACCCGTACCGCCAGGCCTTCGAGCGAGGCGTGAAGCTCATCGGCGCCACCGCCCATTACGTCACGGCCGAACTGGACGCCGGCCCCATCATCTCCCAGGACGTGGCCCACGTCTCCCACCGCCACGGCGTCGAGGACCTCAAGGACCTGGGGCGGGACCTGGAGCGCCAGGTGCTGGCCAGGGCCGTTCGCGCCCACCTCGAGGACAGGATCATCGTCCACGGCAACAAGACGGTGGTGTTCTAGCGCCGCGCCAGCCCCACGCGCGGGGCCGGGAAGGAGCCTCGGGCGGCCAGCTGACTGCCGCTCCGCCGCATCCCTGGCGTCTGTCTGGTTGAGACCTCATCCAATGGAAAGGGCTCCCCGCGCGAGAGGAGCCCTCCGAGTTCATACCGGCCCCGAGCCTACCGGCCGCTTCTGCCCGGCGGCAGCCCGGCCACCCTGGACACGAGCCTGTCAACGCGCCCCGGCGTCGCGCCCCGCGCCTCCGGCAGGGCCGTGGGAGGACAATACCCTCCCCCTCCGCCGCCGGCCTCGGAGCGAAGCTCCTGGATGAGCCTCTGGAGCACGTGGGCCTGCCCGGCCAGTTCGTTAACGGCCCGGGCGGCCTCGCCCATGGCCTGGGACATCTCCGACGAGATGACGTTGACCTGCTCGATGGAGCGGCTGATCTCCTCGCTGGCCGCCGACTGCTCCTCGGAGGCGGTGGCGATGGAGCGCACCTGGTCCGAGGCCGTGTCCACAAGCTCCATGATCTCGCCAAGGGAGCGCCCCGACTGGGAGGCCATGTCCGCCGCCTCTCCGATGAGCGCCACGGACCGGTCCACGTTCTCCACGTTGGTCCTGGCGCTGTGCTGGATGGCGGTGATGGCGTCCCCCACCTCCTTGGTGGCGGTCATGGTCTTTTCCGCCAGCTTGCGCACCTCGTCCGCCACCACCGCGAAGCCGCGCCCGGCCTCTCCGGCGCGGGCGGCCTCGATGGCGGCGTTCAGGGCCAGCAGGTTGGTCTGGTCCGCGATGTCGCTGATGACGGTGAGCACCCGCCCGATGTCCTCTGCCTGCCGGCCGAGCTTGCCCATGTCGTCCTTCAGGCGCGAGGACTGGGCCTGAACCTCGCTCATGCCTTCGAGCACCCTGGCCACCACCTTGGAGCCTTCCTGGGCCTTGCTCTTGGCCGACTCGGCGGTCTCGGCCGCGTGGGAGGCGTTGCGCGCCACCTCCAGGACCGTGGATGTCATCTCCTCCATGGCCGTGGCGGTCTCGGACACGCGCTGCGCCTGGTTTTCCGTCCCCCGGCTGGACTGCTCGATTTGTGTGGAGAGTTCCTCGGATGCCGAGCCCACCACGCCCACGATGCCCTCGAGCTTGGCCGCGGCCTGCAACATGCCTTCGCTCTTGGCGGCCTCGGCCTTGCAGCGGGCGTCCTCGGCCTCCCTGGTGGCCTGTTCGGCGGCCTGGGCCTTCTGCTGGGCCTCCTCCGTCTTGCGCTCAATCTCCTCGATGTTGCTGCCGAGAACCTGGGCCATGGTGTTGAGCGAATCGAGGATGGCCCCCACTTCGTCGCGCCGCGAGTGCGCTTCCCGGTGGGCATAGTCGCCCCGGCTGATGCGGTCCAGGAAGGCGTTCACGCGCGAAAGGGGCCCGATGATCACCACGCTCGAAAACACCCAGATGGTCGCCGCGATCAGCAAAAGGCTCACCAGGGCGATGATGACCAGATTGCTTATGGTCTTGCGCACGGGCGCTTTGATTTCAGCCTGGTCTATTATGCCGAACAGCTTCCAGCCTGTCTTGGCCGAAGTGACGACCACCCCAAGGAATTCGTTGCCCTTGGCGTCCTTGAAATCCTGGACGCCGGAGCCCAGCTTGAAAAGTTCCTGGAGGTACGTGTCCTGCACTTCGGACACCTTCTTGAAGTTGTTCGCGGCGTTCCTGGGGTCGGCCATGATGACGCCGTCGTCCTGGACAAGCACCACGTACCCGCTCTGGCCGAGCCTGACGGACTGGATGAGGTCCGTGAGCTTCTTGAGCGATATGTCGATGCCGATGACGCCGATGACCTCGTTGCCGCGCTTGACCGTGCGGGTCACGCTGGTCACTGCCTCGCCGGTGGTGGACATGTAGGCCTTGGACATGGAGGGCCTTTCCGTGACGGGAAGGGCCTCGACGTACCAGGGCCGCTTGCGCGGGTCGTACCCGGCGGGCATGTCGGAGTCTTCCAGGGCGCTGACGAAGGCGCCGTTGCGGTTGCCCAGGAACACCTCCACGAAGGCCGGGTGCGATGACTGCATGGCCCCGAACAGCCTCACCAGCTCCTTGCCCGTGGCGTCGCCCTCCTCCGGCCGGGCCTTGCGCTTCTGGGTGGTGGCCACGTGGCTGGTGGTCACCTCGTCCAGGCGCTGCGCCAGGGGGTGGCGGGCCAGCATGTCCACGCTCATCTTGCTCTCGTCCAGGAAGAGGTTGATGGCGTAGTCCACCTGGGAGAGCTCGCCCTTGGCCGACCCGGCGGCCGCCTGCATCGCCTGGCTGGAGAAGTTGACGGCAACCACTGAGAATATGGCCACCATGATGAGGGAGATGACTGCTAGCAATCCGGCGATGAGCTTGGTCTTGATGGACAACTTCATGGAGGCCTCTCGGTTGGGGTTGCGGCACGAGATAACCTTGTCGGCTGAAGCATTCCAGCCTGTTTGTTGTATTCCCTAATCAAAGTGACAAATCAATAGTGATGCGAAATAATGTCCGCGCCCTGGCGATTCAGATTGAGATCAGTCCCACGGGGTGCGAGGCGCGGACGAGAGCGGGCGCGGACGGCCCTACTCCGGCTCGAAGGGCTGAACTATTCCGCCGAAGCCCGTGCGGGCGCGTTGCCTGTAGAGGGCGTCGTCGTCAGGGTCGTTGGGTTTCTCGTGCTTGTCGTAGTCCACTTCCACCAGCAGGCAGTTCTCGTTGTAGGTCATGACGCCGAGCGTCCGGGCGATGGCCGAGAGCTCGGTATCCGCGAAGTGGCGCCTGTAACCCGGGAAGAAAAGGAAATTGTGGTACAACGCCCGGACGAACGAGCGCCGGGCCATGCCGAACACGGCCAGGTTGCCGTGGAAGCGGCCGTCGTTGAAGGCCAGCAGACCCGCGCCGGTGTGATCCAGGGTGTAGAGGGCGCATTTGAGCCAGCCGTCGCCGGGGAATGCGTCCTGGGCCAGGTAGCCGAAGTACTCCGAACGGGAACGCGCGTAGACCATGTTGGCGGCCTTGATGAACCCCAGCCGCAGGTCGTCCTCCACCAGGACCAGAAGCCCGCCTGAAAGGGCCCGGCGCGCCAGGACCTCCGCCGCCTTGGCCGCCAGCCCCGCGTCGATGTGGGGCATGACGAGCACTGCCTTCTCATGGGACATGAGGCCGGCCGAGGCGATTCCGGATGATTTCAAGGACAGCGTTTCGAGCATGACGCCTCCTTTTCCCGGCGGCAGAGGCGCCGGTCATGGTGAGGGACGCGTGAGAGGCCCCAGGCTGGCATCCGCCGTTTCCCCAGTGCCACTCCGGATGAAAGGGCCGCATTGCCGGGAAGCCCCATTGGCGTCAGGCCATCCGGCCCAACCGCTCCGCGTTCAAATGCAAAGGCCGCATCCCGAAGGCGCGGCCCCTGATCATCCTCATCCATTCGGCGGTTACCGTCCGGGTCTTCCGCCGGGTCAGTCCTGCTTGTCGCCCGGCTTGTAGTGGACGGGATATTTGGAATCAACCTGGGGCACTTGCAGGCCCACGCGGGCCTGGAGGTTGATGACCACCGGCCCCGTTAGGTTGAGCGTGGTGTCCTCGGGCTTTCCGGGCGGGATGGCGACGGTGACGAGAACCAGCACTTGGCGGATGTTCTCGATGCGCAGAATCTTGCGCTCGGCCTCGCCCACCACCACGTCGTAGTCCTGGATGAAGCTGTAGGGGTCGGCCACCATGAGACCCAGGCGCGGGTCGTTCATGCTCTGCAGGATGAGGAAGGGCGAATCCTCCCTGATCTGCACGAGGGTGAACTCGCGCTCGTTCTCGAAGCCGATGATGCCGCGAGGGAAATGCAGCACGCGCTCGGGCGGAATGCTGAGCTGCCCGAGGCGGCTCTGGATTACTCGCTCTTGGTTTTTTGCCATAATGCCGCCGCGGCGAGAACGTCTTGTTGGTCCGCTTCAAGGGCCATGCGGTTCTGCTCAAGCACCCGGCGGTATACTTCTTCCCTGTATACCGGCATCTCCTGGGGTACTTCCAGGCCGATCTTGATCTGCTTTCCCTGCACCCCAAGAACGGTGATTTTGATATTGTCGCCCAGGTGGATGGACTCCCCGGGGCGGCGCGTGAGTATGAGCATTCCCGCCTCTTGATCCTGCCTATGCCGGGCCACCCTAGTGCGGCCCAGGAACCTTGTCAATGCATTCCAGCAATTAGAGATAGTTCATGAGGCTCAGGTTCATGATCATGGAGGTGGATTTGAGCACCGACTGATACGCCAGCTGCTGCTGGGCGATGCGCGTCATCAGCTCGGAGAGGTCCACGTCCTCCACGTTGGAGAGCTGTTCGGTCTGGTTGGCCTTGAGGTTGTCGAGCACGCCCTCGGCCACCTCGATCCTGTTCTCGCGCGCGCCAACGTCCGCTGCGTAGTTGAGGATGGTCTGGCTGGAGGACCTGAGGTCGGCCAGGGCCTGCTGCACGCCGGACTGGTTGTTGGTCTCAAGGAAGCCCACGAGCTTGCCCACGGTCTCGAAGAGGTTGGTGGCTCCGGAGCTGCCGGCGATCACCACGGGCCGGGCCGAGTTGCTGGCCGGGTCCTGGTAGACGCCTCCGAAGATGTTCTTGCCGATGCCGTTGACCGTGATGCGCTCGGTGGGCGAGATGTCGAAACCGATGAGCGCCTTGCGCGGGCGCACCACGAACATGTGCCCGGCCGACAGCTGGTTGCCTCCGTTGGAGCTGAGCGTCAGCACGCCGCCGGGCAGGTTCAGGCTGGCGGAGCCGGCGAAGGCGTCGGGGGTCGAGCTGTTGGAGAGCTTCCAGGTGGCCCCGCCGTCCAGGCTGTAGGAGTAGCTCACGTTGGAGGCCAGGCTGCCGGTGGAGTCGATGCGCACGATCACGTTGCCAGGGAACACGCCCTGGGCCGAGCCGGTGACGGTGGAGCCCATGCCCTGCAAGGGGTCCACGGAGATGTTGTCCTCGTCGTCGCCCCTGTAGATGGCCGTGGGGCGCACCCACATCCAGGTTCCGGTGGTGTCGTTGGTGTTGGCCAGGCTGGTGGCCACCACCGAGGTGTTGCGGTCCAGTTCCAGGGTGACGCCGCCAAGCGACAGCTGGAGCATGTTGGAGCCGCCCGGGTCGGTCACGGTCCCCTGGGTCCAGGTGGTGCCCCCGTCGGTGGAGTAGCGGAAGGCGCTGCCGCCGGTCAGGGTCCCCGACTGGAGGTACTGCACCACGGTGGTCTTCTCGTTGAAGCCATTGATGCGGAAACCCGCGTTGGAGACCACTCCCTGCTGGTTGGTGGTGAGCCAGAGCGTCTCCGAGAAGGGCGGCGTGTTGGTCTTCTGGCCGCCGAAGAGCGCCTTGCCGTCGAACTCGGTGTTGGCCATGGAGACCAGCTGCTTGAAGAGCTGGCGCACCTCTGAGGCGATCTGGGCCCGGTTGTCCTTGGTGAGGGTGCCGGTGGCGGCCTGCTCGGCCAGCTCCTTGATGCGCGTGACCACGGTGTTGGTCTGCACCAGGGAGGTGTCCGCCAGGTTGAGCCAGCCCTTGGCCATGGATATGTTGGTCTCGTACTGCTCGATGGCGGCCAGGTTGTCGCGGTAGCCCAGGATGCGGGTCATGCCCACGGGGTCGTCCGAGGGGCGGTTGACCTTCTTCTGGCTGGACGCCTGGAGGTTCGATTCGATCATCTGGGTCAGCGTGGTGTTCATGTAGTTCACGCTGGACTTGTAGATCATCTGCTGGGCGACGCGCAGTGCCATGACGCCCTCCTTACTGCTTGAGTCCCAGCACGGTCTGCCACATCTGGTCAGCCGTGGAGATCATTTTGGCCGCGGCCTGGTAGGAATGCTGGAACTTCACCAGGTTGGACATCTCCTCGTCCAGGTTGACGCCCGAGACCTCCAGCTGCCGGTTGTTGAGTTCCTTGGCCAGGGCGGACTCGAAGTCGTAGTTGAACTTGGCGTTTTCGGTGTCCACGCCCACCACGCCGACCAGGCTGTTGTAGTAGTCCTGGATGGTCTGGGAGGTGGGGGCGTCGAAGGTGGTGCGCATGGTCACGGACTTGGTGCGCAGGCCCGCGATGGAGAGCGCCGTGATGTTGTCGCCCTGGTTGGCCTCGCCCGCGCCGTTGATGTGCCCGGCGTTGATGTAGCCGGAGTCCGCGCCCGCCTTGGGGTTGATGGTCATGGTGCGGGCGTCGTCGCCCGCGAAGTAGGTGTTGAGGCCGAGCGCCGCGAAGAGGCCCGTGGCGTCCGTGCCGAAGCCGAATGTGTAGCCGTTGGCGGCGTTTATCTGCAGTTGGTTGTTGACCACGGTGGCGGTCAGGAAGCTGCCGAAGGTGTTGTTCACGGCGCTGGCCACGTCGTTCAGGGTGTGCGTGTTGGGGTCGAAAAGCTGGAGCCCCGCCGCGGAGGCGTCGAAGTCCAGGAAGCTGTTGGAGACCACCGCGCCGGTGGAAGCATTGTAGACGTAGAGCATGGACGCGCCGGAGGCGAGCTTGGCGGAGAAGGTCAGCCCCGAGGAGTCCGAGCCCAGGGCCACGTCCGCCGAGCGCACGGAGTAGGTGCCGGTGGCGTCGGTGAACATCTTGAGCCCCGCTCCCTGGCTGTGGATGCGGTTGGTCTCCCAGATGATGGACTTGGCGAAGGCGTCGAGGCGCTCCTTGTAGCGGCCCGCGTTGTAGTCGCGAAGCTGGAAGTACCCCGCGAGGCTGCCGCCGGTGACGCGCCCCTGGTTGTCCTGCCCGTTGAAGTATATTTGCGGAGTGATGTTGATGGGCGTGGCCGCGGACTGGTACCAGAACAGCCCGGACTTGGGCACGATGGTGAAGGTGTCGCCGGTCTGGAGCTGGCCCGTGGGGGTGAGGCCGCCGTTGGAGGCCTGGCCGAAATAGATCTGGAGGTTGCCCGCCGTGACGGAGAGGTCGCGGGGCCTGGCCGAGAAGGTCTTGATGGCGCCGGAGTCGCTCCTGAGCCAGGTGACGCCGCCGTCCAGGGACACTTGGTACTGCGCGGCCGACGCGCCGGAGGACACGTCGCCGCCGTTCACCACGCGCACGGTGTACTCGAAGTCGTCCGAACCGGAGAAGAACACGTTGCCGTCGAAGGCCGAGCCGGGGTTCAGGTTCTTGATGACCTTGTTGGATTCGAGCTTGACCTCGTAGTAGTTCACGCCGTCGAGCAGGGTGTGCCCGGCCTTGGTCATGATGGTGATGTTGGGGCCGCCGTTGTCGATCATGGTGATGTCCATGATCTCGGCCAGGCGGCGGACCTTGCGTGCGCGCTCGTCGTAGAGCCCGTTGGCGTTGTTCACGCCGGGGTTGTCGTGGATGGCCAGCTGGGCGTTGATGTCGGTGATGTCCTTGAGCAGCTTGTTGAGCTCGTCCACGTCCTGGGCGATGTATGCGTTGGCCTGCTGTTGGATGGTGTCCAGGTCGGCGTCGGCCTGGCGCAGGATGGACATGAGCGTCTGGGTGTCGGACAGCACGTTCTGGCGCTGCGGATAGCTGGAAGGGTCCAGGCTCAGGTTCTGCCAGTCCTGGAAGAACTTGGTGAGCGCCTGGGACACGCCGTCGGCGTTGGCCTCGTTGAACACGGCCTCCACGGTGCGCATCATGCCGTAGAGCGCGTCGTAGCGTTCGGCCGAGGAGGCCTTGGTGTTGTAGGCGCTCTCGATGAACTCGTCGAACATCCGCTGGATTTCGGCCGCCTTGACGCCCGTGCCCAGCTGTCCCGGCTTGTAGTCCAGGTACACGTCGTCCTGGAAGACGACGCGCTGGCGTGAATAGCCCTCGGTGTTGACGTTGGCTATGTTCTGGCCCGTGACCTCGATGGCCACCTGCGAGGCGTTCAGCGCCTTCTGGCCGATATTGAGAAGCGAAGAGATGCCGGGCATTTACAGGGCCCCCCTCAGCATGGCCGGAGCGGGCTTGGTCTTGGCGAACACGCCGCGCGGACCGTAGGACTCGCGGGTCGGGGTGAGCTGCTTCTTGAAGAAATCCACGTATCCCGAGGACTGGTCGAATAGGGCCAGGGCCAGGGAGTAGCTCTTCTCGGCCTGCTTGGCGCACTCCTGCTCCAGGCGGTCGATCTTCTCAAGCAGCATCCTGGCGCTCTCCCATTCGCCTCCGAAGGTCTCGGCCAGGTCCGCCAAACGGTTGGCGGAGGGGTTGATGGCGTGCATCATGCGGCGCGCGTCCTGACGCTCGGCCATGATCTGGCGCATCAGCTCCTGGATGGAGAACTCCACCGCCCCCACGGACTGGGGCCGGAACTCCTTCAGATGGGCAAACTCTTCCTGCTGGAGAAAGTTGAGCACCTTCAGGGCCTGATATTGGCGGGAAAGATTTTCCAGGATGCGCGTGGTCATGGCTTGCTCCCTCTAGAGTTCCGGGACCATGGTCTTCGGGTCCGGAGCGGCCGCCAGCATTGAGCGGCCCAGGCTCGCCGGGTCCACCGCCCCGCCGTCCACCCTCACTTCGAAGTGCAGGTGCGGCCCGGTGGCCCTGCCTGTCTGACCGACTTGTGCAATAACCTGACCAGCCCTCACGGCCTGCCCCTCGGCCACGTTGTTGGACTTGTTGTGGCCGTAGTAGCTGCTCACGCCGCCGCCGTGGTCCACCACCACCAGGTTGCCGTAGCCGCCCTTGCGCCCGGCGAAGGACACGATGCCGTCGCGGGTGGCGCGTATGGGGGTCCCCTCGGGCGCGGCGATGTCCATGCCGCCGTGCCAGGCGCGCCTGCCGGTGAAGGGGTCTTTGCGCCAGCCGAACTCGGACGTGACCTCCCCCTCCAGGGGCTGGGCCGCCAGCAGGGCGTCCTTGCCCGTAAGGTAGTTCGCGCCGGGCAGTCCGGCGTGCTGTGAGGGCGTCCCGGCGATGGAACCGGCCGGAGGCTGGTGGGAGTGCATGGCAACGGGGGCGTTGGGGCCGGGGAGCGAGCCCGGACGGACGGCGTCCGCGGCCAGGACCACGTCGGGACCCGGCGGCGCTCCCGGTCCCCGCAGGGCCTTGAGGCCGCTGTCGCGCAGGCCGCGCGCGGCCTTGCCATCAAGCGGAAAGGCCTGCCGGTCCTGGGCTGACATGCGAAGCCCTCCCTCCTGGGGCGCGGGGGCCTGGTCCTTGCCTCCGGCGCGGGCGGCGAGCTGCTGCTTCATGAAGGCCGTCAGGCCGATGCCGCCCTGCTTCGTCAGGACCTTGGAGAGCTCCTCGTCGAACATGGAGACGTACTGCTCCTCGTACTTGCTGGTGAGCAGGCCGTCCTTGGGGACGGTCTTGCGCATCTCCTTGAGGAGCTGGCCGATGAACACCGCCTCGAACCCCTCGCAGGCCTCCTGGAGCTTCTTATCCTCGCCGGGTCCGGGGCTGAAGCGCTTGTTCATGGCCTGGGCCTGAAGGGTCTTCACGGCTTCGGGGCTCATCCCGGCGGTCTCGGCCTTTTCCGGGGTGAGGCCGTCCAGTATCTTGCCGAAGGCCTTGGCCGGGGGCGCCGCGCCCCCCTGCCCCCCGGACGCGCGTCCGGCCAGCGCCTGGACCCGCGACGCCGTGTTGGCGCTCTGGGCCAGGGCCGCGCGGGCGGCCGTGTCCGGGGTCAGCGACATGTTATATGACCTCCAGTTCGGCGTGCAGGGCTCCGGCGGACTTGAGGGTCTTCAGGATGCTTATCAGGTCGCGCGGGGTCGCCTTGAGCACGTTCAGGCCCTCCACCAGCTCCTGGAGGGTGGCGCCTTCCAGCATGCGCAGCTTGCGGTTTTCCTCCGTGGCCCCGATGGTGGTCTCGGGAACGGCCACGGTCTGGGCGCCGACGGGCGCGAACGGCAGGGGCTGCGAAACCTCGGCGGACTCCTGGATGGTTATCTGGAGGTTGCCGTGGGTCACGGCGGAGCGGGTCAGCTTCACGTTCAGGCCCACGACCACGGTGCCGGTCTTCTCGTCCACCACCACGCGGGCCTTGTTGTCCGGGCTGATCTCCAGGTTCTCGATGGTGGCCATGAGCGGCACCATGTTGCCCTTGCTCTGGGGCGGGATGTCCAGCTTCACGGTGGAGGCGTCCACGGCGCGGGCGAAACCGCCGCCGAGGGCCTGGTTGATGGCCTTCACGATGTTCATGGAGGTGGTGAAGTCCGGGTAGCCGATGTTGATGGTCAGGTCGGCCTGGCCGTTGAAATCGAAGGGGACGGAGCGCTCCACGTTGGCGCCGCCGGGTATGGTGGCCACGGTGGTGACGTTCTTGGTGGCGCTGGCGGCGGCGCCGGAGGCCTGGAAGCCGCCAACGGCCACTGGCCCCTGGGCCAGGCCGTAGATTTCGCCGTCCACGCCCTTCATGGGGGTCATCAGGAGCACGCCGCCCAGCAGGCTGGAGGCGTCGCCGAGCGACGACACGGTGACGTCCAGCTTGGTGCCGGGCCGCGCCGTGGCGGGCATCTGGGCCGTGACCATGACCGCGGCCACGTTGGCCGGGCGCAGGGTCCGCTTGTCCACGCGCACGCCCATCTTGTCGAGCATGTTCCATATGGACTGGATGGTGAAGTCCGACCCGCGCTTGTCTCCCGTGCCGGAGAGGCCGACCACCAGGCCGTAGCCCACCAGTTGGTTGGTGCGCACGCCCGAGAAGGAGGCCACGTCCTTGATCCTGGCCGCCCGCCCCTCCCCGGTGGTCAGGGCGGCCAGAATCAGGGCCGCTGTCAGCAGGGTGAAAACTGTGTGCCTTTTCATGCGATTGCTCCTGGAACCTTCGTCCCCTCCCCCGAGAGGACTAGAAAGGCCAGATGTTGTCGAGGATGCGGGAGAGCCAGCCGGGTTTCTGACGGTCGGCCAGGACGCCCGTGCCGAACATGTCGATCTGGGCCTCGGCCAGGGCCGTGGACGGCACGGTGTTGTCCGGCCCCACGTCCATGGGCCTGAGCAGACCGCGCACCACCATGATCTGGGTGTCGTCGTTGACGCGCACCTGGCGCGCGCCCTCGACCTGCATCACGCCGCCCGGCAGGATGTTCACCACCCGGCAGCCGATGGTGTAGGTCACGGTGGACTCCCGGCTGGTCTCGCCGTCGGAGTCGAACTGGTTGTTGCGGCTGTTGCTCACGATTGGCGCGCCGGTGCCCACGTAGCCCTGCATGCCCATGAAACCGGCGACGTCCAGGCCGGTGGCGCCCTTCAGCTGGCTGTTGAAGGGGACGGGCGTGATGGAATGCTGGTTGAAGTAGTTGTCCACCTGCATGTTCTGGGAGTTCTTGCCGTTGGACTTGGTCTTGGACTTGTTCTTGGCGTTGGACTTCTCCGCCACGTTGACCATGACGATGTCGCCGATGCGCCTGGCCCGGTTGTCCTCGTAGAGGTACTGGGGCTGCGCGGCCTGGGAGAAGAGCGAGCCGGGATTGTTGACGGGCGACGGGGCCTGGATCACCGGAGGGGTGAGCGAGGTCATGGGGCTCGGCTGCTTCTTGGCGGGCGGTGCGCAGGCGGCGCTGACGGCGGCCAGCGCGCAGGCGGCCCACAGGGTGATGTTTCTCGATTTCATGGCTTGCCCTCCTCGCTTACCTGGCCAGGACCGTCTTCGCGTCCTGGACGACGGCGGCCAGTTCCTTGCCGCTTTGCATGTTGCGTACCGTTATTGTGCCGCCCTTGGCTCCGTCGGACATGGCGGTCACGGGCATGACCAGCTGGATGCTCTTGCCGCGCCACAGGCAGGTGATCTGCTCGCCCTTCTGGATGACGGGCATGGGCTCGAGGATCTCGTGCGTCAGGGGCGTCCCCTGGTTGACGGAGGACTTCACGCGCATGGGCATGGGGTCCTTGGCGTCCCAGACCGGGCCGCGCACCAGGGCGAGGTTGCGCCGCTCCCAGGTGATCTGGTCGGGCGTGACGGCCCCGGCCCGCCTGTTGAGCGGCCTTGCCGCCACGGGAATCACCTTCCACACGTTCACGAAGGCGTTGGCCGCGATCTGACGCAGGGTGCGACCGTCGGGGCTGGAGACGGTCAGGCGCAGGTTCACCCGGCCGGGGACCATGTCGCCCACGCCCTCCACGGTCAGGCGCTCCAGGTCGGGGTCGATGAAGAGCTGGTTCGGCAGGGTGATCTCCTTCACCTCTATCTCGCCGTCCAGGCCGGTCATGTTCGCCGTCAAATAGTCGACGACCATGCGGTCCACGTCGGTGAGCGCCACGGGCTTGCCGCCGCCCTTCTTCAGCACCACCTGGTCGGGCACGGCGAAATTGGCCTCGGCGTTGGGGAAAAGGCGGTCCAGATCGTCCAGGACCTTCTTCTTGGTGAGGGTGATCTGCCCCTCGCGGCCGGGGAAGGGCCACAGGGGGGTGGACGCCAGGATTCGCCAGGTTTCCGGGTCGATGTGGCCGATGGGCTCGGCGATCTCCCCGAGCATGACCCGCTCGCCGCTGATGGCGGCGGCGGGCGCGATCTTGACGCGCCAGTCCATCGGTCCTGCCGCGTAAACCGCGCCGGAAGCGAGGATGGCCGCCGCCGTGAGGATCGCGGCCAGCAGCCTGCCCAGGCGCGATGCGGGAAGAATATGACTCGGCATGACCTTGCCCCCCGTTAACGCTTGATGTTCACCGCCGTCTGCAACATGGCGTCGGCGGTGGTGATGGATTTGGAGTTGGCCTCGTAGGCCCTCTGGCCCACGATCAGGCCCACCATTTCGTCCACCATCTGGACGTTGGACATTTCCAGGAAGCCCTGCACCAGCGTGCCCGCGTTCTGGTCGCCGGGTGTGAGCTCCTGGGCGGCCCCGGAGGCTTCGGAAATCTGGTAGACGTTGCGCCCCATGGCCGTGAGCCCGGCCGGGTTCACGAAGGTGTAGAGGGGGATGGTGGTGGTGGCCAGGGTGTTGCCCTGGGAATCGGTGGCGTTGATCACGCCGCGCTCCGTCACCACGATGTTGGTGGCCTGCTGCGGCACGGTGAAGGTCGGCTGGAGGGTGTAGCCGTTGGCGTTCACCACGGTGCCGTCCTGGTTGAGCTTGAAGGCCCCGGCCCGGGTGTAGACGTCGTTGCCCGCCGGGTCCTGGAGCCTGAAGAAGCCCTGCCCGGAAATGGCGATGTCCAGCTGGTTGCCGGTGTTCTGGAAGTCTCCCTGCTGGAAGAACTTGTGGACCGTGGTTGGGCGCACGCCCATGCCCACCTGCAGGCCGGTGGGCAGACGCGAGCCGCCCTCGTTCTGGGTGCCGGCCACCTGGAGGGTCTGGTACATCAGGTCCTCGAACTCGGCCCGGCTCTTCTTGAAGCCCAGCGTGTTCACGTTGGCCAGGTTGTTGGACATGGTGTCGATCTGCAGCTGCATGGCGACCATGCCCGTGGCGGCCGTGTAAAGTGAACGCATCATGACGCGTATCCTCCTGAAACGGGGCTAGCGGGTGTCGCCGACCTTGGTGGTGGCTTCCCGGTCCATTTCCTGGGTGCTTTGGATTATCTTCGAGTACGCCTCGAAGGAGCGCTGGGCCTCGATCATGCCGACCATCTCCGTGACCACCTGGATGTTGGGCCTCTCCAGGTAGCCCTGGTAGACGGACGTCTTCGCCGGATCTATGGGCTGCGTCACCGGCTGCGCCCCCTGGGGGCCGGTGAACATGTTCTGGCCGTATTTCTTGAGGAGCTGCGGCTCGGCCACGTCCACGATGTCGATGTTGCCCACGATCTGGTTGTCCACCAGCACCTGCCCGCCCGGTGTTACGCTTACCACCTTGCCGTCGGGGATGCTCACCGTGCCGGACTGGCCCAGCAGAGGATAGCCCTGGTTCGTGACCAGCTGGCCCTGGTTGTTGCGGTAGAACTGGCCGTTGCGGGTGAGGAACTGGCCCTCCGGGGTCTGGACGCGGAAGAAGCCTGGGCCGCTCAGGGCCAGGTCGAAGGGGTTGCCAGTGGCCTCCATGGACCCCTGGGTCATGTCTATGGTCTGCTCGGCCAGGCGCGGCTTGGCGACCACAAGGGGCCGGGGCAGGAGCTGTTTCTGCTGGAGGTCGTTGCGGGCGTCGGGCGAGTAGTCGGAGGCCATCCGCTGGAACACGTCCTGGAATGCCACCTTGTCGGCCTTGTACCCGGCGGTGTTCGCGTTCGCCAAATTATTGGCGATGAGATTGAGACGCGTTTCGTTGCTTAATGCACCGAACAGCGCGCTTATCGAGCTTTGTTGCATGACGCACCTCCTGCTGGCCGGATGTGAGCAGGAAGCGTGCCAGAGGGGCGGGGGCTACTTCGGCAGCACCTGCGGCGGGGGAGGCGGCCCGGCGTGATCCGGGTCCTCGATGGAAAGCGCGGTGAACAGGACGGCTATCTCGCGGGGGTCGCCGGGAGCGAAGGTGGAGGCTTCGTCCTTGTGGTTCCAGGCGGCGTAGCGGAACTCCACCCCGCCGGGGCCGGCAGGGGCTTCCAGTTCCAGTTCGCCAGCCGACTCCTGCCCGGCCTCCAGGGCCTCGTGCAGGGCCGCGCGCCTGCCGCCCGCCAGCACCTCCACGGTCTGTCCGGGGATGCGGCTGGTGAAGGCGTAACGCAGCCTGAGCTTCCCGTCGCCGGCCTTGGCGAAGCCGAGCGAGCTCCCCCCGCCCAGGCCCCAGCGCGCCAGCGTCTTCCCCGGGAAGAGTTCCAGCGTGCCGAGCCCCTTCTCGTGAACGGCCATGCTCCGGCTGCCGAACAGGGCGCCCTCCCCCTCCGAGAACAACAAGAGCCTGGACAGGCGCACCTGCTCCAGCCCGCCGTACACGGAGGTGGCGGTCTCCTCCCCCGCCCGCAGCACGGCCCGCAGCCAGAGGTGGGAGTAAGGCTTCTCCCGGGCGAACCTGGCAAGCCTGCACGTTCCCCTGCTGAACGAGGACTCCTCAACCAGCGGCGTCCAGGGCTCGCCGTCGAACCGGTACTCAACGAGCATGAGATTGCCTGGAGCCTCCATCTCGAAATCGGCGAGCAGGCGGAACTCGCGCGGCGCGCCGTCGTCCGGGGCGGCAAGCCGGTAGACCACCTCGCCGGGTTCACGCGGCTTGGTGGGCATGAGCGCGCCCCTGAAATACGGCCACACCGTCAGATCGTGAAGCGTCCACGCCCTGGAGTAGACGTCCCTCGGATCGGCGGTCAGCTCCTCCACGACGCGGCCGCTCTCCATGGCGATCTCAGGCTTGCGCGCCAGCGAGGCCTGGTAGAGCCGCACGTTGTCCAGCATGGCGACGCTGGCCGACTGTCCGTAGAGTTGCTTGAACCGGGCCTCGTCCGGAAAAAGATGGCCGAACTCACCGTAATTGGTGACGAACGCGGCCATCACCGCCGGGCTGCCGGGCTCAAGCCGCTGGGATGAAGGCGCGCCGGAGGGAACGTTTTGGGATGCGTACCAGTTCACGCTTTGATAGAGCCCCGTGTCCTGGAAGGCGATCATGTCCGAAGGCTTGAAGTTGACGCTGACCGCCCTGCCGATGTCCCTGTAGAATCCCATGTGCCACCACGTGGCCACGACGCCCTTGGCGTCGTAATAATCCTTGCCCTTGACGGCGAGGAACAGCCCGCCCATGCACAGACAAAGCATGAGCGGCAGCCAGGGACGCCGCCAGGAGCGCGGCAGGGCCCAGTCCAGCCCCGCTCCGGCGAGAAGCGTCAGGGCCGGGAGCAGGAAACTTAGATGGACGGCGTAGAGGTGGCTGGCGTACCGGGCCGCCACGAGCATGAGCGGCGGCAGCGCGACCAGGGCCGCGATCCAGCCCGCCACGCTCCTCCTTGCGACCAGGGCCACCGCCCCGATGGCCGCCAGCAGGGCCGGCGTGAGCCAGGCGAAGGGGAAGTCCGCGCCGAAGGCCAGCACCCCGGCAAGCGCGGCGCCCACCGTCTCCAGGGTCTGGGGTAGGCTCTTGCCTCCCTCGATGACGGCCTCGGCCCGGCTGAACTTGGCCGCCCAGAAGAAATAGGCCACCGGCGCGGCGCAGGCCGCGCAGCCCAGCCCGAACCAGACCACCGAGACCAGGCGGGGCACGCCGGTTGCGACGGACCGGGCCAGGGCGACGGCCCACTGGGCGGCCAGCAGCATCAGCCCCAGGTAATGGCACATGACGACGGGCAGGCAGGCCAGGAGGTTCAGCCGGGCGTCCCGGCCCCTGCCGTGCTCAAGGTAGTTCAGCAGGTTCCACATGGCCAGGACGCCCATCATCCCGATGAGGGAGTAAGGGCGCAACTGCCGCGATATCCAGATGTGAAGCGGATGGACCGCCAGCAGCGCCATGGCCGCCAGCGCGGCGGGACGGCTTCCCAGGTGGCGCTCCCCCGCCCTCCAGAGCAGCAGCAGGGTCAGGGTTCCGAACACGGCCGAGGGAAGCCTCAGCCAGAAATCGGACCTCGCCTCGCCGAGGAGCGGCTTGTAGAGGAAGTAGAAATAGGGAGGGTGGACCTCCACGTTCTCTGAAAGGCTTAATATGTAGGATGCGGACTTGGAGGCGTTGAGCGCCACCAGCATCTCGTCGGTCCACATGGACGGCGCGCCGAGCTGATGAAATCGCAGAAAGGCCCCTGCGAGGAGGATGAGGGCCGCGCAGAGCCAATACCCTCCCTCCATATCATAGGGGTCGTAGCTTTTCAGGGTCAACGCTCTTTTTCCCACCTCACAGCGATTATCAAACCACCCGGCGCAAACGCAACGAGGAAGATTCGGCGCAAAACTCTTGACACGCACCCCGATCCGCATAATATGAAGCACTTTGCGAGCGGGTGTAGCTCAGTTGGTAGAGTACAAGCTTCCCAAGCTTGGTGTCGCGAGTTCGAATCTCGTCGCCCGCTCCAAAAAAATCCTCATGACGCCGGGGTGACCCTCCGGCGATTACAGGGGTGGGCCAATCGGTTCGGTCCACTTTTTTTTTGCTATGACCCAAGACAACGCAAAAGTGCTCGCCCGCATTCAGGAATTGGCCGCTCCCTTCGTGGAGAGCCTGGGCCTCTCCCTGTGGGGCATCGAGATGACCGGCGGGACGGGACGCCCCACCCTTCGCATCTTCATCGAAGGCCCCGAGGGGGTCGACGTGGAGGATTGCGCCCGTGTCAGCCGCCAGCTTGGCGCAGCCATGGACGTGGAAGAGCTGATGCACGGGGCCTACAACCTGGAGGTCTCCTCTCCCGGGCTGGAGCGGCGCTTCTTCGAGCTTTCCCAGCTCGGGCCCTACGTGGGCCGCGAGCTGGACGTGACCACCGCCGAGCCTCACGGAGGCCGCAAGCGCTTCAAGGGAGCCTTCACCGCGCTGGAGGGGGAGAGCCTCTCCCTGGAATGCGAGGGCAAGGCCGTCTCCATCCCCTGGAGCGGCGTGGCCAGGGCAAGGCTGGTGCATGTTTTCGAGACGCCCGAGGAGATGAAGGCCAAGGCCAGGGGCAAGGGCGCAAAGCATTTCAAGGCAGACAAAGCCGCCGGGCCTGAAAAGGCGTAGGGCGGCATCCGGAGGACCCAACATGGGCATGGAGCTTCGCAAGGCCATCGACCAGATCAGCAAGGACCGCGGCATCGACCGCGACCTGCTCATAGACACCCTCGAGGAGGCCGTGCGCTCCTCTGTCGCCCGCAAGTTCGGCGACCACATGGACATCGAGGTCAGCTACAACGACGAGGCCGGCGAAATCGAGGTCTTCCAGTTCAAGATCGTGGTGGACGAGGTCGAGGACCCGCTCTCCGAGATCGACCTGGAAGCCGCCCGCGAAGTGGACCCCAACGTCCAGATCGACGACGAGCTGGGCTTCAAGCTCAAGGTCGAGGACCTGGGACGCATCGCGGCCCAGTCCGCCAAGCAGGTGATCATCCAGCGCATGCGCGACGCCGAGCAGGAGATCATCTACGAGGAATACAAGGACAGAAAGGGCGAGATCGTCTCCGGCATCGTGCAGCGCCGCGACCGGGGCGGCTGGATCATCAACCTCGGCCGCACCGAGGCCATGCTCCCCAAGGAGGAGCAGATCCCCCGCGAGCGCTACAAGCGCGGCGACCGCGTCCAGGCCTACATCATCGAGGTCCTGCCCAGCGGGCGCGGACCCCAGATCATCATCTCCCGCACCCACCCGGACTACATGGCCGCACTGTTCAAGCGCGAGGTGCCCGAGGTGTCCGACGGAACGGTGCGCATCCTGGGCGTGGCCCGCGACCCCGGTTCGCGCGCCAAGGTGGCCGTCTCCTCCAAGGACCGCGACGTGGACCCGGTGGGCGCGTGCGTGGGCGTGCGCGGCTCGCGCATCCAGAACATCGTCCAGGAACTGCACGGAGAGCGCATCGACATCGTGGTGTGGCACCCCGAAATCGCCACCTACGCGGCCAACGCCCTCTCGCCCGCGCGTATCACCCGCATCATGGTGGACGAGGACGAGAAGACCCTCGAGGTGGTGGTGCCAGACGACCAGCTCACCCTGGCCATCGGCCGCAAGGGCCAGAACGTGAAGCTGGCCGCCAAGCTCCTCGGCTGGAAGATCGACATCTTCACCGACTCCCGCTACTCCGAACTCAACGCCGCGCGCAAGGGCATGGAGCAGCTGGCCAGTGTGGCCGAGATGAACATGGAGAATTTCCTCTCCGCCGGTTTCGACACCGTGGCCATGCTCGCCGAGGCCACCGACGAGGAGCTCGACACCATCGAGGGCATGACGCCCACCAAGCGCGACCACCTGCGCGCCGCCATCAGGCTCCTCATGCCCGCGCCCAAGCCAGGGGACGAGGAAGGGCAGGAGGGCGAAGGCGATGCCGTCGAGCAGGCCGGAGCCGAGGCCGTCCAGGAAGATGACAGGCCTGGAGAATAACGAATACCAGGGGCCGGTCCGGATGTGCATCGTCTGCCGCGGCCGGTTCCCCAAAGACGAACTGACCCGCCACGTGTGGCGGGGCGAATGGACGCCCGACGAGGCGTGTATCCTGCCCGGAAGGGGCTACTATTGTTGCGCGGGGGATGGCTGCAAGGCGAAGTTCCCGAAACGCGCCGCCGCCGTGAGGAAAGGCAAGGGGGAAGGCAAACGTGACGAAGCTTAGGGTCAGAGACCTCGCCAAAGAGCTGAGGGTCAGCAACAAGGATATCTATCAGGCCCTGCGGGAGCTGGACATACGCGTGTCCAGCGACATGGCCACCCTGGAGGACGACCAGGTCGCCCAGGTCCGCTCCAAGATAAAGCACGGGCTCTCCAGGTCCGAGGTGGTTCAGAGCCAGTCCCAGCCGGGCGTCGTGGTCCGCCGCCGTCGCGCGAGCGCGCACCCCGCCGAAGCAGAGCACCAAGAGGAAGCCGCGGCATCCGCTCCGCCCTCCGCCCCCGAGGAGCGGGAAGAGGAAGCCGCCGCCCCAGCCAAGCCCTCCCAGCCCAAGACCAAGCGGCGCATGATCGAGACTCCCCCCGCCAGGATCATCTCCCATCCCGAGCCCGAACCGGAAGCCGGGGAAGAACTCCCCGTCGTCCACGAGCACGAATTCACGGCCAAGGCCGAGGAAGAAGCGCCCGCTGCCGTGACGGCCCCGGAAGACATGGTTCCAGAGGCCGCCGGGGAGGCTTACGCCCCCGAAGAGCCCGCCCCGCTGGAAGCCGCTCCTGCCGAAGAGGCCGGGCCCGAATCCGGCGAAGAGGCCGGGCCTTCCGAAGAGGCCGGAGCGCCCGCCGGGGAGTCAGCCGAGGCAGAACCCGGAAAGCGCGTCAAGAAGCCCAAGCGCGAGGTGCCCATCGGGCCCCAGGTGCGCATCATTTCCATGCCCGAGCCCCGCGCGGCTGCTCCGGCCAGGCCCGCGCCCGGCGCGGCCCGTCCAGCCGGACCCGGCGGCCCCCGTCCCGCCGGCCCAGGCGGCCCCCGTCCCGCCGGTCCAGGCGGCGCGCGTCCAGGGGGACCCCGTCCCGGAGGCCCCCGTCCCGGAGGTGCCGGCGGTCCCGGAGGTGCGCCCGGTTTCGACGCCAAGGCTCCCGTCCCGCCCACCGAGGGCGACGACCGCAAGCGCCGCAAGGACAAGCGCGTCGTCGAGTTCGGCGGCGCCGGCACCGACGACGGTGATCGCGGCCGCGGCGGCAAGAAGCGCATGGGCGACATCCAGGACCGCACCGGACGCGGCGGCAGGCATCCCAAGAAGAAGAAGGGCGGCGACCAGGTCGCCCAGATCATGGCCGCCCAGGCCCAGGCCCAGCCGCAGAAGGCCGTCAAGCGCAAGATCAGGATGGAGGAAGCCATCCGCGTCTCCGAGATGGCCAAGCAGATGAACCTCAAGGCGCAGGACCTCATGAAGGTTCTGCTGTCCATGGGCATGATGGCCACCATCAACCAGTCCCTGGACTACGAGACCGCCGTGCTGGTCTCCGCCGAGTTCGGTTACGAGGTGGAAAAGGTGGGCTTCGACGAGGAGCAGTTCCTCGTGGCCGAGACCGCCGACGTCCCCGAAGACCTCAAGCCGCGTCCGCCCGTGGTCACCATCATGGGCCACGTCGACCACGGCAAGACATCCCTGCTGGACGCCATCCGCTCCACCAACGTTGTCATGGGCGAGGCCGGCGGCATCACCCAGCACATCGGCGCATACCACGTCACCACCCCCGGCGGCGACGTGGTCTTCCTTGACACCCCCGGCCACGAGGCGTTCACCGCCATGCGCGCACGCGGCGCCAAGGTGACGGACATCGTGGTCCTGGTGGTCGCGGCCGACGACGGCGTCATGGACCAGACCCGCGAGGCCATCAACCACTCCAAGGCCGCGGGCGTGCCCATCGTGGTGGCCGTCAACAAGATCGACAAGCCCGGCGCCGAGCCCGACCGCGTCAAGCGTGAACTGGCGGAGCTCGGCCTGGTGCCCGAGGAATGGGGCGGAGAGACCATCTACGCCTACGTTTCCGCCAAGCAGCGCACCGGCCTCGAGGAGCTTCTGGAGATGATCCTCCTGCAAGCCGAGGTTCTGGCGCTCAAGGCCAACCCGGACAAGCGCGCCAAGGGCCACATCATCGAGGCCAAGCTCGACAAGGGCCGGGGCCCCGTGGCCACCGTGCTCATAGAGGAAGGCACGCTCACCCAGGGAGACGCCTTCGTGTGCGGCCTGTTCTCCGGCCGCGTGCGGGCCATGTTCGACGACCAGGGCCGCAAGATCAAGGAAGCCGGACCGGCCATGCCAGTCGAGGTCCAGGGCTTCGAGGGCGTGCCCGAGGCCGGCGAGACCTTCAGCTGCACCGAGGACGAAAAGGTCGCCCGCAGGATCGCGGAAGCCCGCCTGCACAAGCAGCGCGAGCGCGAGCTGGGCAAGGCCACCAAGATCACCCTGGAGACCTTCCTGGCATCGCGCGGCGAGGCCGAGGCCCAGGAGCTCAAGCTGGTGCTCAAGGCCGACGTGCAGGGCTCGCAGGAGGCCATCACCGAGGCCCTCAACAAGCTCTCGGGCGAAAAGGTCAAGGTGCGCATCATCCACGCGGGCACCGGCGCCATCACCGAGTCGGACGTCATCCTGGCCAGCGCCTCGGAAGCCATCGTCATCGGCTTCAACGTGCGCCCGTCCGTGAAGGTGAAGGACACCGCCGAGCGCGAGAACGTGGATTTGCGGTTCTACGACATCATCTACAAGCTGGTGGACGAGATCAAGGCGGCCATGTCCGGCATGCTGGCCCCGGTGTTCAAGGAGCAGTACCTGGGCCAGGCCGAGGTTCGCCAGACCTTCAGCGTGCCCAAGATCGGGCTGGTGGCGGGCTGCGGCGTGCTGGACGGCAAGATCACCCGCAACGCCCAGGTCCGCCTGCTGCGCGACGGCGTGGTGGTCTACACCGGCAAGCTCGCCAGCCTCAAGCGCTTCAAGGACGACGTCAAGGAAGTGACCAAGGGCTACGAATGCGGCATGGGCCTGGAGAACTTCAACGACGTGAAGGTCGGCGACGTGATCGAGGCCTTCGAGACCGTTGAAGAGAAGGACACGCTGGACTAATGCTGAAGACGAGGCGCGGCCGCCCTTTGCCGGGTGGCCGCGCTTTTGTTTTTGCTATCACATGTTCCTTGGAGGACAGGGCGTACTGCTTTCGCGAGTGACAATCGGAGCCAGAATGTTAAAAAAATGCCGCACTTATCTTCTGTTGGCCCTTGTGGCGTTTGTGGCCCCACTCCTTGCGATCGAGGCGTACCTTCGCTTTACGACAGAGTACATCAAGCCCTATGAATACATATTCAACAAGGACGTAGGGTTCGTATACGACCACAATGCTACCCCGGACCGGGTCAACAAACTGGGTTTCGTTGACAAGGCCCGCGACATGGCCAGCGATAACCGCAGGCGCATTCTCGTTGTCGGTGATTCCTTCGTCTCCGGGACGTCCCTGGCATCGCGCATCGAATCTGAGATGAAGACTCTATTCCCCGGCCAAAATTTCGAGGCCATCCCCATGGCGTTTCCTGGCGTCGGCCTGGGCAACATGTACTCATACTTGGTGCATTACGGACTGACCTTCAAGCCCGAGGCGGTGGTGGCTGTTTTCAATTCATCAACTTTCGCCAACAATTCAAGCATATTGGAAGCAATCAAACTCCGCGCCCATCCGGAGCACCCCATGGGTTACTTTTTCACCGAACGGGATGGGGGATGCGCCGCGATTCCAATTGCCCCGGATTACCAGAAGCATTTCCTCAAGGAATTACCGCCAGCGCACTCAAGAACACTCCACACCGTCATCGGGGATTTCCTGGACAAGACCCTTGGCTGGTCTTTCGCCTACAACTGGCTCAAGGACGTCGTATCTCATTCCAACGAAACTGGTTTTCTACGCGGAGACAGGGAATACGCTTTCAGGTATTTCCAGCTTTCGACTGACCCGCGTTTCAAGCGGTTGTTGTCTGGATGGAACTTCCCGGAGGACTTGGACGTGAACAACATGTTCTGGACGGCCACTGATAAGATGCCCGGAGTTTTCGTTGAGGCGCTCAAAAGCACTAAATGCGCCTTGATCGCCTTCAATGAACTGGCTGCCACGAACGGCTTCCAGTTCCTGTTGGCAGTGACGGATGACTGTTCCGCCCAGAACGAACTGGTCAAAAGGGAATTTCAATACAGGTCCCGGATGACCGAAAGGGTATTCATCGACATGGAATGCAAGAACAAGATCGTTTCCATCGCCAGGGAAACCGGAACTGATTACATAGATCTTTACGAAACTTTCGGTGACAAAGCCGTTTCAATGCATTACTTTAACGACATACATTGGAACCAGGACGGCCTGAAGCTGGCTGCGGGAGCCATCGCCAAGGCGCTCGCCAGGGCTTTGGGCACTGGGGAAACCCGGCTCATGGGGCAGTAACCCGTTTGGTGGCATACTGTGATCATCGGCGTACTCACCCTGGAGTTCAGGCTCCACGGCAACGACTCCCTCAAGGGGAAGCGCTCGGTGGCGCAACGTCTGAAGATGAAATTGCGCAACAAGTTCAACGTGGCCGTGAGCGAGATCGCCAGCCAGGACGTGCTGGATACGCTGGCGTTGGGCGTGGTCACGGTGAGCCCGGACGGCAAGCACGCCAGGGGGCTTTTGCAGAAAGCGCTCAACATGGTGGTTGCCGCCGACGAAGCGGAACTTATTTACGACGACATAGAACTCATCGGGCAGTGACGCTCGCAGCGCTCACCGGACATCTCAGAAGCCGCGAGCGCCCGTCCGCGCAGCCCATAACACGGGATTCCAAAGGGTCTGGCCCCTTTGGCCGCCGGAGGCTTCCCCCCGGCCAACCAGCCGCATCCGCGACAATCACCGCGAGACGGCGACAGAATTTCCGGCCGCCGCCGTCCTCGAAAGACAGACCGGCCTACAGGACACTTTCCCATGACCCCAAGAGACGAAGGCCCCTCCCGCCGCTCCATACGCATGTCCGACCAGATCATGCGCGAGCTGGCGCTCATGCTCTCCGAGGAGATCCAGGACCCGCGCCTGGAGCTTGTCACAATAAGCGGCGTGCGCCTCAACTCGGACCTGTCCGTGGCCACGGTGCTCTTCACCATGCACGGCGACGCGGCCCGCATCAAGCAGGCCAAGGACGCGCTCTATCATTCCAAAGGCTATTTCCGCTCGCACCTGGGGCGGCGCATCAAGAGCAAGTTCGTGCCCGACCTGCGCTTCGAGTTCGACGACTTCCTGGAGACCATGGTCTATGGCCAGCCCCATGCATGACCTGTTGCGCGCCATCCAGGCCGGCTCACGCTTCCTGGTGGCCTCGCATGTGAACCCCGACGGCGACGCCATCGGTTCCATGTCCGCCATGGGGCACCTTCTCGAGGCGCTGGGCAAGCAGGCCGTGCTTTACAACGCCTCTGGCCTGCCGGACCACCTCGCCTGGATGAAGCTGCCCTCCCCCGTCCTGACGGAACTGCCCGAGGGCGATTTCGACTGGATCGTGGCCCTGGACTGCGGCGACGACCGCCGGGGCGGCAAAGTACTCCAACAGGCCATGGCGGCCCGCCCCACCATGGTCATCGACCACCACCTCTCCAACCCCAAGTGGGGAATCCACAACTGGGTCGAGACGGACCGCTCCTCAACCTGCGAGATGGTGGCCGCCCTTGCTTCCGAGCTCGGCATCGAACCCGCCGGGGTCTTAGGCGAGTCGGTCTACGTTGGCCTCGTCACGGACACGGGCAACTTCACCTTCGAGAACGCCAGCCCGCGCGCTCTGGAGCTGGGGGCTAGGATCATCCGCCTGGGGCTGGACACCGCCCGCGTGAACGAACGCATCCAGAACCAGTGGTCCCTGGCCCGCTTCAAGCTCTGGGGCGAGGTTCTCGGAGCGCTGGAGATGCATTTCAATGGACAGCTCGGGGTGATCCGCATTACCAGGGAGCAGCTCGACAGGCTCGGAGCCACTGACGCAGACACCGACGGCCTGGCCAATTTCGTCCTGCGCATCAAGGGGTGCAAGGTCGCGCAGTCGCTCAGGGAGGACAGCGGCGGTGAACTCAAGCTCTCCCTGCGCTGTGTCTCGGACCTGAACATCCAGACGGTGGCCGCCATGTTCGGCGGCGGCGGGCACAAGTGCGCGGCCGGGGCCAACATCCGAGGGACCTTCGACGAGGTTGAGCCCGCCATCGTCGAGGCCGTGGGCAAGGTGCTGGGAGCGTGAGCAGGACCGACAGAGGGCCGCGCCCCCCGCAGATGCACGGGGTGCTGATCCTGGACAAGCCCAAGGGCCCCACTTCGGCGGACTGCCTGCGCGACATCAAGTACCAGCTCGGGCAGAAGAAGATCGGCCACGCCGGAACGCTCGATCCCATGGCCACCGGCGTGCTCGTCGTGCTGCTTGGCGAGGGCACCAAGCTGGCCGGGTTCTTGACCGAAGGGCAAAAGACGTATACGGGCCGCCTGCGGCTAGGACAAAATACCGATACCTTCGATGCCGAAGGCAGTGTAACGTCCGAGGCCCCCTGGGAGCATCTCGCGCCCGAAGAGGTCCGGGACGCGGCCCTCTTCTGGATGGAGATGACCACCCAGGAGATACCGCCCTATTCCGCCGTGAAGGTGGACGGCCAGCCTCTCTACAAGAAGGCGCGGCGGGGCGAGGAAGTGCCGGTGGTTGTCAAGCCGGTGAAAGTTTTCGAAGCGGAAGTTCTCGGAATGGAACTCCCCTTCATGGATTTCCGGGTGAGAGTGAGTTCCGGAGCCTACGTACGCTCCCTGGTCCACAGCCTGGGGAAGCGACTCGGGACCGGAGCGCACCTTACAGAACTCACCCGGGAGATGAGCCATCCATTCGGAATCAGTCAGGCCGTCCCACTGGACGAACTCCTGGCCGAACCCGGACGGCTGGCCGGACGGGTGATCGGACTGGCGGACGCCCTCCCCCACTGGCCCGCGCTGGCTCTCACGCCCGCGCAGACCAGGATGGTGCGGGACGGCAAGCGCATACCAGTCGCGGATCTCCCGGGACCGGACACGCGGGCCCTGCTCGCGGACCCGGACGGCCAACCCGTGGCCCTGGCCGAACCCCAGGACTTGGATGGCGCGAGGCGCTGGGTCGTGCTGCGCGGACTCAACCCCGCTTGAGCACGCCCGCTGGCAATCGTGCCCCCGAAAATTATCAACGGAGGATACCGCTGTGGTCATGACCGCCGAGGACAAGTTCAAGGTTATTGACGAGTACAAGACCCACGAGGGAGACACCGGCTCCCCTGAGGTCCAGGTGGCGCTGCTCACCAGCCGCATCAACTACCTTACCGACCACTTCAAGGTCCACGCGAAGGATTTCCACTCCCGCACCGGCCTCTTGAAGCTGGTCGGCCAGCGCCGCAAGCTGCTCAACTACCTGAAGAACAAGGACATCAACCGCTACCGTGAGCTGATCGCCCGCCTGGGCATCCGCAAATAGCGCCCAGCCCGGCCGGTCCGGATCGTCCGGACCGGCCGGTTTTCCAAGCGACGCCGCGCACGGCGGCGAGTGTGAACCGTCCGGCATGGCGGATGAACGGTCCCCCTGAGGGGATTCCAAAGAGGTTCGCCCCTTTGGCCGCCGGAGGCTTCTACCCCGATTTCTCCGGCACGGCGGATATACGGCCGACCCCGAACGTTATCCGCGCGCCAGCGCCCGGGAGCCAAGAGTTCCCGGCCCCTTGCGCGCATATCACGTTCCGGGAAGGCCCCTTCGAAACACCAACACAGAGGTTATCACATGGGTCTTCTTGACAAAGCCATCAGAATCGAACGCACGGTCGGCCTGAATCCGATCACCATGGAAACCGGACGCCTGGCCAACCAGGCCGACGGCGCCGTCTGGATGCAGTGCGGCGGCACCGTGGTGCTCGTCACCGTCTGCTCCCAGGCCCTTGATTTCGACAAGGGCTTCTTCCCCCTTACCTGCGAATACCAGGAAAAACTCTACGCCGCGGGCCGCATCCCCGGCTCCTACTTCCGCCGCGAAGTGGGCCGCCCCTCCGAGCGCGAGGTCACCGTGGCCCGCCTGATCGACCGCCCCCACCGCCCGCTCTTCCCCAAGGGCTACCGCGACGAGGTGCAGATCATCGCCACCGTGCTCTCCGCCGACGGCTACAACGACCCCGACGTGCTGGCCGTGAACGGCGCTTCCGCCGCGCTGACCATCTCCAGCGTGCCCTTCCAGGGCCCCATCGCGGCCGGACGCGTGGGCTACATGGACGGCCAGTTCGTGCTCAACCCGCCCTACCAGGTCACCGCCGAGCAGACCGACCTGAACATCTTCTTCGCCGCCACCCGCGACGCCGTGGTGATGGTCGAGGGTGGCGGCAACTTCGTCTCCGAGGAGCTCATCGCCGACGCCCTTGAATGGGGCCACCAGCAGGTGATGCCGCTCATCGAGATGCAGGAGGAACTGCGCGAGAAGGCCGGCAAGCCCAAGCAGGTCTTCACCGCCCCCGTCGAGAGCGAGGAGATCAAGGCCGTGGTCGTCAAGGCTGTGGAAGGCGAGCTGGAAAAGGCTCTCACCATCACCGACAAGATGGAGCGCCGCGCCGCCCGCAAGGTGCTGCGCGGCAAGGTGGTGGAAGCCGTTAAGGCCGCATTCCCCGAGGAAGCCTCCGCGCCCGGCAAGGCCGCCGAAATGCTTGAGGGCATGGAGAAGAAGTTCATGCGCGCCCGCATCAAGCAGACCGGAACCCGCATCGACGCCCGCGACACCAAGACCGTGCGCCCCATCGAGATCGAGGTCTCCATGCTGCCGCGCACCCACGGCTCCTGCCTGTTCGCGCGCGGCGAGACCAAGGCCCTGTGCGTGGCCACCCTGGGCTCCACCGGCGACGAGCAGCGCATCGAGACTCTGGCGGGCGAATCCTCCAAGCGCTTCATGCTGCACTACAACTTCCCCCCCTACTGCGTGGGCGAAGTGAAGCCCCTGCGCGGCCCCTCCCGCCGCGAGATCGGTCACGGCATGCTGGCCGAACGCTCCATCGCCCCGGTGCTGCCCGCCCCCGGCGAGTTCCCCTTCACGCTGCGCATCATCTCCGAGGTGATGGAGTCCAACGGCTCCTCCTCCATGGCCACCGTGTGCGGCGGCTCCCTGGCCCTCATGGACGCGGGCGTGCCCATCAAGGCCCCCGTGGCCGGCGTGGCCATGGGCCTCATCAAGGAAGACGACGACTACATCGTGCTCACCGACATCCTGGGCGACGAGGACGCCATGGGCGACATGGACTTCAAGGTCGCCGGAACAGCCGAGGGCGTCACCGGCATCCAGATGGACATCAAGATCACCGGCATCCCCAAGGACGTCATGCGCAGCGCCCTGGCCCAGGCCCGCGACGCCCGCCTGCACATCCTGGACAGGATGAACTCCGCCCTGGCCTCCCCCCGCACCGAGCTGTCGCCCTACGCGCCCCAGCTCACCGTGGTGGAGATCAACCCGGAGAAGATCCGCGAAGTCATCGGACCCGGAGGCAAGACCATCAAGGCCATCACCGCCTCCACCGGCGCGTCCATCGACATCGACGACTCCGGCAAGATCTCCATCTTCGCCCCCACCCAGGAGGCCATGGAGCGCGCCAAGGAGATGGTGCTCTTCTACGACCAGAAGGCCGACGTGGGCCGCAACTACCAGGGCAAGGTCAAGAAGATCATCGACTGCGGCGCCATCGTGGAGATCCTGCCCGGCCTGGAAGGCCTGGTGCACGTCTCCCAACTGGACACCAGCCGTGTGGAGAACGTCACAGACGTGGTGGCCATGGGCCAGGACCTGGAAGTGAAGGTCATCGCCGTGGAGCCCAACGGCCGCGTGCGCCTCTCCCGCAAGGCCGTGCTCATGGAAGAGGCCGGCGAAGAGATCAACCTGGACGACTTCGCGGCGCCCTCCCGCCCGCGCGGCGACCGTGACCGCGGCGGGGACCGCCGTGGCGGCGATCGCGGCGGACGCGGCGGCGACCGCGGCGGACGCCGCAGGGATTAACACCCTGTACGACTGACACGGCAAGGGGGGGGCGCGAGCCCCCCCTTTTCGTTGGGGCTCCGCCCCAAACCCCGGCAGGGCTCCGCCCTGCACCCGCAAGGGAGACGTCGGTCTCCCTTGGCCCTCATCTGTCTTCGCGTCACCACGCGGCACCGCGTCATGTGATTGTAAAATTCACGTAATACTGTACCGTGCC
>JBMORI010000004.1:0-4141 GCA_049322415.1 Thermodesulfobacteriota bacterium | reverse complement strand
TCTTCAAATCGGTCCTAGCCTGCCCCTGCCGGGCGCGCCCCGGAAGCCCCAACCGGCGTGGCTTATTTCACTGGAAAGGAACTCGGCCGGAGTCCAAGCCTAAGTTCCGCCTCCTCTACGAGACGGCGCTGCCGGGAAGCACCTGCGCGGACGGCGCGAGCAGCTCCAGGCGTCCTTCCTGCTTCACGGCCAGGATCATGCCCTGCGACTCCACGCCGCGAAGCTTCCGGGGCTTCAGGTTCGCCACGACCACCACCTGCCTGCCCACCAGATCCTCGGGTTTCCAGAACTCGGCGATGCCCGCCACCACCTGGCGCGGTTCCGGGTCGCCCGCGTCGAGCTTGACCAGCAGGAGCTTGTCGGCCTTGGGCACGGGTTCGGCGGAGATGACGGTTGCCACTCGAAGGTCGATCTTCTGGAAGTCCTCGAAGTCGATGGGCTCCTTGGGGCCCTGGGGCGCGGCGGGCGCGGGCGCGGCTTTGGCTTTTTCGGCCTTGGCCTTGGGCGCGGGTTCGGAGGCGGGCGCGGGCGGCTCCACGCGCGGGAACAGGTTGGAGGCCTTGGCCACCTCCGTCCCGGCGGTCAGGTTGCCCCACCCCTCGGCCTCGGCCGGGAGATTGATGGAGGCGGGGGCGTCCGCAACGCCCAACTGCTCGAGCATGGCCGAGGCGGCGTCGGGCATGACAGGCCACAGGTGCACGGCCACTTTGCGCATGCATTCGAGCACGGCGTACATGACGGTGGCCAGCCGGGAGCCGTTGTTCTCCTTGAAGAGCGCCCAGGGGGCCTGGGTGTCGATGTACTTGTTGAGGCCGCGCACCAGCTCCCAGAGCGAGTCCAGGGCCTTGGCGGTCTGGAAGCGCTCGAAGAGGCGCTGGAAGTTGAGGCAGGCGTCCTTGGCCATGAGCTGGAGCTCTTCCTCGTCTGGGCCGCCGAGCCCGGCCTGTGGGATGCGGCCCTCGAAGTACTTGTGGGTCATGGCCAGGGCGCGACTGAACAGGTTGCCCAGGTCGTTGGCCAGGTCGGAGTTGAAGCGGCCGCAGAAAGCCTCCTCGGAGAAGGAGGAGTCGAAGCCGAAGGTCATTTCCCGGAGCAGGAAGTAGCGGAAGCCCGAGAGGCCGTACTTGTCCTTGAGGGAGAGCGGCTCCACCACGTTGCCCAGGGACTTGGACATCTTGGTGTCCTTGATGAGCCAGTAGCCGTGCACGTTGAGGTGCTGGAAGGGCTCCAGGCCCATGGCCTTCAGCATGGTGGGCCAGAACACGGCGTGGGGCTTGAGGATGTCCTTGGCGATCAGGTGGTTGGCGGAGGGCCAGTATTTGGCCATCCGTTCGCCGTCCGGCCAGCCCAGGGCGGAGAGGTAGTTGAGCAGGGCGTCGAACCAGACGTAGGCCACGTAGTCCTTGTCGAAGGGCAGCTCAACGCCCCAGTCCAGGCGGGACTTGGGCCGGGAGATGCAGAGGTCTTCAAGCGCCCCCGATTCCAGCAGGGCGACGACCTCGTTGCGGTACTGCTCTGGGCGGATGAACTCGGGGTTCTCCTTGATATGACTCAGCAGCCAGTCCTGGTATTTGTTCATGCGGAAGAAGTAGTTCTTCTCCGCGATGTACTCGGGCTTGGTCTTGTGGTCGGGGCAGAGGCCGTCCACCAGCTCTTTCTCGGTGTAGAAGCGTTCGCAGCCGAAGCAGTAGTGGCCGCCGTACTCGCCGAAGTAGATGTCGCCGGAGTCGTAGACCTGCTGCAGGGCCTTCTGCACGGCGGCCTTGTGGGCTGAATCGGTTGTGCGGATGAACTGGGAGTTCTCCACGCCGAGCTGCGGCCAGAGAGCCTGGAAGAGGCCTGATATCTCGTCGCAGTATTCCTGGGGGGACTTGCCCGCGGCCTGGGCCGCCTTGACGATCTTGTCTCCGTGTTCGTCCGTGCCGGTGAGGAAATGGACCTCGCGGCCCATCTGGCGGTTGAACCGGGCCATGGCGTCGGCCAGGATGGTGGTGTGGGCGTGCCCAAGGTGGGGGCGCGCGTTAACGTAGTAGATGGGCGTGGTGATGTAGAAGCGCTCCACGGCTATTCTCCGGTGTCGTTCGTTGGGGCCGGGCCGCCCTCGGGGCGCCTGGACTTGGGTTTTCTCTTGCGCTTGCGCTTGGAGCGCTGCTGCCCGGCGGATTCGGGCTGGCCCTCGGCCACCACCTCGCCGTCGTCGCCGTCGGTGGACTGGGCATCCTGGCGGCCCTCGGGCTGGGGCTGGCGAGGTTCGGGGCGCTGCCTGTTCTGCTGCGGCTGCTGCTGCGGCGGAATGTAGGGGGTGAGTGTCTCGCCCGCGATGGCCTTCCATTCGTCCAGGGAGAGCTCCTTCTCCTCGCCGGATTCCGAGTAGACGGTGAGCGTCTCGCGGAAGAGGTTGGAGCGCAGCACCTTGACGGGGCCCTGGCTGGTCATGAACTTCTTGCCGATCTTGGGGCAGCGGCGCTGGAACTCCTCGTAGGTGCCCTGCTCGTAGGCCAGGCAGCACAGGAGCCTGCCGCACATCCCGGAAATCTTGGACGGGTTCAGGAACAGGTTCTGCTCCTTGGCCATCTTGATGGTCACTGGCTGGAACTTCCGGATGAAGCGCGCGCAACAGCACATCTGGCCGCAGTTGCCGATGGCTCCGAGCATCTGGGTCTCGTGGCGCACGCCGATCTGCCTGAGCTCGATGCGGGTGCGGTAGGCCTTCACCAGGTCCTTCACCAGTTCGCGGAAGTCGATGCGCCCCGGGGCGGTGAAGTAGAAGACCATCTTGGAGCGGTCCTGGAGGATCTCCACGTCCACGAGTTTCATGTCCAGGTTGCGCTCGGTGATGCACTGGCGGCAGTGGCGGATGGCGTCCTTGGCCAGCAGGCGGTTCTCGGCGTGCTGGGCCAGGTCGTCGGGCGCGGCCGGGCGAAGGATGGGTTTGATTTCGGCGGGGTCCAGGCCGGAGGGCGGCGCGTCCTGGATGGACGCCACTCGGGCCATGGCCGTGCCCTGTTCGGTTTTCACCAGGACGTACTGGTCTGGCTCCACCTGGTGGGAATCGGCGTCGAAGTAGTATATCTGGCCGTTTTCCCGGAACCTCAGTCCCAGAATGCTGCTCATTGTCGTATCCGGAACGCCCGAAGCGCGGGCGGTTGAAGATGTCGTGAACACCGCACGATAGCGCAACACGCCCTGAACTTCAAATCCTTCGGCGGGCTCCGGGTGTCCGTGGGGAACGTGAGGTGCGTCCGCTGGGGAGACGACGGGAAATGCCGGGCGCATTCAAATCCCTTGGGGAGCGGCGAAGAGGAAGTGTTGTGAAATAAAATCAGTGCTTTCGAGGTAATGTGGGGAATGATGAAAAAAAATCATCAACCCGTGTTGACAACCAGGGGGGTGACGCGTAAATACCGCCTTCCGCGACGGGGGGCAACTCCTGAAGCGCCGAGCGGGTCATTAGCTCAATTGGTAGAGCAGTGGACTCTTAATCCATTGGTTGTAGGTTCGAGTCCTACATGGCCCACCAAATATACGAAGGGGTTACGATGCAAATCGTAGCCCCTTCTCCTTTTGTTCGGCGCGGCGGTTCCCGTTGCCGAAGCCCTGGATGTAAGGCGGCGCGCGATTTGGCACCGATTTGCGCCGCTTTCGGCACGCCGCCCCGTCAATCTTCCTCCCTATTTTAACGCCGCCTCGGCTTGGCGGATTCGTTCCGCCGCGAGGGCGGCGTATTCAGGGGACAATTCCACACCAGTGAAGCGCCTTCCCGTCTCCAGGCAGGCCAGCGCCGTGGTGCCTCCACCCATGAACGGGTCCAGCACCATGCCGTCCGGCTGGCTCACGGCCAGGAGGTCCTTGACCAGGTCCACCGGCTTGCCCGTGAGGTGGACCTTCTGAGCGGGATTCACCGCGTGCTTGAACACGCCGGGGAAGCACTGCCGGGTGTGCGTCTTGGCTTGGCCCTTCGCGGCATGGATGACGAACTCCGTATCTCTCCGGAAGGAGCCCAGATGGGGCCGCGCGCTCGGCTTGTGCCAAACCACAACGCCTTTCCAGGCCCATCCGGCGGCCTGGATGGCATCGGTCATGGCCGGGAGCTGCCGCCAGTCCGAGAAGACCAGGCAGAGCGCACCGGGCTTTGCCAGCC
>JBMORI010000003.1:0-4236 GCA_049322415.1 Thermodesulfobacteriota bacterium | reverse complement strand
ACCCGGCCATGCCCTTCATGCCCGAGCCCAGGGCCATCATCTTGGGCAGCCACTTGGCCATGTCCTTCAACTCGAAGCCGCCCGCCTGACCGGCGGCCAGGGCCTTGTCCAGGGCCAGGGGGGCTTCGTCCGCCGTGAAGAACTTGTTCTGGATTCCCCGGATGAGGATCTCAGCGATCTCGGTGGACTGCGCGCCGGAGGCGGTGGAGAACTTCTGGATGGTGGGCAGGAGCGCCTTGGCCTTGTCCTCCTTGATGGCTCCCGAGGCCAGCATGGCGTCCAGGGCGTCGGCCGCGCCCTCGCGCGTGCCGCCCCCCGCGTCCGTGGCACGCTTGATGGCCGCCTCCAGCTCCTTCTTGCCCGCGATGCGCCCGGCCACGTCCCGGTTGCCGTAGGCGGTGTTGGCCATGAGCGCCAGGCGCTGGTCGAAATCCATGGGCTTGGCCATGGCGCGCGAGGCCACCATGCCCCCGGCGGCCAGTCCGGCCCCCGCCTGGCCCGCTCCGCGCAAGGCCCCGAGGGCAGCCCGGCCAGCCCCGCCCACACGGGAAAGGGCACCGGCAAGCCGCTCGCCGGACCTGGCGGCCCCGTCCAGTTCCCTGGCAGCCCCCTTGGCCTCCTGGCGCGTGCGGGCCACGTGCTGGGCCATTTCCCGCACGCGGTCACTCCGCAGCCCGCCGCCAGCGCGGCCCATGTCCCGCATGGCCCGTGCCGACGCCCCGGCGCTGCCGGTCATGCTCTGGGCGGCGCGGTCCAGGGAGCCCACGGCCTGGGCGGTGGCCCCGGCTCCCTGGGCCGCGCCCCTGGCGGCCTGAGTCAGGCCGTCCAGGGCTTTGCGCGCCTGCCCGCCCATCTGGTCGCGCAGGCGCAGGATGACTTCTATAACGGTGTCCTTGCCCATTCTAACGCCCCTTGCGTCTGGTCGGGACAAGACGCCGCCCGTTTCCGGACGATGCCTTGCCTGACAGGATGGTGATGTACGATTCGATCTGGGGCATGGTCATGGCGCGGACCTCGGCAAGGGTCAGGTTGCGGCCCGCGAGGGCCGCCTCCAGGAGCCTGAGCTCCCTCAGGCGGCGCTCGCGGGCTTGAGCTTTCCCGTCAGTTCCTTCTCGGCGTCGTCCAGGACGTTGTATTCGGCGTAGTGCAGCCCGGCGAGCAGGTCGGGGGTGATCTGCTCCGGCGCGAGGCCGCCCAGGGAGACGACGGTGCGCGACCAGATGTAGCGCTGCATGCGCGCCTGGCTGGCCCCCTCCGGGGCGTTCTCGATGGCGAATTCCATGTCCGCCAGGGTGGGCGGGCGCATCTCGAAATCCGCGTGGACCTTGCCTTCGGCGTCCGTGTGTCCGTATTTGAGGGTCCCCTTCACGGTTATCATGCGGCTACTCCTTCACCCGGTTGAGGGCGAGGAACTTGAGGTCGATCCGGGCCTCGTTCTCCACGCTGTACTTGCGCCCGGCGGACACGCACACGCAGTCCGTGTAGCTCTCGCGGGTTCCCCCCTCGCTGGTGGGATAGACCGTGAACTTGGCTCCCTCCACGGCCTCCCAGTCCATGGGGTCGTCGAAGGGGATGGCTGCCGTGACGGTCAGCTCCCAGGTTTCCACGCCCCTGGAGAAGCCCAGGGCTTTGCCGGTGCGGTTCATGGTCTTGACCAGCTTCTTGCCGGTCTGATGGTCCTCATTGAAGTCGACGATGTCGTATTCCTTGCCGTCCACTTCCAGGACGATGGCTCCCACGTATTCTTTCAGGGCCATGGCGGTGTCTCCTTACAGCAAGAGGTCGATGCGACCGGCGAAGATGTGCAGGCCGTTGACCACGTCGGCCGGGATTTTGGCGTCCAGCCGGTTGGGGTCCTGGAGGTCGCGCTCCACGATGAGGCCGGGCAGGTTGGCCTTGACCTCCTCCACGATCTCCAGTTCTTCCAGCTTGAGGAGCACGTCGATGAGTTCCGAGCGCACCTTGGGGGCCGTGCGGCTGGACAGCTTCTCGCGTGGGAAACGCAGGGAGATGCGCTCCCGGCAGGCCTTGCGGATGTAATCCAGGGTGCGGATGGTGGTCAGGTCCAAAAGCGCGATGTCCTCCACGCCCTGCGGGTCCAGGGTGTAGGTGGTGATGGCCCGCACGATCTGCACCTTTTCCCCCGGCCCCACCTCAAGCGGCGTGACGCCGTTGGCCAGGGCGGTTTCCTGCTCCATGCGCCCCAGACGCTTGGTCACGGGCGGAGGGCTGATTCCCGTGAGCGCCAGGGTGTTGAGCGGACGGGCCGGGTCCTCCTCGAAAGCGATCACGGAGGCGTAGGCGGCCGCGATCTCGAAGGGCAGGCTGACGCTGCCGGGCAGGAGCGCGCAGGTGATGCGCCCGGAGTTGATGAGCCCGGCCAGGGTGGTGCCCTGGGCGAGCGTGCCCGTGCTGGCGTAGACGCCGATGGCCCCGCGCTGCTCCAGGGCGTGGGAGACGGCGTCCAGGTGCTGGCGCAGGGCGGTGAGGCTGGCCTGGGCCGCGTAGGGCGTGACGATGATGTGGTGTCCGTCCGCGAACACGGCGGACAGGGCCGGGGTGATGTCCGGGTCCGTGGCTCCGTTCGCCATGGCCGTGACCTCGATGGCCACGCCGTCCGCGGAAACGCTTCCGCTCACGGGGATGAGGTTCCCGGCCGCACCCTTGTTGCGGGCGGTCAGGGTGATGACCCCGTTCACGGCGGCGGCAGTCACGGGGAGAGCTCCATGGGCGTTGATCTTGTCCGCCAGGGCCTGGGCGATGGCCGTGGCGGAATCCGCCAGGGCCACGGCGACCAGCACGGTCTGGCTGCCGATGGTGAGCCCGGCCACGCCGATGCCCGCCGCCGGTCCGGTGACGGTGGCCGTGCAGGACGCGGCCACGCCCGCGCCGTCGTCGGCCAGGCCGATCACGGAGAGGCGCAGATACGGGTTGGCGATGATGGCAGCGCGGGCCATGAGGTGCGCCTGGCTACCCGGCCCGAACAGATTGGCGGCCTCCACGTCCGAGAACACGTCCACGGGCGTGAGCGGGGGCTGAGCGCACCCGGCGTTGCCCTGGGCCACGATGAGCACCCGCTGCACGTTGGCGGGCAGGGTGCGGACGGCGAGCTTGGTGTTGAACTCGAAATACTTGCCCGGCTTGCGGATGGAAGCGGGCAGCGTCTCGAAGACGATGTTTTCGCTGGCCATGGGTTACTCCTTGGTCCCGGACTTGGCCGGGGTGGCGGCCTCGGGCACGCGGACCAGGTCGCCGTCTGCGATCCGGCGCAGGTAGTAGGCGCTTGCCGGGACGGCCTGGGCCTCGTCCTCGGTGATGTGCTGCCGGGGCGCGCCCTCTTTGGGCACACGGACGCCAGGCGCGGCCTTCACGGTGATGGTGTTCACGAGTCTCCTCCGTCTTGAAGTGTGACCAGGTCCTGGGCGTCGGCTACGCCGTCGTCAGGTACCAGGTGATAGTTGAGGCCCACGCGCTCAAGCATGAGCGGTTCGGGCAGGACGGCCTCGCCCAGCACCACGTCGTAGCTGGTGTGCCACTCCATGGCGTAGGCGGAGGCGCTGTTGTTCTTGAAGCGGGCGTTGACCAGCGTCCGGACGCGGCCAGGTGCCAGCTCCGCGATAGCCAGGCCCAGGTCTTCGTTCAGGAGCAGGCGGCGCACGTCCGCCATCATGGCGTAGGTTCCCGCCTGCCGGGCGTCGCCCCTGCGGGTGGATGCCTCGCTTCGCGGGTTGCGGGCGGCCACCATGACCACGAAGGTGGCCGGGAAGCGCCAGACGCGCCGGTTGCTGCTCATGGGCTTGCCCGGCCCCTCGCCGCCGAAGCACACCCAGATGGCCGGGAAGGAGCGGACGACGGCCTCCAGGCCTTCGTCGAACTCCCCGCCGTAGGTTGCCACCGTGGGCTTGTAGGGCAGGTTGGCCTCCGCGATCCGCGTCTTGATGGCCTCTTCGATGACGGCGATCATTCATCCCCCTCGGGCACGGGGCGCTTGAAGACCCGGCGGCCGGTGGAGAACAGGACGCTCCCCGCCGTCTCCGCCGGGTCCACCATGCCGGGCAGATTGGCCTCGCCCTTGGAGATGCGCCTGAGCCAGGCGACGGCCTCGGAGTAGCGCGCCTGGATGGGGTCGGTTTCGTTGGCGGGGCCGCCCGTCAGGCGGTAGCGGGCGATCTGGCACACCGCGTCGACCAGGACCTTGTCCACCACAACCACGGGCACGCGGTAGCGCACGGACAG
>JBMORI010000002.1:0-4351 GCA_049322415.1 Thermodesulfobacteriota bacterium | reverse complement strand
ACACCTGGGCCATTGCCGAGCCGTGGCCGCCGAAGCGCCTGCGCGAGAGCCTGTCCGCCTCCAGCACCCCCGCGTACACGCGGGGGGCGCGCCGCTCCATCCAGGAGAGCAGGGTGGGTCCGAAATTGAAGCTTACGCGGGAATAGGTGTTCACCAGGTTGACGATGCGGCCTTCAGCGTCCACAATGCGGGCCTGGGCGCAAGGACCGTAGCATTCAGCCGTGACCCGCTCGTTCCAGTCGTGGTAGGGCGCGGCGGAATCCTGCACCTCCACCTCCCCCAGCCAGGGGTTCTCGCGGGGGGGCTGGTAGCAGTGGCAGTGGATGCAGACATATCTGGTCATGCTCCCTCCATAGACCATTTCCCGGAAAGGACGCCACCCGAAAATGACCGCCATACGCTTCGATTGCATCCGCTGCGGCAAGTGCTGCCGCGCCAGCATCCCCCTCGGCCTGGCCGAGGCCCTGAACTACGACGACCGATTCCTGCTGGCCCTGGTGGTCTCCATGGAGACCTGGCATCTTGGCGACTTCTCCAAGAACCGCCCCGCCGTGCCCATCACCCAGGACGAGCTGATCACGGCCCTGGCCTTCCGAAAGGACAAACTGGCCACGGACCAGAGCCGGGACACCGTCTTCCAGGTGGGCCGCGTGCGCTCCACGGGCGAGCGCGTGGTGACCTTCCTCACCGCCGGAGCCTGCGGCATCGGCGACTTCGAGGGCGGCGCGGCCAAGTGCCCGGCGCTCGGCCAGGACGATCTCTGCACCATCTACGCCAGCCGTCCCCTGGGCTGCCGCGTGTTCCCCCTGGACCCGCTCTACCCGGAGATGCTCCAGAGCGTGCCCCTCAACGCCCTGAAGGACAGGCTCCCCTGCGACTTCTCGGACAAGGCCCCGCCCATCCTGGAGGACGGCAGGCTGGCCAGGGACGGGGACCGCTCCCTTCTCGAAGAGCGCCAGGAGGCCATCCGGCGCGACTCGGTCTTCCTGCCCTACTACGGCGTGGCCTCGAAACTCTTCACCCCCATGCCGTCTCTTTCCGAAGTGCTGCTGGCCACCAAGGGCAACGGCAGGCTGGACCTGCCATTCGTGCCCGTCCTGGCCTTCCTCGCCGCCACCGGCCAAGTGAGCCCCGAACGGGCCGAACTCTGCCTTGAGCGCCAGCTCGGCCTGGCCAAGGCGGCCGTCGCCAGCGCCCTGGCACGCAAGGACAAGGCCGAGCGCCCCCGAACGAACGTTCTCAAGAATTGCGTGGCCCTCATGGAGAAATACCGGGGGCGCATCGCCCATTTGGCGGACGGGACCGAATCCGCGGCGGGCTGACCTGCCCGATGCCGCGCGGCGGTTGTACGCCCCGCCGCCATCGGATAACCCTGGTTGCGAAAGCCAAGGCGGCCCCATCCTGAACGCGCCGGTCCTCCGGGCACGGCGCGCGGGCCGCCACAGGAGACTCACATGCACAGACGCGGCGCGGGCGTGCTCCTGCACGTCACCAGCCTCCCCTCACCCTACGGCGTGGGCGACATGGGCCCAGGAGCCCGCAACTTCCTGGACTTCCTGGCCAAGGCCGGCCAGTCCTGCTGGCAAATACTGCCGCTCACCCCCACATCCAGCTTCATCGGCGACTCGCCCTACTCCTCGGACTCTGCCTTCGCGGGCAACCCCCTGCTCATAAGCCCCGAGATCATGGCGGAGGACGGCTGGATAGAGCGTTCGGAACTGGGCGGCATGCCGGACCACGATCCGTCCAAAGCCGCCTACTCCGAAGCGGAGGCCTACAAGAACCGGCTCTTCGACGCCGCCTTCTCCCGCCACGCAGCGTCGCTTGGCTCCAACTGCCCCTTCACGCGCTTCCGGGCCGCCAACGCGCACTGGCTGGAGGACTACTGCCTCTTCAAGGCCATCAAGCACTCCCTGGGCGGCCTCTCCTGGACGCGCTGGCCGCACGAGCTGCGCGACCGCGACCCGGCCGCACTGTCCGAACGGCGTGAATCGCTCGCCCGCAAGATCCTGCGCGAGGCCTTCATCCAGTTCCTGTTCTTCGACCAGTGGGAGAAGCTCAAGGAATACGCCTCCAAAAAGGACATCCTCATCATCGGCGACGCCCCCATCTACGTCACCCAGGACAGCGCCGACGTCTGGACGAACCCCGGACTCTTCAAGCTCGGGCCGGACCGGGAGCCGCTCTACGTGGCCGGCGTGCCGCCCGACTACTTCAGCGAGACCGGACAGCGCTGGGGCAACCCCGTCTACGACTGGCCCGCGCACCAGGCCACCGGCTTCGCCTGGTGGATCATGCGCCTGGCCCACAACTTCGCCCTCTACGACTTCGTCCGCCTGGACCACTTCCGGGGCTTCGCCGGATACTGGGAGATCCCCGCCGAAGAGAAGACGGCCGTCAACGGCAAGTGGGTGGACGCGCCCGGCATCGCCTTCTTCAAGGCCCTGCTGGGACACTTCCCCGCTCTGCCCATCCTGGCGGAGGACCTGGGCGTCATCACCCCGGACGTGCGCGAACTGCGCGACGGCTTCGCCTTCCCCGGCATGAAGATTCTCCAGTTCGCCTTCGGCGAGGGCATCGGCGAAAACCGCGACGCCCCGCACAACCACACCGAGAACTGCGTGGCCTACACCGGCACCCACGACAACAACACCACCCTGGGCTGGTACCTGGGAGACATCGGCGAGGCCGAGCGCATCGTGCTGCGCGAATACCTGGGCCGTGACATGGAGCCAGGCGACGTGCCCTGGGAACTGGTGCGCACCGCCTACATGAGCGTGGCCAAGATGGCCGTGGCACCCATGCAGGACCTGCTGGGCCTGGGCGTCGAGGCGCGCATGAACATGCCCTCCAAGGCCAAGGGCAACTGGACCTGGCGCTGCCGGGATGCGGATTTGCCGGACAGGCTGGCGGAAAAGCTCAAGGCCCTGGCAAGGCTGTACGGAAGGGAGCGATAGGAGCCGGGCTCCGCCCGGACCCGCTGGGGGGATGATCCCCCCAGACTCTGCGATTGCTTCGCGGGTTTCGGGCGATACGGATGCGAAGAGCGGGGAGCGTGCAAGCACGCTCCCCGCTCATATTTTTTAAAAAGATATTAGAATATAGCCGCTTGCGGCGATGTCTGTCCGCCGGGACAAGCGCCGCTTTGGGCGCGTTCCCGGCGGCTGAACCACCCGCGCCCATGTTCCACGGTCCCTCACGCCACCCGCGAAGCAAATGCCGGGTGCAGGGGAGGCACTCCCCTGCCGGGTCTGGGCGGAGCCCAGCTCCTCCACCCCCCTGCCATTCCATGCATTTCCACTCTCATCTCAAACTATTTTCACCCACATAGCGGTATACCCCTATGCAAGGTGAAATAATTCTGAACCTGACTAGATAGGGAGGGGCCTCGGCACGGGAGCCGGGGAAAATCTACAATACGGAGGTATAACCGTATGCCCTATCCCGATCAGACCGGTACCGGCCTCACCGGCGAGCAGGCCGCCAAGCGCCAGCGTTACGAAGACGCGCTGGACAGATGGGCCGGGTTCGAACCCGGCGAATCGCAACTCTCCGACGAGGAGATCATGGCCCGCCGCGCCGCCCGCCAGAGGGCGTCCGCCCACCAACCCCAGTCGCCCGCCGGATACGGCGCGCCGCAGGTTCCGTTCGACGCAGTCATCGCCCAGCTCATGACGCGCCCCGGCATGGCCGAGCACCTGGAAGGCATCGGCCTGGACGGCGACGGCATCCCTGACGTGCCCATGGGTCCGCCTCCCATGGCCCCCATGGGCCGCATGCAGTGGCAGGCCATGATGCAGCACAGGCAGCGGATGGCGCAGGCGCGTAAGGCCCAGAGGAAGGCGGTCAACAATCAAGTCATCCTGGCCCAGCTTCAAGCGCATGACCCCCTTTATCCCCATGTGAAGCGCTGGATAGAGCATTTCGTGGAGTCGCTGCCCGCCCGCCTCGGCTGGGCCGTGCTGGAGCAGGTGGACCGCACCCCCGGCGCTTTCCTGGAGATGTACTCGGACATGCGTCGGCATTTCATCGAGGATCTCGGCGTGAAGGCTGGACTGAACGGTTTCGGCGGGCAGGGGATGACGCCCGCGCGGGCCGCGGACATGCGAGAACCGCGTGTGGCCGGCCGCATGAGCGCGCCGGTTCTGGAGAGCGCTGGCGTGCATGACGACCGGCTGCCCGGCGCTTCGCGTGAAGCGGAGAAGCGGGCGCTGGTCAAGCGCGTGAAGGCTGGAGGGGCCAGGGAAGGCGACCTCCTCAGATATCTGGAGCTCTGCGGCGTGTAGGGCTTTGGACCTCCTCCTGGTGGGGCCGGGCCGAAAGGCCCGGCCCCAATATAGCAACAAATAAC
>JBMORI010000001.1:0-33155 GCA_049322415.1 Thermodesulfobacteriota bacterium | reverse complement strand
GGCCGCCAGGGTGACGTCGGACGGGTCGGCCAGCGAGACGGCGTTGAGGATGCCTTTGAGAGTGGGAGTCATGGAGCGCTACTTTATCCGCGCCGTCAGCCAAGGCAACGGTTTTTTCTTGCCCCGGCGGCGATGGTGCGCTACCCGCCCGGCGTGTCCAAGAAGAAATCTGAACGCCCGTCGCCGTCGTCACTAGGCCTGCCCCGCGCGGGGGTGGAGACCCACGCCCACCTGGACTACAAGCGCCTCGATCCCGAGGAGCTGCCGCTGGTGCTCGCCCGCGCCGCCGAGGCAGGGATCGCCCAAGTGGGCAACGTGTTCCTGGGGGTGGAGGCCTACAAGGCCAATTCGCCCGCCTTCGCGCCGTACCCGGAGGTCTTCTTCCTGCTGGGTATCCACCCCAACGACGCTCTGGAATCCAAACCGTCCGACGTGGACGGCATGGCCGCGCTGTTCGCCGCCGAGCCGCGCCTCAAGGCCATCGGAGAGATCGGGCTGGACTTCTACTGGAAGGACGCGCCGCCCGAACTCCAGGAGCGCTTCTTCCGCGACCAGCTCGCCCTGGCCCGGGAGCTGGGCAAGCCAGTGGCCGTGCACAGCCGCGATGCGGCGGAGCAGACGCTGCGCATCCTGGACGAGTCCGGCCTGCCTGGGGAGATGATCCTCTGGCACTGCTTCGGCGGGGGGCCGGACCTCGCCGTGGAGCTGATAAACCGTGGATACACCGTATCCATACCCGGCCCCGTCACCTACTCAAAAAACGAAGACCTGCGGCGAGCCGTGGCCATCCTGGAACTGGACCGGCTGGTCATCGAATCCGACGCGCCGTTCCTCACGCCAGAGCCCTACCGGGGACGCCCCAACGAACCCGCCTACAACGTGTTCACCGCCCAGGCCGTGGCCCGGATCAAGGGCATGGACACGGCGGAGCTTTGGCGGCTGACAGGTGACAACGCCAGGCGTTTTTTCAATCTGTAAATGCTCGGCGGCCAGGGCTCTGTCCTGGACCCGCTGGGCTTCACCCAGCCTTGCCAGGGCGCTTGCCCAGGCACAACGTCATCGCCGCAAGCGGCGGCATCGCGCGTACCAATCAAACAAACGCGGGGAGCGTGTCTTTGCACGCTCCCCGCTGTTCGCATCAGTATGGCTCGAAACCCGCGAAGCAATCGCCGGGTTAAGGCGGGAGGCACTCCCCCGGCGGGAGAGTCCTGAGGGGGCTTAAGCCTTCTCAGGCCGCCGGAGGCATCCTATCTGTTGCCCAGATCGACCACTTGAAGCGGCACGGTTTCCCTGGCCTCTTCCAGAAACGCCCTCACTTCGCGCTCGCAGTCCGGCGAGAAGCTGACCTTGGCCACGGCGGCGTGGCGGTCCAGCACGCTCATGATGCCCAGGTGGCCGTGGGCTTCCAGCAGGAAGCGGAACAGGCCGATGTGATCGCGCGCGAGCTTCACGTAGACGCGCGACGACCAGCGCGGCGGCTGGTAGGGCGTCCTGCGTTTCCTGGGTCTTGGTTCGGGCATCAGCTTATCATTCCTGTCCCAGTATCCGGCAGCCGTCCTCGGTCACGACGACCGTGTGCTCCCAGCGGATGCCGCCCCATTCGGGGTAGTAGAGGCCGGGTTCAACGGTGACGACCATGCCGGGTTCGAGCACTCCCTCGGCGATGGGCGAGAGGCTCGGAGCCTCATGGGTTTCGAGCCCGATGCCGTGTCCCAGGGCGTGGGTGAAGGCCTTCTCCACGCCGAAGGCTTCGAAGTAGGCGCGGGCGGTGTTGTAGGCCTCGGAGATGGGCAGCCCTGGCCTGATGGCCTGGATTGCCTTGGACTGGGCTTGCTGGGTGAGTTCCAGGGCCTTGCGGAAGTGGTCTGGCGGGCGGTTGCCCACCCAGAAGGTGCGGGTCTGGTCGGAGTTGTAGTCGGCGTAGCGCCCGCCCATGTCCACGAGCACCATGCATTCCTCGGTGACCTGGTCCCGGCCGGGTTCGGCGTGGGGAAGCGCGGCGTTGGAGTCTACGGCCACGATGGGCGCGAAGGCAAGTTCGGTGGCCCCGAAGTCGCGGAAGAGCTGCTCCAGCCTCCAGGCGATCTCGCCTTCGGAGCGGCCGGGCACGAGTACGTCCGGAGCGGCCCGCATGACCTTCTCGTTGACGGCGCAGGAGCGGTCCAGGCGTTCTATCTCGGCGGGTTCCTTGATGCGGCGGATCTCCTCCACGAGGCCGTGGGTGGCGCTTAGCGTCAGGGTTTCGCGCAGCCGCTCGCAAGTGTCCACGCTCATGGCGCGGCTCTCGAAGGCCACGGGGCCGGGATGGACCTTGGAGATGAACTCCCTGATCTGCGGGTAACGGTGGCCGGTGTAGATGAAGATGTCGTCATCGGGCCAAATGCGTCTTGCGGCGTCGAGGAACCGGGGGTCGGTAAGCAGCTTGTCGCGCCCGGTGAGGGTGATGAGCAGCATGCCCGAGGATTCGTTGCACTGGGAATCGTGCAGCTCGAATCCGGACAGGTAGTAGCGGTTGGCGGCGTGCGAGACGAGCAGCGCGGAGTGTCCCGCCTCGCGCATGCGCGCGCGCAGCTTTTCGCGCCGGGCGGCGTACACGTCCGGCGTAAATGGGGCGTCGGTCACGGATGTCCTTGGAGGGCGTAGGTGGTTTCAGCCTTGCCGGTCACCATGCGTTCGGCCCACTCCACGCCCTGCATCACCGAGTGGTCCATGTTGCTCACCTCGTACTTCCAGCCGCCGAAGCGACCGCGCCCGTATATCCCCTTGGTTTCCAGCCAGGGCTGGATGGTCTCCAGGGCGGCGTCGCGGCCCAGGGTGGGGACGGGGTAGGAGTAGTCGAGGCGCATCTCCCAGGTGGAGACGACGGCGTCCCGTTCCTTTTCCGACATGAGGGAGACGTTTACAAGACCGTCCACCACGCTGTCCAGGTGGGAGGCGTTTTCGGGCTTGTGCTCGGAGAAGCTCACCTCGGTCATGTAGGCGCGCTTGCGGACCGTCATGCCGTCGGGGTCGGGGGTGTTGTTGGGCGAGTAGTGATGGAAATTCGTCACCCGGTAGAAGGGGTTGTCGCTCTCCGGGAAGTACATCCAGCAGCGCTCGTCGGTCTTGGGGCCTTCGATGCCCACTCCGCCGATATAGCCGCCGCTGTGCCTGAGGCCCCCTGCCGCGTCGCGCACGGCGTCCGGGGCATTGGTGAGGAGCTTTCGGGCCAGGATGTCCAGCGGGCCGGTGAAGAGCAGGTTCTCAAAGCCGAAGCGTTCGCCGGTGGAGCAGAGGACTTCCTTCTTGTCAGGGTCCACGGAGACCACGGCCCGGCCGTAGCGGATGCGGTCTTCGAACTTCGCGGCCACGCGCCGGTAGATTTCACCGGTTCCGCCGCGCAGGGGGAACTTGAACGTGTGGTTCGGTCCCCAGGATACGTCGTCCAGGCCCAGCATCACGTTCCTGAGCACCTTCTCCAGGTCGATGACGCTCACGCGCTCACCGATCCACTTGTAGCTCATGAGCTCGGGCGGGGTGGCCCAGACCTTGAAATTGTAGGGCATCATGAAGTGCCTGGCGATGCCGAGGCCGAAGACGTGTTCGATCCATTCCCTGAAGTTCTTGGGCTTGTACCCGTTGTCGCCGAATGGGCGCTTGCCGGGCAGCAGGCCCTGGATGCACTCCCAGGCCATGTCGTTTGGCAGGTGGCGGATGTTGTTCTGGAAGGGGTAGGGAACCCAGGTCTTGGCGATGCGCACCCAGGCTTCGCGCTGGTGCTCGAGGTATTGGCCGTCCAGAGCCTCGTCGAGCATGCGGTCGAAGTATTCGTAGTGGGAGAAGACCACGTGGCCGCCGATATCCCAGGTGAAGCCCTGGGAGTCCTTGAAGCTGGCGGCCAGGCCGCCGGGATAGGCGTTGGCCTCCAGGACGGCGAAGCCCTTCTCGCCCAGCTCGCCCAGCCTGCGGGCCGCGCCCAGGCCAGTGGGGCCCGCGCCGATGATGAGGTGTTTGTACCGCACGATTCTTCCTCCATGAAGATTCGAGCGGATTTATGCAGGATTCACGCCATTGCCTGGGGACGTTGGGTCGCAGGCGGAGCGCCGCGTGATGGACTCCCCGCCGGGCAAAAATATGACGCCTGGATGGACTGGGCGAGGCGGGCGTCCCGCCCGGGCAGGATGCGAGGGACCGGCTGGTTGTCCATGCCCGGCGAGGGGCGCTTCACAAAACCTGACCGGTGTCCCCCGGCGTCTCGTCCCCTGCGTCGTCGATGCCCTTGGCCAGGTCGTGCACGGCGTCCGGCAGGCGGGAATGGAGCCACTTGATGAGCTGGCCCAGCTTCTCCTGCACCTTGTTGGGGGTGTGGGAGGGGCTGAAGTAGAGGGCCATGTTGCACTTGCGCGAGGTGGGGTGGAGGCTGTCCGAGGCCTCCAGCCGCACCACCATGGCAGCGATGGGGCCGATGGCGAGCTTCCTCCCGACGCCGGGCAGTTCGAGCTCAATCTTGGCCGTACAGCCTTTGAAGAGGGTGATCTCCTCGTTGTAGTCGAGCTCCAGAAGCGCCCCGACGCGGCTGATGTCCACGATGGAGCCCTTAACCACGGCGTTCTTGAACGCGGCGGTGAAGACGTGCCTTGGCAGGCCGGAGTACCGGCGGCTCTTGCGCTTCGCGGCCGCGTTCCAGCACAGGAGTATCTTCTGCTCCATCTCCTCCGGAGTGAAGGGCTTGACGATGTACTGGCTGACGCCGCTCTGGATGGCGGTTACGAGGAAGTCCTTCTCGTCGTGGCTCGTGACCATGAGGAAGGGGACGTCGCGGTTGTTCGACTCGTTGCGCACCTTGTAGAGGAACTCGTCGCCGCTCATCAGGGGCATGTCCCAGTCGGAGATGATGAAGTCGATGTGCTCGCTCTGAAGGATGTCGTAGGCTTCCTTGCCGTTCTTGGCGAGGTGAATGGTTTCCGCGCCGAACTGCGACTTGATGATGTGGGCGATGAGGTTTCTGACAGTCGAGCTGTCATCGGCGACCAGGAAGTTGATACGGCGCATCCGGAAGCCCTCGCATGGTTGGTGACTCGACGGGATAAGCCGCCCGGGGCGGGCTTGAAACGCGAACAAGTCGAATAATCCCCCCGTCGGGGAGACGTCTCCTGGAATGATGACTCCTCTTCGGCTTCAGGTCAAGGGGGCTGTGCGGAAAGGAAGGCTTTGTTTTCCCAATCGGGACCGTGGGTTACGCGCCGGATTGTCCAGGGGTGGGCGCGAGGCCCAGGGCCGCCGCCAGGAAAGGCGTCGCGCCCACCATTTCATGGCCCCGGACCTGGAGGAACCGGGGGACGTCGGCGAGTGGAACGGCGGCAAGCTCCGAGTGCTCCGGGGCGGGGCAGGCGGCCCAGGCGGCCAGGACGTCGCGGTGGTCCAGGTGGAGTTCGGCGGCCACGCCCATCTCCCAGATGTTGGTGACGGTGTCCTCCACCAGCGCGAACGGGGCGGGAAGTCCGGCGGGTATGTCCAGGCCAAGCTCCTCGCGCATCTCCTCCTGGAAGACCCCCCGCCAGGAGACGGAGCCGTCGGGCTCGCGCAGGACGCCGTCGATGGTGCCGGAGGGGGCGAACTCCCATAGTCCGCCTTCGATGGCGAGGCCGGGCCTGCGGCGTCCGAAGATCGCATGGCCGTTCGCCGTCACGACGCCGGTGAGGGCCAGGGAGCGCACCCGGAGTTCCGGGAAGAGGGACGGGTCCTCGAGCTGGGCCGCGTACCACTTGTATCGCGCGACGAAGCCAACGGCCGCGCCGCTCTCGAAGCGGTCCAGGCTGAAGAGGGTTCCGTCGAAGAGGCCGGGGCGGGAAGCCTTGAGCGTCTCCCAGATGGAGTCCGCGCGCTCAAGCGCCTCCGGGGATGGTTGCGGCATGATGGCCGTATCCAGCAGGCGCAGGCCTTCGGGGACTGGATGAATCAGGTGCATCAGCGCTTGCCCGCGAAGATGGTCATGACCACGGCCGCCAGGATCAGCGCGGAACCGGCGTAGCCAAGGGCCGTGAAGCGTTCGCCGAAAAGGGAGAAGGCCAAAAGGGCCGCCACCACCGGCTCCAGCGTGGCGATGACGGCGGCGCGGCTGGCCTCGATTCGCCTGAGCCCCGCGTAGTAGATGGAGTACGCGCCGTAGGTGCAGCACACGGCAAGCCCGGCGCAGGAGAGCCAGGCCGAGAGGGGGCGGGGCGTGAAGGTGAAGAAGGGCAGCATGCAGGCCGCGCCCACAGGCAGCGCGTAGAGGAATATGGTGGGCGTGGCGTAGCGGGAGAGGAAGGCTTTGCCGAAGATGTAATAGAGCGCGTAGGTGAGGCCCGAGAGAAGCCCGAAGACCAGGGCCGCCACGTTGACCGGTCCGTCCAGGCCGTGGCCCAGGCTCACTCCCGCGACGCCAAGGATGGTCACGGCAACCGCCGAAACCTTCACGCGCGTCATCTTTTCGCCCAAGAGCTTCCAGGCCAGCACGGCCACCCAGGCCGGGGCCGTGTACAAAAGCACCGAGGCCAAAGCGGCCCCGCCCTCGCGCACGGCCAGCACGTAGCTGCCGAAGAGGCCGAAAATGCAGACCACGCCGAACCCGGCCACCCACGGCAGGTCGGGGAGGTCCACCTTCAGCCGCCTGATCGCCACCGCGTGCGCGCCGTAAAGGAGCCACGCCAGCCCCGCCCTGTAGAAGGACACCTCCAGCGGGCTCATCCCGGCCTGGAAGGCGAATTTGGAGAGGGGCCCGATCATCCCCCAGAGCAGCGCTGCCAGCGCAACGAGCGCGTATCCCGTGAACATGACTGGCCGTTCTAGCCGCAACCGGACATTATGGAAAGAGGAGATAACGTCCCGCACCGGGGCGCCAGAGGTACGCAGGCTTTCGCAAGGGATTCCAAAGGGGCTCGCCCCTTTGGCCGGCGGAGGCTTTCATCCCGCATCACCCTCGCTTCGCGGCGGGCCGGTTGGTCAGGGCCACGCCCGTGAGCACCATCGCGCCTCCCGCGACGATGGCGGCGTCCAGGCTTTCGCCGAGGAGCAGAGCGCCCATCACGGCGGCCGAGACGGGCACGAAGTTGATGAACACGGCAGCGCGCGACGCGCCGATCTCCCTGATGCCCTGGTAGAACCACACGAAGCCCAGGGCCGTGCCGAACACGCCCAGGTAGACGATGCAAGCCCAGCCCGTGAGCGAGAGGCTGGCGGCCTGCTCGGCAAGCCCCGCGTTCAGTGCCGGAGGCAGCAGCATGACCATCCCGGCCAGGCAGGAGAATGTCACGGCGGCCAGGGGCGTGAGCCTGCCCATTACCTTCTTGCCCAGGAGCGAATAGCACACCCAGGAGAACATGGCCCCCGCGATGGCCAGGTCGCCCAGGCTCACCTGGCCGGAGAACAGTCCCAGCGGGTTCCCCCGGCCGATGACCACGGCCGCGCCTGTCAGGCACATGGCGATGCCCGCCGCTTTCAGCCGGGTGAGAGGCTCGCGGAAAAGCAGCCAGGAGAAGAGCGCAATGAACACCGGGTTGCCCGCCACGATGATGGCCGCACGCCCGGCCGGGACGCTTTGCAGGCCCCACAGGAAGAAGGCGTTGTAGCCGAACACGCCGGTCGCCCCCAGGCCCGCCACCAGCAGGAGGAGCCGCGCGTCCGGTTTGGGCGGCCTTCCCTCCTTCATCAGGTAGAAAGAGACCAGGACGATGTTGGCCGCCACGAAACGCAGAAAAGAGGCGGGAAAGGGGGATATCTCCTGGCCGAGCACGCGCCCGGCGATGAACGTGCCGCCCCAGATGACGGCCGTGGCGAATAGCTTGAGGGTGGTCAGGCCGATAAGCGGGCCGCGCAAGATGGCCGGTGGGGCAGGCTCCATGGAAGAGATCCGGCTCATCTGCCCCTCGCCGCGAAGATGCCCTGCATCGTGGCCGCGCCGAGCACCACGAGCCCGCCCAGCAGCGCCGTGAAGGACGGCTTCTCGCCGATGAACAGAAACACCCACACCGGGTTGAGAACGGGCTCGATCACCGGGATGAGGATGGCCGGGAGCGCGTTCACGTGGCGCACGGCCTTGGTGTAGATGAAATAGGCCAGCCCGGTCTGCACCACGCCCAGAATCAGCAGCGCGCCGACGCCCTTGGCGTCCGGGAGTCCGCCCTGGAAGTAGAATGGCAGGCAGACGAGCGCCAGGAGCGCGTTGCCCAGGAGCACGGCCTCGGTCTGTCCGCCCTTGCCGCCGAGCTTGCGAAGGAAGAGCGGAATGCCAGCGAAAGCGAAGCTGGAGCCCACCGCGAGCGTTATGCCGAGTTTGCCCTCGGGGGAGACGTCCTCCCAGAAGAAGAGCACCATGCCGCACAGGGCCATGGCCAACGCGGCCCAGTCGTGGCGCTTGGTGGGCTCGCCCAGGAACCTGGGGGCCAGCAGAGCCACGTGGATGGGGGCCAGGTATTGCAGCATCACGGCGTTGGCGGCCGTGGTGAGCCGCGTGGCCGTGACGAACATGAGCATGCATGCGGCGGTGCTGACGGCGGCGCCTACGAGCGGCCAGCTCAGGCGGATCTTCGGCTTGCCCAGCGCCAGCGCCAGGAAAACGGCCGCAATGCCGGACCGGGCTCCCGCAATGGCCAGCGGGTTCCATTCCACGGACTTGATGAAGACCCCGCCCACTGACCACAGCAGGGCGGTTACGGCCAGCGCCAGGGCGGCGCTCTTGCGGGTCATGGGAAGGTCCTTTGCCCGGCGGCGTCCCGGAGACGGGAGAGCCGCCGTGAAGATTTGCGATGGGATTTCATGGGATGACGGGGAAATATGCCGGGCAGTTCCGTGAAACAATCAGTGATGGCGCACTGCTACCGGATGGTAGAAGTTTTGTCACGCGAGCTAACGCGGTCGCCAGGGGGGGCGGCGATGGCAGGGTGTGGATGATGCGGACAACGCGGGCTCCGAGGGGAAGCCGGACGCAACGCGAGGTGGTCGCACGGGGCCGCAGCAAGCAGGACCGGGGGGCAAGACCGCCCGGCAAGCCGCGGGCTACTCCCCCAGGTAGGCCTTCCTGATCTCCGGGTTCTCCAGAAGCTCCTGGCCGCCGCCGCTCATGGCGATCTCGCCGGTCTCCATGACGTAGCCACGGTGGGCGAGCTTGAGCGCCAGGTTGGCGTTCTGCTCCACCAGCAGCACGGTCATGCCTTCCTCCTCGTTCACCCGTCTGATGATGGCGAAGATGTGCTCCACGATGAGCGGCGCGAGCCCCAGGGACGGCTCGTCAAGAAGCAGGAGCCTTGGCCTGCCCATGAGGGCGCGCCCGATGGCCAGCATCTGCTGCTCGCCGCCGGAGAGAGTGCCGCCGCGCTGGTCGCGGCGCTCCTTGAGGCGCGGGAAGAGCTCGAACACGTGGGCTATGTCGCGCTTGACGGCATCGAAGTCGGTGCGGAAGTAGGCCCCCATGTCCAGGTTCTCGGCCACGGTGAGCCGGGGGAAGATGCGCCTGCCCTCGGGGACCTGGCACAGTCCCATGGCGGGGAGCTTCTCCGGAGGGATGGAGGCGGTGTCCTGGCCGTCGTAGAAGACCTGTCCGGCCATGGGGCGCAGGATGCCGCTTATGGTCATGAGGGTGGTGGACTTGCCCGCCCCGTTCGCCCCGATGATTGTGACGATCTCGCCGGGCTCGACGCGCAGCCACAGGTTGCGCACGGCGGGCGCGCGCCCCCATCCGGCGGACACGTCGCGCAGTTCAAGGACCGGAGCGCTCATCTAGTGGGCCTCCTCGGAGCGGCGTCCCAGCCGTTTGGCGGGGATGAGCCCGGCCGGACGGAAAAGCATCATGACGGCCATGGCCGCGCCGAAGACCAGCATGCGGTATTGCTCGAAGTCGCGGAAGACCTCGGGCAGGGCGATGAGCGCCAGCGCCCCGAGCACGATGCCCGGTATGGACCCCATGCCCCCAAGCACCACCATGGCCAGCACCATGGCGGACTCGATGAAGGTGAAGGAGCCGGGCGAGACGAAGCGCATCTTGGCCGCGAAGAACGCCCCGGCAAGGCCGCCGAAGACCGCGCCCATTGCGTAGGCCAGGAGCTTGAGCGCGAAGGTGTTCACGCCCATGAGGGAGGCGGCGGTCTCGTCCTCGCGGATGGCCTCCCAGGCCCGCCCGATGCGCGAGTCGGCAAGCCGCCGCACGGCGACCACGGTGAAGAGCGCGATGGCCAGTATAAGGTAGTACTGGGAGAGCGGGCTCTTTATGAGCATCCGGGCGAACTCCCATCCGTTCTCCGGATCGGGCCAGTAGATCACTGGGGCCTTGATGCCCAGGATGCCGTTGGGACCGCCGGTGAGCTTCATCCAGTTGTTGAGGACAAGGCGCAGTATCTCTCCGAAGCCCAGGGTGACGATGGCAAGGTAGTCGCCGCGCATGCGAAGCGTGGGGTAGCCGATGATGCAGCCCGCCACGGCGGCGAAGGCGGCGCACAGCGGCAGCGCCAGCCAGAAGGACATCTGGTAGTGCACGGACAAAAGCGCATAGGTGTACGCGCCAACGCCGTAGAAGGCGATGTAGCCCAGGTCGAGAAGCCCGGCCAGGCCCACCACGATGTTGAGGCCAAGCCCCAGCGAGACGTACACCAGCACGTTGATGGCCACGTCGCGCCCGTAGCGCGAGGAGATGAACGGGAAGGCCAGGAGCGCCGCCAGCAAGGCAGACTTCCAAAGCCAGCCCGGCGTGCGGGCGAAGGCGGCGGAGACGGACGCCGTAAGGCGGCCCGCGCCCAGGTTCGCGCCCTTGCCCAGCTTCCACAAAAGCAGGCAGATGACCGCCGCCAGCAGGGCCGACCCGGTGATCTTGGCCGCCCTGGCGAACTCCAGGCCCTCGGGCGTTATGCCGGTCATGGGCCAGACCAGCAGGAACAGCCAGAGGGTTCCCACCAGGAGCTTGGATGCCAACGACTTAGACGCGGGTGTCATTGATGTTCTCGCCCATGATGCCGGAGGGTCTGAAGTAGAGCACCGCGATGAGGATGACGAAGGCGAACACGTCCTTGTATTCGCCGGAAATGTAGGCGGCGGTGAAGATTTCCGTGACGCCGATGATGAGCCCGCCGAGCATCGCCCCCGTGATGGAGCCTATGCCGCCGAGCACCGCCGCAGCGAAGGCCTTGATGCCCGGGACGAAGCCCATGTCGTAGCGCACGGAGCCGTAGTAGAGGCCGACCAGTATGCCGGAGGCGGCCGCCAGGGCCGCGCCGATGGCGAACGTGACCGAGATGATGCGGTCGGAGCTTATGCCCACCAGCGTGGCCATCACCCTGTCCTGGGCGGTGGCGCGCATGGCCTTGCCCAGACGGGTCTTGAAGACCAGCCTGTTGAGCCCCACCATGAGTAGCGCGGTGACCGAGAGCGCAATCAGCTGGAGGTAGGTGAAGTTGAACCCGCCCGCCTGGACCGCGCCCTTGGCGTACACGCCGGGGTAGGTCTTGTCGTAGACGCCCTGGGTGAGCATGAGGCCGTTCTGCAGGAAGATGGACATGCCCAGCGCCGAGAGCAGCACCGAGAGCTTGGATGCCTTCCTGAGCGGCTTGTAGGCCACCTTCTCCACGCCCATGGCCAGCACCGCGCAGTAGGCCATGGCCAGCAGGAAGGCCAGGGTCAGGCAGAGCCAGGGGTGGGTCTGCATGTAGCCCTGGGAGTCCATCCAGGCCAGGAGGATGACCCCCATGTAGCCGCCGGCGGCGAAGAACTCGCCGTGGGCGAAGTTGATGAGCTGGATGATGCCGTAGACCATGGTGTAGCCCAGGGCGATCAGGGCGTAGAAGCCCCCGAGAGTGACGGCGTTTATGAGCTGCTGGAGAAAAAAGTCCATGGTTCCCGGGTGATTCGTCTCTCGATTTCAAGGTTCGGGGGACGCCCCCGGCTTGCGCTCGGGGACCCGTTGTTTGAGCAGACGAAAGCCGTTTTCGTCAAGGCTGGGTGTCGGCCGGGGAGGAATTTTTTGCGGCGCGTTCCTATGAGCGGAACAGGAAGTACACCGCGCCCACCAGGCACAGTCCCGCCCAGAGATGGTCGAGCTTGAGAGGCTGGTTCATGTACCAGACAGAGAACGGCGCGAACACCGAGAGGGTGATGACCTCCTGCATGATCTTGAGTTGCGGCAGCGTGAGCTGCCCGTAGCCGATGCGGTTGGCCGGGACCTGCAGCAGGTACTCGAAGAGCGCGATGCCCCAGGAGAACACCGCCGCGATCCACCAGGGGCGCGAGTGGAGGTTCTTCAGGTGCGCGTACCAGGCGAAGGTCATGAACACGTTGGAGGCGATGAGAAGGCCGACTGTGGTCAGGAGGGTCTTGTTGAACATCGGGGCGGCCGCCGATGCCCGGGCGGCTCCGGGCGGATGAGCGTTGTTATAATACGCCTCGAAAGCGCTAACCGCTCCGGCGCGAGCCACTCCCTAAGCGCTTTGCGGCCCGAAGGCAAGACCGGCGCGCCAGACGAAAAAGGCCGCGCCCGAAGGCGCGGCCCGTCCTGTCCGTGGAGGCCCGAAGGCTAGAACATCTTGCCGGTCTCGGGGTTGAAGTGCTCCTTGAACTTGTCGCCTTCGACCTTGTAGATCACGTAGTTGGAGCCCGAGTCGCCGTTGTCCTGGAACTTGATGGTCTTGGACGCGCCCACGATGTTCAGCTTCATCATCTCGGCGCGCACCTTGTCCGCGTCGGTGGACTTGGCGTTCTTGATGGCGGTCAGCAGGGCGTAGGCGGAGTCGAACGCGTAGGCGGAGTACGCGCCGGGCTCGCCGTGCATGGCGGTGTATTTCTCCAGGAACTTCTTGTAGACGGGGGCGTTCTTGTCGGCGTAGCCGAAGGTGAAGAACACGCCCTGGGCCTGCTCGGGAGCGCCCTTGATGAAGTCGGGGTGGTACACGGCGTCCTGCGACAGCACGGCGGACTTGATGCCCATCTGGCGGAACTGCTTGATCATGCGGATGCCGGCGGAGTTGTTCTGCAGGCTCATGTAGAACACGTCGGGGTTGGCCTCCTTCACCTTGGTGAGTATGGCGGAGTAGTCCATGTCGCCTTCGTTGACGTGCTCGTGAGCCAGCACCTTGATGCCCAGCTTCTCGCTCTCCTTGGCCACGTATTCGGCCAGGTGCTGGGAGTAGGTGGTCTTGTCGTCCACGATGTAGATGGTCTTGGCCTTGAGCACGTCCTTGAGGAACTTGCCGGCGGCGTCGGCCTGGTGGATGTCAAGGCCGCACATGCGGTACATGTACTTCATGCCGCGCTCGGTGACCTTGGGGTTGGTGGAGGCCGGGGTGATCATGGTGATCTTTTCCTCGTTGAGCACCTCGGATGCCGGGATGGTGGCCGAGGAGCAGTAGGCGCCCACGACGCCGGCTACCTTGGAGTTGGCCAGCTTGTTGGCGCCGGCCACGGCCTGGCGGGGATCGCAGGCGTCGTCCTGGACCTCGACCTCGATGGCGTCGAAGCCGGGCACGCCGCCTTCGGCCTTGATGACCTCGACGGCGGTCTTCACGCCCTTGACGATGTCGTTGCCGTCGGCGGCCGAGGAGCCGGAGATGGGGGCAAGAACGCCGATCTTGAGCGGCGCGGCCTGGGCCGTGAAGGCGCAAAGGGTGATGGCCAGGGCCAGAAGCCCGATGATCCGTTTCGCCATGAGGTCCTCCTGTTCAGGTTTCTTTGTTTGCTCCGTATTGCTTGACTATCGCGATCAATGGGACGTGCCGAGGTAGGCCTCGATGACCCGCTGGTTCGTCCGGATGTCGGCGGGGGCTCCCTCCGCGATCTTCTCGCCGTGCTCCAGCACCACGATGCGCGTGCAAAGCCCCATCACGACCTTCATGTCGTGCTCCACCATGAGCACGTTGACGCCGTGCTCCAGGATGCGGCCGATATCCTTCATGAGCGTGGCCGATTCCGTGGGGTTGAGGCCCGCGGCCGGTTCGTCCAGCAGGATGGTCCTGGGCTCGCTGGCCAGGGCGCGGGAGATCTCGAGCCTGCGCTGCAGGCCGTAGGGCAGGTTCCTGGCCTCCTCGTCCGCGTAGGACGAGAGGCCCATGAAATCGAGCGCCCAGAGGGCCTTGTCGCGTATGCGGGCCTCCTCCGCCTTCTGGGACGGCGTCCTGAACACGGCCCCCGCCACGCCCGCCTTGGTGCGCCCGTGCTGTGCGATCATCACGTTCTCCAGGGCGGTCATGTTCTGGAACAGGCGGATGTTCTGGAAGGTCCGGGCCAGGCCCATCTTGAGGATCTCGTGAGGAGGCGTGCCCGCCAGGGGCTTGCCGTCGTAGGACGCCTTGCCGGAGCTGACTGAATAGACGCCGGTGATGACGTTGAAGACAGTTGTCTTGCCCGCGCCGTTGGGGCCGATGAGGCCAAGGACCTCGCCGGGCCTCAGCTCGAAGCTCACCTCGCAGAGGGCCTGAAGGCCGCCGAAACGGACGGATACGTCCTCGAACACCAGATGGGCCATGTGGTTGAAAGCGCTCCTTTAAAAGGAAATGAGCGCAGATGATTACCCGCATCCATCCGGATTGGCAAGATTGTTAAGACAGGCGCGAGGGGGGGCGAACTGTTTCGGACAAACTGCCCGGTTCAACCGGCAGACTCCTGGGATTGAAATCAGCCTCGGGAGGCCTTTTCGAAAGCCTCCATCGTCTTCCCGGCGGTGTCCTTCCAGGAAAAACGGCGGACGTTGGCTCGCCCCGCTTCGGCGAGCCGCTCGCGGAGCGCCGTGGAGGATGCCGCGTCCTCCAGCGCCCTGGCCAGCGCACGAACGTCCCTCGGCTCCACCATGAGTGCGCTGTCGCCCGCCACTTCCGGCAGGCTCGCTGCGGTGGAGCAGATCACTGGCGTGCCCACGGCCTGGGCCTCCAGCACCGGCAGGCCGAAGCCCTCGAAGAGCGATGGGAACACGAAAGCCATGGCGGCGGCGTAGAGCGCGGGCATGTCCGCGCTCTCCACATGGCCAAGGCGGCGCACCCTCCGGGACAACCCAGGCGAATCCACCCAACGCTCCCATTCGCCGCCCCAGGCGAGTCCGCCCGTGACCACGAGGTCCGCCTCGACGCGGTCCTTCACCATGGCGAAGGCTTCAAGCAGCGCTTTAAGGTTTTTGCGCGGCGAGATGTTGCCCGTATACAGGAAGAACGGACGGTCGAGGCCGAAGCGGGAGCGCAGGGCGGCCACGCGGCCCTGGGCCACCGGCTCGTGGTAGGCGGCGTCGGCTGCCAGGCGGGTCACGTCGATGCGGGAGCGGGGCACGCCCAGGATGGTTTGCAGATCCCTGGCCGTGTGCTCGGAGATGGCCAGCAGGCGGTCGGCGCGGCGGGCGGTGTAGGCCATGGCCCGCTTCATGTAGAGGGTGTCCGCCCACTTGTACATGCGGTACTCGCCGTGGAAGTAGCCCAGGTCCATCATGGCGGCCACGGCCTTGCACGGCACGCGCGGGGGCATGTTGGAGGATGGGAAGAAGGCCAGGTCGGCCCGGTGCTTTTTGAGAGCGGCCGGGAGCTTCAGCCAGTCGAAGGCCAGGCGGTTGGTGCAGTTGAGCGAGATTTCCTCCGCGCCGGGGAACGAGCCGAGAAATTCCGGGCGGGAGTGGAGCAGCACGTATGTGTTGCGGGTGTCCTGGCGCAGAAGTTCCGTGAGCAGGCTCACGAGGTACTCCTTCACCCCTCCGGACTGGTATTCGAGGCTACGGCAGCTGACTGCGATGCGCATGGCGGGGTGTATAGCCGCGCGAGGGCGCGGAGGGAAGGGGGCTTCTCCCCCTGGCCGCCGGAGGCATCTTCCGTATTGCTATATGCGAACGCCGCAGACGGCGGTGACGCTTTTTTGCGGCGAGAGGATGTATCCGGCGGTCAATTCAAGACCGGGCATGTCCCGCCCGATCACTCGCATGAAATGGGCCTGGGCTTCCAGGCTGAAGTCGCCGTAGCCGGGGCTGAAGCGGCGGGTGGCCGCGCCGCCGAAGGATTCAGCCTTCCTGCGCGCGGCGGCGTGGAGCTCGCGCATGGCGGACTCCGCGAGATAGCTCCCCATCCTGTCCAGCATGTAGCCCGCGAAAGGGCGGCCCTGGGCGAAGTGCTCGGCCGAGCGGCGCTCCAGGTCGTCTCCGATGGTGGCGGCCATGAGCACCACCGAGCCGCAGCCGCGTAGCGTGCGCGAGAGGTCCACGCTGCGGCCAGCGTGGGGGCCGAAGATCGCCAGGAAGCCGGGCAGGCTCATCTCTAGCGACCACGTCCGGGTCGCGGCCAGATTCCGGGCCTCGGCCCAGACCGGCCCGGACTGGCCGTGGGTCTCGGTTCCGGGCGTGACGCGCAGGTAGCGGGCGAGCTTGTCTGGGATGGTGGGCATGGGCAAGATTAGCCCGTATCGGCCTGGAAAGCCAGGGCGGGCGGCCGTCTCAGAACGCCAGCCCGTATCGCTTCCTGGCCCAGGCGCGGCATGGCTCCAGGCGGGCGTTGGCGTGGCAGGGCAGCTTGCGGCCCGTGAGCATCGCGCCTATCTCGGCGGCGACCGCGCCTAGGCGTATCTCCATGGTCACGGCCTTGACCATGAGCTTGTGGAGCGCGCCCTTGCCGTAGCGGTTCTGGCAGATGGCGACCTCGCGGGCGAACACGTCGCCCCAGGTGGCCGTCTTGGAGGCGGGTTGGAGGCGGAACGCCGCCAGGATGTGAGGGATCCTGACCATCCTCCGTCCCTGGCTCATGCGTTGGAAGAGATCGAAATCCATGCAATACTTGAAATTTAAGTCGATGCCGCCCACGGCCCGGTAGACGTCCGCGCGCCAGAACGTGGACTGCTGCGGCACGGCCATGTTAAGCCGCATCTGCCGCGCGCTGGGCCATCCCGCCATGTCCATCATCACGGGCGTTCCGTCGCAGGCGGTGAGCACCGTGTCGCCGGAAACCATGGCCGCGCCGGGGTTGGCCGCGAAGGCCCCGGCCACGCGCCGCAGGGCGTTCTCGTCCCAGAGCCAGTCGTCGGAGTTGATCCAGCCGAACACCTGCCCGCTGGCCCGCTCGAACCCTTCGATGAGCGCGGCGGTCTGGCCCTCGTCCTTTTCGCTTCGCCAATAGGCCAGGTGCGAGCCGTGGGCGCGGATGACGTCCATGGTGTGGTCGGTGGAGCCGCCGTCCAGCAGGATGTGCTCCACGTCCACGCCCTTCTGGGCGGCAACGCTCTCCAGGTTCTGGCGCAGGTAGGGGGCCTGGTTGAACGAGGGGGTTACGATTGTGATCTTCGGCAGGGCCACGGCTATTCCCCCGCCGCTTCCGCGAGCACGCGCCACAGCGTCTCGCCGGCGCGGTCCCAGCGGAACTTGGAGGACTGCACGAAGCCCTTGGCCACCATCTGCTTGCGCAAATCCGGGTCGTCCAGGACGGACTCGATCTTCACAGCCAGATCCTCGGGGGATTCCGGGTAGAAGGGCAGGCCCGCGTCGCCCGCCACTTCCGGCAGGCTGGTGGCGTCGGCGTAGATGACCGGCGCGCCGCTAGACTGGGCCTCCACCACGGGCAGGCCGAATCCCTCGTAGAGCGAGGGGAACACGTAGGCCAAGGCCAGACGGTAGGCCTGGCAGAGGTCGGATTCGGGCAGATAGCCCAGGCAGCGTATCTTGTCCTCCGGGAATCCCTCGGGCAGGGCGGCTTTCACCGCCTCCTGATCGCCGAATCCGGCGACGGCCAGCACCGGGATGTCTCGCCCCTGGCGGCGAAGAATGTCCAGGGCCTGGGGCACGATGGCGAGATTTTTATGCGGCTGGAGGTTCCCCGCCGTGAGCAGGAAGTCCTCCTTGAGGTTCAGGCGCTGGCGGAAGTCCTCGCCGAGGCCGGTCTCGTCCCCGCGGGGCGGGCGGAAATGGGCCATGTCCACGCCGTAGCTGGGCAGCACCTCAAGCTTTCCCGCCACCTTGCCGAACACCCTCTGCATCTCGTTGCGCGAGGCCTGGGTGCCGGTGATGGCCCTGGTGGCGCGCTTGAGCCCGGCCCTGTGGCGCAGGCGGAAGACCGTGCGGATGTGGAATGCCAGGGTTTCGGGGTGGGCGTGCCAGAGAACGTCGTGGTACATGCCCACCACGGGGCCGGGAATGAGCGGAGGGAACAGCCCGTCCGGGGAGAAGAAGACGTCCTGGGGCCTGAAGAGCCGTTGCAGGAGCATGCCCGACTGCTGCCAGGCGTAGAGCGAGGGGAATCTGGACGTGACCGCCCTGGCCAGGCCAGTCTCCACAAGCTCCAGCGCCACCGGGTTCACCAGCGGCTTGCCCGCGAAAAGAGTGAAGACGGCCTGACCCTCCGACGCCTCCACGAGGCGGGGCAGGATGCACTCCAGGTACCGGCCGATGCCGGTGCGGAAGGGATAGGCCAGGGGGCTTGCGTCGATGCCGACGCGCAGGACCTTGGGCATGGGGGATGCTCCGGTGCGTTGACATGCGTCAATTTTGTGGAATAGGCAAGTCTGTTCATGCGCAAGATCATCCTGGCCCAGCCGCCCGCCGGGCTGGCCTCCACCATCCGCCAGAGCATCCGTCTGGCCTCGCCCGCCGGGGTCTTCGGCCATTTCCTCAATCATCTCGAACTGCTCAGGGAGTTCACCCGCCTGGAGTTCTCGGGCCGCTACCAGGGCACGCAGTTGGGCCTTCTCTGGCCGCTCATCACACCGCTGGTCACGCTTGGCGTCTACACCTTCGTTTTCTCCGTGGTGTTCAAGACCTCCTGGAGCGGGGCGGGGCAGGGCGGCGTGATGGGCTTCGCCCTCTCGCTGCTGACCGGGCTTGCCTGCTTCGAGGTTCTCTCCGGGGCGGCTGCGCGGGGCGCGGTGGTCATGGCCGAGAACGTGAACTTCGTGAAAAAGGTGGTCTTCCCGCTGGAGGTGCTGCCGGTTTCCATCGCGCTGGCTCTGGCCGCCCAGTCCGTGCTGACGCTCGCGCTGGTCTGCGCGGCCCAGCTTGCCACCGGCGGCGGGCTCGCCTGGACCGCGTTCCTGGCCCCGCTGGGCTACGTCCCGCTGATTCTTCTCGCCTCCGGGCTCGGCCTGTGGCTCGCGCCGGTGGGCGTGGCCTCCAAGGATGTGGGGCACATGATCACGGCCTTCATGCAGCTCTTCTTCTTCATGACGCCCATCGTGTATCCCCTTTCCGCAGTGCCCGAACGCTACCAGCCGATACTCGCGCTCAACCCGCTCCATCCTGTGATCGAGCATTTCCGCCGCACGCTTCTGTGGGGTCAGGCCCCGGACTGGGCCTCTCTCGGCCTCGTCACCCTGTTCGCCCTGGCTTTCCTGCTGGCCGGGTACGCCTGGTTCATGCAGCTCAAGAAGGTGTTCGCCGATGTCCTCTAGCGCGCTGGTCAGCGTGGAGGGCGTGAGCAAGGTCTACCACCTCTACAAGCGCCCGCAGGACCGCCTGCGCCAGCTCCTGGCCACGGGCGGGCGCGTCTATTACAAGGAGCACTGGGCGCTCAAGGACGTGTCCTTCGAGATCGCGCCCGGGGAGGCCTTCGGCATCATCGGGCGAAACGGCGCGGGCAAGTCCACGCTCCTCCAGGTGATGGCGGGCGTGCTCTCGCCCACGGAAGGCCGCATCGAGACGCCGGGCCGCGTGGCGGCGCTCCTCGAACTGGGCAGCGGCTTCAAGCCGGACTTCACGGGCCGGCAGAACGTGTTCATCAACGCAGCAGTGCTCGGCGTGCCGCGAAAGGTGGCCGAGGAGCGCATGGACGACATCCTGGCCTTCGCGGACATCGGGGCGCACATCGACCAGCCCGTGCGCACCTACTCCTCGGGCATGTTCCTGCGCCTGGCCTTCGCCGTGACAATCTGCCTGGAACCGGAGCTTCTCATCGTGGACGAGGCCCTGGCAGTGGGCGACGTGTTCTTCCGCCAGAAATGCTACGCCCGGCTGCAAGGCCTCATGGACAAGGGCGTGGCCGTGATCCTGGTGTCCCACGCCATGAACGACGTGGCCCAATTCTGCTCGCGCGCGCTCTACCTGGAGCGCGGCCGGGTGAAGTTCCTGGGGCCGTCCATGGACGCGGTGAAGCTCTACATGCTCTCGGCCGCCGCGACGCCCTCCGCGGCCTGCACGCTGGCCGGGGCTCCGGCGTCCGTGGAGGGATTCGGCGAGGACGGATTCTGGCCGGACGACGCTTCATTCCTCGATATTTCCGGCGCGGCCCGCGCCGAATCCGGCTTCGTCCGCTGCGCGCGCATGGCCGTGCTGGACTGCTCGGGCCAGCCCGCCAGCGCTTTCGAGCAGGGCGACACCGTCCGCTTCTTCGTGGAGTACGAGGTCCTGGCGGACATGGAAGTGCCCGTTGCCGGGGTGGAACTCATAAGCGACAAGGGCGTCATCGCCTTCGGCAAGAACACCCTCCAGTTCGACTGCCGCGTGCCCGAGTACGTGCCCGCCGGGAGCCTGTTGCGCTTCACCTACGAAGTGAAGCTGGACCTGGGCATCGGAGAGTACACCTTCGGCGTGGGCCTCACCGCCATGAGCGCCAAGGACTTCGCGCGCCGCGCCGAGATGACCCATCCCGAGCTCGATTCGCGAAACACCGTGCTCTCCACGCTCTCGAACGCTGGCGCGCTGGCCGTTACCTTCCGCACCGCGGACACAACCCCCGTGCAGCTCACGCATCACGGCGTGGCCAATCTTCCCGGATCAGCCAGCCTGGCCTTCCTGCCCGGCCGGGCTGCGTCCTCCAAATGAACGTACGTTTGTTTGCGGATATTGATTTGAAATGATTGATTTCATCCTTGAAGGACAGATCCACGTATTTCAAGGGCGAGACACTGCCGGCAACGAACAAGGCGATACATGAACAACGACGATTTCAAGGCCGTCATACGCGACATCGCAACCGGCTTCCGCGCCGAAGCGCCACTGCCCGCCCTGGCAGAGCGGGCGCTCATGGGAAGCGCCAGGCTCTGGCGCTGGTGGGACCTGGGCATCCGGGCCATGCGCCGCTTCGCCCCGGCCCTCATGAAGGGCCGCCGCCCCGGCGAGACCCCTCTGGTGGCGGTGGATCTCCTGCCGCTCCTGCCCGGCGGCGCCAACGGCGGGGCCAAGGTGTTCACCCTGAGTCTGCTGGAGACCATGGCCGCCATGGCCCCGGACTGGACCTTCGTACTCGCGGCGAATCCGGACGCCATTGCGGAACTGCGCGAATACGAGACGGCCAACCTGAAGATCGTCCCGGCGGACAGGAAGTGGCACGTCAAGACGCCCTCGAAGCTGCTGGGACGCCCCATCGACGCCTGGTTCTGCCCGTTCACCCGGCCCTATTTCCAGCGCGCGGACATCCCGCTGGTGTCCATCATCTACGACCTGCAATACCACTACTATCCGCAGTTCTTCACCGACGCCGAGGCGCGGAGCCGCGACCAGACCTTCCAGCTGGCCGCCCGGCGCGCCGCGAGGCTCGCCTGCATCTCGGACTACGTGCGCAAGACCGTGCTGGAATACGGCAACCTGCCGCCGGAGAAGGTGCGCACCGTGCACATCTGCCTGCCGGAGCGCCTGAGCGTCCCCTCGGACGAGGACGCCGCCGCCGTTCTGTCGCGGCTTGGACTCTCTCGCGGGCAATACCTGATCTTCCCGGCCAACTTCTGGCCCCACAAGAACCACGCCGTGCTGCTCACCGCCTTCGGTCTGTTCGCCGCGTCCCATCCCGGCTCGAAGCTCAAGCTGGTCCTCACCGGGGCGGACACGGGGCTTGCCCAGGAGCTGAAAAGGGCCGTGGCCTCCATGGGGCTCCAAGGCCGCGTGCTCTTCACGGGCTACGTCTCGGACGAGGACCTTGCCGCGCTCACCGCCGCCTCGCTGGCGCTGATCTTCCCCTCGCTCTTCGAGGGCTACGGCATGCCCGTGGCCGAGGCCATGTCCATGGGCGTGCCCGTGCTGTGCTCGGACGTCACCAGCCTGCCCGAGGTTGGCGGCGACGCCGTGCTGTATTTCGACCCGCGAAAGCCCGAGGACGTGGCCGCCGCCATCGCGCGCATCCACGACGAGACGGGGCTGGCCGGGGACCTTGCCGCCCGGGGCAGGGCCCGCGCCGCCACGCTCGGAGGCCCGCACGACATGGCCCGCGCCTACCTGGAGCTTCTGGACGAGGCCATGCGCGGCCTCCCGGTCCAGAGCCTGGCCTGCGACGGCGTCTCGGCGGACGGCGTCTCCCCGCGCGTGTTCGCCGCGTTCGGCCCGGCTTCCGCGAGGCAATGGATCGAGGCCGCTTTCCGCAACGAGGGCGCAAGCCCCGTCCAGTACGAAGCCTACCTCAACGGCAAGCTCCTGGCCCCCCGGCAGGCCGTCGCGCCGGGCGCGACCATCCGCCTGAGCCGCCTCGCCAGCCCCTACGGCGGATGCCTGGAGGTCGTCTTCGCCGTGGAGCCAGGCCGCGACATCGTGCCTGGGCTCAAGTGCCTGGAACTCAAGCTCTCCGGCTCCCAAACAGCCGATTTCCTCGGGAGGAACTGATGCTCACCCTTTCCGTCGTCACGCCCTCCTTCAACCAGGGGCGCTTCATCGGCCGCACGGTGGAGTCCGTGCTCTCGCAGGATTATCCCGTGGAATACGTGGTCATGGACGGCGGCAGCTGCGACGAGACCGCCGACGTGGTCAAGCCCTACGAGGGGCGGCTGCACTTCGTCTCCGAGAAGGACAAAGGCCAGACCGACGCCCTCAACAAGGGCATCGCCGTCACCGCGGGCGACGTCATCGGCTGGCTCAACTCCGACGACGTGTACTACCCCGGCGCGTTCAGGGCTGTCATGGAGCACTTCGAGGCCAACCCCGAATGCGACGTGGTCTACGGCATGGCCGACCACATCGACCAGGACGACGCCTACATCGAGAACTACCCCACCGAACCTTTCGACATGGACCGTCTGGAGCAGGCGTGCTTCATCTGCCAGCCCGCGCTGTTCTTCCGCCGCCGGGTGATCGGGCGGTGGGGCCTGCCCGACGTGAACCTGCGCTACTGCATGGACTACGAATTCTGGCTGCGCCTGGGGCTGGCCGGGGCGCGCTTCGACTACCTGGAGCGAAAGCTCGCCGGGTCGCGCTTCTACCCGGACACCAAGACGCTGGGGCAGCGGCTGCCCGTGCATTCGGAGATCAACTCCATGATGGCGGACACCCTGGGCTACGTGCCGGACAAGTGGCTGTGCAACTGGGCGCACACGCTGCTGCGCGACACCATGGGGTTCGACCCGGCCAGGAAGTACACCACGGTGCTGATCGCGCTGGCTGCGCTTGGCGCGAGCGTCAGGTGGAACAAGGGTATTCCGGGTAGCCTGTGGCGCACCGTGATAGGCTGGGTGCGGTGAACTACATCCAGGCGATGGACGCGAAGCAACTGCCGGGTCCAGTGGGGGCACTCCCCTGGCGGGAGAGTCCAGAGAGGGCGGAGCCCTCTCTGGCCGCCGGAGGCATCTCCCCATGCTAGTCGGCTTCGACGTCAGCCAGACGGGCGCGGGCAAGGCGGGGTGCGGCTACCTGGCGCACGGGCTGGTGAACGCGTTGGCGGGGCTCGGGACGCGCTTCGTTTTCTATCCGCATTTCGGCGATCTCTACTGGGAGCCCAACCCCGGGGCGTGCTCGTGTCCGGGGCAGGGCTGCGCGACAGGCCCCACGTTCAAGTGGTTCGAGAAGAGCAAGGCTTTCTGGCGCAATCCCCCGGCGGACTTCGAGGCCAGGCTCGGCAACCCGGACATCGTCCACTCCAACAACTTCTTCTGTCCCACGGGGCTTGAGAAGGCCCGGCTGGTCTACACGCTGTACGACCTCTCCTTCATGGAGAACCCGCAATGGACCACCGAGCAGAACCGGGTGGGCTGCCTGGAGGGCGTGTTCGGCGCGAGCCTGCGGGCGGACTTCATTCTTTCCATTTCTCAAGCGACGCTTGAACATTTTTTGAGGGTCTACCCGCACTATCCTCGGGAAAGAACGGCGGTGATGCACCTGGCCAGCCGCTTCGGGCCGGGCAGCCCGCAAAGGCCGCCGAAGAGGCTGCGGGGAGTCAGGCCGGGGGATTACTGGCTGTGCGTGGGCACCATCGAGCCGCGAAAGAACCAGGAGAGGCTGTTCGAGGCCCTGGCGAAAGCGCCGGGCAACCGTCCGCTGGTGCTGGCTGGCGGGCGCGGCTGGCTCATGGACGACGTGGCGCGCGGGGTGGCCGACCTTGGGTTGACGAGCAGGGTGAAGCTGACCGGCTACGTGGACGACGACGAGCTCGCCTGGCTGTACGCCAACTGCTTCGGGTTCGTGTACCCGTCGCTGTTCGAGGGGTTCGGCCTGCCGGTGCTGGAGGCCATGAGCCTGGGCGCCCCGGTGGTGACGTCGAGCGTGTCCAGCCTGCCGGAGGTGGCCGGGGACGCTGCCCTGCTGGTGGACCCGCTGGACACGGACGCCATCGCGACGGCCATGGCGCGGCTTGAGATGGACGCGGCGCTGCGGGTCGATCTCAAGGCCAGGGGGCTTGCCCGCGCCGCTTTGTTCAGCTGGGAGTCGGCGGCGCGGACGGCCCTGGCCGGATACGCCAAGGCGCTCGCCATGTCGCGCTTCGCGGACCGCTCGCCTTGACACCGTCCGCGAGCGAACATAACTAACCTCCTCTTACCCAGAGAACGAAACGACCTCCAAAGGAGCCCCCATAATGGCTTACGACATCCGCCTCGTGAAGATCATCAACGGCGAGACCGTCCTCGGCAAGTACGACGAGGAGACCAAGGGCCTCAAGGAAGTGGCCATCCTCCAGACCGTGCCCACCCAGCAGGGCGTGCAGATGGTTCTCCTGCCCTTCGGCTATCCCTTCGAGACCGAGATCTCCGGCGAGATCAAGGCCGAGCACATCCTCTATACCTTCAAGAGCTTCCCCGAGGAGCTCAAGAACAAGTACATCGAGGCCACCTCGAACCTGACCATCTCCTCCGCCCGCGACCTGAGCGCCTTGAACCGCATGGCCCCCGCCGGCGGCAAGGGCGGTTCCGGGCTGATCCTGAAGTAGCCCCGCTTTTTCCGGACAGCGACCGGCCATGGAAACGCGCAAGGTTTTCATGGCCGGTGCCGTTTCCGGCGCTTTGACAGGGCGGCGGAGCGAAGCGGCCTTCCCGGAATCCTGGCGGTCCGGTCGCGTTGCGTCCAGGAAATGAGATGGTTTTTTCATGGATAATGACATGAACCGATTGTCTTATCCATGAATGTCGTATTCTTGTCTTTCGAGAATGCGATCCAGGTCCTCCCCTGGAAAACGCGCAAGACCCGGAGGCCGGGGATCCGGTTCACCACCGGTCGCCGCGCGCCTGAAACCGACAACCCGGCTCTCAGCCAATCCACAAGCCATGCGTGAAATCCTCCGCCTTCTGCCCAGGCCCAGCCACTACGCGGGCGCCGAATGGGGCGCGGTCCGCAAGGACCCTTCGAGCGTCGCCGTCCGCGTCGCCCTGGCCTTCCCCGACATGTACGAGGTGGGCATGAGCTACCTGGGCCAGAAGATCCTCTACGAGTCCGTGAACCGCGTGGAGCGGTTCTGGGCCGAGCGGGTCTACGCCCCTTCCAGGGAGGCGGCGGACATCATGCGCGAGCATTCCGCGTTGCTTTGCACGCTGGAGTCCGACACGCCGCTTTCGAAGCTGGACGCAGTGGCGTTCCACCTGACCCACGAGCTCTGCTACACCAACATCCTCTTCATGCTGGACCTCGCGGGCATTCCGCTCCGCGCGGCGGACCGCGACGCTTCGCATCCGATCGTCATGGCCGGTGGCGGCTGCACCTTCAACGCCGAGCCCGTGGCCCCGTTTATCGACATCATGGTGCTTGGCGACGGCGAGGAGGCCCTGCCGCGCATCCTCGAGGCCCTGGAGGCGATGAAGGGCAAAGGGGTCTCCCGGCGCGAGCAGCTCATGATCCTTGGGGACATCCAGGGCGTGTACGTGCCGTCGTTCTTCGAGGGCGGCAGTCCGCTTGTTCCCGGTTATGAGCGGGTGGAGAAGGCCCTCGTGGCCGACCTGGACGACGCCCCCTTCCCGGTGCTGCCCCCGGTCTCCTGCGGCCAGGCCGTGCACGACCGCATGAGCCTGGAGATCGCGCGCGGCTGCACGCGCGGCTGCCGCTTCTGCCAGGCGGGCATGATCTACCGGCCCGTGCGCGAGCGGAGCCTCCCCAGGCTCGGCGAACTGGCCGGGGCCGGGCTGAACCTTTCCGGCTACGAGGAACTCTCGTTCCTGTCGCTCTCCACCGGCGACTTCTCGGCCCTGGAGAGCCTGTTCGAGCAGTCGGCGGCCCGCTGCCTGAAGGACCAGGTGGCCATCAGCCTGCCGTCGCTCCGGGCCGGGACGCTCACCCCGCGCATGCTCTCGCTCATGGCCAAGCTCCGGCGCACCGGGGCCACCGTGGCCCCCGAGGCCGGAAGCGCGAGGCTTCGGGCCGTGATCAACAAGGGCATCACCGAAGAGGACATCCTGGCCCACGCCGCGAGGCTCTTCGAGTCCGGCTGGCAGTCCATCAAGCTCTACTTCATGATGGGCCTGCCCACCGAGACCGACGAGGACCTGGAGGCCATCGCGGACCTTGCCGTGAAGGTGCTCCAGTGCGCCCCCAGGGGGATGAAGCGCCTTGGGGTCACCGTGTCCGTCTCCACCTTCGTGCCCAAGCCGCACACGCCTTTCCAGTGGGAGGCGCAGATCGGACGCGAGGAGACGCTGCGCAGGCTGGACGTGATCAAGGGCAGGCTCGCGCCGTACAAGAAAATCTCCATAAAGTGGCACGAGCCGCGCATGAGCTGGCTGGAGGGCGTGTTCTCGCGCGGGGACAGGGCGCTGGCCCCGGTTGTGGAGCGCGCCTACGAGCTCGGCGCGCTGTTCGCCAGCTGGGTGGACATGCTGGACCTGGCCCCCTGGGAGCAGGCCTTCGAGGACTGCGCCATCGACCCGCATCCCTACCTGGACGCCCGGCCGCTTGACGCGCCCCTGCCTTGGGACCGCTTGGCCAGCGGCGTCTCAAAGAGTTTCCTGCTCAGGGAGCGGGAGAGGGCGCTGGAAGGCAAAGCCACCCCCGACTGCCGCTACGGGGCCTGCGCGCGCTGCGGGGCCTGCTCGGAGATGTGCGAGGAGCCCGAGATTCACGTTCCGGGCGTGAAGCCGCGAGTGAACCTCCCCGAGCCGGAGTGGGTGGCGTCGCTTCGGGAGAACGCGCCGGAGGTGGAGCTGAACGCGCCTCCCAAGGCCCGCGAGGAGATGACCCGCCGGGACGGGCACTACCGGGTGTGGTTCGAGAAGACCGGACCGGCAGCCTGCCTGAGCCAGCTGGAGCTGGCCAACGTGCTGGAGCGCGCGCTCAGGCGTTCAGGCCTCAAGCCGTCTTTCTCGGCCGGGTTCCACCCCATGCCGCTTATCTCCTTCGGCTGGGCATTGCCCGTGGGCGTGGAGAGCCGCGAGGAGTGGTTCGGGCTGTTCCTGCGGGAGGCCGCGCCCCTGGACGCCATCGCGTCCCGGCTGGACGCCGCCCTGCCCGAGGGTCTGCGCGTCACCCGCGTGGACGGTCTCGGACCCGGCAAGAAGATCCCCCAGCCCGTGAGCGAGGAGTTCCTGCTGACCTACCTGCTGCCCGGGGACGAGGCCGCGCGGCGCGTGGCCCAGTGGCGGGATTTCATGGCGTCAGAAACGTTCCCCTGGTTTTCAGTGACCAAGCGCGGGGCCAGGACCATGGACATACGCCCGCTTGTGACTTCGGTGGCCGAACGCTCTCCAACGGAACTGGCGATCACGTTCTGCTGGCGCGACAACCGGTACGCAAGCCCCCTGAAGCTGGCGGCGGCGGTTAACGAGGGCATCTCGCTCAAGGATTTCACCCTGACCAAGCTCAGGCAGATATTCGAATAAGCTCCCCTCCCGGGAGCAGGGCCGCGAAAAAAACCCCGCTTCGGGCGCGTTCCACGAAACGAGCCCGAAGCGGGGGCTTCATTGTTTGGGTGCATGATCCCCGGGCCGGCAGGGCGCCTTGATTGTGCTGCAGGTGCGGCGGTTGCCCGGTCAATTGACGTAGCGGTCGATGACGGCCTGGACCTCGCCCGATTCCTTCAGCCCGTCGAGGGCCTTCTGGAGCCTGTGCACAATTTCGCCGGGGGTCTCCTTGTTGAGCGCGAAATAGACGTATCCGTCGTGGAGGACGAACACCGTCTCGTAGTCGTCGCAGTTTCTCCCCTCCTGGCGGGCCACCCATTTGAACACCGTCTCGGGATAGGCGAACAGATCGATGCGTCCGCTGTCCAGCTTGAGAAGGTTGGAGCGAGCGTCCGAAGCGAGGTCGATCTGTCCGGCGGGAAAGCCCCTGGCCAGCAGGATTTGCTCGCCCGCGTCGTCCCTGATGGCCCCGGCCTTCAGCCGGTGCGCGTCCTTCAGACTCTTGAGGACGAGCTTCCTGTCTTTCCTGGCGATGAGCACGTTCCTGTTGGGGGCGATGGGCCCCACCCACTTGAACAGGGCCTCCCTCTCCGGGGTCCGCGTCACGGAATACAGCAGCGTGCCTGGATTGTGGAGCGTCTGGTTGTAGGCCCGGGCCCAGGGGAGGACCTGGAACTGTTCCGCCTCCGCGGGGAAACCCGCTGCCAGCAGGGTCTTGACCAGAACGTCCGTCGAGATGCCGCGAACCGCGCCGTCCTGGGTGAAATTGTATGGAGGGAACTCCTCGGTGAGCACGGTGAAACCTCGCCAGGGCACGGCCGGGGCCGCCAGCGTGAGCGGGAGGATGACCGCCAGGGCCAGCAGGGCGATGGCCTTACCCACGGGATTCCTCCTGCCGCGCCTGCCCGGGCGCGGCGCGCATGGGCAGACGGATGACGAACTTGGCGCCCTTGCCCGGCTCGCATTCCACGTGGATGGTGCCGCCGTGGTTGCGCGCTATGATGAAGTAGGAAACCGAGAGGCCAAGCCCCGTGCCCTCGCCCGGCATCTTGGTGGTGTAGAAGGGGTCGAACACACGCGTGCGGACGCTCTCCTCGATGCCGGGGCCGTTGTCCTCCACCTCGATGACGGCCATGCCGTCCTTCTCGCTAAGGCGCAAGGATATGCGCGGAGGCGGGTCGATCCCAGGCCGTGAGGCCATGGCCTGCGCCGCGTTTCGCAGCAGGTTGATGATCACCTGCTCGATCTCCATGGGGTAGCAGGATACGGGAGGCATGTCCGGCTGGTATTCGCGAACTATCTCTATCATCTTGAAGTCATACTTCTTTTTTAGGTCGTAGTCGGTGGAGGCCAGCTCCAGGCTGCGGTCCAGAAGTTCGTCCAGCCTGACGCTCACCGCCTGAGCCGACGCCTTGCGGGTGAAGCTCAGCATGTTGCTGACGATCTTGGCGGCCCGTTGGCCCGAATCGCGGATGCCCTGCAGGAAATCCACGATCTCCCTGCGTTCCAGATAGGCGTTTATGGATTCGAGGCTGCAGCCGGCCTCCTGGGCCGCCTTCTGGTTGGCGGGAAGGGCGGGCGATATGCGCCGGCTGATGTTCTGCACCCCCTGGAGAATGCCCGCCAGAGGGTTGTTGATCTCGTGAGCCATGCCCGCTGCCAGGCCTCCCAGGGACATCATCTTCTCCGTCTGGATGATGAGCTCCTCCATGCGCGCCTGGTCCGTGACGTCATCGACGCGGATGACCGCGCCGGGGATGCCGTTTTGGACCACCGGGAAGACCAGTATGTTCTCCTGGCGGGGCAGCCCGTCATGGAGGAATGGCCTGTTGGTCAGGACATCGGGCCGCTTGCCCTCCAGGACCTGCCCTATGGCCTCCATGCAGACGGACAACCTCGGCAACACATGGACGAGCTCCTTCCCGATGACCTGGTCATGCGTGAGGCCCATGGCGGCTTCGGCTGGCTTGTTCACATGAGTGACCTTGAATCCTCCGTCGATTCCGATCATGATGGAAGGCATGGAATCAAGAATGTTCTGCACGAACGCGTGCGCCTCCCGGACGCGTTCTTCCGCCATGACGCGTTCCGTGACGTCCTCCAGCATTCCGTCGAAATAGAGGATTTCGCCGTCATCCCCGAAGGCGGCCCTGGCGTGGAGCGAGCCTATGCGCTCCTCCCCGCCGGCGCGCTTGAAGTTGAGCGTCATCGTGGCCGCGTCGCCGGTGCTTTTCACCCGTTGCATCAACCCCGAGAAGGCGGGGCTTCCCATGAACACCTGGCTGTCGATGCTCTTCACCGAATCCAAGAGCTCCAACGGCGAAGGGTACCCGAGTATGCGCGCCATGGCCGAGTTCGCGGAGAGGAACGTGCCGTCGGCGGAGCACCGGTAAATGCCGGCAAGGGCGTTTTCGTAGAGATTGCGGTATCTCGCTTCCGCCTCGGCCAGGCCGGCCTGGGACTGCTGCAGTTGCCGGTAGCGCTCCTTGAGCTTGTCCACCATGATGACGATGGAGTCCCGCAGGTTCTCCATCTCCCTGAGGAAGAAGCCGTGTGGCGCTTTTACCACGGCGTCTTCGGCGGACCGCACCGCGAGAGCGTAGGTCTCCACGGCCTTCAGGGGCCTGACCAAGGCGCGGCTCAGCACCAGCGAGAGCAGCGCCACCAAGGCCGCGTTGATGATGGCGATGCCCGCGGCGAGCCTGTAGAGGGTCCGTTGCATGGCTTCGCGCACGTGGGCGGTGGTGCCCCAGACCTGCACCTCGCCTATGTCGCGGCTGTTGAAAGTGATGCGGGCGGACTTGTAGAGGAGGTCCTCCAGGGTTGGCGGCTCGTCTGCCGCGTGGACGCTTCCGTCGGAGAGCCTCACCCTCGCGGCCACCACGCGCTGGGTTATGGTGTCGCGGGCGATGACTCCGACGATGGATTTGTTGGCAAGCGCGTTCTCAATGATCTTGACGGCCTGGTCGTCCTGAAAGTTCCACAGGGGCAGGGCGAGGCTGGAGCTCAGCTGCTCCGTGAGGGAGGAAAGTTCCCTGTTGAGGTCGCTGTAATACTTGTCGCGTTGCCTCATATAGTCGACAACGCCGAACGCTGCCAGGATGGCGGTGATGACGACGATAAGGATGAAATTTATCGTTGCGGGAGTGGAGGGTCTGGCTTTGAACATGCTTCTGGCTGGGCACCCCTGATGCGGACTCGAACAGGTTCACTTTTGCGCAGTCAAAAATATAATAGGGAATAGCTGGGGAAAAGGCAACGGCAAGAATGACGCTCTCTTTGCCGGAGGCCTATACTTACGCAAATTGCGTGCCGGGGCCTTGCATTCGCGTTTACTTATGGTAATTGTCGGGCCGAGCGGCTGCCTGCTTGAAACACGCAGCGGATTTCCCGGGCGAGGGGTGACGCCGCTCCCACCAGCGAGGTTACGTTGACCAGTCCAGCCAGGCGGGTCTCAAAAGGGGGTGCCAGGGCCCTTTTTCCGGTGGCCATGGCCTCTTTGCTGTTGGCCTTTGCTTTTGTTCCTTCCGGATTCGCCGCGTCCGGAGACGGAACCTCCATCCAGTTCCTGCACTACTGGACCGGCTCGCTCAGCGGCGGCATCGACAACCTGGCGCAGTCCTACAACAGAAGCAATCCCCAGATTCCCGTGAGCGTGAAGGGCATGGAGCACGAGTCCTTCAAGGGCGCGATACTGGCGTTGCTCGCGGGCGGCGGCGCTCCGGACATATTCTCCTACTGGGCCGGAGCCCGCGTGGGGGCGCTCGTTGATGCCGGCAAGCTCGAGAACATCGAGGACGTCTGGCGAGACAACGGCCTGGACGGCCTCTTCACGCCGGGCATCGCGGCAGCGTGCACTTACGGCGGACTCAAATACGCCATACCCGTCACCCAGCATTACGTGGCCTTCTTCTACAACAAAAGGGTTTTCGCGAACCTCGGGCTCGCGGTCCCCCGCACCTGGGACGAGTTCCAGAGCGTCTGCTCCGCGCTCTCCAAGGCCGGAGTGGTCCCACTGGCGCTGGGCTCCAAGGAGCGCTGGCCCGCCCAATTCTGGTTCGACTACATCTTGCTGCGCACGGCTGGTCCCGAGTACCGGTCCAGGCTCATGTCCGGACAGGCTTCCTACGAGGACCCCGAGGTGGTCAGGGCCTTCGCCATGTGGCGGGACCTGATCCACAAGGCCTATTTCAACCCCTCCTCGCAGAACCTGGATTGGGCCGGAGCGGCGGGGCTCGTCCGGGAAGGCCGGGCGGCCATGACCCTCATGGGCACATGGATCATCGGGCACTACGAGGGGCAGCTTCAGTGGAAGGCGGAATCGGATTTCGACTTCTTCTCGTTCCCAGTGGTTGATCCGTCCGTCCCCCATATCGCTCTTGGCCCCATCGACGTGCTCGTCTTGACCAAGGGTGCTGGCGGCGAGGCGGCGAAAAGGGCGCTGGCGTTTTTCGCCGGGGTGAAGCCCCAGGAGGCCATGAGCACCGGGTCAGGAGCGCTCGCCCCGAACATACGCGTCCCCCTGGAATTCTACGGAGGGCTCAAACGCCGCATTCTTCAGGACACCTACAAGGCGTCCGGGTGGGCTTTCAATTACGACCTCGCCACGCCGCCCGAGGTGGCGGACATAGGGCTTGGCTGCTTCACGGCCTTCATGCGAAATCCCAACCTGATGGACAGGATACTCGCCAGCACGCAGCGCAAGGCACAGGACGCGTTCAAGCGGGCCGGCGCCGTCCGTTGAATCCCTACTTTTTTCCTGGCCGGATTGCCGCATTCCCTGCGGCATGCTAAGCTGGCGGCATCTCTAGCCAGGATAGGAGGCCGCCATGACCATCGACATTTCCGCCCTGGAAGCCAAGATCAGACAATTTTATCCCGAAATATCGAAGCACGGCCTAGCCATGCAGATTAATGAGGACAAGGAAAAAAAGGCCTGGGTGGTCACGTTGTCCAAAGGCGGCCACGTCCTCTCCACCTTTCTGGAGACGGCGGACGCCTCGGGTTGCCTGGAAGGCCGGGAGTGCGTCCACCTCTCCCACCAGATCGGCCAGTTCATCATGAACTACTGCGCGGACACCTGCGAAACCTGAGCCGGGCCCGGCCTCCCGGACCGGAACTAAGCGGGAGCCTTGTACAGTGGCCCCGGCGCGAGCACATGTTCCCGGGGATGGTTTGGGCCACGCTGCGCCGCATGGCGGACGCCGTGTCAGGTGATGCCCCAAAACGGAGCGCGGCGTCCTGACCAGGGCGCGTTTCCTGGCCGC